>JAQWOP010000003.1 GCA_029245795.1 Hyphomicrobiales bacterium
CCTGATTTTTGTATGCTTGGTTTAAGCTCTTGATTAATAGAGTTAATTACAGATTTTGTCTTAAGCCATTTTTTTGGAATTTGGTATTCATCTTTTAATATATTTTCAGATAATAATTCTAATCTCTCAATAGTGTCGGAATTTGATCTCCATGCTGATTGAGAAAGATCAGCTAAAATATTTTTTTTAGGTCCTTTATAAGACTCCGATCTAATGCAATTTATTGCATTAAAGTTAAGGCTCATATCATCGGCTATTGCTTGCGTAATAGGTTGATTTTGATTTAAGCCATCTTTACGGCTAATTTTGGCAATTGATAGTAATAGATTATAAAGTTCATTATTTCTTGGTGACTTTCCAAAAATATGCAGGCCATCTCTTATTTGTAATTCTTTTAGTTCACAAAGATAGGTGTCTATTTTATTCAACTTTGTTTCAGTATTATCATCTTTTTCAATCATTGTATCAGTGTAAAGACCAATAGATTGAGTCAGTTCAAGTATTTGATGCTTAATATTATCAGCTCTTTTCCCATCTGTCTGATACGCATCGTAATATTCATCTAGTAACAGTTCAATTTCAATTAAATCACCGTAAGTATCTGCTCGGGTTAGCGAAGGTGTTAAGTGGTCTACAATAATAGCGGCATTTCTTCTCTTTGCCTGGGTTCCTTCTCCGGGATCGTTAACTATAAATGGGTATATTAATGGGGTAGATTCTAAGATTGCCTCTGGATAACAATTTTTACTTAGGGATAATGATTTTCCTGGAAGCCATTCTAAATTACCATGTTTTCCAAATTGAATAAGTGCGTTTGCTTTGAATATATGTTTTAACCAAAAGTAATACCCAAAGTAATAATGTGGAGGTACTAAATCTGGGCTATGATATGTACTTTTAGGATCTATATTATAACCACGTGATGGTTGAATTCCAATTGAAATATTTCCAAAATTCTGTATTGGCAAAAGGAGTAATCCATTCTTGACGAAAGGATCATTCTCGACGGGCCCCCATCTTTCCTCCACCTCATCTCTTACTTTCTTTGATAATTTATTATAGAATTTTTTATAATCTTTTATTTTTATACTCTTTATATCTATTGAAATTTTTTTATTTAAATTATTAGTCTGTCCAGCAATTAGTTGTTTCATTAATTTGTGAGAACTTTTAGGAAAGTCTTTTATGAAGTAGTCTTTCTTTTTAAACTTATTTATTAGGTTAATTACGCTACTTGGAGTGTCCAAACCAACACCATTTGCAATTCTTGAGTCCTTATTTGGATAATTTGCAAGAGAAATAAATATTTTTTTCTCACTATTCTTTAATGTATGGAGATCAGCCCAATTTTTGATAAGGCCACATAAATATTCTATACCAAATTTATTCGGCTGATATTCAAGAAGATCAGTTTGTGTAAGTGAATCAAATCGGACTTTCTCTTTGAAAGCAATGGTTTTGGTTATTAATCTCCCATCTATTTCAGGTAGTGATACACTCATGATGATATCTCTATTATTCATACCTTTATGAGAGTGAGACCATTCATGCTCAGACATACTAGATAGTATGGCCTGAAATACAATTCGAAGGCCACCATCAAAAACCGTTGTATTATTGGAAGAATCCTGTTTTAGCGAAAAACCTGTTAAATTTATTAATGAAATAGGGGCATATTTTTTTAGTAAATAAGTTGTGAGCTCTGCATTTGTTTTGTCTTTAAAAGATTTAGCGTAGATAGGTAAACAATTATAATTTTTTTGTAGCTCACTAATCAGTGAGTCAATAACTTCAGTTTGTCCACTCTGAAGTAAGGCACTATAAAATGTAATACAAATAATACCCTTCTTTTTTATATCCCAATTCTTTTCAAGTTCAGATGAATTAACTTCATTTTTATTTGGCCAATATATACCCACAGGACTTATCCTCTTTGAGGAGGAGGGCTTCTTAGTATTGAATTTAAGGTAAGTTATATATTTTAGTAAATTAATTGCATTTTCTGATCCACCCTCAATAAAATAAGACCACAGCTCCTTGTATTGTGAACCATTTATTGATGATAATGCATACAATTGTTCATCAAATTTATCATCTCCAGGAAAAAAAATAATTTCATATTTCTTTTTTATTTGATCTTCAACCAACTTATCAACGCCATAGTTCCAATAACTTTTCCCACCAAGAATCCTTATAATTACAATTTTTGCTTTTGACACAGTTTTACTAATATAGGCATCAATAGACTTATGCTCAGCTAAATTAAGAACATTAGTTAGTCTTATACTTGGATATTTACTTACTCTTCTAACAGATTTTGATAACAGAGAAATTTCTGTATCTGCAGAAGATAGAAATATGATGTCAGCTGAATCTTGAGAGCGATTTAGTGTTTTTTCATGATTTTTTGACTGGTGAGATTTGCTTGTTACAATATGCATTATTGTTTCAGACTACTTAATTTTAAGATTGATACCAGCTATTACTTTATGCACATTGTCGGTAATCTGGGCAATTTGTTGATTGATATTCCCATTTAGTTGTTGAAAAAATCTCGTCTCCTTATTTTCTGAGATAACACTCTCTCCGAGATCATTTGATACGATAATTATATGATTTTCTTTGCAAATTCTTATATATTCAACAAGTAGTTCAACATTCTCTGTTATATCAATTTGATTAAATGTCATATTAGATAGCCAAGTAGTTATACACTCGATTAAAATAATCTGGTTATTTTTTGGTAAATTACTAATCTTTTCATAAATATCTAACTCCTCCTCAATTGTATTCCAATGTTTTGAGCGTCTTTCTTTGTGTATAGATATTTTTTTAATCATCTCATCATCGATCATTGGGGCTGTTGCTAAATAATGTAATGTTAAGTTAGGAGTAACATTGAATATATTCTCAGCTAGCAATTCTGCGAACAAAGACTTTCCTGAACTTATTCCTCCAATTACAAGATGACTTGGCATAATTTATCTAATATTTTTTTATTTAATTTATATTTATTTTAATTTTTTAAGTGTATATTTTATTTAAATTTCAATAAACAAAAATTTTTAAATTTCATATGGAAAAGATAAAAAAAATTCTTAGTAATATAGATGATAATATAGGTGATGATATTGATATATTGATTGATTTTCTAAAAATCAAATCAATATCTACGATACCTGAGTATTCTCAAGAATGTTTTAAAGCTGCTGAATGGCTGAAAAAACATTTACAAAGTTTTGGCTTAAATACAATTATATATGAATCAGAAGGGCATCCAATTGTTTATTGCGAGTATGTTAGTGATAAGGAAGACACAAAAACAATATTATTTTATGGTCATTATGATGTCCAACCCGTTGATCCTATTGAATTATGGAATTCAGATCCATTTACCCCAACAATCACAGAAATAGATGGCCAGGAATGTATTGTTGCTCGTGGAGCAAGTGATGATAAAGGTCAGCTTTTAACTTTTGTGCAGGCTATCAAGTATTTTATTGATGAATATGGAGAACTTCCATTTTCTATGAAATTGATAATTGAAGGTGAAGAAGAATGTGGGTCTAAAACATTACCAAAATTTCTTGATGAATATAGAGATAAACTTAGTGCCAACATTGCTTATGTTTGTGACACCAGTATGTGGGATAAGGATACTCCAGCAATAACAAGAAGTCTTCGGGGTCTTCTATCCGAAGAATTTGAGATTATAGGTCCCAATAGGGATTTGCATTCAGGAGAATATGGGGGTGTTGCTTGGAACCCCATTAGAATAATCAGTGATATAATTTCCAAAATTTATACTGATAGTGGAGAAGTTGCTATCGAAGGTTTTTATGATGGAGTTAAAGAAGTTGATAAGAATATTCTTGAAAGCTGGAATAACCTAAATTTTAATCGAAAAGAATATCTATTAAAGATAGGGCAGGAGACATCATCTGGAGAAAAAAATAGATCAATTTTTGAACAAACTTGGTCACGCCCCACTTTTGAGATAAATGGAATATTAGGTGGATATACAGATCAAGGAACTAAGACTGTAATACCATCAAAAGCAAGTGCTAAGATCACGTGTAGGCTTGTTGGAAATCAAGAGCCAGATAAGATCATTGACAATATTCATTCTTATATAAATAAAAAGCTTCCGGAAGGGGTTGTAGTAAATTTTAAAGGCTCAGATTATTGTAAGGCAATAGAATTTGATACAAATAGTTATTATTTTAAATCCGCTTCTCTGGCAATAGAAGAAGAGTGGGATGTTCCTCCAGTTTATACTGGAGGAGGTGGGTCCATTCCCATCGTGGAGGTTTTTAAAAGTATGCTAAACATTGATACTGTATTGGTGGGTTTTGCTTTGGGTGATGATCGGATACATAGTCCAAATGAAAAGTATAATGTTTTGTCTTATACTAAAGGAATTAAAACTTGGGTTAGAATAATAGAAAAATATATTTAAAATATTTCATTTATAATATCTATAACTTGATTATAGTTTGACACCCAATAATCAGGGTCAACTCCTTCGATCTTTTCATTAAAGTAACCAAAGTCTACACAAATTGATTTAATATTACAATTCTTAGCTGTCAAGATATCTGTAGTAGTATCACCTATCATAATTGTATCTGATGGTTTGATATTATAATCATTCATTAATTTTAAAAGTGGAAGGGGATTTGGTTTACACTGAGAAAGGGTATCACCACCAATAATTTCATCAAAGTATTGAATTAATTCAAAATCTTTTAAAACTAACTTTGCAAGTTTTTCTGGTTTATTAGTGCAAATATTTAAAATAAAGTTTCGTTGGTGTAATTCGGATAGTAATTTAGTTACCCCAGGATATAATTTGCTGCGATTTGATATGTTATTTTCATATATTACTAAGAATTCTTTTATTAATTCATCGATCTTATTTTGGGGTAGTTTAATATTACTGTGTATTAGATTTCTATTTATGAAATATTCACCACCTCTTCCAATAAATTTCTTAGATTTTTCATAGTCAATATCAATATTAATTATATCTTTGATAACTTCATTTGCTGAATAAATTAGATCAGGAGCTGTATCAATTAGCGTTCCATCTAAATCAAATACTGCCATTTTTTGTCTAGTACGCTTAACCATTTTTTATTACTTATTTATATATTTATATGTTAGAAATATTAATATATAATTGTTGCCAAATATCCAATAAATTTCTTATGACTGCACAACAAAAAAAAATAAATGCTGCTAAATTAGCTATAAAGAAGATAAAACCAGGTATGAATCTAGGATTAGGAACTGGATCAACAGCAAATGAATTAATTCACTTGCTGGGGAAAGACAAGAATTTAGCAGAGAGTCTTAAATGCGTAAGTTCATCTATTCAAACTGAAGAAATTGCAAAAGATTATTCAATTAAATTCCAGCAACTAGATGAGTTTGAATTTCTTGATATTACAATTGATGGGGCAGATGAGATTGATGATAATGGAAATATGATTAAGGGAGGAGGGGGAGCTCTCTTAAGAGAAAAGATGCTTGCTAATATGTCAAAAGAATATTTCATTATTATTGATGAATCTAAAAAAGTAAATACTCTAGGAAAATTTCCATTACCCATAGAAATTATTCCATTCTCTCCAAAGTCAACTATATCTCTAATTAGTAAAGTTTTTGAAGAGTATCAAATGACACCAGAGATTATTCTGCGCCTTGATTCAGGTGGACTCAATTTTATTACAGATGGTGGCAATTTTATAATTGATTGTTATTGTAAAAAAATTTTATTAACTGATCAGATTAATGTAAAAATTGAAAAAATACCAAGTGTAATTACTACTGGTCTTTTTTTGAATATGTCTAGCTCAATGATAATTGGATATGATGAATATGCTACTGAAATTAATTTCAATAAAGAATGAGTTAAAAGTAACGATGAAAAAGAATTTGAGATTTTTTTTTTTATTTTTTGTAGCTATAACTCTAAGCTCAATAATATCTTCAAATACAATAGCTGGAGAACTTGAAGATAAAGCAAGGGAACATGTTGTAAAATATTATCTTAAGGATATATTCTCTGACTTAAAAATACAGATTAAACAAAAGATTATTTCAGACGTAAATTTAGCTAATATAGAGATTGAACCTAAGGAACTTGATGTAATTGCTTCCGTAATAGCAAAATCCACCACTTCAGCATTTGAAGATTTTATTCCAGATATTGCAACTCAACTATTGATGAAATATTATACAATAAAAGATATTGATGGTCTTAATAAGATTTATGCGAACACATCTGATGATGGATTGAGCTTTGCAAGAAAAAATTATTATTTTAATAGAGAATTAAATATTATAATAATGAATTATTTATACAATAATATTGACCAAATAATAGAACAAGAATTAAATATTGTCTTAGAGGTAGATTAGGAAAAATTATGCTAAATGAGAATTTTGATTATGATTTATTTGTTATTGGAGCAGGATCTGGAGGCGTTAGAGCTGCCCGATTAGCAGCCCATTCTGGTGCAAAAGTTGCTATAGCAGAAAAATATAGAATTGGAGGGACTTGTGTAATTAGAGGGTGTATTCCTAAAAAATTCTTAAGTTATAGTAGTAAGTTTTCAAAACATAATATTGTCGCGAAAAGCTTTGGATGGGAATATAATGATGCAAATTTTTCATGGAAGTCTTTAATAAAAAATAAAGATAAACAAATACAAAAACTTAGCCTTATTTATCAAACAAATATGGAAAATTCAGGAGTTAGAATTATTAAATCTAGCGCAAATATTATAGATAATCATACAATCGTACTTGATGATAAAAAAAAATATAGTGCAAAAAAGATACTTATTGCAACTGGAGCAAAACCCTTTTTTCCAAAAATAAATGGCATTGAACATGTTATTTCGTCAGACGATTTTTTTGATTTGAAAGATCTTCCTTCAAAAGTGATAATTGTTGGTGGTGGATATATTGCACTAGAATTCGCATCTATCATATCTGGACTGGGTTCTAAATGTGAACTTATATATCGAGGTGATAAGTTACTTAAAAATTTTGATGCAGATATCAGTGAAATAATTCTAAAGGAGTTACAATCCAATAAATTGAGTATTAAGTTAAATACTAATGTTACTGAAATATCTAAAGTTGAAGATCATTATAAATTAAAACTTGATGATGGAACATTCACACATTCAGATATTATATTATATGCTACAGGAAGACACCCGGATATAGAATGTCTCAATTCCAATGGAATGATTAAAACAGATACTTATGGTAGAATTATAGTTAATAAATCTTTCCAAACATCCATTCCAAATATTTATGCAATTGGTGATGTTTCAAACAATTATCAGTTGACTCCAGTTGCTATTAGAGAGGCGATGATTTTTGTAAGAAATGAATTTGAGAAACAAGATGTAAAATATAAAATAGAAAATATACCTACTGCTGTTTTTTCTAACCCTGAAATTGGGACTGTTGGGATGACAGAAAATGAAGCATTACTCAAGTATAAGAAAATAGATATATATACATCAACTTTTAGGTCCTTATATTACACATTGACTGATTTAACAGATAAAACATTTATTAAAATGCTAGTGGATAATAAATCTCAAAAATTACTAGGATTTCATATGATTGGAGATGACGCTGCTGAGATAGCTCAATTGATGTCTGTTCTTATTAATAAAAATATTAAGAAATCTGACCTAGATAATACTATTCCACTTCATCCAACTACTGCAGAAGAGATTATGACAATGAGAAATAAAATTACAAAGGAACTCTAGTGTGGTTCTTATTTTTTTACATTAATAACTTGTTATAATTGTTGGCGTTATATATAAGTAGTACGGTATTAAACATTGGAGAAAATTATGCATAATTGGTCCCCATCGAGTTGGCGAGATAAGCCCATTAAGCATGTGCCAAATTATGATGATAAGAAGCATCTTAAAGATGTTGAAAACGTAATATCAACATATCCACCGCTTGTATTTGCTGGAGAAGCAAGAGATCTGAAAGAAAAATTAGCTCTTGCGAGTGATGGCAAAGCTTTTTTGCTACAAGGTGGTGATTGTGCAGAATCATTTATTGAACATAACCCCGATAATATAAGAGATATTTTTAGATTATTCCTTCAGATGTCTGTGGTTTTGATCTTTGCAACTTCTCTACCAGTTATTAAAGTAGGAAGAATAGCGGGACAATTTGCTAAACCAAGGTCTTCTGATAATGAGGTTTTGGATGGTAAGGAGCTATTGAGTTATCGAGGTGATAATATAAATGGAATTGAATTTAATGATGAATCAAGAAAACCAGATCCAGAACGTTTACTTAAATCATATAGACAATCAGCTGCAACTGTAAATTTACTGAGGGCTTTTTCACAAGGAGGATATGCAGATCTAGAGAGTGTTCATAGCTGGACACTAGATTTTCTTGAAAATTCACCAATTGGAGAAAAATATGCTGATTTAGCTGGACAAATTACAAAATCATTAGGGTTTATTAGGGCATGCGGAATTACGCCCCAATCGGTTCCTCAATTGAGAACAACAGATTTATATACTAGTCATGAGGCTTTGCTTCTAGGTTATGAAGAATCAATGACAAGGGTGGACTCAATTACCGGAGACTGGTATGCAACATCTGGACATATGGTTTGGATTGGAGATAGAACAAGGAATCCTGATGAAGCTCATGTTGAATATTGTAGTGGAATAAAGAACCCAATTGGAATTAAATGTGGACCTACATTAGATCCAGAGACGCTTATAAGATTATTAGATAAATTGAACCCAGAAAATGAAAAAGGTCGGATAACACTTATTGCAAGATTTGGCTATGAGAATGTCGATAAGCATTTGCCTGGCTTTATAAAATCAGTGAGCAAAGAGTCCAAAAATGTTTTATGGTCTTGCGATCCAATGCATGGAAATACCATTAAATCTTTATCAGGTTTTAAAACTAGACCTTTTGAATATATAATGAATGAGGTAAGAAGTTATATGAAGATCCATAAGGATCATGGTTCATACCCAGGTGGCATCCATATTGAAATGACAGGTAAAAATGTTACGGAATGCGTTGGTGGAGCTGTTTCAATAAAAGATGAAGATCTTTCAAGTAGATATCATACTCATTGTGATCCGAGATTAAATGCAGATCAGGCTCTCGAACTAGCCTTTCTTGTTGCTGATGAGATTAGTTCAACAATCTAATTATTGATTAATAATGAAAACCGTTTCTTATAATTCCCTTAAAATTGCAATAGCTCAACTAAATCCCACTGTGGGTAATGTAAAGAAGAATTTTGATTTAATTATTGAAGCTAGAGTGGAAGCAAAAAAGAATAATGCTGATCTAATTGTTTTCACAGAACTGTTTTTGTCAGGTTATCCGCCGGAAGATTTAGTTCTAAGGGATGCATTTTTAGAAGAAATAAATGATTATTTAGAAAAATTATTACAGATAGCAGATGATGGGGGCCCTGCTATTTTAGTTGGTTTACCCACGAAAAAGAATGGAAATGTTTATAATTCCGTTGCTCTTATTGATAATGGTAAAATTATATCAGTTCAAAATAAAGTTCATCTTCCTAATTATGATGTTTTTGATGAGGAGAGAATTTTTTGTCAAGGTGATATGCCAGGTCCAATGAATTTTAGAGATATTAAGATTGGGGTAGCAATTTGTGAAGATGTTTGGTTTGAGGATGTTGTAGAGTGTTTAACAGAAACTGGAGCGGAACTTTTAATTGTTCTCAATGGGTCTCCTTTTACACGTAATAAACATGATTTAAGGATAAATATAGCAATGCAAAGGGTTGTGGAAAGTAAATTACCCCTAATATATGTAAATCAAGTAGGTGGGCAAGACGAACTTGTATTTGATGGCGGTTCTTTTGTTATAAACTCAGATTTTTCTGTGCCATTAAAACTTCAAAATTTTACTTCATCTGTTGTTAACACTATCTGGAAAAAAGAATCAAATAATTGGATATGTTCGACCAAAGGAGAAGTCGAAAATAATCAAGATTTAATTGATATATATAGCGCATGTGTTTTGGGTCTTAGAGATTATGTAAAGAAAAATAAATTCAAAGAGGTGATTATCGGCCTTTCTGGTGGAATTGATTCTGCACTCGTGGCTTGTATTGCAGTTGATGCACTAGGTTCTGGAAATATTCAATGTGTAATGTTGCCATCAAAATATACATCTAAGGAAAGTTTACATGATGCAAAACTATGTGCAAAATATTTAAATATTATTGCAGATGAGATTTCAATAGAAAATATTGTTCAAATAACAGAAAAAGAATTGCAACCATTTTTTCTTGGTTTGGATAAAGATGTTACAGAAGAAAATATTCAATCTAGAATTAGAGCTCTTCTTTTAATGTCTTTATCAAATAAATTCAATCGTTTACTTCTTACAACAGGAAATAAATCTGAAATGGCAGTAGGGTATGCTACTTTATACGGTGATATGTCTGGAGCCTATAACCCAATTAAAGATATATATAAAACAGAAGTATACAAGATTGCTAAATTGAGAAATCAAAATAAGCCGAAAATTGCTTTAGGGCCATCAGGATTAATAATACCTGAAAATATAATTAACAAACCCCCGACAGCTGAACTTAGAGAAAACCAAACTGATCAGGACTCTCTTCCTGATTACGATATTCTTGATGATATATTATATAAGCTAATAGAAGAAGAAATGTCGGTATTAGATATAATAAAATCTGGTCATGATAAAGATTGGGTTTCAAAAATTCAAAACCTATTATTTATATCTGAATACAAAAGAAGACAAGCGCCACCCGGAGTAAAAATATCCCATAAAAATTTTGGTAAGGATAGACGATATCCTATAACAAATAATTATCGTGACTCAAATTAAGTGAATAACATGACTGTAAATAAAATGAGATTTGCTCCCAGTCCAACAGGCAATTTACACATAGGTAATGCAAGGACATTAATTTTAAATTATATTTTTGCTAAATCTATTGGTGGTGGACTCGTTTTGCGAATTGATGATACTGACCAAGAAAGATCAGAAGAAAGGTTTTACAATTCAATTATTAAAGATATTGATTGGCTAAATATAGATCTCTTAGATATAAAAAAGCAATCTGAAAAAACTGAGAAATATAAACAAGTAAGAGACCAATTAATAATACAAGGAAAATTATATCCGTGCTTTGAATCAGATGAAGAGTTAAATAAGATTAGGAAATTGAATCTTTCAAGGGGGAGGCCCCCTATTTATGATAGAGCGTCATTAAAATTATCATCAAAACAAATTGAAGAATATAAATCAAAGGGTGTAAAACCTTATTGGAGATATAAATTAGATCATGAAAATATTGCTTGGAAAGACCTAATAAGGGGCGATCAATCTATTGATTGTAGTACTTTTTCAGATCCAGTTCTTATTAGGACTGATGGTACTTTTCTCTATACATTACCAAGTGTTGTTGATGATATAGATATGAGTATTTCTCATGTTTTAAGGGGTGAAGATCATGTCTCAAATACAGCAACCCAGATCCAATTATTTAAAGCACTAAATGCAAAAATTCCTAATTTTGGACACCATAGTTTAATGGTGCAGAAAGATGGATCAAGAATGTCAAAAAGATCTGGTTCAATGTCTTTAGGGGAAATACGAGATAAGGGTATTGAAGCGATAACTTTGATTAATTATTGTGCCAGAATTGGGACTTCCGATGCTATCGAAGCATATCAAAATATAGATGATCTTATTTATAATTATGATTTAACAAAAATATCTCGATCACCAGCAAGGTTTAGCTTTGATGATTTGACTCTGTTAAACAAGAAAATATTGCAAAATAAATCTTTTTCTTCAGTTAGAGAACAACTAACAAAATTAGTCCTTGATAAGAATATTGATGAGAATTTTTGGAATAGTATAAGGGCAAATATTAATTCCGTATCTGAGTCTAAGAAGTGGTGGGATATAATATATGGTGATATAGATTGTAAAACAGACAAAGATAATGCAGATTTTTTATCTCTTGCATATAACATCCTTCCACATGAGCCATGGGATGAAAATACCTGGTCATCATGGACTAAAAATATATCTGAGAAAACAGGTCGAAAGGGAAAAGAATTATATTTGCCGCTAAGAATTGCTCTGACTGGTGAAAATTCAGGGCCAGAATTAGCCTCTTTTTTATTATTGATCGGTATTGATAAAGTCTCGAAGAGGCTAAAAATTAATATTAAATAATAATAAAGAAATTGATTTTATTTTTTTCTAGTATATAATCGAACGATCGTTCTAATGGTGTAAATTTGGTAAAAATTGTTTCATATAAAGATCTCGTTGATAAGCTAATAGATATATTTTGTGAATATGGCTATGATGGAACTAGCTTGACAATATTAGCAAAAAATACAGGTCTAGGAAGAGCTAGTCTTTATTATCATTTTCCTGGTGGAAAAGAAGAGATGGCTAATGCTGTTTATGAAAAAATTAGTCGAGATTTTACAAAGCTTGTTTTATCCCCTCTTGCAACTGAGCTTAACTTTCAAACAAAGATCAAAAATATGCTAGAAGGGATTAATCTCTTTTATAATAATGGCAAAAGATCATGCTTGATTGATGTTTTTGCTATTGGATCTACAAGAGATATTTTTTATTCTCAAATAAAGAATGCAGCAATTTATTGGAAAGAATCACTTGTAAAAATTATTGTTGACGAAGGGGTGGATGCAAGGGAGGCATTAATAATTTCAGAAGATATAATTATTTCAATAGAGGGCGCATTAATATTTACAAGAGCTACTAGAGACTACAGTAGTTTTAATCGAACTCTTGAAAAGATTTTAAATTCCTCAACTGAAATAACATTAAGGTAATATTATATGGATTTATATTTATATAATTCTGTTTCCAGGGAAAAAGATAAATTTATACCCATAGATAATAAAAATGTGAGGATGTATGTTTGTGGTCCAACAGTTTATGATAAGCCCCATATAGGTAATGCACGTCCTGTAATTGTTTTTGATCTCCTCTATAGGTTATTAAGGTATAAATATGGGAATGATTACGTCAAGTATATAAGGAATATTACGGATGTTGATGATAAAATAAATAATATAGCACTCAAAAAATACCCCCAAATGAATCTTAATGAATCTATTTCAAGATTAACTAAGGATATAGAATATATATTTAAAGATAATGCTAAAAAGCTAAATTGTTTAGATCCAACATTAGAGCCAAAGGCAACAGATCATATTGGTCAAATGATCTCTATGATAGAAAAATTACTAGAAATCGGAACTGCTTACGTATCAGATGGACATGTAATATTTGATATTAAATCATATGATAACTATGGTGCTTTATCAAAAAAATCACAAAAAGACTTATTAGCTGGTGCAAGAGTTGAAATCGCCAAATATAAGTCTGATCCATTAGATTTTGTTTTATGGAAGCCAAGCAAGTCAAATGAACCATATTGGGATAGTCCTTGGGGGAAGGGAAGGCCTGGATGGCATATAGAGTGTTCTGCAATGTCATCTGAATATTTTGGAAATGTATTTGATATTCATGGGGGCGGAATTGATTTAATCTTTCCTCATCATGAGAATGAAATTGCACAATCTTGCTCTTATCATTCGACTAAGAAAATGGCAAATTTTTTTCTACATAATGGAAGTTTAAATCTTGAAGGAAAAAAAATGTCAAAATCAACTGGTAATATTGTTTCTCTTTGCGATATTTTAGATAACTTTTCAGGATCGGTTATAAGATTAGCTATGCTGAGTACACATTATAGGCAGCCAATTGATTGGACAGAAAAGAACCTTCAACAGTCAAAAAGTATATTAAAGAAATGGTCTGATAAGCTAAATCCAATATCTAGTAAAGTTCATAAAGAGAATTTACCTGAAGAAGTTTATAATTCATTGCTAGATGATCTCAATACTCCTCAAGCTCTTAGTCATATGCATAGCTATTATTCTAATAAAGAATATGAGAAACTTCAAAATTCGATAGAAATATTGGGTTTGGTAGACTATTCATACGAACAAACCAAAAATAAGGAAGATTCAAGAAAAAATATTAATGAGTCAGAAGTTTTGGCCTTAATTAATGAAAGAAATGAGGCAAGAAAGCATAAGGACTATAAAAAATCAGATGAAATAAGAAATAAGCTTGAAAAAATGGGAATAAAACTTCAAGATATAGATAATGGAACAACCTGGGAATTTTTTGAATGAAAAAAGAGAATATATTCATATTTGACACAACATTACGTGATGGAAATCAAACCCCAGGAATTGATTTTACAGTAGAAGATAAGCAAAGAATATCAATAATATTAGATGATTTAGGTGTTGATTATATTGAAGGTGGTTATCCAGGAGCAAATCCTACTGATAATGATTTTTTTAGTTCTGCACCAAAACTAGCTAATTCCAAATTTGTTTCTTTTGGAATGACTAAAAGGCCAGGGCGTTCAATATCAAATGACTCAGGATTTAAAAATTTGATAGCTTATAAAACTGATGCAATTTGTTTTGTTGCAAAATCATGGGATTTTCATGTTGAAAAAGCCCTAGGATGCTCTTTGGATGAAAATATTACATCAATTAATGAATCAGTATCAAAAGCTATAACAACTCATAAAGAAGTTATGGTTGACTGTGAGCATTTCTTTGATGGTTATAAAAATAATAAATCTTATGCAAAGGAATGTGTTAAAGCCGCTTACGATTCAGGAGCTAGATGGGTGGTTTTATGTGATACAAATGGTGGAACCTTGCCACATGAGTTAAAAGAGATTGTTGAGGATATATGTCTAGATGTTCCGGGAGCTAATCTTGGTATTCATGCGCACAATGATACTGGAAATGCTATAGCAAATAGTCTTGCTGCAATAATTGCAGGTGTAAGACAAATACAAGGTACCATGAACGGTATTGGTGAAAGATGTGGTAACGCAGATTTGATATCAATAATTCCAACATTAATCTTAAAAGAAACATTTAATAAAAAATTTAATATTTCTGTGAGTAATGACTCACTAAAGGACATTCGTAAAACTAGTTTAATTATTGATGATATAATTAATAGAGCACCAAATAAACAAGCACCATATGTAGGTGACAGCGCATTTTCTACAAAAGCGGGGATTCATGCCTCCGCCATTGTAAAAGATCCAAAAACTTATGAACATGTTGATCCTTTGTCTATTGGAAATGAGCGAAAGCTTCTAATCTCTGATCAAGGTGGAAAATCTAATATTATGGCTACCTTAAATGATATTGGAATTGAGATAAAAAAAGATGATCAAAGAATAGCTGAATTATTGAATATAGTAAAGAAACGAGAAGCAGTTGGTTATACCTATGAAAGTGCCCATGCATCTTTCGAACTTTTATCAAGACATATATTTGGAAAAGAGACAGAATTCTTTAAAGTTGAAAGTTTTAGGACAATGGTTGAAAGACGTAATAATGCAAAAGGTCAATTAATTACTGTTTCTGAGGCTACAGTGAAGATAGAGCTTGATGGGGAGAGATATATTTCTTCTGGTGAAGGGAATGGCCCTATAAATGCCTTAGATAATGCATTAAGAAAAGATCTTGGAAAATATAATAAGTATCTAAGTAATATGCAATTAGTTGATTATAAGGTTAGAGTCCTGTCAGGGGGAACAGGAGGAGTGACAAGAGTTTTAGTGGAATCTTCAGATTCGAAAACAAATGAAAGATGGGTTACTATAGGTGTTTCATCTAATATTGTTGATGCTTCTTTTCAAGCACTATTTGATGCCATTAATTACAAGTTAGTTCATTCAAAAGCTATTAATAACTAAATCTTTATATTGTATCTATTAAATTGAGAATTTCATTAGGATCATTAGCCATAAGATAGTTCAGACGACTCTGGTCTTTTAGGAATTTATTATCGTTTAAATGATTGAGAAGATTTATATATGGTAACCAGTAATTTTCAAAATTAGCGATTATAAGTTTTTTGTTATGAATTTTGAGTTGATTCCATGTCAGCACTTCAGTCATTTCATCTAATGTTCCAATACCGCCAGGGAGAGTCAAAAATACATCTGATAATGAATACATCTTCATTTTCCTATCATGCATGTCTTTTGCAATGATTAATTTTGATAGTCCGGGAGTTGGTTTTACTGCATTTATTAAAAACTCTGGAACTATTCCAGTTATACTTCCACCATTATCAATAACAGATTTTGCAAGGAGGCCCATCAAGCCCTTATCTCCACCTCCATATATAACATTCAACTGTTTTTTTGCAAATAATTTACCTAAAATTTCTACTTCCTTAAGAAACCTATTATCAGGATTAAATGTGCTACAAAAAACACAGATATTTTTTATCATTTTCTTTTATCCATTATTTATTTAGTTTCTATTTATTGTATACAAACAAAAAAACTTTTAATTGTTCATTATAATACTATAATAGAAAAATTATTTATAGTTAGAGTTGCTAATGTTTAATAACAAAAAAATATTTTATTTAGTATTATCTTCTGCTTTATTAGTATTACTTATTTTTTTTCAATATACAGTAACAAAGGATGCATCAGATCAAGAAGAATCTAGTTCATCTAATGAAGGCACAAACATAGAACCTGCTGAGGTTGTAATTATTGATGATGTGACGGGTGATATTAAAGAAGAAGAAATAATTATATCTAATGAAAGCACAAACATAGAACCTGTTGAGGTTGTAATTATTGATGATGTGACGGGTGATATTATTGAAAATAAGTTAGCTGATAAACAAATAGAAAATATACAAAATAGTTCATTTGATATTGTTAGAATTGATAGGGATGGAGCATCAGTATTAGCAGGTAGGTCAGAACCAGATAAAATAATTAGGATATATAATGAAGGAATACTTATAGGCGAAGGTAAGGCTGATAAAAATGGACAGTGGGTTATTATTATTGACGAGAAAATACCAAACGAAATACTTAATTTGACAGTTTCATCAGCAAATAATTTAGATGATATTGAAATATTTTCTGATCAAGTCGTAACAATAATGCCTAATCAGGTTGAGTATGAGTATTTGATAGAAAATGGCAAAAAAAATAATAACGATATTGTTTTATTAACTCAAGAAGATAAAGCAAGTCAGATTCTGTCTGATGACCCATCCTTCTTACAGGATGAAAATAAAGTTAATATCAGAACTATTGATTATAATGAAGAAAAGTTAATTTTGGGCGGTAATGCCGAAGTGAATACTGATATAAATGCTTATATAGATAACAA
Source organism: Hyphomicrobiales bacterium (assembly GCA_029245795.1). Lineage (GTDB taxonomy): Bacteria > Pseudomonadota > Alphaproteobacteria > Rhizobiales > TMED25 > TMED25. Next base: position 17,343 of record JAQWOP010000003.1, read on the forward strand.
GTATGTAGGTACTACAAGGTCTGATGACTTTGGAAAATGGACTTTAAATATAAAAGAAAATATTATCCCAGGTGACTATGAAATTAGAGCTGATATGATAGGCGACGGTAACTTTGTTATCGCTCGAACAAAGACAAAATTCACTAGTCTGTTTGACGATCTTACAAATGATTTCCAATTAAATTCTATAACAATCAAACCAGGAGATAATTTGTGGAATATTTCTCGAACAAAGTATGGTTCTGGAATGCAATATACAGTCTTATACTTAGCTAATTCAAATCAGATAGTTGACCCTGATCTGATATTTCCTGGTCAGATATTAATGGTTCCAGGATCATAAACTCTTTTTTTTATTATGGTTGGTAAAGCCAACATAGTTGGTAATAAAATTAATGTCAGTATTGTAGAAAAAGATAATCCAAATATAATCGCAGTTGCCATTTGCACCCACCAAGATGAGGTTATTCCACCCATTAATATATCTCTATCTATAAAATCAAAAGTAATCTGGGTAGCCATTGGAATTAGACCCATAATTGTAGTGATAGTTGTTAATAATATTGGTCTAAGACGCTCACTTGCTGTCTGTAGGATAGCTTCTATTGGATCATTCATCTCCTTGATATTCGTATTATAAGTATCAATAAATACTATTGAATTATTCACGACAATACCAGCTAGTGCAACAATACCAGTTCCAGTCATGATAATTGAAAAAGTTTGTCCTGTTAAGAGTATTCCTATCATGACACCAAAAACTGATAGAATTACGGTAAACAAGGTAAGAAAAGTTTGATAAAAGCTATTAAATTGAGTTATTAGTATTATGAACATAAGCGCTAAAGCTGCAACAGCTGCTTTTCCAAGAAACGCACCAGCTTCTTTCTGCTCTTCATCTGCACCTCTAAATTTAAACTTAATATTTTCTGGCCATTCTTGGCTAGATAACCACAGATTTATCTCTTTGACTTTTTGATCAGTATTTACATCATTTTCAGTATTGGCTTTAACAACAAACGCAAATTTTCCATTAAGTTTATTTATTGTTGGAACAGAGTTTCTGTATGACTTAGTGATAATGTTTCCAATTGGAATTGAACCATCAATTGTTTCTATCTTTAGTTTTTCTATTTGATCTATATTTCTATCAATCTCAGGAAGACGCGCTCGAATCTCAATTTCTTCTTCTGAGTCATCAGGTCTATAATTACCAACAAGTATACCATTTGTCACAAGTCTAATTACTGAACCAATTGTTGAAATGTCAGTATTATAAATACCAGCTTTTTCTCGATCAACATCTACTGCCCACTCGACGCCGGGTAGCGGTCTTGTATCTTCAATATCAATTATCCCAATAACATTATTTTCAAAATAGTTTCTTATTATTTTTGTGGTTTCATCTGCGGCTTTATAATCTGTTGAAGTTATTTCAAGCCTAATATCCTTCCCAGTAGGCGGTCCACCTTCGATTTTTCTAATTTCAATATTAACGCCAGGAATATCTTTTGTTTTTGTAATTATTTCTTCAAAAATATATTTTGCTTTATTTCTCAGTTTATAGTCTTCAAATTCGATACTTATTTGCCCAATAGCATCAACCGGTTTATCTTGTTGATCACCAGGGTTACTATTATCTTGTATGTTAGATTTGGTATTGAAATTTTTTATTCCAGATATGTTTATGATCCTACTTTCAACATCTTCAATTAAAGATTTTGTTTCAGTTAATGATAAGTTTCCTCTGGCTGATATGAAAATTACTGCCTCTTCAGGTTCTTGATCTACGAAATAATCAATACCATTATTGTATTTAATGAAACTACTCAGAATTACGTATCCTAATAAGATTGCACTTATAATAACTAAAAAAGGTCTATGTATTAAAAAACTTAATGTTCTAACGTATAGGCTAACTTTTAATATAGACTCCTTAATTGGAATATCATTTTTTTTATTAACACTGCCTAATGATCCCAATACCGGTATAAAAATAAGAGCTGTTGCTAGGGCTGAGCTGAGTACAATAATAACCATTATTGGAAGATAACTCATAAATTGCCCTGCTACACCTGGCCATAGTAACATAGGCAAAAAGGCAGCTAAAGTAGTACCAGTTGAAGAGATAATTGGCCATAACATCCTTTTTGATGCATTCAGGAATGCTACTTTTCTATTAATACCCTTTTCTATTAGTTTTTTTGCATATTCAACAACAACGATTGCGCCATCAACAAGCATTCCTACAGTCAATACTAAGCCAAAAAGCACCATAATATTTATTGTCATACCTAGCAGGTTTATAATTAAAAAACTTATTGTAAAAGTTATTGGGATTCCAAAGCCTACTAATAATGCCGGACCAATACCAAGGACCGCAATAATTGTAATCATAACTAGAACAATTGCTGTTAAAATTGCGGCTTCCAGAGATTTCAATACCTCAAATATATTATTAGATTGATCAAAAGAATAGTCTACTTCGATAATTTCAGGCCAAGTATTTGTATAATTTTGGACAATATCTCTTACTTTTTTGTTATTTTCGATGATATTAGTCCCAAGCCTCTTGACAACATTTATAGAAATAGCTTGTTTGCCGTTAAATTTACTAAAATCAGTTTGGTCTGCATAAGTTCTTTTTATTTCAGCTATCTCACCAAGAGTAATTATAATATCACCATTTCTTTTGACTGGAATAGAATACACATCAGTAATTGATTTAAAGAGACCTGGTACTTTGATATTAAATTTACCATTATCACTCTCTATTGATCCTGCTGAGATAACCCTATTATTTAAATTAATCGCGTTTATAAGATCTATTGCAGTTAAATTATATGATTCAAGCTTAGATGTGTTGATTATAACTTCAACTATTTCATCTCTTGATCCTGATAAGTCTGCACTCAAAACAGTATCAATCTCCTCTATTGCATCTTGGAGATTATTTGCATATTTATTAAGTGTTCTTTCTGGAACATTACCTGATATTGTAATTACAATTGAAGGGATTAGGCTAAAATTTATTTCAGTAACCTTTGGCTCATTGGCTTCTTCAGGTAGTTCAGATTCTATTTCAGATAGTTTGGATCTTATATCTGCAAGAGTTTTTTCATTATCAATATTTATATCAAATTCTAATATTACTGCACCGTAATTTTCTGCACCAATGGATTGGATTTCCTTTAAACCATCCATTCCCTTGACTTTATTTTCTATTGGTCTGAGGATTAATCTCTCTGAGTCTTGTGCACTTATTCCACCTTGGGATATTGAAATATAAAATACGGGTATTTCAATATCAGGATTAGCTTCTTTTGGGATGCTTATATAGGAATATATTCCTCCAACAATTAAAGCAAACAACAGCGTTAATATTGTTCTAGGTTGTGAATGTAAAATATCTAAAAACTTAGTCATTATAATTCTTAGTATCTAAGACACCATTTACTGTTTCACCTGACATAACATAATCTTGTCCAACAGTAATTATCTTAATTTTATCAGGAAGATTTGAGATAAATGCCCCATCATTATTGAGATTAATAATTTCAACAGGAATAAATTGAACAATATTATCTTGATCTATTATTTTGACACCAATTTCGCCATCATCACTTAAGTTAAGTATGGAAGATGGGATTTTATGAGTATTCTCTATCTTTCTATCAATAAATATCTCAGTAGTAGTTCCAATCATAATGTTATTGTTTGGGTTATTAATTTCTACTTCAAAACGGAATGATCTTGTATTGATATCTGCAAGATTAGAGATATATCGTATTTTACCTTCTACATAGTTGCCATTGATGAGTTTGGCTCGGGCGGGCATTCCAGTTTTTAGGTTTGACACATTTTTTTCAGAAACACTTCCTGATACAATTATAGGATTTTGATCTATCAAAACGGCACAAATATCAGTTTTTTGCGCTAGCTCTCCAACTTCAAGATTAATATCATCAATAATCCCACTAAATGGAGCGATAGTATTTATGTGATCTAGATTTATTTTTGCGCTACTAAGTTCTGCTTTTGCTATTTTAATATTTGTTTTTTCTATTGAAATATTATTTTCTGCTAACGTAAGATCAGATTTTGCCAACTCATAATTACTTTTTTCAGTTATTAGGCTATTTCTTGATGCAAAACCATTTTCTACTAGTTTTTTCAGCGATATATATTTGATTTCAGCATCTAAGTATTTTGCTTTTGCAGCATTTAAATATTCATTTTCAGCTAAAGATAAATTTACTTTTGTTTTTTCGTATTTTGAAAGGGCTGCTTGGTAAATTTCAGGTTTATCATTTTCATTTAATTTACATATAATTTGGTCTTTCTCAACAAAAGAACCTTTGTTAAAAAAAATATCATTCACAATTCCTTCAGTTTGAACCCTTAGTTCAACTATTGCTTCCGGCTCAGTTTTTGCTAGTATTTTAAAAACATCATTAAATGAATTTTTTACACTTATTATATATCTTACATCAACATTTGGAGAGGAATTAATTTGATTTGGTGGTTCAATTTCTTTGTTATCTTGATCATTCCAGTAACCAGAGCCAATCCAACCCGCTATAATTAGGATAATAAGAAGGGACCATATTACAGACTTGTTTTTAATCATTTTACTTAGTTTAGCTATTTATTCAAAAATTATTTATTTTATCTCTAAGATATACGAAACAAAGTCAATTAAAGGTTAAATTTTTTTCATCTAATCATATTAGTTAAGAAATTAATAGATCTTTTTCTTTCTTTAGGCAAGTGTCTATTAAAATAAACATTTATTGCTTTAAATATTATAATTAGTATCAAAGTAATAAATATAAAATAAGCAGCAATTATTGGATAAGGGATAAATGGATTAAATGTTTTATCTGCAAAATAATTAGCATAATACAAAGCATCACCAGATTGCCCCCAGGCTGGGAAACTACTAAAAAAGACTAATGTTGTCGCATGGAATAGAAAGATGGCCTCATTTGTGTATGAAGACCATGAATTTCTCAGCATAGTAGGTATGATGATTTTCTTATATCTTATGTAATTTGATAATCCGAAGGCATCCGCCGCTTCAATGTCATGTTTTGGAATTGATTTAAGAGCTCCATAAAATATTTCAGAACTATAAGCAGTTGTATTTAAAAATAAGACTATTAAGGCTCCTAACCATGCCTTCGTTAACCAACTAGTTTGGAGTGTGATCGTAGTAAATAATAAATTTATATCCAGACCAATCTTTGGAAGGAGAACAAATATTTCATAAGCGCAAAAGAACTGTATAAATAATGGAGAACCTCTAAAAATAAAAACATAAATATTAGTAACTCTTGTTAGAATAGGATAATTATTATTTCTAATAATAGCTATAATTATTGCAGAAATAAAACCTAAGGTAAGTGCTATAATGCAAAAATATAAATTCCAAATTATTCCACTACCAATTAAGATAATTTGATCACAGAGTGTTATATCGGTCTTAGGAAGAATTCTTTCTCCTAAGCCTAAAGATCTAAATGCATAATTATCAAATGTTGTTTCACAGTACATTAATTACCTATTAAATTGGGATATATAATTTATTAGATATTCTTTTAATAATATTCTCACTTATCTTTGTGAGAAGTAGGTAAAATACTAATAATGCTATAAAATACCAAACACGCCAATCAGAATGAGGGTATTGAAAAATAGATGTTTTTGACCCTCCGAGCTCTCTTGCCCAAAAAACTATATCTTGAATACCAAGTAAAAAGAGAAGTGGGGTTGATTTTATTAATAACATCCATAAATTAGACAAACCTGGAAGCGCATATCTCCACATTTGAGGAAAGATAATACTGAAATAAATTTGTCTTCTATTCATACCAAATGATTTTCCTGTATCAATTTGGGATTGGGGAACAGAATTTATAGCACCATAGAAAGTATTTGCCGCAAAGGCACCATATACCAATGTAAAAGATAAAATGGCTAAAGAGAAACCATATAAGTCATGTATCCATTGTGGATCTGAATTGAGTGGTAATTTTGCAATATTACACACTATGAAATCATTGCCCTGCCAAACACTTCCAATAATATCTTGGCATTTAATCTTATGTCTTGTAAATTCAATTACTTGATCAATTGTTATTGGTATAAATAAAAAGAAGATTATATCTGGAATACCTCTGACGATATTTGCATAAGTTTTGCTAATAATTCTTAATAAAAAATTTTTTGATTTTATTCCAACTGCAGCTATAAGCCCAAGAAAAATAGCTAATGGTGCTGTGATTAACAGTAATAGAATAATTAAAGCAAATGATTTATAAAATAAAAGATGTTTTCCGTTCGTCAGATAACAGCTAAACCAATCAAAAGTAGCTAAGATACCTGGTTCAGAGCAATATTCAAACATATAATCACAGAATTTTTAGGGGGCATAATGCCCCCTGGATTGTAGATAAATATCTAAGGTATTGATTAATATCTACCTTCTGAAATATCCCATTTATCTATTAGAGCATTAAGACTTCCGTCTGACTTCATTGAGGTTATTACGGCATTAAAGGTATCTTTTAGAGAGTTATCTGACTCTCTAATACCCATACCAACACCACCACCGATAAACACATCTTTTCCAATAAATTTAAGTTCATCATTTGACTCTGCGACTATTGGCGAAAGAAATGCTTTATCGGCCATTACTGCATCTACCTCACCATTTCTAAGCGCAGAAATAGTTTCATCTGGTGTTGCAAATTCCACTAAAATAGCACCAGACTCTGCAATGTAGCTTGCCTGAATAGTGGATGTTTGAGCGGCGACAACTCCTATATAGGCAGCCTTATTACCAGAGCTAAGTGTAATGTATGAAGATGGATCAGGTGGCAGATAATCTTGAGTGAAATCAATAACTTCATCTCTTTCATCTGTAATGCTCATTCCTGCTATAATTGTATCATAATTTCCCGAAAGAAGATTTGGTATAATTGAGTCCCAATCATTTTGAACCCATTCACAATCAAGTTTCGCTCTTTCACAAAGCTCATCTCCAAGATCTCTTTCAAAACCATCAATTTCACCATTATCATTGATAAAATTATATGGAGGATATGCGCCTTCGGTACCCATTCTAATTGTATCAGCAGATACAGGTAAAATTAACATAGCTAATACAAACATTGATAAAATGATCTTTTTCATTTTATTTCCTTTCATTGTTAATTAAAGTTGGTCGATTCAAGAAATTTCTTTAATCTTTCAGTTTTTGTATTTTTAAAAATACTATCAGGATCACCTTCTTCGGCGATTAACCCATTATTAATAAATAGTATATAGTTAGATACATCTTTTGCAAGTTTCATATCATGGGTGACAAGTATCATTGTTCTACCTTCTTCTGCCAGATTTTTAATCACTTGGATTACCTCTTGTTCTAATTCAGGATCTAAGGCAGATGTTGGCTCATCAAAAAGGATTACATCAGGTTCCATAGCAAGAGCTCTAGCAATTGCTGCTCTTTGTTGCTGGCCACCAGAAAGATTGAGTGGGTATTCATAGGCTTTGTCATATAGATCAACTTTTTGTAATAATTCAATAGCTTTTTCCTGAGCTTCCTTTTTTGACTTACCGAGAACTGATATTGGAGCTTCTATAATATTTTGCATTACATTCATATGTGACCAAAGATTAAATTGCTGAAAGACCATTGATATTTTTGTTCTATGTCTAATAACCTGCGATTTATTAGCAGGAATTCTATGATTTTTATTATTCTCCCAAATGATCTTTTCATCTTCAAATAGTATTTCGCCAGAATCACTGTATTCGAGAAGGTTTATACATCGTAGGAGTGTTGATTTTCCAGATCCCGATGTACCAATTATACTAATTACTTGTCCTGCATATGCACTGAGACTAACTCCATTTAAGACCTTTAAATCTCCAAATGTTTTATATAAATCTGTAACTTTTATTATGGCTTTTTTTTCTGACATATAACTGTTTACATAAAGATAAGTAAATATAAATAAGTTATTTAATATCACTTATATCAAATGGGCAAGTGATATTTATATTATAAAAAAAATTAAGAATATAAGAGTTATAATAATTGTTTTTTTATATACTTATTTCTATTTATTTTTATAAATAAAACTGATAGTAATTAGATCAATAATTAACCTTGATAATATATATATTCACTAGACAATACTTCTCTTGACATCTAATAAAAATAAAACTAACAAATCTTGTTATAATAAAAAAATTTTTGAATTATAACAATTCTAAAACAGGTATATAGTTCGTATGTTATCTGAATTTATAATTGGTATCTAATGCTTGATAAAAAGAAAAATAAAAACGAAAATGATGTTTCATTTTTATATGGCTCAAACTCAAGCTATATTGAAAGCTTATTCTCAAAATATAAAAAAAATAATTCTTCTGTAGATGAAAGTTGGCAGGATTTCTTCTCGAGTATGCCAGAGGAGGATAATAGTTCATTGGATCAGCCAATTTGGCCTAAATTAGAATATCAGTCTTATTCTAATATTAAAGAAATAGAAACACTCAAATCAGAAATTGAGAATAAACTCAATGGAATAGGAAAAGAAGTAAAGCCATCCTTATCCTCCAGCCAAATTAGGACTGCAACGATAGATTCAATTAGAGCTTTAATGATGATTAGGGCTTACAGGATGAGGGGACATCTAATAGCAGATCTTGATCCATTAAACATACAAGAAAAATCAAACCATCCCGAATTAAGGCCGGAAACTTACGGATTTGATAATAAAAATAGGGATAGAAAAATATTTATTGATTTTGTTTTGGGTTTAGAGTTTGCAACAATTAATGAAATGTTGGTTATTTTAAAACGGACATATTGCTCTACTATTGGGGTCGAATTTGCACATATTGCAGATCCAGAACAAAAATCATGGATTCAAGAAAGAATTGAGGGTGTAAATAAAGAAATTACATTCACTAACGAAGGTAAAAAAGCGATCCTAAATAAATTAATTGAAGCTGAAGGATTTGAAAAGTTCTTAAGTATTAAATATACTGGAACTAAAAGGTTTGGTTTAGACGGAGGTGAATCAGCAATTCCCGCTTTAGAGCAAATAATAAAAAGAGGTGGCAATCTTGGTGTTGAAGAAATAGTTATAGGAATGCCTCATCGTGGAAGATTAAATGTCCTTGCAAATGTAATGAAAAAACCTTTAAAAGCAATTTTTCATGAATTTCAGGGCGGTGGATCCAATCCAAAAGAAGTCGAAGGAACTGGAGATGTAAAATATCATCTTGGATCTTCTTCAGATCGTATTTTTGATGAAAATAATGTGCATTTATCTTTAGCCGCTAATCCATCCCATCTAGAAATTGTTAATCCCGTAGTTCTTGGAAAAGTTAGAGCTAAACAAGACAGGATGGGTGATAAACTAAGAAATAAGATTATGCCATTGCTAATACATGGTGATGCAGCTTTTGCAGGGCAAGGTGTTGTTGCGGAATGTTTTGGTTTATCTGGTTTAAAGGGACATAAAACTGGAGGTTCTATTCATCTTATTATAAATAATCAGATAGGATTTACTACATCACCAAGGTATGCTAGGTCCTCACCATATCCGTCTGATGTAGCAAAAATGGTTGATGCGCCAATCTTTCATGTAAATGGAGATGATCCTGAAGCTGTTGTTTATGTTGCAAAGGTTGCCACTGAATTTAGACAAAAATTTAATATTCCTGTTGTTATTGATATGATTTGTTATAGAAGGTTTGGGCATAATGAAGGTGATGAACCTTCTTTTACTCAACCTTTAATGTATAAAAATATAAAACATCATCCAAAAGTTACTGAGATATATAGTAAAAAATTAATCTCTGAGGGAGTTATAAACGAAGAATTTTTTGAAACAAAAAGAAAAGAATTTAGAGAATTATTATCTAATGAATTTGATCTATCCACTCAATATGAGCCTGATAAGGCTGATTGGCTAGATGGTGCTTGGAGTGGTTTAGGACTTGCAGGAGAAGGAGAGAGAAGAGGTAATACGGGGGTAGAAATTAAGACATTAAATAAAATTGGTGAAGAATTAACAAAACTACCTGAAAATTTTAATATTCATCCTACTCTTAAAAGAATTATGAATGCTAGAATTAAGTCTCTTAATGAAGGCTCAGGTATAGATTGGGCTACCGCAGAATCCCTTGCATTTGGTAGTTTGTTGAATGAAGGTTTTTCGGTAAGATTATCTGGACAAGACTCAGAACGCGGAACCTTCTCTCATAGGCATTCTGTATTAATAGATCAAGAAAATGAGAACAGATATATACCTCTTAATAATATTTCAAAAAATAAAGCTCAATTTGAAGTTATAAATTCAATGCTTTCAGAAGAAGCAGTATTAGGTTTCGAATATGGTTATAGTTCGGCTAGACCTAAGGTTTTAACTATGTGGGAAGCACAATTTGGAGATTTTGCTAATGGAGCCCAGGTGATCATTGACCAATTTATTGCATCAGGTGAAGCAAAGTGGCTAAGAATGTGTGGTCTAGTATTATTATTACCTCATGGATATGAAGGTCAAGGACCTGAACATTCATCTGCTAGATTAGAAAGATTTTTGCAATTGGCAGCAGAAGATAATATACAAGTAGCAAATTGCACAACGCCATGTAATTATTTTCATATACTGAGAAGACAAATACATAGAAATTTTAGAAAACCTCTAATTTTAATGACTCCAAAAAGTTTTCTTAGAAATAAAAATGTAGTATCAAATATTAGTGATTTTGCTACAGATAAATCATTTTATAGAATATTATGGGATCAGGATCATAATAATTTGTTACCAGAAAACAAAATTAAAAAGTTAGTTCTTTGTTCTGGTAAAGTTTATTTTGATCTATATGAAGCAAGAAAAAACAAACCTTCAAATGATATTTATCTTATGAGAATTGAGCAATTATATCCTTTTCCAATGAAAGCTTTAATAAAACAATTAGAGAAATTTAAAAATGCACAAATTATATGGTGTCAAGAAGAACCACAAAACATGGGCGCATGGGCATTTATAGCACCTAATATTGAGTTAGCCCTAGAGCATATTAAATTCAAACAAAAGAAATTAATTTATGTTGGTAGATCAGCTGCTGCATCGCCAGCTACAGGATTAATGAGTGATCACAAAAAACAAATAGATAAATTTATAAATATAATATTTTCTAATAAATAAGGATAAATATAATGTCTGCTGATATTAAAGTACCGGAACTTGGTGAATCAATTGTTGAAGCAACAATTACACAGTGGTTAAAAAAAACAGGTGAAACTGTTTTAATGGATGAAATAATAGCAGAATTAGAAACTGATAAAGTTTCTGTAGAAGTTACTTCTCCTAAATCTGGGGTCCTAAAGGAACAGTTATTCAAAGAAGGGGATACAGTACAACCTGGGATTATTATTGGACTAATAGTTGATGGAGTTACTGCTATAAATAACCAAGATATAGAAAATAATGATAACAAAATTGTTGAAGATATAAAAAATAAAGAAGAAAAAGAAGATATCAATCCATCTCCTTCAGCTAATAAATTAATAATTGAAAATAATTTGAATTTAGACTCTATTGTTGGATCTGGAAAAAGAGGACAAATCCTTAAGGAAGATGTTTTAAGTGCATTAAAAAAAGAAGATGATAGCTCTTCAAACGATCTTAATACAATCCCTGATTCTAATTTAGAGAAAATAGTTCCATTAACAAAATTAAGACAAACAATAGCAAATCGATTAAAAACAGTCCAAAATACTGCTGCAATTTTGACAACTTTTAATGAAGTTGATATGTCATCAATAATATCAATAAGAGAACAACATGGAGACTCTTTTCAAAGTAAACATGGAGTTAAATTAGGATATATGGGTTTTTTTGTAAGAGCTTGTGTAGAAGCTTTAAGAGAATATCCTACAGTAAATGCACAGATTAAAGATAATAATATTATATATAAAAACTATTATAATATAAGTATTGCTGTGGGAACTGATAAAGGACTTGTTGTTCCTGTTATAAAGAATGCGCAGAATTTAGAAATTTCTGATATTGAAAAAGAAATTAACAATTTGAGTAAATCTGCCAGAAATAATAATCTTTCAATAAATAGCATGCAGGGCGGTACCTTTACAATTACAAATGGAGGGATTTATGGTTCTTTAATGTCAACGCCAATTTTAAATGCTCCTCAATCTGGGATTCTTGGGATGCATAAAATTGAAAAAAGACCTGTTGTAATAAATGATAAAATAGAGATTAGACCAATGATGTATCTTGCATTGAGCTATGACCATAGAATAATAGATGGCTCAGAAGCTGTAAGTTTTTTAGAACATGTTAAAAGAAGTATTTCTGATCCAATTGGAAATATATTGAATTTATTTTAAGTTATTTATTAATCAAATAAGTGAGTATTTTTTAATGACGGATATTATATATGATGCAGCTATAATAGGATCTGGACCTGGTGGGTATGTATGTGCAATTAGGTTAGCACAATTAGGAAAGAAAGTCGCCTTAATTGAAAAGAATAGTAGTTATGGTGGAACATGTCTGAATGTTGGATGTATTCCATCAAAAGCACTGTTGCATGCCTCATTATTATATGAGAATTCTAAATATAAATACGGTTCTATGGGGATTGAAACTAACCCTAAAATTAATTTAAAGAAAATGCATAAATATAAGGAAAGTGTAATAAGTAGTAACACTAACGGAATTAAATATTTATTTCAAAAGAATAAGATTGAGGTAATTAATGGACTTGCTGAGATCATTAGTAAAAATAAAATATCTATTAAAAACAAAAGTAATTCAAAGATTATTGATGTAAAAAATATAATAATAGCAACAGGTTCTATTCCAAATGAATTTAATGGAATAGAAATTAATGAAAAAAATATATTATCTTCTACAGGTGCGTTGTCTCTTGAAAAGGCCCCAAGAAATTTAGTTATTATTGGTGCTGGATATATTGGAATTGAATTAGGCTCTGTATGGATGAGATTAGGATCCAAAGTTAGATTTATTGAATATTGTGATAAGATATTGCCGGGAACTGATCAAGAAACTGCACTTAATCTTAAAAAAATTCTTGAGAAAAAAGGAATGGAATTTTTGTTAAATAAGAGTCTTATTAGTGTAGATAAAAATAAAGATAATTTAATTTTACAGATTAAAGATTTAGGGACAAATAATAAAGAAAATATCAGTGCTGATGTTATATTATTTTCAATTGGGAGAAAGCCTTATACAAAAGGATTGGGTATTGAAAATTTAGATATTACTACCGATGATAAAGGTAGGATAATTGTAAATACAAGTTATCAAACAACTGCTAAAAATATATTTGCTATTGGTGACGTGATTAAAGGTCCAATGTTAGCTCATAAAGCAGAAGAAGAGGGAGTAGCAGTTGCAGAAATCATTGCAAATCAGCATGGGCATGTGAATTATGATGTTATTCCATCGGTTATATATTCTGATCCTGAAATAGCTAGTGTTGGTTTAACAGAGGAAGAGTTAAAAGATAAGGATATCGATTATTCTATTGGAAAATTTCCATTTATTGCAAATGGTAGGGCAAAAGTAAATCAAGATACAGATGGCTTTGTAAAAATATTAGCAAATAAGATTACGGATAAAGTTTTAGGGGTACATATAATTGGATCAGATGCAGGTAATTTAATAGGTGAAGCTGCTCTCGCAATGGAATTTGGAGCATCATCAGAAGATATTGCTCGTACATGTCATGCGCATCCCACATTAACCGAGAGTATAAAAGAAGCTGCACTGGATGTAGATAACAGGGCAATACATATATAGATTATATTTAATTATAATTTTTTATGAAATTAAGATATTTAATCTTATATGAAGAGTACCTAAAAAATTACGTAAAATTTTTATTTATGCTATTTAGCTCATCATGGCTTGGGCATAATGTGTCTAATGGAATTTCATTTAGTGGTGTTTTTGATGTATTAAGTACTTTATGCATCTCCGAAACTTCTTCATTTAAGTATAATAATCCAGTAACCACTTTTCCTTCGCCTCTATATTTTCTTAGTTTATTTACTACATCATTTTGATTCCTAGGATCGTAACTTGCATCTAATTTATGTAGATTTATATTTGTTCCATCATGAAGCGAAATATCAATATTTTCACCTTCTTTATAATTGATTTCTATACTATCTTTTTCAGGAATAAAGTCCAATTCGCCCATAGTTGCATTATGCTCTCTAATATAGTCATAACTTTTTGTTGAGTATTGATGGTTATTAAAAGTTACACAGGGAGAAATTACATCAATTAATGAAAAGCCATTATAGGCAATAGCCGTTTTTATCAGAGGAACTAATTGTTCTTTATCACCAGAAAAACTTCTTGCTACAAACCCTGCACCTAATTCAATTGCCATTAAAGCTAAATCAATTGCACCAAAAGGATTATCGTTACCTTTTTTATTTTTTGAATTTTTATCATTTGTAGCTGAAAATTGACCTTTAGTTAATCCATAAGTTCCATTATTCTCAACAATATAAGTAAGATTCAATTGCCTTCTAATTGCATGACAGTATTGTCCTAATCCTATCGATGCAGTATCTCCGTCTCCAGATACCCCAATATAAATTAAATCTCTATTTGCAAGATTTGCACCAGTGGCAACAGAGGGCATTCTTCCATGTACAGTATTAAACCCATGTGATTGATTTAGAAAATAATTCGTTGTTTTTGAAGAGCAACCAATTCCGGATAACTTAGCAATTTTATGAGCTGGAAGAGACATATCATAACAAGCTTGGATAACTGATGAAGTGATTGAATCATGTCCGCATCCTGCGCATAGAGTAGATACTAATCCTTCGTAATCCCTATACGTTAGTCCTAGGTCGTTTTTTGGAAGGGAGGGATGTCTAAATATAGGTTTTTTTATAAATGTCATTATTAAACTATCTTTATTAGAGGCGATATAAGATCATTAATATCTTTATTTTCTTCTATATGTTTATTTATTTCATCAATTATAAATTTAGATGTTAAGGGCATTCCATCGTAATTTAAGATTGATATCAATTTAGATATTGGAATATCGCATTCTGTTTTTAGTAGAGTTTTCATTTGGGCGTCTCTATTTTGTTCTACAACAAAAATAATATCATGTTGATCAATAAAATCCCTTATATTATTTGAAAAAGGAAATGATCTTATTCTCATATGGTTAATAGCAATACCTTTACCCGATAAATATTCTAAAGATTCATTTATTGCCCTTGTTGTGCTGCCAAAATTAATAATACCAATCTTGGTTTTATTACTATTAATAATAATCTTAGGTTGAGGCAATAGATTTTCTGCTGTTTTAAATTTTTTTGATAGGCGGTCAAGTGTTTGTGCATGTATTAGCCCATTTTCAGTATACCCACCATACTCATTATGTGAGGTTCCACGTGTAAAATAAGCTCCTAACTCTGGATGTGTAGCAGGTATTGTTCTATAGGGGATGCCATCACCATCAACATCTTTGTACCTACCAAAATCCTTTGTATTTTCAAGTTCTTCTGAATTTAGAACTTTTCCTCTGTCATGTTGATATTGATCATTCCATTCAAGTTCATCCACAACCCAATCATTCATGCCTATGTCTAAATCACTAAGAACAATTATAGGTGTTTGTAATTTCTCTGCGAGATCAAAAGAATCAAGTGAAAATTGGAAGCATTCATTGGGATCTGATGGGAATAATAAAACTTGTTTTGTATCTCCATGTGATGCATAAGCACAGGATATTAAATCTGATTGTTGAGTTCTTGTTGGCATACCAGTGGAAGGACCACCTCTTTGAATATCAAACAAGACGAGGGGTATTTCAGAGAAATATGCTAAACCAATAAATTCACTCATTAAGGAAATACCTGGTCCAGATGTTGCAGTGAATGCTCTTGCTCCATTCCAATTTGCCCCAATTGCCATACCAATTGCAGATAATTCATCTTCAGCTTGCATAATTGCAGCATTAATTGTTCCATCTTCATTTTTTCTTAATTTCATTGCATGTTTTTCAAATGCTTCAACTAATGATGTAGAAGGGGTTATCGGATACCATGACGCAACTGTGGCGCCAGCATAAATAGCTCCAAGTGCTGCAGCTTCATTACCATTTATCATAATCTTATTAGTGTTTTTATTAGACTTTCTAACCTGTTTATTTAATGGATATTTTATATTATCTTCAATATATTTACGCCCAATTTCTAAGGCTTTGACATTTTGTTCGATGAGCTTTGGTTTGTTATGAAATTGATCTGATAGAAGTTGTTTTATTATATCAAAATCTATGCCTATTAATAGACTTAGGCTGCCAAGATAAACTATATTTTTAAATAATTGTCTTTGTCTTGTGTCCGTGTAAGCATCTGCGCATAGTTTTGCAATAGGTATTCCAATAATATTTATGTCATCTCTTTTAAAATCTCTTAATAAGCTTGAATCATATATAAATGATCCATTTTCAATTACCTCATTAATATCTTGGTCATAAGTTTGTGCATTCATAGCCACAAAGATATCTATGCCATCACGTCTGGCAAGCTTTTCGGATTCAGATATCTTAATCTCATACCAAGTAGGTAAACCTTGTATATTTGAAGGAAATATATTTTTAGCTGATACAGGTATCCCCATTCTAAATAGAGCTTTTGCGCAAAACGCATTAGCACTAGCTGAACCAGAGCCATTAACATTAGCAAACTTAAGGACAAGTTCGTTATATACGGAATCACTCGACATAATCTAGTATCTTAATTTCTTTAGCTTGTGTTTCTATGTATGTAAATTTTTGCATATCCCAAGCACCAGTAGGACATCTCTCAGCACATAACCCACAGTGAAGACACATATCTTCATCTTTTGCCATTATGCGACCTGTTTTTAAATTATCTGATATATATAAGTCCTGATTTAAATTAATTGCAGGAACCCTTAGACTTTTTCTCAAAGAATCTTCATCTTCATTTTGAATAAAATTAATACAATCAACTGGGCATATATCTGTACATGCATCACACTCAATACATAAGTTTTCAGTAAATATCGTTTGGATATCACAGTTTAAGCATCTGCTTGCTTCATCCAATGCAAGTTTTTCATCATAACCAAGTTCTACTTCAACATTTATATTATTCAATGCAAGTTTATGATCTGCATGAGGAACTGCAAATCTATTTGAGTTTGATATGTCATTTGGATAAGACCATTCATGTATTCCCATTTTTTGGCTCATTAGATTGGTAATTGGGTCAGGTCTGTCCAATAAATCTGTATTATTACAATAATTATCTATTGAAATTGCAGCTTGATGCCCGTGCGCAACTGCCCAAATTATATTTTCTGGCCCCCAAGCGGCATCTCCTCCAAAAAAAACATTAGATAATGTTGATTGAAATGTGGTTTTGTCAACAATCGGTTGGCCCCATTCATTGAAATTAATACCAACATCTTTTTCTATCCAAGGAAATGCATTTTCTTGTCCAATAGCTAGAATTACATCATCGCATTCAAACAAAACAGGTTCATCACCTGATGGTTTTAAGGTTCTTTTTCCATTATCATCATAATGAGCAACCATCTTTTCAAAAATTACACCTTTTAATTTGCCTTTATCAATTACGAACTCTTTAGGTGAATGATTATCAAAAATGGGAACACCTTCTAATTCTGCCTCTTCTATTTCCCAATCTGAGGCTTTCATATCTGCTTTAGGACTCCTTACTGTAACTTTAACATCCAGACCGCCTAGTCTTAATGAAGTTCTGCAACAGTCCATTGCCGTATTACCACCACCAATAACAATAACTCTTTTCCCAATTTTATCTGTATGTTTAAATGCTACACTCGTTAACCAATCTATTCCAATATGAATATTTTCAATTGATTCATATCTATTTTTGATATTGAGATCTTTTCCTTTGGGGGCTCCAGTACCAATAAATATAGCATCATAATTTCTGTTCAATATATTTTTTAGGCTTGTAATTTCTTCATTAAATTTTCTAATAATTCCAAAATCTAATATTCTATCAACTTCTTCATCTATCACGCCTTCAGGCAATCTAAAAGAGGGTATATTTGTTCTCATTAAACCCCCAGCTTTAGGGTCCTTTTCATATATTGTGCATTCGTAACCAAGTGGCATCAAATCGCGAGCTACAGTAAGAGATGCTGGGCCGCCTCCGATTAAAACAATTTTTTTACCGTTTTTTACTTTAGGTATTTCGGGCAAATAGGAATCTACATTATTTTTATTATCTGCCGCTGCTCTTTTTAATCTACATATTGCAACAGGTTTTTCTTCAACTCTTACCCTTCTGCAAGCAGGTTCGCATGGTCGATCGCATGTTCTTCCTAAAACGCCAGGAAAAACATTTGATTCCCAATTAACCATATACGCCTCTGTATATTTTCTTTGGGCAATTAATCTAATATATTCGGGAACAGGGGTATGTGCTGGACAAGCCCATTGGCAATCAACTACTTTATGAAAATAATTAGGGTTTTTTATGTCTGTAGGTTTCATCATTTTTGGAATGCTAATAAACCACTTACCAATTCTTAAATTTATTATAGATATTAAAATAAAATAGATATTCAAATTATAATAATTCTGATTCTAATATAATCATATAAAATAAGTTATCAATAGTAAATTTCATGTAAATTTCATGTAAATTTCTTTAAAACTTTATGGATGTTTTATTTATATTTATAATTTTCACATGGACAATAATTCTAAATATAGATATATATTTATTAACAAATATAGGGGAGATTTTATGGATAGATTAAATGTGGGTATTATTGGAACTGGATGGTGCGGTGGTATTCGCGCTGAGGCTAGTGCTAAAAATGGTTTAGTAGATCAGTTACATATCGCTGAAATTAGGGAAGATAGACTAAAAGAAGTAAGTGCGCTTACTAACCCAGTCACAGCAACTACGGATTACAAAGAATTAATCAATAATGACGATATACACGCAATCATGATCTCAACAACTCCTGAAAGCACTCACTATTCGATAGCTAAAGACGCTCTTGAAGCAGGAAAGCATGTGTTGCTTGAAAAACCAATTGCAAGAACTTTAACGGAAGCTGATGAATTAATCAAAATAGCTGAAGAAAATAAGTTACAATTTACAATAGGATATTCACAAAGATTTCGTTCTAAGTACGCTTATGTCCGTGAAAAATTTTTAGATGGAACTCTTGGTGAGCCTGTAAGTGTTCTTATTACAAGAAATATTACAACATCATTGTCCAAGAGAATAGTTGGTAGAACGCGTCTTTCTCCGGCAGCTATGGAAGCCACTCATGACCTTGACTATGCTCTCTGGGTATTAGCTCCGAGAAAACCTATTCGTGTTTACTCCCAACAAGTCGAAAAAGTTCTTATCAAGGATGCAAATTCAGCTGACTGTCAATTTATTATGGTCACTCTTGATGATGGGACAGTTGTTACAGTTGGAGCTGGTTGGGTTTTGCCTCCAAGTTATCCAAATTATTCATCCACTAAGATGGAATTTATTGGATCAAAGGGTGCAATTATGGTAGATGATAGTCATAGTGATGTTACTATAATGACAGGGGATAGGGGTATTGAATATCCAATGTCATCTATGCCAGGAGAGCCAGTGGCTCACGTAAATGCTGGTCCAATGGCAGAAGAAACAAATAATTTCATTAATGCGATATTATTCAATAAACCGGTAGTTGTTAAACCTCAGGAAGCTAGAGTTGTTATGGAATTATATCAGGCAGCTGATTTATCAGCTGAAAGAGGAGAACCAGTTACTCTTCCGATGAATATAGACCCACTTGATCAGGAGCAAAATTAAATGAAAGATATAGGATTAGCTGTAATTGGCTGTGGCACAATTGGAAGAATAAGAGCGGAATTAGCAAGAGATTACCCCGGTATAAAGTGGCTTGGGTTATGTGATATTAGGAAGGATGCTGCTGAAAAATTATCTGCGGACTGTAAGGCAGATTTTTATACAACAGATTTTAATGAACTATTAAATAGAAGCGAAGTTGATGCTGTTATAATTGCTACAGAAGAGAACGCTCATGTAGAACCTACTTTAAAGGCTATAGAGATGGGCCACTCTTTATTTATTGAAAAACCGTTAGCTACCAACCCACAGGACTCTAGAAAGATTATAGATGCAATTGAAAGCAATAATATTGATACTGCGATGGGGTATACTAATCGTTTTAGAAGAAGATTTCTTGCAGTTAAGGAGAGGCTAACTACTGGTCAAATTGGTCATGTACATTCTGTTGTAACAAGAGCCTTTATGAATAAAATGGTTCCAATAGCAACTATAAATAAAACAAATGACCGGCAGAATTTAACTCCTATGGTTGTTTCAGGTACGCATAGTCTTGATATGTCAATGTGGTTAATGGAAGGTAAGAAACCAGTTAGTGTTTATGCAAAGTCAGTTGAAAATGTTCTAAGTCAATGGGGAACTAAAGATTCTACTTTTGGGATATTTACAATGGACGATGGAACAATTTGGAGTATGAATATATCATGGGCATTGCCAGAGGTATGGCCTGGTTCTGTTTATGGACTTGAAATTGGTATTGTTGGTTCTGAGGGTGTTATTGATATTGAGGACACACATCGTGATTTAGTCCTTGCTTCAAATATTCCACAAGGAGCTGGATATACTTCTCGTGATTACGCACCGCCACAAGGAAGGCATGTTGATTTTCTTACAAGTTATCCAGCTGGAGATATCCAAGGCGGTCAATTTTGGGGTCCAATGAGAGAAGAGACAAACACTTGGTACACTAAATTATGCACTGGACAAAGCACTCCTCACGCTACAGCTCAAGATGGACACAGAAACCTTTTAATGACTATGGCAATGGATCTATCTGCAAAAGAGGGTAAGGAAATTATCCTACCTGATAGAATGGATGATATATTCTAATTTATAAAGCATTAAAGAATTTCTTTTGAATTTCTTCAGGTATTTTCTTTAATTCTGGCAATGAAGATTTTAAGGAAATCCTTTTCATTTCCATTCTTACCTCTTTATCCATCTCTTGAATTTTTGTTCCCTTTTCCTTTAAGTGTTCCAAGCATCTTGCATCTTCATCAAATGCAAGTTTCCTCTGAAATTTAGTAGCTTTTTTAATGGCATTTGAAAGATTTGTTTTAAATGAATCTGGCCAAGATTGGTATTTTTGCTTATTTGATAATAGAATAGACGTTCCAAATAAATGGGATGTCATTGTTATATAGGGATGATAATCTTCAATCCCATAATTTATAATATTTGTAAGCGGGTTTTCCTGCGTATCAACTTCATTATTAATTATGGCATTTTGTAATTGTTTAACATCAACAAATTTTGTTTTGAATCCAAGATTTTCAAATACTATTTTATGCATCTCGTTTTTCGCAATCCGAATTGTAGATTTTTTGCAATCTTCTAATGATCTAATATGAATTTTATTAGAGCTCATATGGCGTATACCATTATCCCACCAGCCCAACACTTTGTAGCCAGAATTATTTTCAATCTTTTCAGATAAATATTGGCCAATCTCAGAATCTAGAATTTGATAAATATGCCTTCTTGAAGATATTTGGAATGGGATTTCAAATAAATTTAATTCTCTAGCTCGATCGGTTAAGTAACTAGAATAAAAATAGCAGCAGTCAATCTCACCAGTCTCTACAAGTCTCAAAAGATCTAATGCATTATATTTTAAATCACCTATATCCGAAACAAATTTAAAATCTAACTCACTGCCATATATTTTTTTTAATTCATTCTTAATAAATAATATACTTTGTGCTTGTACTGATTTCTCAGGATGATATCCAGCCCAATATATTTTATATTTTGACAAAAAAATTCCTTACATTGGTTGTTAATTAATCAGTCTAATAAATTGTAATATTCAAGAAAAAGTTTTGTAAAGTCTGTATCCTTAAGGTCCTTCTTGACAGCAGATTCTAGTATTTCAGTTGTTAGATTACCATAAGGACATTTTACCTCCATCTTATTCAGCAGTGAGGTTACCATATTAAGATCCTTATATAGATTGGATACTCGAGATCTTCCGTCCCATGTTTCTGATAATATATGATTTGGAAATCTAGCTTCAGATATATAACTTCTTGCATTGCCCGAATTAAAGACTTCAATTACTTTTTTTGGATTTATTCCAAGTACTTCGGCACTTCTCACAGCTTCCACTGTTGTCAGGAAAATACTGTGTGTAGCCATATTATGAATCAATTTAAGAGCATGTCCAGATCCAGTTTTACCCACATGAAATATATTATTTGTAAAAGATTTGAGAATTGGTTTAACTTTTTCGATTATTTCGTTCTCGCCACCAATCATTAATGTTAGAGTTCCTTTGTCTGCTCCTGATGCTCCTCCAGTCATTCCACAATCTAAATAGTAGATACCTTTTTCAGAGAGATCTTTGGAGAGCTTTAGGCTATCTTCAGGGTTTGATGTTGTTAAATCAATTACAACGGATCCTTTTTTAATTTTAAGAATAGTATCATTTGTAAAAAGAAAGTCTTTTATTTCTTTTGTGCTTGGAACAATGAAGATGAATACATCACAAGATTGGACACTATTAGATAGGTGATTAATTATTAAATCATTTCTTCCATCGAATTCAGAAAGTGCTTCCAAATTAGTATCAAATAATGATTTAAGCATTCCAACTTTATCAATATTCTTTGATATCCCGAGACCCATTTGCCCGATACCAATAACAGATGTATTTATGTATTTAGGAGCTGTCATTTAGTTACCTTATCTCCAGAAGATAGATGTTGGACTGTTTCTCCTGTTTCTGTAAAAGTTCTGGTAACATTAGTTTCTCCATATATCCAAAATATAGTAAGAGGTTCATCACCAATATTATTAAATCTATGGGGAACATTCGCTGGGATAAATGAATTATCCATTGCTTTTAATTTCGTTTTAACACCACCTGATTCAACTTCACCATAACCAGAAATTATTAAAACTTGTTCACAACAATTGTGACTGTGCATCGGGGCTGCTCTTCCGGTTGGGAATGTTGTAAATCCTGAGGTAAAGATTGTTCCTTCTGCATTATTTTTTCCATATAATAATGCTGTTGAAACTCCGTCTCCACGATCAAAATTCGGTCTATCTTCAAATTTAATAATATTTGCAGTCATTTTTTATTCTCCTTTATATTTTTTTAAGAACCTTCAACAAATATGATTTCAACATCACCTGCGCCATTTCTACGGTGTACTGCTGCATTTTTATATTCATCAGAATTGAAGCAATCATTAGCCATTTGCATATTTGGAAATTCTGCAATTACAAATCTTGTATAATGGTCTGTGCCTTCCATAATTTTATAATCTCCTCCTCTTGCAAGAAAACTACCACCGTATTTCTCCACAATACCACCTGCTTTATCGGCGTACTTTTTATAAGATTTTTCATCTACAACTTTTGCTCTAGCAATCCAATATGCAACCATTTATTTATTTCCTATTATTGAATTTTAGAATATCATTAAATAACAAAATAATAAATAAATTCATATCTAGATTTTTTTATTTTTAGATATAATTTTTCAAGACAAAGGATTTACAATGGTTGAGAAATTTAAACATATAAGTGGAAGTCATTTAAAAGGATATATAAACAATGTATTACTCAAAGTAGGGCTTCCAGAAAATGATAGTGACATTATTGCGGGTTTAATGTCAGAGGCTGATATGATTGGGAGTGATGCGCACGGTGTATTTAGGTTACCTCAATATGTTAAAAGATTAGTGGCGGGAGGTATTAATAAAGTACCAAATATTAAAATAGAAAAAGAAAAGAGTGCAATGGCTGTTCTAAATGGCGATAATGCCATGGGCCATTTAGTTATGGAAAAAGCTGCTAATATAGCAGTCGCAAAAGCAAAAGAGAATGGTGTAGCATGGGTTGGTGCGAATTCTTCCAATCATGCAGGTCCTGCTTCATTATATGCAAGAATACCCCTAAAAGACAATATGATTGGAATATATGTTGCTGTTGGTAGTTCAAATCATGTTCCGCCATGGGGAGGGAAAGATCTTTTACTTTCAACAAATCCTATTGCTATTACCGTACCAAGCAATGAGAGGCCTCCAATTATATTAGATATGGCAACCACTGTTGCTGCATATGGAAAGGTAAAAGAAAAGATTCAAAGAAATGAAGAAATGCCGGTTGGTTGGATGATAGATAAAGAAGGAAAACCTCTTACCGACCCCTCAAAATCAAGTGAAGGTTTTTTATTACCAATAGGTGAAGCAAAAGGTTATGGATTAGCTTTGATGTTTGGTATATTAGCGGGAACTCTTAATGGCGCAGCATTTGGCAAGGCGGTAGTTGATTTTAATGCAGACGCTACAAGTTTTACAAATACAGGACATTTTATAATTGCTATAGATATAGCCGCATTTATAGATGTTGATTTATTTAAGAATAATATAGATGAGGTTTGGAAACAAATGAAGGGTTCTAAACTACTTCCTGGATTTGATGAGATAAGACTCCCAGGAGAAAGATCTCATAAAATATATCAGGAGAGAAAAGCAAACGGTGTTCCCATTCACAGTAATCTCAAAAATGCCCTTGATAAGATTTCAAACGAACTTAATATAGAAAAAATATATTAATTATTTGGTGTTTTTGTATGGATAATAAAAATGATTTAAGAAATGCTCTAGGTTGTTATGCCACAGGCGTTACAATAATAACAACATCTGATCAGCACCTTAAGCCAGTGGGTCTAACAATTAACTCATTTACATCACTTTCTTTAGATCCACCCCTAATAATGTGGGGAATATCAAAGAATACGCCAAGTATAGAGGCTTTCAAATATAGAAAACTATTTGCAGTCAATATATTGACAAATGAACAATCTGAGTTATTAAAAATATTTTCAACGCCATCTATTGATAAGTTTAAAGAAGTTCCATGGGAGATGAATGATAAAAAATTACCAATAATTAAAGATTGTGTGGCAAATTTTGAGTGCACTACACACTCAGTTTTTCCTGGTGGCGATCATGATATATTTGTTGGTAAAGTAATTGAATATTATTATAACAACAAAAAACCTTTAATCCTCTCAAGAGGAAGCCTTATTTCTTGATTCTATGCCTTGATAGGATATATTGGATCCTCACCAATTAATACCCTAGCTACATCAGATGCTGCTTTGCTTTGAAGCTCTTCTAATGCCTCAACTGAATAAAATGCTGTATGAGGTGCTAGAATGACATTATCTCTTCCTAGTAGGGGTGAATCTGCTGTAAGTGGTTCTGACTCAACAACATCTAGGCCTGCACCACCAATTTCATTATTATCAAGAGCTTTAATTAAATCTGACTCATTTATTAGAGGCCCTCGGGCTGTGTTAACAATAATAGCAGTTTTTTTCATCTTTTTAAAAGCATCATAATCAACTAATCCTTTTGTTTGGGGAAGTAATGGCGCATGAACAGAGATGAAATCTGATTGTTCATAAAGCTCATCCATAGAGACACTTTTTACGCCATATTTTTCGAATATATCTATTGGCGCATAGGGGTCACAGGCTATAACCTCAAATCCAAACCCTTGAGCTTTTGGTACCATTAGTCTTGGTATATTTCCAAATCCAATTAGCCCTACAACTCTTCCCCTTAATCTATGCATTGGAACGACCGCAGGCATTTCCCACCTACCAGCCTGAACCAAATTATTTGATTGAGGAATCTTTCTTGCCATTGAAATAATCATAGCCATTGCTTGATCAGAAACTTCATCTAAGCAATAATCTGGAACATAGTTTACAGCTATACCCAACTCATCAGCAACCTTTAAGTCTATATTATCAACTCCGATTCCAAATCTACCGATAGCTTTACATTTTTTAAGGCTTCTTAAAATATTTTCATTTAACTTTGCATAGGTAACCAATATCGCATCTGCATTTTCCGCAGCCTTAATTATATCTTCCTCTGAGTTACTATCAGCTTGAATAACCTCAGCATTAGCAATTTTAAGAGCTTCTTTTGCTGGATCAAGAGATGGGAAGGGGCTATCAGTAACAACAACTAATGGGGTATTTTTCATGACAATGTCTTTCTATTTTAGCGTTTCAGGGTTAACACAATTTGGAGGAGTTTTACCATCAATGAGAGCTTCAATATTATCAACAACTCTTTGGGCCATTGCCTCTCTAACATCTTTACCTGCAGAGCCTAAATGAGGAGCTAGTACAACGTTTTCCATTTGGAATAGTTCTTTTTCGATTTGAGGTTCATTCTCATAAACATCTAGTCCAGCACCTGCAATCTCTTTATTTTGGAGTGCTCTAACCATAGCTTTTTCATCTATAATTGGACCACGTGCTGAATTAACTATATATGCTGATTTTTTCATCAGTTTAAACTCTCTATCAGAGATTAAGTGTTTGGTTTCAGGTCTTTCAGCTGCGTGAACAGATACAAAGTCAGATTGCTTGAATAATTCATCAAATTCTACAAATTCAAAACCATACTCTTTTTCATCCTCAGGTGTCATTTTATTTGGCCCCCAGTATAATACTTTCATATTAAAACCCTTACCACGTAAACCTGTTGCTTTTCCAATTCTACCTCTTCCACCAACTAGGCCAAGGGTTTTTCCTGAGACGTCACCTCCAAGAAATAATGCTGACTGAGCTCCAGGATATCCTCCAGCTCTGACAAATTTATCAGCTTCAATAATTCTTCTAGCTACACATAATAACAAACCAAATGCTATATCTGCAGTGGCATCAGTAACAACAGCTGGAATTACAGTGACCGGCATTCCTATTTCAGTTGCTCCTTTCACATCTATCCTATCAGGAGTGATTGATTGTGATGCAACCGCTTTTAAATTAGGGTTTGATTGCATTATTTTTTTGTCAACTACATCATGCAATAGACAGTAAAGAATATCACAATCTTTTACTTCTTCTAGTAGCATTTCATAGGGCAATATTTTTGTGGCATCTGGGTTGATCTTTATTTCAACATCTCCCCTTTTTTCTAATCGGTCTAATGCACTTTGCGCAATTGGTTGTGTTATATAAATTTTAGTTTTTGTCATCTCGTAATCCTTTTCTTTATTTTATTTTATCTCTATTAATCTCTCATCAAAAGGTGTTCTTGACATAATATGTGGTCCATCTTCAGTTACTAAAACCTGTTCTTCCAATCTAACACCCGCTCCACCCCTTACACCATCAATCCAAATTAATGGCTCTACAGCAAATACCATACCCGGCTGAAATTCATATTCAGGTGCTCCAGGAAGAGTTTCTCCTATGTATGGTGGTTCATTTGCACCAATTCCAACACCATGGCCAATAAATAGAGATAAGAAACTTCCACCAAGACCATATTTAGAGGCTTCTTTTATAAGCGCATTGGCTGCATCTTTATTAGTTTTTCCAGGCCTCATTTCATGAATTCCAGCTTTTAGTCCGTAATATACTGCACTATATACATTAATTTGTTCTTTTGATGGGAATGATGCTTGAGTTCCACAGTAAACGGTTCTAGCCATATCACCAAAATAGCCATTCCAAGCAGCTCCGATATCAATAAAGACAAGATCACCATCTCTAATTATCTTATCGGAACAAATTCGGTTAGGTGGAGCCATATGCTCACCAGACGCAACAAATGGTGTTGTTACATGCGAATATTCTCCACCAAGAGTATATAGGGTATGCATAGCATTAGCGGCTACATCACACTCTCTTACACCTTCTTGAACTGAATTAATTGCTGTTGCACAGACTGCGTCAGCAATTGCTGTTGCTTCTTCAAGTAGTGCAATTTCACCAGGTAATTTTATCATCCTAGCTTTTTGCATTGGAGTGTCCCCATCCTCTATTGAGAGATTAGGATATAATTCTTTAAGGGTGTGGTGAAAAATAATATTCGATTCATCAAGACCTAGTCTACCTTTATCTATTTTATATTTTTGAAGTACAGGTCCAAGAATATCTTTTACAAGACCATGTATTAATGCTTTTTCTTCTATTATAGGGATAGTATGAACTTCTTTAATCCAAGGCATAGTTCTATCAACTCTGTCTCTTTCCCCTCCTGAGCAAAATAATATTGGATCTTCATTTTCAATCAATAAGGCACCATTGAGACATGTTGACTTGCCATGGATAATCTGAGGTCTTAGATCTGTTAAATATCTTTGATTTTCATCTTTCCAAACTAAGATAGCATCTAATCCTGACTTCTTTAATTCAGCCTTTGCTTTTTCTATTCTTTGTTTTCTTAAATCGGATGGGGAAACCCTAGCTTCATAGCTAACATTATATCCCCCACGAGCATAGTAATCTATTTTCATCTAATATCCTTCATTTATGATAAAGTTTGTTCGGCTATAGTTCTGAACTCATCATCATTCATAAGTCTCTTATGCTTAAGTCCCCAATCTTTAATTGCCATAAGAATATCCATAGCTTGTTTATCATCAGCTTTGATTTGGAATCTATTCAATCTATCCTTTATTGAGTCGATACCGGAGCCTTTTCCAATTACTATTTCAGGTTCTTTTTGGCCAACCATACTTGGTCTAAATGGGAATAATTCAGTTTGATTTTCATAACCACAATTAAGCAACCAGTTTGCAATGATACCTGATTCAACATTAAACAAATCATCCCCAACAATTGGTCTATTTGATGGAACATTAACGCCTGATAGATCTCTTACTAAATCAGCAATACCCTTTAAATTTTCAGTTTTAATCCCAATGTCTTTATTATAGAGAGTTTTAAGTGCCATAACAGTTTCTTCTGTAGGTACATTACCTGCTCTTTCGCCAAGCCCAAGAACAGTTGAGTGAATTACTTCTACGCCCATCGATACAGCCATCAAAGTATTTGCAACACCCAAACCGAAATCCTGATGGAAATGCGCTTCAAGTGGAACTTTAATTCTTTGTTTAATGGCGTTTACGAAATATGGCATAGCATGAATTGAAGTTGCGCCCATAGTATCTACTAGAGCAAGTGAGTCCATATGCCCTTCATTTCCAACTTTTTCAATTAAGTCTATAACCCATTTTAAATCTGATCTAGAAAAATCAATTGGAAAGAATACAACTTTTAGACCTTGCTCATGCGCGTATTTTGTTGATTCTATTGATAAATCAATAGCACGCTCTAATTCCCAACGATATCCAAGTTCAATTAAATGTTGGCTTGCGGGTACTTCCATAACAACCCCTGAAACCCCTGAATCTACTGCGCGTTTAACATCATCAACCATACATCTTGCAAAAGAGAATATTTCAGGACCAAGATTTCTTTTTGCCAAATCTGATACAACTTTTGCATCCTGATGTGATACAACAGGCATGCCGGCTTCTATTCTATGTATGCCAGCTTCAGCTAAAGCCTCAGCAATTCTTATTTTATCATCGTAATTAAAAGCAACTCCAGTTTGTTGTTCTCCATCTCTTAATGTTACATCGTGAATTTTTATTTTTTCAGGAAAATTGATTTCTTTTGTAACTTCTGGCGCAAAGTTCCATTGGCTTGTAAGCCATTGGTCTGATTTCCAAGGTGTATTTGACATGATCTCTCCCATAATAAATAGATTGATTATTTTTTATATATAAATCAATCAAAATTGAACTAATGACTACTTATATATATTTTTCGATTAATTTTGAAGAAAAAAATGTCAAATATTTAGAATAGTTTTGTTTTGGTTGCAATATTATAGTTTGGATCTATGAAAAGAGCTTTCTCGTGGAGTTCATTGCTTTCTTTTATCTTTCCCAGCATAAGTTTAATGTCACCAAGAATTGCATAGCCATTTGGAGATTTAGGAGAGCTTTCTATTAGTTTGTAAGCATATTTTTCAGCTTCAGAATAAAGCCCTTCCTCAGACAAAGATCTTATTTGCCACATAAGTACTCTTTTGTTATTTGGATGTATTTTTAATTCTTGATCCATATGATCAATTGATAAATTAATTTTTCCTTGTTCATAAAATACTTTACCAAGAAGAAAGTTGATTTCATTTTCTTCAAGTTCTTTATTCATTGAAATTGCAATAAGCAGGTCCTGCTCAGATTCTGGATATTTTTTTAGAATTGAATATACTTGACCTCTTTCAAAGTACAGAAGTGGATTTGATGGATCATATTTTATAGCTTTGTTATAGTGACTTATAGAGGAAAGATAATCTTGTGATTTAATATAATTTCTTGCCTTATATTGCAAATTAGAGGCTTGAATATCAAGTATATTTTCCATTAAAATTGATACTTTTTTATTTTTTGGATCAATTTTTTTAATTTGAGATAAGTTATATTTTGCTAAATCAAATTTCTCTTCAAGGGTCAGTAATTTTATTTTTTCTACGATATATACGGTATTATTTCTATCTCTCATAAGTGCTTTATTTATATCACTTAATGCATTTTGATTATCATTATTATGTCTTGATATTTGATAATTCAAATAATAAGAATATGAGTAGTCAGGGTCATTCTCAATAATGTTATTTATAATATCGCGGGCCTTCTTATAATTTTTTAACACGATTAGATTTTCTGCTAATTGGGTCATGCTAATTTTATCGTTTAAATCTTTATACATAAGTCCTGTTAGAATTAGATTTGATAGATTGGTTTGACCTGATTTAAATAACCCTCTAGCATATAGTCTTTGAGTATCTGATCCATCAAGTCCACCATCAATAGCTTTTTTTAGATAATTTGCCGCTTTATCATAATCACTCAATTTTAAATTAATGATCCCAGCTAAATAAAAAGCCTCAATAGAATAGTCTTTATTCATTTTTATTAGTCTATCAATGTTATTAAATGCAGACATTGTATTACCAAGTGAAAAATGTGAATTTGCAAGGTAATATAGTGCTAGAGATGTTTTTTGTTCATCATATTCTAGATTTAATATTTTTGTACAATGAGGAATAGCTGGTGCATGCAAACCTATTTTACTAAATTTTACACACTTCTCTAAATTTTCTTCATTTGCGTTTGAATTTTGAATTGAAAAAACAAAAATTGAGATAATTACTAGTAAGGAATTTATAACTTTTAAAGATTTAATCATAATTTGGAATATCTTTTCTATTTTTTTTATAAATATCATGCATTATAGTGCAGTTGAGATTTATTTGAAGTGAAAATAATATTGTACTCAATTTCAATTTTTATTAATAAAATTTACTAATTTCTCAATTTCAATTAAGTATATTGGACTATTCATAAGGGTGTATTGCATTAATGGGATTATTTGATAGAGATATATTTTATAATTCCAAAATTCCTTGCTGATAGGGTTGTAATAATTATATCTTTCATAAAATCCTTTAGCAAATGTTCCATTTAGATATATGTATGCAAGTTCGTATTCGGGATCTGAATAAAATATTGCAGGGTCAATAATCTTACAAACCTGATTTCCTTTAATTAAAATATTTTCTAACCATATGTCTCCATGGATTAGTCCAGGTTGATTTGGCTCTAATAAACGATCCTTAATACAATCTCTAAAGGATAGTAACTTATGCAATAATGCTGATGATAAGTAATTTTGTTTCCTAATTTTATTTAAGTAAAAATCATATCTCTGATTTAAAAAAAAATCACACCAACTTTTGTTAAGTTTATTATTTTGTAATACATTACCAAGGTATGTATCAAAATTGTATCCAAAAAAGGTGCTAGTATGCAAGTGAAGATCGGCCAACTTTTTAGCTATTAGTTCGTAATGATTTATTGTAATTTCAGTTTTATTATTTTCAATATATTCTATTAAACATATGTTTTTATCACAATAATATACTTCAACAGAAAAAAGGGGATGAGGTTTCAAGTGATAATAAATATCACGTTGAATAGATAATTTGTCATCTTTTTTATTTTGACTCTTTAAAATGTATTTTCTTTTGTTAGTTTCTAAGTGGTATGTATTTATGTTATATCTATTGGTAATTAGTTTTAAATTAACAACAATCTCATCGTTACTTATTATTTTCTTATCAAATAAAATATCAGTTAATTTTTTTACCATTTAGCCCCATAATATTTTTTTTGCTATTAACATTCTTCCTGATTCATAAGAAATTCCGTTATTTCGATCTTCGGCCAAAAATAATGGTGCATCAAGATCAACATAATTAGAATAAGTTGCAAGGATTTGTGCTGGAGCTATACCGAGAGATGTGCACATCATACATCCAGTCATGATCAATAAATCATTCTCTTTTGCATAATGGCACATATTTAAAGCGTCACTTAGACCTCCTGCCTTGTCTAACTTTATATTAATAGCGCCATAATAATTATTTATACCTAAAATATCAGATATATTCTTACAAGATTCATCTGCGCAAAAAATGATTTTACTTTTAATTTTTCCAAGTAGTTTATCAAATTCGGGTTTCATTGGTTGCTCAATCATCTCAATTTTAAGATTTTCACAAATTGAGATATAGTTCATTAGGTTTTCTGGAGAGATCGCTTCATTTGCATCAACTATGATATTTTTTTTTGGATAAGCTTCTCTTATCTTAGTGAGTTTTTTAAAATCACTTAATATTCCTTTAAGTTTGATTTTGAATGTTTTATATTCTTTGAATTTATTAGCTTTAGTAAGCATCTTTTCAAGAGATGAAATATCAATAGTAGCCATGGTCTTTATGGAATCTGGTTTTTCTATTTTTAGGTATTCCCAAATTGACTTATTTATTTTTTTTAATTTATAATCCCATATTGCATTATCTACTGCTGATCTAGCGGGGCTCGGATCGAATTGTTCTAATAATTTAATATTATCACAATCAAACTTATTATTAAGTAGCTTAGCTATTTCTTTTATCTTTTGAGTTTCACCGGATATAGATTGATTATATCTTTTATTAGGCGTGCACTCTCCATAGCCTGAAATTATTCCATCAGAAATAGTTACTTTAAGAACCTTAATTATATTTCTTTTACTTCTTGATATTGTAAAACTATCACTCAGAAGAAATTTTTCAGGTTTACAGCTGATATCTAATTTATGCATGAATTTAGATCAGTTTTTTGAATTAGTGAGGTAAGTTTTTTTTGCTAGTCAAGTTTTCCAATTGAGTGAGATATTAATATAAAAAGTATACCAGATTCCGAATCAAGTAATGATTTTATTTTATTTTCATCATTATCTTTCTGGTAATTTGATATGATTTCTTCAAATACCTTGAGGTATTTGTTAACCAAACTTCTAAAATTCTTATTTTCTGCATATCTCATTTTTATATTGTTGTATAATCTTTTGCCGGTTCTTGAGTATAACTTTTCATTTAAAGTTTCATTATCTCCATTATAATAGGACTCCCATAGAATACTTGGTTTTTTATTTGGCAGAAGTAATGGTAATTTCTCAAAATCTATTTTAATAATATCTAAGATTTCATTTTCGATGACTTCAAAACGTTGATTGTCAGCTAAATATTTTTTTTCATTCATTCTTGATTTTGGGGATAATATTTCAGGTAATATCCAATCATTAGATGTTCTTTTGATGCTTTTGCTAGATTTTTTATTTACTACTATAGGATTTCTTGTAATGTCAATTTCATTATCAATTTCTTCAATTTTTTCTATATCTCTATAATTATCATATTCAGAAATTAGCTTATTTAAATAATTAATTGCATTAATTTGTTCCTCAATTACATTTCTCATCTTTTCAAGATATTGTGATGTTTCGTCCGGTAATTCAAACAAGTCTTTTTTCATGATATTTCTTGTTTTTTCTAGTTCTTGAATTAATAAATTAGAAACTCCTGTAAGTTTTATTGCATTATCATTATAAGAAGATGTTATCTGGGACATATCATTGTGTATTTTACTAACTGCATCCTTTTGAATTTCTATCATTTCAGAGGTAAGTTTATTTGTTGTATTTGAAATTTTATCCACTAAGTCAATTGAGGTATCACTAGCCTCGTCTCTGAAATCAATTATTTTCTTTGATATATCATTTGCAATAGTATCTATATTATCAATTGTAGTAATACTCAATTCCTTTGACTTTTCGAGTAGATTAGAGGTAAGTGCTATTAATTTCTCTTCAGTATTACTTTGTAGATTAATCAGTTCAATATCTGTCATTTTTACTGTCTGATCAAAATTTGATGCGATAGATTTTAAGATATCTTTAATTGTAGTATTCAGTTGATCAGTTGTATCTTTTGTTATCTCCTTAATTGATTCAATCATCATTTTTGTTTTTGCATTTAATTCTAATACTTTTTGATCAAAAGATTTCTCTATCTCAAACTTTTGTTTCTCAATTGATGAATTCGTATCATAATTTATATTTGCAAATATTTCTTTGAGACTAGAAATTTGATCTTGAATTTCTTCTGTTATATTTAGTGAGATTTCTTTTAGATTTTCAGATAAGTTTGCATTTACTGAAATTTCTTCTTGTAATTTATTGTCAATTTTTCTAACTGTGGATTGGCTTAAGCTATCTATTTTTATTTCATAATCTTTTGTTATTTCTGATAATTTGTTGATATCATCTTTTAATTTCTGATACATATTTACTAATTTTGGTTCAATTACTTCACTAAATTGCAATAGTATTTCGTTTCCATCTAATATATTGTTTCCAATGGAATCGCTTGCTTGTATAAGGTTAAATATGGAATTATCAAGCTTTATATTTTGATCACTAATTACCTCATTTAAATGGTCTAAGTTTATTTCTAGCTCTTCTTTATTAGATAAAATAATAGTTGATTGATTTTTAATTTTTTCGTTTGTTATATCAAGATTTTCTAATATTTCTTTGCTATTACCACCAATCATTGAAGAGGAATCTTTTATTTTCTCAATTGACAATTCAAAAGCATTAAGTTTTTCTGATATTTCGCTTTCAATTTCTGATAATCTTGAAACGTAGCTATTAATTTTTGTTTCTAGTTGTTGCGAGTTGCTGCTATGTTTTTCAAGGATTTGTTCAATATCTGTATTTGTAGAATTTGCTGTATCAATAATTTCACTTTTTTGCTTTTTTAATGCATCAATTATATTAAACATTTTATTCTCATTATTCATCATCGAGGATTCAATTTGTTCAAT
This sequence comes from Hyphomicrobiales bacterium, assembly GCA_029245795.1. Taxonomy (GTDB): domain Bacteria; phylum Pseudomonadota; class Alphaproteobacteria; order Rhizobiales; family TMED25; genus TMED25. The sequence continues at coordinate 52,618 of JAQWOP010000003.1, forward strand.
CTCTGCAGAGAGAGTCTTTTCAATATCAGAGGATTTTCTTATTGCTTCATTGACGGATGAAGTAATTTGGTTAATTTCATTTTTTATTGCACCACTTAAAGAGAGAATAGCTTTTTCTGAAGATTTTGCAGGATGGGTTAAACGTAATGCAGTTTTAAGAAGTCCATCTGAGATGACTGTTAATTCATGAAGTTTGCGATTTGTAATGAAATATATCCAAATTAATGGAATAGGAATAATTCCAATTAGTGAATAAAATTGTATTTTTTGTATCTGAAAGATTGATATTATTGAATTCAAAGAAATAATTTCACTTTTGTGATTTAAATAAAGAAAAGCAAAAAAAATAAAAATATATGCAACGGTAAAAATAGTAGCTATTTTCCAATATTTATTAGATTTGCCTACTTTTATTTGTTCAATTAAATTTGCTGCATACAAGTCATCATCATTTGCATGGATTTTATTATTTGCATCTAAATTTTTTTTTTCATCTGTTTTGATTATTGTCTCATTCATAGATTTAAGGCCAAATTATTCTAATTAAATTAGTGACTTAATATTATATACTTAATTTTCAATATTAAGTTAATAGAAAGTAATTTGCAAACAAATTTTCAAGGAATGTCAATAATAAAATAACTTAACTATTCTATATTATATCGAATCTATTTTTTTTATTATACTAGATAGAAATAAACTCATATATTTGAATTTAATGGAAAAAATTATTATATAAAAATTATAACAAATTTAAAAAAAAATCTCAATGGGTCAATAAAGATGAAAGTACAAAGATAAAGATGGTCAATATAAATTTTATAAGTTCTAAAGGTGTCTTACAAAAAGCTGATGCAGTTGCTGGTGAAACATTAATGGAATGCGCTAAAAAAAATCAAATCCATGAAATTGAGGCGGAATGTGGAGGCGGTTGTTCTTGTGCTACTTGCCATGTTTATATTCATAAAGAATGGCTTGATAAACTTGAAAAACCATCTGAAATGGAGGAGGATATGCTTGACTTTGCATTTAATGTAAAAGAAAACAGCAGACTTTCATGTCAAATTAAGATTGAAGATGTCCTTGACGGTCTAACATTAGAGACACCTGAAACGCAATTTTAAGATAGGGAAAATTATGTCAAAATTAATCGAAACGGATGCTTTGATAATTGGCGCTGGTCCCGTCGGTTTGTTTGCTGTATTCGAGTTAGGCTTACTTAATATTAATTGTCATGTAATTGATATCCTTGATAAACCAGGTGGGCAATGTGCTCAATTATATCCCGAAAAACCTATATATGATATTCCAGCCTACCCAATGATTTCAGGCAAAGATTTGACAGATAAACTTTTGCTTCAGATAAAACCATTTTCACCTGTATTTCATTTTGAAGAGCTAGCTAAAGATTTGAAAAAAAATAACGATGGAACTTGGCATATATCAACAAAAAAAGGTCTCAACTTTCATGCAAAAGTTATTATAATTGCTGCAGGAGGTGGGTCATTTGAACCAAAGAAACCAAATATTCCAAATCTTGAAAAATATTTTGATCAAGTACGCTATTCAATAGATCAAATAGATAATTTCAAAAATAAAGATATTGTAATACTTGGAGGAGGTGATAGCGCCTTAGATTGGACAGTACAATTAAATGAAATTGTAAAAAGTCTTACGCTTATCCACAGGAGAGATGTTTTTAGAGGATCACCAGCGACCGTAAATAAAGTTATGGATTTAAGAGATAAGGGTGAGATCAAATTTCATGTTGGTCAAGTAAAGAATATTATAGGAAGTAATGGAATATTAGATGCAGTGCAATGTGAAAAAAAGGAGGGAATATTAGAAATCCCATGTGATATCCTCATGCCTTTTTTTGGCTTGACTATGTCTTTGGGGCCTGTTGAAAAATGGGGTTTAAATCTTTTAGAAGACAGGGTATCAGTAAGTACGGAAACCTATCAGACGAGTGTTCCTGGTATATATGCAGTTGGGGATATAAATACATATCCAGGAAAATTAAAACTAATATTATCAGGATTTCATGAAACAGCACTTATGGCTCATGCAGTATTTAAATACATCAATCCAGAAGAAAGATTAACGCTTCAATACACAACCACAAGTTCATCTTTGCAGAAAAAATTGCTAGCTAAATAATACTTGCCTTATTAACAATATTAGAAAATTTTTTTATAAAAGAATGATAATTGATTGATTAGTTTTTCTATTAAGTTTATATACAATATATCAAATTTGCTTATGAGGTTAGATGTGACTAATAATTATATGCCAAGTGAATCTGAAGAATATATGTGTGTTAAACATCTTGATTACTTTAGAGATAAACTTCAAGATTGGAAACAAGAGATAATTTCAAATTCAAAATTAACACTTGAAAGTCTTCAAGAAAAGAATTCTTTTCCCGATGATACTGATAGAGCTTCTAATGAAACAGATAGATCAGTGGAACTCAGATCAAGAGATCGTCAAAGAAAATTAATATCAAAAATTGATAAGGCTCTAAAGAAAATTGATGAAGATGAGTATGGTTTTTGTGAAGAAACTGGTGATCCAATTGGTCTCGCCAGATTAGAAGCAAGACCAACAGCAACCCTCTCCGTGGAAGCGCAAGAAAGGCATGAAAGAAACGAAAAAATATATAGATTTAAATAATTTCTTGAAAAATATTTTTCATAATTTTAATAAATCTTTTTGGATTTACTTAATTATATTTGTTCTTTTGTTCATTTTTTGTATCTTCTTATTTCCGACATATTTGTTATTATCATTTATTATATTAACTTGTTCACTTGGAATAGTTTCAATATATGATGCAATCAAAAATAAAGAAGTAATTTATAATGAGTATTTATATTTTGATCTCATCCCTTATCCATGTTTTGTAATAAATAAGAAATATGAGGTGAAATATGGAAATACTATGTTTCAAAAGCTCTTTAACCTTAGTGATATAGCAGATGTAGATTTAAATAAATTATTTAAGGATAATGTTTATTTAAAAGTAAGAGATTTATTTGAAGATAAAAATAATATTTTAGAGACTGAAATAAAAATAAGTCTTGATAATAATAAAACAGCTTCAGTATTGATAAAAAAAAATGACGATATTTTCCCTAATAGAATATTTGTTATTCTGATTGAAACAACAGATCAGGTTTCATTACAAGATCAATTTTATCAAAGCCAAAAAATGCAATCAGTTGGGCAATTAGCCGGAGGTGTTGCTCATGATTTTAATAATGTATTAACAGCAATAATCGTATCTACAGATTTGCTTATTTTAAGGCATAAACCAGAAGATCCAACTTTTAGAGAGCTGCATGCAATTAAAGATAATGCTCTGCGAGCAGCAGGCATAGTTAGACAGTTACTGGCATATTCGAGGCAACAAAATTTTAATATGGAAACAATTTTATTAACAGATGTTTTGCAAGAACAAGCAATACTTTTGAATCGATTAGTTGGTGATAAAATAAAAATCAAATTAAAACATGGCTTAAAATTGTGGAAAATAAGAGCTGATTTAAATCAATTTGAATCAGTTATTACTAATCTTGTAATAAATGCAAGAGATGCAATTGAATTAAAAAATACTGATGGACTAATTGCAGTTGAGACAAAAAACATTTCAAAGCTAGAAATTCCAAAAGATCTTGATATTGAATTATCTCCTCAAGATTATGTTTTAATAAAAATTACAGATAACGGAATTGGTATACCTGATGATGTCAAAGAAAAAGTATTTGAGCCCTTTTATTCAACCAAAGGTCTTAAAGGAACTGGTTTAGGTTTGTCTATGGTATATGGTATTATTAAACAATTAAATGGCTACATTTTTATCACTTCACATCATTCGGAAAGAGGAACAAAATTTGAGATATTTATTCCTCGTGCGATTGAGCATGATGAAATAAGAAAATCAAATATTAAAGAGGGGGATATCAAAAAACCAAGAGATATTACTGGATCTGGAAATATTCTTATTGTTGAAGACGAAGACTCAGTAAGGACTTTTATAAAAAAAGCTCTCGAATTGAGTGGGTATAATATTACTCAAGCATATGATGGAGTTTCTGCTCTTAAAGATATTCATGAATCTAAAGTCGCTTATGATCTGATTATTTCAGATGTTATGATGCCCGAAATGGATGGACCAACGATGGCAAGGGAAATTAAAAAGATAATGCCAAAACAAAAAATATTATTTATTTCAGGATATACTGAAAGTTATCATGATAACCTCCTAACAGAGGATGAGGCTGTATCTTTTCTTAATAAACCATTCACACTGGAAGAATTAAATTTAACTGTGAAAAATATAATAGTTGATTAGTCCCAAATTCTAATTTTAAACTTGACAACAAGAGAACAAAAAAGGTACAAAACACTATAATAAGTAATTTTTATTTGAAAGGTTTATAGTAATGTCAGATAAGTCATTATATTCAGTTGATAAAGATAGTCCTACTGAAAGTGCAAAAAATAAAGCTTTAGAAACCGCATTAACCCAAATAGAGAGGTCATTTGGCAAGGGGTCAATTATGAAGCTTGGAACTGATGGTGTTGTTGTAGAAATAGAATCGATATCAACAGGCTCAGTAGGACTTGATTTGGCTTTAGGTATTGGAGGTTTTCCCAAAGGACGAGTTATTGAAATTTATGGACCAGAATCATCTGGTAAAACAACCTTAGCGTTGCATACTATCGCAGAAGCTCAAAAAAAAGGGGGAGTCTGTTCATTTATAGACGCAGAACATGCATTAGATCCAGGCTATGCAAAAAAACTTGGAGTTAATATTGAAGAATTGCTTATTTCGCAGCCTGATACCGGAGAGCAAGCACTTGAAATAGCTGATACCCTCGTTAGAACAGGTGCTGTAAGTGTATTAGTAATTGACTCGGTTGCCGCTCTCACTCCAAGAGCTGAATTAGAAGGCGATATGGGAGACTCTTTACCTGGTCTACAGGCTAGGTTGATGAGCCAAGCATTACGAAAATTAACTGGCTCTATATCTCGTTCAAATTGTATGGTTATATTTATTAATCAAATTAGAATGAAGATTGGTGTTATGTTTGGTAGCCCAGAGACAACGACAGGTGGTAATGCTTTAAAGTTTTATGCCTCTGTAAGGATAGATATTAGAAGAATAGGCGCAATAAAAGAGAAAGATGAGGTTATAGGTAACGAGACTAGATGTAAAATTGTTAAGAACAAAGTTGCCCCTCCATTTAAACAAGTAGAATTTGATATAATGTATGGTTTAGGAATATCAAAAAATGGTGAACTAATAGACTTAGGTATTAAAATAGGAATTGTAGAAAAAGCTGGTTCTTGGTACTCATATGGAGAAGAAAGACTTGGTCAAGGGAAAGAAAACTCAAGACAGTTCTTAAAAGAAAATATTGGAATTGCAGATGAAATTGAGAAAAAAATCAGGGATTTCTATGCTGCTAAAGTTGCTCCTGTAAATCCTCCGGATAGTGATGAAGAAAAAAATGTTCAGATCTCTGAATAAAATTTAAACATTATAGATTTTAATCTATCACTAGTTTATAATTCTTTTTATGACTAAAACTAATGAAGTAAGACAAACATTCCTTGAATATTTTAAGAATAAGGGACATAAAATTAATCCCTCTAGTTCTCTTGTTCCACTAAATGATCCTACATTGTTGTTTACTAACGCTGGTATGGTGCAATTTAAAAATTATTTTACCGGTATAGAAAAAACAGATATTAAAAGAATTGTTACCTCTCAAAAGGTTGTAAGAGCTGGTGGAAAACATAATGATTTAGATAATGTTGGTTATACACATAGACATCATACATTTTTTGAAATGTTGGGTAATTTTTCCTTTGGAGACTATTTTAAAGAAGGTGCCATTAAATTTGCTTGGGAATTAATTACTAAAGAATTAAAAATTCCAAAAGATAAATTAGTTGTTACGGTATTTCATGAAGATGATCAAGCTCTAAATATATGGAAAAAGATATCAGGTCTAAGTGATCATCAAATAATTAAGATTAGTACAAATGATAATTTCTGGTCTATGGGTGATACTGGACCATGTGGTCCATGTTCAGAGATATTCTATGATCACGGTGAACATATCGCAGGGGGTCCTCCTGGTTCTCCTGATGAAGATGGAGATAGGTTCGTTGAGATATGGAATCTTGTATTTATGCAGTATGATCAGCTCAATAAATCAGAGAGAGTTAACCTTCCTAATCCCTCAATAGATACGGGAATGGGACTTGAAAGGATGACTGCAGTTCTTAATTCAACACACTCTAATTTTGATACAGATATATTTCAATCAATTATTAAAGAAATTAGTGAGACTATTAAGAAAAAACCAACTGAAGATATTGCCAGCTATAGAGTTATTGCTGATCACTTGCGATCGACAGCTTTCCTTATTGCAGATGGTGTTTTACCTTCAAATGAGGGTAGAGGCTATGTTCTCAGAAGAATATGTAGACGCGCAACTAGGCATGCTGATTTGATTGGATATAAAAAACCACTACTTAGTCAATTATTACCTTCACTTATTGAGATTATGGGAGATGTTTACCCAGAATTAGAGAATAACCAATCATTGATAAGGGAAACTTTACTATATGAAGAAACAAAATTTAGAGAAACTTTAGGCAGGGGTCTTAAAATATTAAATGATGAGCTAGAAAATCATCCTAATTCTGGAAACTTCTCAGGAGAAACAGCATTTAAACTATACGATACATACGGCTTTCCAATAGATTTAACCGAAGATTTGTTAAGATCAAAAAATATGACAGTTGATATTGATACTTTTAATACAGAAATGAATAAACAAAAGAAACAAAATAAAGCTTCCTGGAAGGGATCAGGAGAGACATCTGATGATAAGTTCTACTTTGATTTACTTAATAAATACCCATCAACCATATTTATGGGATATCAAAATGAAGAAATACAATCAGAAATATTAGGTATTATTATTGAGGATGCTGAGGTAGAAAAAATAAAACCAAATCAATCCGCCTCACTGATTCTTAATCAGACAGTTTTTTATGCTCAGTCTGGAGGTCAGATTGCAGACATAGGAGAAATTACAGATACTAAGAATAATATTAAGTTCATTATAAGTGATGTTGAGAAAATAGGTGGAGCTCTATACCTTCATAAAGGAAGACTTGAAAAGGATTCAAAAGAGCTAAATATTGGGCAGAGTGTAGATTTAAAGATAAATAATGAATTCAGGAGTAAGGTTTCAAAAAATCACTCAGCAACCCATTTATTGCATGAATCTCTTCGGCAAATTCTGGGGGATCACATATCTCAAAAAGGTTCTCTTGTAAACGAATCAAAATTACGTTTTGATTTTAGCCATCAAAAACCTATTTCAGACGAAGATTTATTAGAAATAGAAAAAATAGCAAATCATATAGTTTTGCAAAACCAATCTATTGAAACAAAAATAATGACTACAAAAGATGCTATGAAAACTGGAGCAAGAGCTTTGTTTGGAGAAAAATATGGTAATGAAGTCAGGGTAGTTTCTATGGGAGATTATAAAGGAAAGAATTTTTCAGTGGAGCTTTGTGGAGGTACACATGCCAAGATGACAGGTGATATTGGCCCAATTAAAATCATGGCAGAACAGGGTGTGGCATCAGGTGTTAGGAGGATAGAGGCAATTACAGGGGAAGAAACAATAGAATACTTATTTGAGCAAAATAGATTAATATTAAAAGCAAAAGAATTACTTAATGTTCAAAATAATGATATTCTTGAGAAGGTTGCTCAGATTTTGAAACAAAAACGCAATACTGAAAAAGAATTAGAATCAATTAACAAGAAAGATAAATTTCAAAATATAAGTAACAGTCTTGAAGAAAATATAATAGGAGATGTAAAGCTTATTTACCAAGATTTAAATGATGTTTCTCCAAAAGAGTTAAGACAAATATTAGATGATACAAAAGCAAAGAATAACTCTGCAATCATTATCCTTATTGGAAGTCAAGATGATAAGAAAATGATAATTGTAGGTGTAACGGATAGTCAAATTAAAAAATATAGTGCAAATAAGATTCTCCAAATTATTTCAAAGTTCTCTGATATCAAAGGAGGGGGACGAGATGATATGGCGCAAGCAGGGGGAAGCAAAGTTGGAGATAAAAAACAGTTACTGCAAGCAATAGAAAAATATATTCAAGAAAATGCATAACAGTTATGTAAAGGATATTTTATCATGACGCACACCCTAATGCCAAACAAACAAGCACCTGAACTATCTTTATCACTAGTTGGCGGTGGTGATTGGTGTTTATCCAAACAAGAGCCTGAAAATTTTACTATGATCATTTTTTATCGTGGCTTACATTGCCCTGTCTGCAAAAGTTATTTAGGGAAATTAAACGCAATGATGAATGATATATTGGATCTTGGTTTTTCGGTGATTGTAGCTTCAATGGATCCATTAAAAAGGGCTGAACAAGCAAAAGAAGAATGGGGTCTTGATAGATTAAAAGTTGCTTATGGGTTAGAAATAGAAACTGCTAAAAAATGGGGATTGTATATTTCAAAATCTATAAAAGATTCAGAGAATTCGGTTTTTTCTGAACCTGGCTTAATATGGGTTCGTCCCGATGGAACTCTATACTTGATAGATATTAGTAATATGCCTTGGGCACGTCCAGAATTGGAAACACTAATGCCAAAAGCAAAATTTGCCGTTGAGAATAACTATCCTGCTCGAGGTAATGCTGATACATAGAATTGTTAATTAACTATTCCATGAAGTTATAGATGCTTTAAGCTTTTCATATCCTTCTATAAAGCCTGGTCTATCACTTGCATAGATACTATCAAATTTGTTCATAACATCATCAAGCCATTCTTTTAATTCTTTATTATTAGGGTTGGCATCAATGTATGCATCGCGTATTAGGACAAAGTGAATTCTTGGGTCATATGGTTTCTTAGTTCCACCAACACTTTCATCTCCATCTAAGAGTCTTAACAACATAGCATCAGCAGATCCCAGAGTTTGCTCATGTATTGGAGGACCGTCCATTCTATACATAACAGAAGTCATATCTCTTCCATTTCCTGTTGTATAACCCATTTCATTCCAGAGATAGTCCATATGAGCTTTTGAATCTACTTTAGCCAGTATTTTACTTCCGAAATATCTTAATGGATCTGATACATCAGCCAGTAAATCTGTTAGCCTGTCACCATCTAAATCTGTGGCAAGAATAATGCATTCTTGGTGGTTTATTAGATCCCATAACATAAGTCCATAATTAGTGTCAGCAATATGTTGTTCTATTTGACCCGACCATTCACTCATTTCATCTTTGAAATTTTTTGGAAGTAAGGCGATTATCTTTTCAATATTTTCTTTGTGTTCATCATAGGCGTTTACTGCCCATTTTCTCCCAATAGTAAATTTTGTTCCTTCTAGCAACCATGTCAGTAGCCCAGCGTTAATTCCATCTTCCATTGCTTGTGTTGGTTTAAACGCCACCCTACCAAGTTTTTTTGTGTCATTAACCATTTTCAGGAATAGTTTAGCGGCATAGGCCATTTGTATTCCGGGTGTATTCATTTCAGAGTGAATGATTCCAGTTTCTGCATTTACATTAAAGACTTTTTTATCTTGTGAATAAGGAAGACATGGCATACAACGAACAACAGTTATGGGTCCATAAGGTCTGACATTACAATAGACACCTGCTTGTGTTCTAAGTGGAGCATTCCCTGATTTACCCATTACAACCACTTTAGAACCATCTGGATCTTTAACATAAGCATCCCCTGCGGTTGACCACTTGATGGAGGTTATTGGCATATTACCAAACCAACTTAGGGGGCTTAGTTTCTTATCATGTCTTATTTGAGACCACATTGGTATTGCATAGAATGGTAATCCTAATACATCTATAGCAGCAACAGTTCCAATTAAGGCAAAGGCATCAGTTAAAGAGTGAGTGATAGGCTTTATATTAGAATTATGATTGCCACCTTCCCAAACAATAGCTTCTGGGTATCCATTTGGTCTTATATCTGTTTCCTGATATAGGTCGTTAAATATTTCTTCTAAATTTCCACTAGCAGCTTCAGTTTTTGCTATTTTTAATAGATCTATCATTTAATTTCCTCAGAGTATTATTGAATCCGTATGTTTTAAATTTGTAGTTATTTAATCCTTTATTGATATATATTTGATATAACAATAGGTATTGGTTGGTCAATATTTAAATAAGATTTGTAGGGCATAAATAATCTTGAAACTACAGAAAAAGAAAAAAATTGCAAATGAGCTTGAAAATAATAAACAAGAACTAGTTATTATTCTTGTGAATCCTCAGCTTGGAAATAACATTGGATCTGTCGCTCGAGTTATGGCAAATTTCTCTCTCTTTAAGTTAAGACTTGTTAATCCAAGAAGTGGCTGGCTAAATTCAGAAACATATAGTTCTAGTTCGGGTGCTTCAGCAATTATTGATAATGCAGGCGTCTTTGATGACGTTAAATCAGCTATTTCAGATTTAGATTTTGTATATGCTACGACAGCTAGAAGAAGAGATATAATAAAAGAAGTTTTAAGTCCTAGATCTGCGGCATTAGAAATTAGACCAGATATAAATCTTGGTAAGAAAATAGGTATTCTTTTTGGAGGTGAAAAGTCAGGACTTTCAAATGAAGAATTGGCGTATACAGATAAGATAATTACCTCACCAGTCAATCCAAGTTTTGCATCATTAAATTTAGCACAAGCTGTAAATATATTTTCATACGAATACTACCTAACTGGGGAGATTGATGCTCTTGGAAGAGTAACAGAGAGTGATAGGGGCAGATTAGAAGGTTTATCCAGTGATAAAACAAAAAATGCAAGTAAGAAAGAATATATTCATTTTATGGAATTTATTGAAGGGGCATTGATGGAAACTGGTTTTTTTGATATGCCAGAGAAAAAAAAATTAATGCTAAATAACATCAGAAGTATGTTTCAGAGACAGAATCTAACTCAAAAAGATATTAAAATATTATTTGGAATATTTAAACATATCCTTAATAACTGATTTTTTATAAGTTATCGTTGACACAATTATCCATAGATTGTAGAGATATTGTAGTTCAACCCGCGATTTTGATTATAAATCAACATTCTGTCAGCAATTATGCTTAGGAGGGCGGATCCAAATGGAGGATTTAGAATGACAAAGAGAATAAGCGCTAAATATAAAATTGATCGCAGACTCGGCGAAAATATTTGGGGAAGACCCAAAAGTCCTGTTAACAGAAGAAGCTACGCTCCTGGAGAGCATGGTCAGCGAAGGCAGGGAAAGCCATCAGATTACGGTTTGCAACTTAGAGCAAAACAAAAACTAAAAGGCTATTATGGCAATCTTACTGAGAAACAATTCAAAGCATGTTATAAAGAGGCTGTTCGTGTTAAAGGTGATACAGGAGAAAACCTTATTGGATTACTAGAAAGAAGACTAGACGCTGTAGTTTATAGATCAAAAGTTGTTCCAACAGTTTTCGCAGCTAGGCAGTTTGTCAATCACGGACATGTATCTGTAAACGGCAAGAAAACAAACATTGGAAGTTATAGAGTTAAAATTGGTGATATTGTTGAAGTACATGAGAAATCAAGAACTATTCCAATGGTTCTCCAATCTATAGAGAGTCAAGAAAGAGACATACCGGACTATATTGATTTTGATCAATCCAAATTTACAATATCAATGAAAAACATACCAAATCTTAGTGATGTCCCATATCCAGTGCAGATGGAACCTAATCTTGTTATTGAATTCTACTCAAGATAATTAATTTGTTTTAATTCCTTGATCTATAAAGAATTGTTTGAGTTCATTTTCTTCAAACATTTCTTTTATGATATCTGCTCCTCCAATAAATTCACTCTTTACATATAACTGAGGTATTGTTGGCCAGTTAGTATATTCCTTGATGCCACTACGTATTTTGTCATCATCAAGGACATTGACAGTAGAAAATTCAATGCCAAGGTAATTCAATATTTGAACAACTTGGCTGGAAAAACCACATTGTGGTAAATCGGGTGTACCTTTCATAAAAAGGACTACATCAGATGAAGTAATCTTTTGATGCAGTAAATTTGTAATATTTTCTTCCATTTTAATCCTCGTTTTTATATTGAAATTGTTTTAATTTGGAGCGCGTGAAGCTTTGTCCCCATCTTTTTTTCAAGAGCTTTATATACAAGCTGATGTTGTTCTAATCTTGTTTTTTCTCTGAATGATTTTGATCTGACAACTAGGGAATAATGATTATCATCTCCGGCTAAGTCTTTGATTTCAATCATTGCATCCGGTAAAGCTCTAAGAATTAAATTCTCTAATTCTGATTCTTTCATACTCATATATTATTCCAGTATTAATTACACATTATTGATGGTATCAAGCTTTCGTAAGCATTAGTTAATTCATCCATTGATATAGTGATATTATTATTAATTTTCAATTCTTTAGGGGTAACTTTTCCGAGTATATAATTTTCTATTTCTAGTTTTTCTAGTCTTGAAAAGAGATTATATCGGTTATTCTGAGAGACTGTTACAACGTATCTTGATTGATCTTCTCCAAATAATTGATTAATAATATTTTTATTGGAGACAGAAATTTTAGCTCCTAACTTTGATTTGAGCATAATCATTTCACAAATGGATATTATAAGACCTCCATCGGATATATCATGACAATCAGTGATCATATTATCTTGAATAAGAGATAATACTGCTTTACCAATATTTTTTTCTAAATTTAAATTAACTGCAGGTGGTTCACCAGTTGTTTCTCCATAGATCACCTCTTCCAGAGTAGAACATGCAAGATGTTCTCCTATCTTACCAATTAAAACTATCTCATCTCCTATTTTAGGATCGCCAAAGTCATCCAGAAAATCTATATTTTCAATTAGTCCAACTCCTCCAATTGTTGGAGTGTTTTTTATCGCACTTCCATTTGTCTCATTATATAAAGACACGTTACCGGACACTACTGGATAGTCTAAAACAATTGATGCTTCCGTTATTCCCTTAATCGTATCAACAAAATCTGACATAATTTCAGGTTTTTCTGGATTACCAAAATTTAAACAATTTGTTATTGCAAGTGGTTTGGCTCCAGATGAAATAATATTTCTCCAACATTCTGCAACAGCTTGTATTGCTCCTATTTTTGCATTAGTTTCACAATATCTAGGATTTACATCACATGACATTGATATTGCCTTATTTGTATCATTTATTCTAACAATCCCCGCATCGCATCCTGAGGAATTTAAAGTATTCGCCATGATTGTTCTATCGTATTGTTCCCATATCCATTTTTTGGAACAAATATTTGCAGAATTTAAAACCTTTAATATAAATTCCTTAGTATCAGCATCGAATATTTTATCCCTATATTCTACAGATTTAGATTTCTTGATTGTTTTTCTTTCATAGATTGGAGCGTTATCAGTTAGGTATCTTATTGGGATATCAGCTTCTATATTTCCTTGATGAATTACTTTGATATTTTTTGTATCAGTTATCTTCCCGACTATTGCAAAATCAACTCCCCATTTTTTAAAAACATTTTTTGCAACCTCTGTTTTTTCAGGAGTTAATACCATGAGCATGCGTTCTTGACTTTCAGATAACATTATTTCGTATGCTGATAGATTTTTTTGTCTTATTGGTATCTCATCTAGATGGAGTTCAATGCCAACTTGTCCTTTATCTGCCATTTCAACTGAAGAAGATGTAAGGCCAGCGGCTCCCATATCTTGAATTGAAATTATGGCATCTTTCTGCATAAGTTCTAAGCAAGCTTCTAGGAGTAATTTTTCTGCGTATGGATCTCCAACTTGAACTGTAGGTCTATTTTTTTCTGAATCTTCATCAAATTCACCTGAAGCCATTGTTGCTCCATGGATTCCATCCCTTCCAGTCTTCGCGCCAACATAAACAACAGGATTCCCTATACCAGAAGCTTTAGAGTAAAAGATTTTATCTGATTTAGCGACGCCTACACACATTGCATTAACAAGATTATTACCATTATAAGAACTATCAAATCCAGTTTCCCCAGATACCGTAGGTATCCCAACACAATTTCCATAGCCACCAATTCCAGCGACAACTCCCGATAAAAGATATTTTGTTCTTGGATGGTTCAATTCTCCAAATCTTATAGAATTAAGAAGAGCAATAGGGCGAGCACCCATTGTGAATATATCTCTCATAATACCACCAACACCAGTTGCAGCTCCTTGATATGGCTCAATAAAGGAAGGATGGTTATGGCTTTCCATTTTAAAAACCACAACTTGACCATCTCCAATATCAATGACACCAGCATTTTCTCCAGGCCCCTGAATAACTTGTTTACCTTCGGTATGGAGATTTTTAAGCCAATAGCGAGAGGATTTATAAGAACAATGTTCAGACCACATAACAGAAAATATACCAATTTCTGTATTAGATGGATCTCTTTCCATATAATCTAAAAGTAGTTTCTTTTCTTTTTCATCTATTCCATGTTTTTTATATATATCCATTGAATTCTCTTCTTATATATTTGCAAAGTTAAGCATGGACTCAAAAAATTTTATGCCATCATCTGATCCAGTTCTAATATCAATAGCCCTTTCAGGGTGAGGCATGAGTCCCAAAACATTAAATTTTTGATTATACAAACCTGCAATATCGTTCAATGAGCCATTGATAGGGTCAACATATCTCATAGCAATTTGTTGATTATCTTCAATTTCCATTAGAGCTTTTTTTTCAATGAAAAAATTACCATCATGATGTGCAACTGGAATACTTACAGTTTCATTTTTTGCAAATGAAGATGTAAAGAAAGTATCATTTCGTATAATTTTTATTTTTATAGTTTTTGATATGAATTTTAATGAATTATTTTTTAAAAGGACTCCAGGGAGAAGGTTTACTTCAGTTAAGATTTGAAACCCATTACAGATACCAAGAATATAAACTCCATTTTTGGCCTTATTTACGAGATCTAGCATAACTGGCTCTCTAGCAGCAATTGCACCCGACCGTAAATAATCTCCATAAGAAAATCCGCCAGGAATAATTATTAAATCAGATTTAGGGATCTCTTTTTCTTTACAGGATATAATTTTTGGAATTGTATTTAGTTTTCTAGAAACAGCATTTGCTGTATCAACATCACAATTCGTACCGGGAAATGATATAATTGTTACGTCCATATTACTTAATTTCTATTGAGTATTCCTCAATAACTGTATTTGCTAAAAGAGTTTTTGTAACTTGGTCAACGGTTTTTTTTACTTCATCAATATTGTGAGAATTAATATCCATTTCTATTAATTTGCCCTGTCTTACATTTGATATTTTTTTTTGTCCAAGATTTTTTAAGGCACTTTCAATTGCTTGTCCTTGAGGGTCAAGAACTTCACTTTTTAATCTTACATATACTAGTGCCTTCATAAATTATCCTTTTATCAAAGTGGGTTTATTATTTTTAGATACTTCATTAATATTTATTAACCCCATTCTTCTTGCTACTTCATGATAGCCATCTAAAAGGTTTCCTGTGCTCTCTCTAAATACATCTTTATCCATTTTCAGCTTTGTTTCAAAGTCCCAAAGCCTACATGAGTCAGGACTAATTTCATCAGCTAGAATTACATGTACTTCCTCATTTTTGAAAATTCTTCCAAATTCAATTTTAAAGTCAATTAGCTGTATTTTTAATGCAGAAAAGTATCCGACGAGAAAGTCATTAATTCTAAAAGCAAGAGATGAAATGTCATCTAATTCATTTTGATTTGCCCACCCAAAAGTTATAATATGTTCCTCACTCACAATGGGATCTTTAAGTAAATCATCTTTGAGGTAAAATTCTATTAATGGGCGTGTTAGCTTTTCGCCATCGGGTATACCAAGTCTTTTTGTCAATGATCCAGTAGCTACGTTTCTGATAACAACTTCCAGTGGGATTATATCAACCTCATGAATAAGTTGTTCTCTCATGTTAAGTCTTTTTATAAAGTGATTAGGAATATCAATAGCTGATAGGAGTGTGAAAATATGTTCTGAAATACGATTATTTATTACACCTTTTCCTTCAAATATTTCCATTTTTTCATTATTATTAGCTGTTGCATCATCTTTGAAATGTTGGATTAATGTCCCCTGTTCGGGACCTTTATATAAAATTTTAGCCTTACCTTCATAAATTTTACTTTTTTTCATTGCCTAACCTTTGGTTACTTTTGTTTTTTGAATACTTTTTTATATATAAAATCAACATGTTTTAGATGATATTCTAAGGAAAATAATTCGTTTATTTCTTCAACTTTCATTATTTCTTTAATATCTTCATCATCCATAATAATCTTCTTGAAATCACTTCTAGTATCCCATGATTTAGAAGCATTTTTTTGAACAATCTCATAACTTTTCTCACGACTTATACCTTTTTGAGTTAGAGATAAGAGAATTCTTTGTGAATAGATTAAACCATTTAATCTATCAAGATTCTCAGATATTCTTTCTTCATTTACACCAATATTTTTTATGACATTACTTAGTCTTGAAATTGCAAAGTCAGTTAATATTACTGCATCGGGAGCATTGACCCTTTCTACAGATGAATGTGATATATCTCGCTCATGCCAAAGAGCAATATTTTCTTGAGCTGGAACAACCATACCTCTAATTAGTCTAGCTATTCCAGTTAAATTTTCTGTAAGGACAGGATTTCTTTTATGTGGCATTGAAGACGAACCTTTTTGACCTTTTTGGAATTGTTCTGACATTTCATCAACTTCTGTTCTTTGAAGATGTCTGATTTCAGTCGATATCCTTTCAATTGATCCTGCAATTAAACCTAATATACTAAAATAAAATGCGAATCTATCTCTGGGTATAACCTGCGTTGCAATCGTTTCTGTTTGAAGACTAAGTTTTTTTGCAACATAGATTTCAATTTCTGGATCTATATTAGCATAAGTGCCAACAGCGCCAGATAGTGAGCAAATAGAGATTTCTTTTTCTGCCTGATTCATTCTATGTTTAGCTCTATTAAATTCTGCATATGATTGGGCAAACTTCAAGCCAATTGTTGTTGGTTCAGCATGTATTCCGTGACTTCTACCAATTGTAGGTAAATACTTATATTCATGTGCTTTGGTATATAGTTGATCAAGCAATTCCGATAAGTCATCTAAAATAATTTTAGTGGATCTTTTAAGTTGGATACACAACGATGTATCCAAAAGATCAGAAGAAGTCATTCCCTGATGGAGATACCTAGCATCCTTCTCACCAATACATTCAGAAATGTATGTTAAGAATGCTATAACATCATGATGAGTTTTTTTTTCAATTTCAAGGATACGATCTACATCAAAAGTAAGATTTTTGAGTTTTTTCCTAATTTTTTCTGTTAGCCCCTTTTCAACAGAACCTCTAGCTTCCATTGCTTCATGGGCAAATAGTTCAATATCAAGCCAAATACTATATTTTGACTGATCAGTCCAAATATCTGACATTATCTGTCTAGAATATCTATTAATCATTTCTTTAATTATTGGTTAGTTGTATTTAATAGTACAATTATTATAGAATTATGATCTTATTCATATTATTTTTTTTAATTATACAAAAAAGAATTCTTGTGTTTTTGATTGCAAATATTTTATAATGAAATTGTCTTAGGAGATTTATATGAAACTTACCGGCGAAAACACCATTCAAGCATCACGTTTAAAGGTCTGGGAGGCCCTGAATAGTGCTGAAGTATTAAAAGCCACTATACCTGGAGCTCAAACCGTTGAAAAGTCCTCTGATGATGAATTTAAGGCAGTTGTTGAAGTAAAGATTGGCCCTGTGAAAGCAAAATTTACAGGGAAAATAAACCTTACAGATATGGATCCACCAAAAGGATATAAGATTGTGGGACAAGGGCAAGGCGGAGCTGCTGGTTTTGCAAAGGGTTCTGCTGTGGTAAATTTGATTGAAGAAGAGACTTTCACAACAAAACTTACTTATGAAGTTGATGCTCAAGTAGGAGGTAAATTAGCGCAAGTTGGCCAAAGACTTATACAAAGTGCGTCTAAGTCTTTAGCGGATCAATTCTTTAACAATCTAGAAAACTATTTTAATACTGATGAAGATAAGACACAGGATATTCTTGCAGAAGATATACCAAAAGAAGATGCTCAAGATAAGGTCTTGTTTTTTAATATAAAAAGAAATAAAGTTATATTCGTTTTGATAGTTTTTTTACTTTCATTTTTATATTTCTATAATAAGTAAATTGAAAGGTGCAACAATGACAAAAATAAATACAAGTATTAATGGTAAAATTTACTCTGACGAAGTTGAGGATAATACACTTTTAGTTGACTTTCTTCGTGAGAAATTAGGACTTACAGGGACCCATGTTGGCTGTGACACTAGCCAATGCGGAGCTTGTGTTGTTCATCTAGATGGTAATTCAGTAAAGAGTTGCACTACTTTGGCCTCTCAAGTGGAGGGAAAGGAATTGTTGACAATAGAAGGTCTTGCAAAAGATGATGATCTTCACCCCATACAAAAATCATTTCAAAACAACCACGCACTGCAATGTGGGTTTTGTACTCCCGGTCTTGTAATGAGCTCGTTGGATTTGCTTAATAAGAATAAGAATCCAAGTGAGTATGAAATAAGAGAATGGTTTGAAGGACATATCTGTAGATGCACAGGATACAAAAATATCATCAAAGCAGTACAAGAAGCTATAGCGTTGTAATTGGTGTAATAATAAATGTATAATTTTAAATATCATAAAGTGAACACAATACAAGAAGCAGTAAGTCTGTTATCTTCTTGTGAAGATCCAAAAATTCTAGCGGGTGGGCATACTTTAATTCCAACACTGAAACAAAGACTTTCGCAACCATCTGATATTATTGATATCTCAACTATCAAAGATTTAAGTTCAATTTCAATACAAAATAATAAACTAATGATAGGAGCATTATGCACTCATAATGACGTCTCATCATCACCAGATGTAATTTCAACTATTGATGGACTATCTGAATTAGCTAAAAAAATTGGAGATCCCCAAGTCAGACATCGGGGAACAATTGGTGGTTCTGTTGCTAACGCCGATCCTGCTGCAGACTATCCTGCAGCACTTGTTGCATTGAAGGCAGTAATACATACTTCCAAATCCACCTACCAAGCTGAGAAATTCTTTATTGATATGTTCCAAACAGCAATTGAAACAGATGAAATCATTCGAGGTATTGAGTTTGAAATTCCGATTACTTCATCGTATAAGAAATTCAAAAATCCTGCATCAGGATATGCTATGGCGGGTGTATTTATTGCAAAATTCGATAACGATATAAGAGTAGCTGTAACAGGAGCATCAAGTGTTGTATTTAGATTGAGGGAAGTTGAAGAGGCTCTCACTAATAAATTCAATATCAGTAGTATAGAGAATATTTCTATTGATAGTTCTAACTTTAATGACGACATCCATGCCT
Source organism: Hyphomicrobiales bacterium (assembly GCA_029245795.1). GTDB lineage: Bacteria > Pseudomonadota > Alphaproteobacteria > Rhizobiales > TMED25 > TMED25. The sequence continues at coordinate 72,207 of JAQWOP010000003.1, forward strand.
CATCTAAATATAGAGGGAATCTTGTTAAAGTTTTAGTTGAGGAAGCAATATCTGATCTAATTTAGATTTAAGAATTCTCAATTAAGTTAATAATATTATCAAATATATTTTATATACCTATATAAATTGTAAGGAGATAACGCATGCTATCAAATGATATTGATATACTTAATATTGCAAATAAATGGAAAAATCTTGGTAAGAAAGTAGCTATTGCTACGGTTATTCAAACTTGGGGTTCAGCCCCACGTGGAGTAGGAAGTAAGTTGGTAATTGACCAAGATGGAAATTTTGAAGGTTCTGTTTCTGGTGGTTGTGTTGAGGGAGCTGTGATAAATGAAGCTATGGAATTATTTGAAGATAGTGAACCAAAGGTTCTTGAATATGGTGTTTCTAATGAAATGGCATGGGAAGTGGGACTTGCATGTGGTGGTACTATAAGAATTTATTTAAATGAATTAAAATAAAAAATGAAAAAAGAATTATTAGAAAAAATTATAGAATCCTACGCTAATAGGCAGTCAATCGCTTGCTTATTAAATATAGAAACTAATGAAGAAATTATTCTTAAGGCTGGTGAAAAAACAGAGAATGAAGATTTAAATGAAAAGATTTCAGAATGTATCAAGTTGGATAAAAGTAAACTTGTGACAATAAAGGATAAAGTTTATTTCATAGATGTGTATAATCCTCCACTGAAGCTAGTTATAATTGGTGCAGTGCATATTGCCCAGCATTTAGTTTTATTTGCGCAAGGCCTAAATTTTGATTGTATCTTAATTGATCCACGGCAGGGTTTTGCGAATCATGAGCGGTTTCCTGATATAACAATTTATAATAACTGGCCTGACGAAGTTTTGGACGAAATTGATGTTGATGAGAGAACTGCAATAGTAACTCTCACTCATGATCCTAAAATTGATGATGTGGCTCTAAAATATGTGTTGAAAAAGAATTGTTTTTATATTGGTTCACTAGGTTCCAAAAAAACACATCAAAGCAGAATAAATAGGCTTAAAGGTGAATATGCAGAAGAATTTCTTAATCGTATACATGGACCTATAGGGCTTAATATTGGAGCGAGAACACCCGTAGAAATTGCACTCTCAATAATGGCTGAAATTATTGCTAAATTAAGGGGGTGATAAAAATATGAAAATCCTTTTAAAGAAATCTATTGAATCTGAGGGGTATTTACTTTTTCATTCCGTATTTGTCAAAAAGGGAAGACTCCGAAAAGGGAAAATTATTAGTGCTGATGATATCGAAGCAATAGTTGAAGCAGGGATAAAGGAAATATATGTTGGTGAGATTGAAAGTAATGAGATTGATGAAAATAATGCTTCGAGAGTAATTGCTCAAGCTATTTCAAGCAATAATTTTTCTCTTTCCCCTACATTTTCCGGGAAAACAAATATTACATCGAAGTATGACGGTCTTGTTCAGGTAAATGAGAGTAATGTTCTAAAAATAAATCAAATATCCTCAAATATTGCAATATCCTCTCTAAATAATCACGATATAGTCTACCGGGGAGATCATGTTTTAAGTATTAAAAGTATTTCTTATTCTGTTAAGAAATCACATTTAAATAAGATTGTTAATTTTTTAAATAAAAAAAAATTAATAAGTTTAAAGAGATTTAAGCCATTAAAATTTGGTATCATTTACTCCAATTCTGTAAATGAAAAAGACTCATTAATAGAGAAAACCAAAAAATCAATAAGAACAAGAATCACCGATTATAACTCATCAATAATGGTTGAATGTACTTCAAATCATGATTTTAGCTCTTTAAAAGAGTCTATTGAAAAATTAATAAACATGGACCTAGATGTGATCCTGCTCTTTTTGTCATCATCAGTATGTGATTATAATGATATTGTTCCTCAAATAATTACTAAAATTGGCGGTAAGATTAAATCATATGGGATGCCTGTTGATCCAGGAAATCTAACACTGAGTGGTTGTTTTGGTGGCATTGAAATTATTGCTGCTGCTGGTTCAGCAAGAAGTGAATCATTAAATGGTCTTGATTGGCATTTAAATTGTCTTCACGCAAGTATCAAGACTAATCAAAAGATGGTAAATTCTCTTGGAGTTGGTGGGTTATTGAAGGATGTTGATTCTGCAATTAAGAGAAAAAAAATATCAAAAAAAATAGTAACCAAGAAACCTAATATTGCTGCGGTAGTTCTATGCGCTGGCGAGTCAAAGAGAATGGGTGAAATAAATAAATTACTTTTAAAAGTAAATGATAAAACCATTATAAGGAATTATGTTGAAAATATATCAAAATCTAATATATCAGAAGTTGTTATTGTTACAGGTCATCAATCTAAAGATATTGAGTTAGAGCTTAAAAATTATGATTTAAGATTTGTTTTTAATAATGACTACAAGAAAGGAATGTCAACCTCCCTAAAGTCTGGGATTAAATCGCTTGGAAAGACTATTGATGCTGTGATGATTTGTCTTCCTGATATGCCATTGATTGGGATTTATGAAATTAATAAATTAATTGAATATTATAATCCCTCTATCGGTAATGAAATTTGTATTGCGACTTCTCATGGGCAAAGAGGTAATCCAGTCTTGTGGGATAAGAAATATTTTAAAGCATTAATGAATATTTCCGGTGATAAGGGAGGTAGAGATTTATTACCTACTTTTATTGATAAGGCTATTGAAGTTAATCTTGGTGAAGCTGTGGTATTCGATATTGATACTAATGTTAGCTATGAACTAGTTAAATCAGACGGTAAAATAAATAAATAGTATAAAAACTCTCAAATATCACTAAATATCTCAAAACCATTTTTAGTAATTCCAACTGTATGTTCAAATTGAGCTGAGAGTTCTTTATCTTTAGTTACAATAGTCCAGCCATCTGCTAATAGACGGATGTCCTTAGCTCCTGCATTGATCATTGGCTCAATTGTAAAAATCATACCTTCTTTTAATTCATATCCATGACCTTTTTTTCCAAAATGTAAGATATTAGGATGATCATGGAATAATTGTCCAATCCCATGTCCGCAAAGGTCTTCAACAACTGAGAATCTATGGCTTTCGGCTATTTCTTGAATTTTTGACCCAATATCCCCTGTGTACACTCCAGGTTTTAATAGCCTGATACTTTCCATTAAACACTGATATGTAACATCAATCAAAATTTCTGCCTTACGAGAAACTTTTCCAACTTTAAACATTCTACTGGTATCGCCATGCCACCCATTTAATATTAGCGTGACGTCTATATTAATTATATCACCTTCCTTTAATTTTTTATTTCCAGGTATACCATGACAAATTACATTATTAAGAGATATACATGATGATGCGGGATAACCTCTATAATTTAGTGTAGCTGGAATAGAATTCTTCGATAGAGCAAAATCATATATAAGCTTATCAAGGTAATTCGTGGTTACTCCTTCAACTACAAAAGACTCAATATAATTTAAACATTGAGCTACCAACTGGCCTGCTTTTTTCATTTGAAGAAAGTCATCATTACTATAAAGTTTTATTAAGCCAATATTTTTATTTGGTGCAAGGTTTGCCTTGATATAGGAATTCATATCTTTTAAAAATAATTTATTATTAATCTAGCATTCATTTATTAAGTATAATAAAAAATATTTTTATTATACTTAATATAATATATAAAGAATATTATTATTAATATACACATTATTGGATAAAATATGACAGATATTACAGCCTCCATAATTGTAATCGGTGATGAGATCTTATCAGGTAGAACTAAAGATAAGAATATTGGTTACATTGCAGAATTATTGACAAAAATTGGGGTAAATGTAATGGAAGTTAGAGTAGTTCCTGATAAAGAAGAAAAAATTATTAATACTCTAAATCAACTTAGAAAAGAATATACATATGTGTTAACTACAGGCGGTATAGGGCCAACCCATGATGCTCTAACAGCCGATTGTGTGGCAAAGGCATTTAATGTTGAAATATCCGAAAATAATGAGGCAATTAAGATGCTTTTAGAGAGAATACCTTTAAAAGATTTGAATGATTCAAGAAGAAGAATGGCTAGAATTCCCCACGGAGCAAAGCTTATCGAAAATAGTGTTTCAAAAGCACCCGGATTTCAGATAGGGAATGTATTTGTAATGGCTGGTGTTCCAACAGTAATGCAAGCAATGCTTGATGTCATAATCAAAAGAATGGAAACGGGTCAAAAATTATTTAGCTGTAATATTTTGACTGATATAAAAGAAGGGGACATTGCAGATATTCTAAGGTCAATTCAAGGTAGAACTGAAACTGTAAGTATAGGTTCATATCCCTATTATAATGATAATGGTTATGGAGCAAATATTGTGTGTAGAGGTAAAAATATTGATGAACTCAAAAGTATTGCAAGTATAATAAAAAATGATTTATCAGAAATTGGGAATGTAGAAATTGGGGAGATTTTATAAATATGGAAAATAATGAAATAAGTTCAAAGTTATTTCCAGTTTCATGGGATCAATTTCATAGAGATTCAAAGGCGCTTGCCTGGAGACTTGCAGATAAGGGTAATTGGTCGGCTATTATCGCCGTAACCAGAGGAGGTCTAGTTCCAGCTGCAATTATTGCAAGAGAATTGAATATAAGAGTAATTGAGACAGTTTGTGTTAGCTCATATTCACCAGATCACAGAAGAGGAGATATAAAAGTTTTAAAGAAAATTAATGATAAGCTCCTTTTAGAGAACAACTTTGAAGCAAGTTCAATTTTATGTATAGATGATCTAGTTGATACTGGTGCTACTATGACAGTTGTAAAAAAATTAGTTCCAGATGCACATGTTGCAACTGTTTATGCAAAGCCAGAAGGTTTAATTAATGTCGATACATACATAACCGAGGTTAGCCAAGATACATGGATTTATTTTCCATGGGATACGGAGTTACAATTTGTACCTCCAATTAATCCAAGTGGCGTATAAGTAGGATGAATAATTATAATAAGCGGACGTGGTGGAATAGGTAGACACAAGAGACTTAAAATCTCTCGGAGGTTACTCCGTGCCGGTTCGAGTCCGGCCGTCCGCACCAAATTAATTATCTACGATTTGTAACAATAAAGCCATTTCAGGCTATTTAAATAATTTTCACCATTAGTATTTTTAAGTATTAGATCTCTAATGATGGAAATTGGTGTAGGTGCATGAAATATATAACGATTTTGTGATGATTTATCTATGACTCTATTTATTCTTCTTTTTCTTAGTTTTGATAAATTATGAATGTCTTGTGTCTTATTCTTAGCAATAATTAATTTAGCGAGGAAATATGCATCTTCGAGGGCCATGGCTGAACCTTGCGCTAAGTGTGGTTTAATCGAATGTGCGGCATCACCAATTACATAGATTGGGAGATTATTTTCGAGATTTAATGTTGTCTTACGGTCATATAATTGCCAGGAACTCCAATTACATTCTAAAATAAATTTTCTAACTCCCTTATCTATAGAGCTTATTTTTTTTGGATCTACTTTAAGATTATTATCAATAAGCTTTTTATTTGAGATTAAAACAATATTTAGCTCATCATTGAAAAATGGGTAAATTACGATGTGCAATTGTTCACCAAGTATTAGGAAAACACTATCTTTCTGGAATTCAAATGGGAGATCTATATTTTTTACATTCGTTCTTAAGGTAATATAGTTATTCTTATTATTTTCATGGGATATATTTTTATATATTGAATTTTTTGAATTACCATTAGCAATAATTAGATTTTCTTTTTTTATTGTTGATCCATTTTTATTAATTAAATGTATTTCCTGATTGCTATCTTCAACTTTAATAATTTCGGATTGATACCTTATGGGAGTATTGGAACTTTCAACATCTTCTCTAAGCAATCTATATAACTGATGCCTGCTAGCTGTATAATAATTTGTTAGATTATTAGCTTTAACAAAATTTCCTATTGGCAATGAGCTGATGATTTTGAGGTTTTTTAATGATAATATTTTGATTGAATTAATTATCTTCAGACTTGGGGTTAATGATTCTAATAATCCCATTTGATCTAAAACATAGCTTGCATTTGGTGATATTTGAATTCCATAATGCTGATCTATAATTTTATTATTTTTTTCGTATATTTCATTCTGAATTCCAGATTTAGATAATATTGAACTACAGGTCAAACCTGCAATACCTGAACCAACTATAGTATACATGATAAGATTGAATTAGTTTTCAACGTTGCAGTTTGGTGGCAAGGTTTCATTATTATTTATTTGTGTATTTAGAGTATAATTAGTTGAGCAATAGGGGCAGACAATATTATTATTTTTCCCCATATCTAGATATATATGCGGATGATCATGTGGAGGGTTTGCACCAATACATTTAAATTTTTTGACAGGAATACCTATCTTAGCATGCCCATCAGTATTTTGAAAATAACGTATTTGAATATCAGCCATTTATTACTCCTATTTTTTTATAATATTTCATTTTACTAAAAATATAAATAACATTATTAATATTTGAACTAATTTGATTAAATTTTTAATTAACTATATATTTAGTGTAAGATAGTAAATTAATTTTTACTGTGTATATATTGCTTTAAAGAATAAGAGTATTGAGATGCCACAAAATAATAACTTAAAAACAAACACTGAAGAATTAAGTGATGTTGATCCTATTTGGGATAATATAAGAGCAGAAGCAAAAGATGCTTCATCTAAAGATCCAATGACATCGAGCTTTATGTATTCATTAATTCTAGGTCAAAAGTCTCTTGAAAACGTATTGTCTTTACATTTATCAAAACTATTAGAAACAATATCTTTAGAAGACCGATTAATAAAAGAATTATTTGATGAGTTCTATTCAATAGACTCGCAAATTAAACAGGTCATTAGAGCAGATATATCTGCAGTTTATGATAGAGATCCTGCTTGTCACAGGTATTTGGAGCCTGTTATATATTTCAAAGGTTTCCAAGCGCTACAAACTCATAGGTTAGCAAATTGGTTATGGACGAACAACAGAAATGAATTTGCATATTACTTACAAAGTATTTCATCAAGGATTTTCTCTGTTGATATTCATCCTGCTGCGAAGTTTGGTAGAGGTATTTTTATTGATCATGCAACCGGAATTGTAATAGGAGAAACTGCTGAAGTAGACGACAATGTTTCTATGCTTCATGATGTAACTCTAGGCGGAACAGGAAAAAAATGTGGAGATAGGCATCCAAAGATAAAGAGTGGAGTTTTAATTGGTGCTGGGGCAAAAATACTTGGGAATATAGATATTGGAGTTTCTGCTAGGATTGCAGCTGGTAGTGTGGTACTTCATGATGTTCCTGATGGTACAACTGTCGCTGGTGTCCCAGCTAAGGTTATTGCAAATAATGATATAGATTTCCCATCACAACATATGGATCATTTATTACCATCACATGATTCGAACAAATAGCTAATAGGAATTTGGATATGGATAAAAAAGAGAGCCAAAGAATACAAGAATATTTACAAGATAAATTTCAATCAAAGGTGATAAGGGTAGTTGAAAGACCTAAAAAAGATGATTCAATGGAAGTTTTTATAGAAGATGAGTTTATAGGTGTAATATTTCGTGATGATGAAGATGGAGAAGTCTCTTATTCTTTTAATATGGCTATATTAGACATAGATTTATAATTTCGTTGGATTTTCTTGACCTTGATAAACTATTTCTGGGTCAAACAATTTTTTATCTTCTTCAAAATTAAGCTCAATTACACCATTTTTATCTAAATGCACAGATCTGTAAAAGCAGGATCTATATCCCACATGGCAACTAGCTCCAACGCCAGATACTTCTACAATTAACCATATTGTATCCTGATCATCGTCAACTCGAATACTAATAACTTTTTGTATTAGGCCTGAAGTTTTACCTTTATGCCACAGACATTTTCTAGATCTACTCCAGTAATAGGCTTCTTTATTTTCCAGAGTTAATTGCAAGGATTCTTTGTTCATATAACCATGCATTAGAACTTCTCCACTCTCAGATGAGGAGGTTATAACTGGAATAAGACCATTGTCATCGAATTTTGGTGAAAAGATTTGGCCTTCTTCGACCTCAAATATATTATCTCTTTTTCCAAAGCTTATATTTGAATTTTTAGCCATAATTTTTAATTATTTGTTAATTTCATGAATCTCTCTCGAAGATTTTCATTAGTATCAAATTCTCCTGTAAACCTAGTAGTAATAGTTGATACGTCATGTTTTTTGACACCTCTAAGTGACATACACATGTGTTCAGCATCAATTATAACGGCTACACCCCTTGGTTTGAGAGATTGATCAATAGCATTTGTAATCTCAGCAGTCATTGTTTCTTGTGTTTGCAAACGATGCGCATATACATCAACTAATCTTGCTAATTTTGAGATACCAACAACTCTATCGGAAGGTAAATATGCAATATGAGCTTTTCCAATAAATGGAGCCATATGATGTTCACAGAAAGAGTTAAAAGATATATCTTTTAAAAGCACAATATCATTATAACCCCCAACATCAGTAAATGTTTTCTTTAAGACTTGATCACCAGCAATATTATATCCATTAAAATACTCTTCATATGCATCTATAAATCTTCTAGGTGTTTCAACTAAACCTTCTCTATCAGGATTTTCTCCAATCCATGCTAATATTGTTCTGACAGCATCTTCTGCTTCTTCTCTTGAAGGGATGGAAGGAGTTGTTTTAAAGTTTGTGATTTTTGACTCTTTTTCCATAAGGGAAGTCTCCAAGTTAGTTATTAATTTGTATTTATACTTAAAAGTTGAATATATGTTATAATCTATTATTTATCAATATATGTATGTTAATTCAAAATACAATTTTTAAGTGGTATATTTTATAAATTAGGTACGAAAGAGCCCCCATGCTAGATGATATTTATAATATGAAAATTATTGAATTGGCTTCAAATATTGCTAACTTAGGACGCTTGGATAATCCCGATGCAACTGCAACTAAAGTTAGCAGACTTTGTGGCTCTAAGGTTACAGTAGATATTATTATAAAAAGTAATGTTGTAGTTGAATTTGCTCATGATGTTAAGGCATGTGCTTTGGGCCAAGCTTCATCATCAATTATGGCAAAAAATATTATTGGGTCATCAAAAGAAGAATTATTTTTAATATCCAAAACGATGGAAAAGATGCTAAAGAATGATGGTCCTGTTCCTGAGGGTAGATGGTCTGAGCTTGCTTTTTTACAACCTGTCAAAGATTATAAATCTAGACATTCATCTACAATGCTCACATTTGAAGCTGTGAATGAAGCCTTAAATAATATTAAACAAAAGTAGTAATCTAAATAATGAAAAATATTATTTCATTACCTTTCATCTTACTAATTAAGTTATACCAATATTCATTCTCCTATTTTTTAGGTAATCGATGTAGATACCAGCCAACATGTTCTAATTATGCTTTGGAGGCGATAAAGAGATTTGGTATTTGGTCAGGGGGGTGGTTATTCTTATATAGATTTTTTAGATGTCATCCTTTAGCTGGCCATGGATATGATCCAGTACCAGAAGCGCTCCCGAAACATACTGTTTGGTTCAAACCCTGGAGCTATAAAATAAAAAAAAATGATTGATTATGTGGTAAAATTTATTATTAATACAAATATGACTTACCTGATTTGTTAACAGCGATTGAGTAGAATATGTATAAATACACACTTTTAGATGGATCCCAGAGAGAGTTTGAAAATCAATTATCTGGCTTAGAACTGGCAAAATCAATTTCAGAGTCACTCTCAAAAAAAATAATAGCAATTAAAATTAACAATGAATTAGCAGATTTAAATGATCTACTGCCTAATAATTGCAAAATAGAATTAATTACAAAAGATCATGTCGATGCTCTTCAGTTAATAAGGCATGATTGTGCCCATGTTCTTGCAGAAGCTGTACAAAATATCTTTCCCGACACACAAGTGACTATTGGTCCTGTTATTGAAAATGGTTTTTATTATGATTTTTTCCGTGAAGAGTCATTTAAACCTGAGGATTTGAGTAAGATTGAAAAAAAGATGCATGAAATCATCTCACGAAATGAGAGATTTGTAAAAAAAGAAGTTTCAAGAGATGATGCAATTAAAATATTTAAAGAAAGACAAGAAGAATATAAAATTGAACTAGTAAAAGATATTCCCGAAAATGATAGTATAAAGATATATTCACAGGGTGCATGGTTTGATCTTTGTAGAGGACCCCATATGGTCTCAACAGGTCAAATAGGCAAAGCTTTTAAATTAATGAAGATTGCAGGAGCATATTGGCGAGGAGACTCTAATAATGTAATGCTACAAAGGATATATGGGACCGCTTGGTCAAATGTAGAAGAGCTAAATTCTTATATTAATATGTTAGAAGAAGCTGAAAAAAGAGACCACAGAAAATTAGGTAGAGAAATGGACTTATACCATTTTCAAGAAGAGGCGCCAGGTTCTGTCTTTTGGCATAAAAAAGGCTGGAAACTATTTACAGAATTAATTGATTATATGAAGCGAAAGGGGTTCAAGGCAGGTTATCTTGAAGTTAATACCCCAGATATGTTAGATCGTTCTCTTTGGGAAAAATCTGGTCATTGGGAAAAATTTGGAGATAATATGTTCACCAGCACTACACCTGACGACAAGATTTTTGCATTAAAACCCATGAACTGTCCAGGCCATGTTCAAATATTCAAAAATGGTCTCAAGAGTTATAGAGAGCTTCCAATAAAATATGCTGAGTTTGGTAAGGTTCATAGATATGAGCCATCGGGAGCTCTTCATGGTCTGATGAGAGTTAGACATTTCACTCAAGATGATGGGCATATTTTCTTAACAGAAGAACAGATAAAAGATGAATGCATAAAAGTTCATGAATTAATTTTATCAATTTATAAAGATTTTGGTTTTGATAATATAGTAGTAAAATTCTCAGACAGACCTGAAAAGAGAGTGGGAGATGACACTATATGGGATAAGGCAGAAAAAGCATTGATTGAAGCGGTGGAGAGTACAAATCAACAATATGAGTTAAATCCAGGTGAAGGTGCTTTTTATGGTCCAAAACTTGAGTATGTATTAAGAGATGCTATAGGACGAGATTGGCAATGTGGAACGCTCCAAGTTGATTTCAACCTCCCAGGTAGACTTGGTTCATTTTATATTGGAAGTGACGGAGAAAAGCATGTACCTGTCATGTTACATAGAGCAATTTTTGGCTCATTAGAAAGATTTACAGGCATATTAATTGAACATTATGCTGGTAAACTTCCTCTCTGGATATCTCCTGTTCAAGTTTCAATACTAACCATTAGTTCTCACTCAAATGAGTACGCTCAAATGATACATGATTATTGTTTAACGAATAATATAAGAGTTGAGCTTGATATAAGAAATGAAAAGATAAGCTATAAGATTCGTGAGCATATTTCAGTTAAAATACCAATACTTTTTATTATAGGTCAAAAAGAAGTAGATGATAAAACTGTTACAATAAGAGAAATTGGTGATAATGAGCAAAAAACGCTAGCACTCGAGGAAGCAGTGAAACAAATAAAACAAAGAATAATACCACCTGATCTTATCGATTAAGTCATGAACTGTTCTCGAATTATTCTCTCTTCTAAATTATGATTAGGATCAAACATAATCCTCAATTTTTTTGATTCATCATTAGATATTATGATTTTCTTTGCATCTTTGATCTCATGATTATCAGCTGTGGCATTAACTTTTCTATATTCTGGGTCTAAAACCTCTATTTCAACTTGTGAATTTATATCAATAAGGGCTCCTTTCCATCGTCTTGGGCGAAAAGGGCTAGTAGGTGTCAGAGCCATAAGTCTTGCATTAATTGGTAATATTGGTCCATCAGCCGATAAATTGTAAGCAGTGCTTCCTGCTGGTGTTGATATTAATAGTCCATCAGATATCAATTCTTTTAATCGGACGGTTTTATTGATTGAAATATTTAATTTTGCTGCTTGATAAGTTGTTCTTGATAGAGCAACCTCATTTATAGCAATCTCAGAATATTCTTTGCCCTTAATATCTGTTACTAACATTTTTAAGGGATTTATCTCTGTGATCTCTGAATTATTTAACTTTTCATATAGGCCATCGAATTCTAAAGCATTCATTAGAAATCCAATTGATCCACAGTTCATACCATAGATTGGAATACCAGAATGGATGAACTTATGAAGCACCTGTAGCATTAAACCATCTCCTCCAAGCGCAACAATTATTTTGGCTTCTTTTGTGGGTGTATTCCCATAAAGTTTTACTAGTTTGTTTTTTGCATCAGTTGCTTGTTTCGTATCACTAGATAAAAAAGATATTTTCATTTCTGTCATTTTTCTCTCAAAAAAACATTTTATTTTATTGTTTCAATTATTTAGACAACAATCTAAAATAGCACATGTATTAAAAGAACTGAATTAGAAAATACAAGTAGACTAGGATATAAGAAAAAAAGATGAAAAAAATTGGTATTATTGGTTGTGGAAGGCAAGCACCAAAACACATTAAAGGTTATCTTGAAAATGGTATAACAGATATTTTTGTATCAGATATTCTCAATGATAAGGCTCAAGATATTGCAACTGAATTTGGAATAAAATGTATGGATATTGACGAGCTAATTAGTTCAAGAGAAATAGTTAGTTACTCAGTATGTACTCCACCAAACACTCACGATGAGATAATTGAAAAGTTGATTCTGAATAATAAGAATTTTTTATGTGAGAAGCCAATTTCTTTGAGTATAGATAGTCTCAATAGATTCATCAAAATGACAAAAAGAAATCACACAATAGCAATGGGAGGGTATATATATAAATTTTCACCTGCATATAAAAATTTAAGAAAACTTATACATCAAAAAAAAGAACTTAGCATTAATAATGCATATCTTAGAGTGGCAAGTCCTGGCTCTGACTCTCCGTGGCAATATTCAAAATTGGATGGTGGGGGGGTGATAAATGAATTAGTTGTCCATATGATTGATCTTGTTCAGTGGTGTTTTGGGCCAATAAAAGAAATCAAGTTTATAAAAAAAGATATCTATTTACCTAATAGAAAAACTAAATTTGATAATATCAAAATAGATGCTGAGGATTATATTTTTATAAAATTAATGACAGAAGGGAATATAAATATTGATATAGAAGCAGATCTTATTTCAAAAGAATTTGTACAATTTTTAGAAATTAATAATAAAAGTTTTTATACATTTTGTTCAATCCAGCCTAATCTTCCATTATGGATAAATAATAAGATGGACAATAATAAAGTAATTAAATATTTTGACTTTCAAAACCTTTATATCTCACAAATCAAATACTTTCTAGATTGTGTGGATAGAAAAATACCTCATTCAATATCAACACTTGAGGAGTCAACAAGCATTTGTAATATTATTGATCAATTAAAAGAAAATTAGACTTTAGATAGGATATTTTCAGCATTTTCATGACATAGTTTTCGAATATCTTCATCCGATATCTTCGTATTTTTTAGCCATTGCAATGGCTTTTTGACTCCCATATCAGCTGGAAAATCAGTCCCCAGAAGTATTTGATCAGAACCTAAAATGTCTATGACCTGATTTAACCCAACATCTGAGTGTGTTATTGTATCATAATAAAACTGACTTAAATATTCTGATGGTTTTTTAACAAGGCATTCATTGACATCCTGTCTTGTGTTATAAGCATGGTCAAATCTTCCAATAGCAAATGGCAAATAACCTCCAGCATGCGATAAGCATATCTTAATTTTAGGAAGTTTATCCATAAAACCTGAAAAAATTAAATTTGCAGCAGCTGTTGTTGTTTCCATGGGATTGCCAATTAAATTAATCAAATGATAATCACCCATTATAGCATTTGCTCTTGTTGAAAGTGGATGCAATAAAATAAAAGCACCAAGTTTTTCTGCTTCTTTTAGAATCTCTAATAGATGATCTTGATTAAGGTTTTGATGATCGATATGTGAGCCAATAATTACCCCATTCAAATGTAAGTCATTCATAATACGATAAAGTTCAGAAATTGACTTTTCAGGATCTTTTATTGGAATTGTTCCTAATCCTTGGTATCTATCTGGCCTTGCACTTACAGCTTCGGCAATTTCATCATTCACTACAGCGCATGCATCAGATGCAATTTGGATAGGATCACTATCCCTTAATAATTGAGGATTAAGAGATAGCAATTGCATATCAACTTCAGCTTCATCCATGAGTACAATTCTGTCATTATAAGATAGCCAATATTCTGGAGTACTCATTACGTTTTTTCTTTTTCCTGTAGTTAAAATAGTTCTACCTTCATCAGTTCTTTCTATTTTTGTACCAAACCAATCTTTGTTTTTACTGTGAGCATCACGTAGTGATGCGGGGAGAATATGGGAGTGAATGTCAATTACTTTCATTTTTTTTACTCAATATTTACGTTAGTATTAGATCTTATAGATTCCTCAATTCCATGGGTAATTTTTAAATTTAGGAGCCCTTCTTCACCGGTTGTATTTGGACAATTAATTCCTTGAGAAATAAAATCAAGCCAGGATCTTGTTTCATCTGCAAATGGTCCCCAATATTTATTTAATGCCCAGTTACCAGATGCGTTACTTGTAAGCAAAGCCATCTCTGTGTTGGTATCCACATAGGCATGGTGCATTCCATGTTCAGAAAATCCAATATGCTCTTTTCTATCATCGTCAAAAAACAGAACACCATCTTCGCCAATTATTTCTGCTCTTACCAACCTTCCGTGAGAAGGGTAATTCTTTGGAAGGGCATAACCCATTGATAAATTTACAATAGTTCCATCTTCATATGTAATAATTGCTGCAGCTATTTCATCAACATCATATCCTTCTTTTCGATAGATTGTACCATGTCCTTTCGCAATAATTTCTTTTGGTTTTTTATCTCCCATGTACCAACCAAATAAATCCACAAGGTATGTGAGTGCATCATTTACAAAAGATATATGTTCTGATCTTTTTAAAATTTCAGATCCAGTTCTCTGTGTATTATAAAATCTTCCGACGCAAGATAAAATATTTCCAATTTTTTTATCTAAGATTTGTTGTTTTCCAATAAGAAAATGCCTATTAAATCTCAGAGTGTATCCAACGTGTAAGCTGGTATTATTTCTATTTGCAGCTTCCACCATCTTTTTTGCATCATCTATAGATAGAGCAATTGGTTTTTCAACTAGTACTGGTTTACCTCTCTCAAGAGCTTGTAGAACTGGATTTAAGTGTTCTGGTTCACTCGTTGATACAATTAAGGCATGGATGTTATCATTATTGATTATTTCTTCATTATTTGAACTAACCAGATCTGCATTTATTTTTTCTCCTAAAGATTTTGCTTTATTTATTTCTTTATCAGAGACACCAATATACTTTACGGATCCATATGCTCTACTTACTGAAGACCTTAAATTACCCATCCTACCTGAGCCAATAATTCCTATTCCAATTTCTTGATGATTTTGTTTCATTATTATTTAAATTCAATAATTATATGTATAATATTTATATAACTTATATTGAAATCTATAAAATATAAAAATAAAAATAAATTATAATCAAATTATATGGAGGATATTATGTCAGTAGACGATAGTTACGTTAAGGGTCTTAAAAAAATGAAAGAAATGGGTCGAGAAGATACCATGCTCAATCAAAGAAAAATATCAGAGGATATGTACAAATTATCCGTTGGTGCTTTATTTGGAGATATATGGAATAGACCGCATTTATCTCTAAGAGATCGTCAATTAATAACGATGGCTGCAAATGTTGCTCTAGCAAGGCCACATGGTACTCATACGCATTATAAGAGTGCTCATCATATTGGGATAAGCCACGAAGAAATTTGTGAGGTAATAATGCATGTGGGAATGTATGGTGGATGGCCTTGCATTGCGCATGCAACAGAACAATACCTCGAGGTACTTAAAGAAAGAGGTGATCCAATGGCTGATGCAAAGCCAACTCGAGATAAAATTGATGGAGAATAACTGGGACTATTTTATTGATTCTATAATAGAGTAGATATTTTTTCTATCTGGTATAATTTCTTTAGAGTCAATTTTAAGTATAGTTTTGACAGTTAATTCTGTATAGGGGAGGGAGATATTCATTTCTTTTGCATGATCTAGTACGAATCCATTCATGTATCTTATTTCTGTTTTTCTTCCCCTGTATACATCTTGCCCCATAGAGGGCCTTCTATTTGGGCCATTTGATCTTCCTTTGATCATATTATCAAGTTCATTATAAGTATCAATATTACTTGCGTTTAGCCACTGATAGGTTGAAGCACCGCCAAAACTATCGAATTTATAACCAAGTTTGGTACCAATTTCTGCAGCCTCTCTCGCAAGGTTAATCTGTAATTTTCTACAATTTAGATCTTGTGCTAACTCAGCTGTACCAAGATTAGACATAGCTACGACTGGATTACCCATACAATTTTGAGATAATTTGGCCCATCTTTCGCCCCAAAGATTATCTGTAATGACTGAAGAATCAATAACGTCTAATATACTTCTAATTTTTTCCAATAGATCTGTTTTCTTCCCATTATGAGCACCAATTCTAAAGACATTATGACCTAAATCTTTCATTAATGAATGACCTGGTCTGGAGACCTTTCCAGGATTATATAATTCAACTGAAATATTAGACATAACAAGTCCAGCAGTTCTATTTTCACCAACGATTTTTGCAATTAAAGGGTCAGGCCAGCAATTTTGAGCAGATATAATTAAGCCGTCTGGGTCAATAAATTTATTTATAAACTGAGTCGCCCATTCTGTATCATAAGCCTTCATTGCTATAAAACCTATATCAAATAGAGACTCTCTTGATAGCTCTTCTGACTGATGAAGGTGAAGCAGGCGAGGTTTTGCAGTAAATGTATTATGTGGACCTGATACTTCAATACCATTCTTATTTACCCAATTAACTTGCTCTGACCATGGATCAATGATTGTTACATCATTATCTGTTGAGCTCAACCAACCACCAAGGTATGATCCGACAGCTCCAGCTCCAACAAATAATATTTTCATGATTGGATATTTTTCATCGCAATTTGGAGTTCATATTCACTATCTGGTACTATTCTTGGAATATGTTCATTATCTAAATACGCTATTAAACATTCAGCTGCTTGTATCTCCATTCTGGCTCTCGATATAATAGTATTTGCACCCATATGACAAGTCATGATTACATTTTCAAGTTTTGAGAGTGGGCCTCCAAGATAAGGTTCTACGTCATACACATCAATGCCAGCCCCTGCAATAAGATTATTTGTTAATGCATATACAACCGCCTCTTCATTAACTAAACCACCCCGTGCAGTATTTATTAGAAATGCATCATTTTTCATCATATTTAGTTCTTTTTGATCTATGATATTAATTGTTGCAGGTGTTTTTGGGACATGTAAACAAATAATATCCGCATCCTTGAGGAGTCTGTTTTTGCTAACCCATTCAATTGGAAGATAAGAATTTATTGCTTCATCAGGCTTTATATCGTTTGCAATAATCTTGGCGCCAAAAGCGGACAATAGCTTTGCAGTCCTTCGACCAATTCTACCCATACCAATTATTCCAACAGTCAATTCTTCTAGACTTCTACCTAAAACTCTAAACCATTTTCCATCTCTCATCAAATTATCAGCTTTTTGAACTCCTCTAATTAAAGTTAGAATATGACTGACAGTTAATTCAGCAACTGTATCTGCGTTCGCCCCTGGGACATAAGAAACACCTATATTTCTTTCTCTAGCTGCATTTAGGTCAATGCTATCAAGTCCTACAGCACATCTTGCGATAAATCTGAGGCCAGGAGATTGATCCATAACATGAGCGGTCATTGGCTCAGCTCCGCAAATTGCAACGTCACAGCCTTTTATAAGTTCTTTCATCTCATCTTCAATTAGAAGCCTTTTTTGTTCATTTCTGATGATTTGAACACCCGCATCTTCTAACATTGTTTTTGATAGTGGATTGCAAGCTCCCCATTGTTCAGGAGAAACCATTGCTTTAGCTCTTGTTATCATTTATTTTCCTCGATTAAATTATTAGTAAGGTGCTTCTTCGCCTAAAATTGTAATTCTATACATTCTTCGTCGAAATCCAGAATAATCATCGACTGCATAATGTTGCGTACATCGATTATCCCATATTGCAATTGCTCCAGGTGCCCACCTAAATCTACATATAAATTCTGGTCTTGTTGAGTGAGATTTTAAATAATTTAGGATTGGAGTTGATTCCTCTTTCGACATGCCCTCAATTTCGATAGCATGTCCACCAATATAGAGAGCCTTATTCTTAGAATCAGGATGTGTTCTAATGATTGGATGATAGGTGTGAACTTTAGTTTTTCCTGGGTCTTGCTGTTTCATGCTTTTTGCACCTGAAAAATTTCCAAGTTTAAGTGGTTGATCGCCAACGTATAGACCATTGACTGAGTTTAGTATATTTTTCATCTTTTCGGACAATGTATCATAAGCTTGATACATATTAGCAAAAAGAGTATCCCCTCCAGCAGGAGGTAGTTCTTGAGCATAGAGCATTGTTGCTTTAGGTGGTACTTCTGTGAAACTACCGTCAGAATGCCAAACATTTCCGAAAGCATATGTATCAGTCTCAGTTTTCAATATTTCTAATATTTCCGGGTGTGTTTCTAGACCTTTCATATATGGATAGTGATGAATTTCTCCCCATCTTCTTCCAAAGGCAAGATATTGATCCGGAGAAAGATTTTGGTTGGGTATTCCAATTACTTGATAGTCAACAAAAGCTTTATAAATTTCCTCAAAGACAGAATCATTAATTGTATTAAGGTCTATATCAAGAATTTCAGCTCCAAGTGCTCCTGCAAGTGGTTGAACTTTAAAGTTGTCATATTCAATAATTTTCATATTTTCCTCATTATATTTTTAAAATTTCTCTCGCTTCAGAAGGTGTTGCGACAGAAAATCCCATATTACTTATTATATTTAAAGCCCGCTCAACGAGAGGTGCATTTCCTGGAGCTAGCTCTCCACGAGATAGGTATAAATTATCTTCTAATCCAACTCTAACATGCCCACCTAGAATCACAGACTGCGCTACCATTGGCAATTGATCTTTAGATATACCAAAGGATGACCAAACTGCTTCATTAGGTAGATGATTTTTCATTGTCATCATTATATCTGGTGAAGCTTCAGCAGCCCAAGGGATACCCAAACAAATTTGAAAAAGATAAGGTTTTTGAAATAAATTTTGTTTGATTAAGGCTTTTGCTTGTCTAATTCCGCCAAGGTCAAAAACTTCTAGCTCTGGTTTGACGCCAGTGGCAGCAATTTTTTTTGCCATTTCAATTACTGTGTCAGGTGAATTAACAAATATATGGGGGCCAAAGTTAAAGCTACCAATGTCGAGACTACAAATGTCGGGTTTAATATTTTCTATATGGATAACTCTATTGGCGGGTGAAGTAAGCGTTGTCCCAGGACCAAAATCAACTGGGTTGTCATTATTGCCAAGAACTATCCTTGCTCCAGGTCCTGTAGTAAGATTGATTATAACATCACTGTTTACTTGTCTAATCCTATCTACAACTTCCCTATAAAGTGATTCATCCATACTAGGTTTTCCTGTTTCTGGATCTCTAACATGGATGTGGGCAATAGCTGCGCCTGCTTTATTTGCTGCGAGACATTCATTAGCAATTTGTTTAGGTGTTATTGGAACTGCTGGATTAATTTTAGTGTGATCAGCTGCCCCTGTTACAGCACAGGTGATAATTATTTTTCTCACAAGATACCTCCCTTTTAATTCCCTTATTATATTCTATAGATAAATATATAAAAATAAATTATATTTTTAATCAGAAATAGTATTTTATATAAAATTATAGCAGGTGATTGATATGAGATTAGGTTTTTTTACTATGCCCGTACATCCCGAGGCAAAAAGTTGGTATAAATCCCTTCAAGAAGATCGTCAGGCTGTAATATTAGCAGATAAACTTGGTTATTATGATGTTTTTATAGGGGAACACCTGACAGACAAATCTGAAAATATAACTAATAGTATGATTTTTTTATCAAGTTTAATATCTGAAACAAATAATATTAAGCTTGGAACGGGAACATCTAATCTATCTCATATGCATCCAGTTTTAATTGCCTCACATGCTGCAATGTTAGACCATCTGTCGCAAGGTAGATTTATATTTGGAATAAGTCCTGGTGCATTAAAATGCGATGCAGAAGTTTTAGGAATAATTAATGAAGATAGAGGGCAAATATTCGCTGAGGCAATCGACGTTATATTGGAAATATGGAAAAATGATCCTCCATACAATATAAATTTACCAAATAACCGTTTTAAGGTATCAACTCTTGAGTCAACCTTTTTAGAAGTAGGAGTTGGTTATTTACAAAAGCCTTATCAAAAACCACTACCAGAAATAGTTGGTACTGTTGTTGCTCCCTATTCTAAGGGTATTATAGCTATGGGAGAAAAGAACTTTCATCCAATATCTGCCCATTTCCTTCTTCCAAAATGGATAAAAACTCATTGGGCAAATTATAAAGAAGGGAAGCGTAATATGGGTTTGGAGGCGGATATATCTGATTGGCGTATTGCAAGAACTATATTCGTAAATAATGATAGCAAAGTTGCTAATAATTATGGAAAAAATGATAAGAATAGCCCTTATAGGTTTTTTTATGAACATTTATATAAAAAATTAGAGAGAAGTAATCGTCTTTCTGTATTTAAATCTGATCAAAATATGGATGATAGTGATCTCACTATTGATAATATCTTAGATCAGCTTGTCATCTGCGGTGATGTAAATCAAGTGATAGACCAAATTCTTTCTTTCAGAGAACAAGTTGGTGATTTTGGTGAACTTCTCTATGGAGGAGTAGATTGGTTGGATGAGCCTCTGGCCAGAAAATCAATGGAACTGATGGCGGAAAGGGTGGTTCCTGAAGTCAATAAACATATCAATAAATAATACAAATTGAATTTATTTCAACAAGCGGTTATATATAGAAAATGCGTACATTAATCGTAATCTTATCTCTAATGCTTATCATGTCTTTCCTTAGTAGTATTGTGGGGTACAAAATACCAGGGATAACAGAAAATCCATCTTTAGGTAAAATAAAGTTATGTAAGGCAGCAACAGGGATGCATAGTAATTTTATTCAAAAATATGTTAATTCTGGGATTATTATAAAACACAATAAAAGTGATGAGGGAGAATATACATTTATTGTAAATAAGAAAGAATGGGATAAAGAGCTTGCTGAATCTCAGGAAGTTGCCGCTATTGGCGGATGGTGTATGGTTGCTTCCAAATATGGTATAGGTAAAGTATTTATATATGATGATAAGACGAATAAATTAATTGGAAAAGTAGTAGATGGAAATTATGAGTGATAATTTATTATTTTTTTCTTTTGTAAATTTTTATTATTAAAAATCCTGACAGAATTCCTACAATCATCCATAATAGAGTTTGAGCTGAAAATAACATAAGATTTATTCTTTTTTTATATTTTATTTTTTTAATAATAACATTAAACTTTGAATTTAGGAAACTTAATGGCTGAGAAATTTGATTTTATTATTGTAGGATCTGGAAGTGCTGGATGTGTTCTTGCCAATAGGTTATCAAAGAATCCAGATAATTCTGTTCTTTTACTAGAGTCTGGTGGGTGGGATTATAATCCATGGATTCATATACCACTTGGTTATGGCAAGCATTTTGATAACCCAAAAGTAAATTGGATGTACCATTCTGAGCCAGAGCTTGAGACAGGCAATCGCAAGATATTTCAGCCTCGCGGCAAGATTATGGGAGGATCGTCGTCAATTAATGGTCTTGTTTATATTAGAGGGCAAGCAGAAGATTATAATAGATGGGATCCACATAAGAAATATGGTTGGGATTTTGATTCTGTGCTGCCTTATTTTAGAAAAAGTGAGCGAAACCATAACATAAATAATGATTTTCATGGGCAAAATGGTGAATTATCAGTCTCTTCTCCGACTGATAGACATATATTGGCCGATGCATTTGTCGAAGCTGGTATTGAAAATGGATACCCATCAAATGAAGACTTTAATGGCCAAACCCAAGAGGGATTTGGTCATTTGCAAATGACAATAAATAAAGGAATCAGGTCAAGTGCATCAAGTGCTTTTGTCAAAAAAATTAAAAATAGAAAAAATCTTACAATTTTAACAAGAGCTCATGTTAGTAAAGTCTTATTTGAGAATAAGGTTGCTATAGGTGTTGAGGGTGTAAAATATAAAAAGCGATTTTCATATCAGGCAAATAGAGAGGTTATATTATCAGCTGGTGCATTCAATTCTCCACAGATATTACAACTTTCGGGTATTGGGCCCAAAGAGGTGCTTGAAAAGCTTAATATAGATGTTATATCACCTCTGGAAGGTGTGGGAAAGAATTTACAAGATCATTACAATGGAAGAATTGTTTATAAAACATCATGCAATAATACATTAAATGATGTCTTGAGAAGCCCATTTAAATCAATAAAAGAGGGTCTTAAATATATTTTTTTAAAAAGAGGTTTTTTAAATATGGGATCCTCAGTATCAGCTGGATTTATTAAATCAGAACAATCAGTTAGTACGCCAGATTTACATATTAGTTTAATATTATTTAGTGGTGAAAAAGCTGGATCAAAACTTCATAAATGGTCTGGATTTTCAGTTATTATAAGACTACTTAGACCCAAAAGTGTTGGAAGTTTAAAAATAAAAAATAAGGATCCATTTGATCAACCTGAAATTACAATGAAATACTTCTCTCATAAAGACGATCGAACTAAATTAGTTAAGGCTTTCAAAATATCACGAGAGATAATGAAGTCAGATCCAATTAAAAAATATATTCTTGAAGAATTCTCTCCCGGAAGTGATATTTCATCAGATAAAAGTTTGGAAACTTTTTTATCTAATAAAGGTGGCATCAGTTATCATCCAGTTGGAACATGCAAGATGGGAGATGATAAGAATGCTGTTGTTGATTTTGATTTAAAGGTAAAAGGTGTTCATAATTTGAGGGTAGTTGACGCTTCAATTATGCCATCCATTACTTCTGGCAATACTAATGCCCCAGTTATGATGATTGCAGAAAAAGCAGCAGATATAATATTAGACTTAGGCCAGTAAGAGAAAGCCAATGCTTCCAAGGAGGCTTTTCATAGGGCTAGATTGGTAATGTTTAAGGCACGACAAAATGCAGAAAAAGATGCTAAAAAAAAGACTTAAAAAATCAAGAACTAAAGCCATATAAAATCTCAGGATTTTTAACTAAGATTAATTCTTGTAATTCCTTTGAAGGTATCCAATTACTTATTAAATTGGCCAATTCAGAGTCATCAGGCATAATGTATTTTAGCATTACATGTGGCCAGTCACTTCCCCAAAGAGTTCTGTTTGGAGCTGCATCAATAATTTTTTCTGCGAAAGGTAAAACATCTGAATATGGAAGTGATGGCTCATTAGATATACGATATGGGCCGGTTAATTTTACCCAACAATGTCCATCTTTCAGTAGTGAAATAAATTCTAAAAATTTCTTCTCAGATATGCCCTTTGATGTATTCATATATCCAAAATGACCAACGACGATAGGTACATTTATATTCTTTAAAATATTAGTTAATTTTATATTATCATCATCAATATGGAGGAGAAATTCAATATGCCAGCCAAAATTAGAAATCATTTTTGATATTTCATAGACTTCTTCAATTGAGTCGAAGGGCATTCCTCCTGTATCTACTAAATTAATGCGTATACCTCTTGCTCCTATACTATGAAAGTATTCAATATCTGTCTCTTTCACATCTTTGTTGATTGAGATTACACACCTATTATTAATAGGATCTATTTTACATCTATCCAGCACTGCTTGATTATTAGTTCCATGCACACTTGCCTGAACTAGAACGGATCTAGAAATACCAATCCTATTATGCATTTGTATTAGATCATTTGATGTGCAATCATGAGGTGTATAGGCTCTTTCAGATTGATATTGATATTTCCCAGAGTCAAATATATGAACATGAGTATCACAGGAATTTGATGGAAGTGATATTTTTGTTTTTTTTATATTTTTGATTGGCGGCTGACAGTAAGGGGCCATTAAATTATTCATTTTAGAACTCCACGTTAAGTAAATTTTTGAGCCAATCTGCTACATAATTAATACCTTTTTGTCTATCATCAACATGTGCATGTTCAGACGCACCATCATCTTTTGTAAATACTTTGAGTTTTTTTTGAGTGGAAGAGGGTAGGTTATCATAAAATTTATAGGCATTTTTGACAGGTATAATTCTATCATTTTCACCATGAGTTATAAGAAATGGTATTTTTATCTTTTGAGCATTATCTTTAACAGAAAATTTTTTCGATATTTCAAGGGCTTCATTAGTATTTTTTGCTCCTACAACCCATTGGAATTGGAAATTAGATTGTGCGGTAGTATTAGAGGAAGTTTTTAATTTTTCTATGATACTTTTTTGAAACTCATACAAATCCCAGTGACCAGATGTCAATGCAATACCAGCAGCATATCGATTGTCATGAGCAGCTATTCTGGAGGCATAATAGCCGCCAAAACTATAACCCATAATAATAATTTTCTCTTTATCCACTTCTGTTATCTCAGATAAGTAATCAAAAATAATTGATGCTGGTACTTCATAATCATACCTAGCTTTGATATTTAATAATCGAAGAGATTCTCCCTGCCCTGGGCCATCAACAGCAAAAGTATTAAAACCCCTTTTTGAGAATTCTATTCCAGCAAATAGTGCACTCATTTCTTTGCAATTATCCATGCCATTGAAAATAACTATCGTAGGTGATTTACAATTTTTTTGATTAGAAGGAATAAATAAACCTGGAAGGCAAGAGTCTTCATAGGGGATTTCCAAACGTTTAATATGAGGATAAGCATTTTTGAAACCATTATTGAAATTAGAGAATGCAAGTTTGCTAATTTTAAGTTTTTCATCTCCCGGATTAATAAACCGTTCAGAGGAATAGTAATAATTACCTGCCCTTAGGAAGTATAATCCTGATGTGTATTTGTTACCTTTTTGTAATTCTACTTCAGCTTTTTTTTGATTAATTTTTGCATATTTACACCAAATATCTATCCAATTTTCTAAATTCATTTCAATTGAATTTAGTTCACTAACAACTTCTTCTATATCATTAATTGAGACTACTCCATACGGAGCCATACCTTTGCAAACAAGTGTAGCATTAGACCATTGAAAATTACCAGGGAATGAATCTGTCCAAGAGTTTAATTTACCCATTTACTTAAGAGGAGAGAAAGAAGTGCCAGTCATTATTTTATCTTCTTGATCTGCAATCATTCCAGCTGTTCTATCTCTAAAATCAGCCCAGTCCGAATCTGCAGCTCTCTTTTTTCTCATTTCATTAAATTCATTTAGGTCTTTATATTCCCATATATGTACTATTTGATTTTGTGGTCCAATATCACTTATGAAATAACCAATTAATTTAAAGCCATGCTTATTATTTACAGGCATTGCGTAATCTTCGAATATTTTAATATATTTGTTTAACATTCTTGGAATGCAATTATATGTTCTAATATTATAAATCATTATTTCCTCTGCATTTTTTGATTATTATTCAACGGGAGGCCATATTCTATGACCGATACTCGGCGAGCCAGGGGCGTGTATGGTTTCACCAATAGTTTTTTTACTGAATGGATCAAATGGACGAACAATATTATTCCTTCTATCTTCATGGGATGTGAATTCATATAATACTGAATGTTTTGCCCATCCAACGGTTGATACCATCTTCCTTGCCCTAACAGCACCTTTTATTTCTGAAACAAATGGTAATCTAATTTGAGCATACCACTTACCAATTTCTATTTCATTTTCAACAGTTGTCATATTATAGCTACCCATTTGAATAGCTTTTGCTGGAACCCCACCTGGAGAAACTTGATTATAATCTGGCCCTGTAACTCTCTCCTCTTCAATAAGAATTGCAGTTCTCGACTCTTGTCGCTCGGCAAATCTATTTTTTGTGTCCACGGTTTGGTTTTCTATAAAGAGTGGTGAATTTTTTCTATAATAAATATGTGGTGACGTAGCGGCAACTAAACAGATATATTGAGTTCCTTGAGGAATAGCTTCTTTTGTATGTGGAATTTTATCTCTTCTATCTTTGTAATCATTTTCATCAACTTCATAGTGTGCTGCCCAAGCAATACCCTCGTGGGTAAGTATTTTTGGTAAGTAATCATTATGCAACCAACTGATATGATTTTCTCTTTTATCTAAATCTAAATTATACCAAGTTGCCCATATTCCATTATCCATTTAAACCTCTCTTATTAACTAACATAACTAAATAAATTGTATTTTTCTTTATAATATACTATCACATATTATACTTATATATTAGATTGTAAAATCGATATTTATAATTGTAAGACCAAAAAAATTGAGAATTAAATTAACTGAGGGAGAATAAATTATGTCAGATATTGGTATTATTCCAGTAGATTGGGAAGCAAGGTTTGATCCACAAAGAATGCTTAAAGAAAGATTAGATAGAGCAAAAGAAGCACTAGATAATTCAAATTGTGATGTTCTATTTGTTTTTAGAACTGAAGACGCAAGGTATTTAATGGGATACAGGCATCACCTTGGCCCAGCTTTTATTATGGGGAATGCTGTAGTTGTTCTGGCGCGAGGACATGCTCCAATATTATGGACAATGGATTATGAACATTGCAAGCAGAGAATGCCTTGGTTAGAAGAGCAACAAATTCAACCTAGAGCAAATTTTAGAGAAAAAGTTGGAATGAAAAGATGGGCAGATCAAGTTGAAGGTTTTGTGGGGTCTCTCAAAGGCAAAACTATCGGTATAGATATTTGGGATATTAATATGGAAACAGCTATAAAAGAGACTTTTCCTCATTCCACCTTTGTGGATGGCTATCAAAGTATTTTAATGAGAGCGAAAGAAATAAAGACACAAGACGAAATTCACTGTTTAAAGATTGCTAATGCCATTACGGAAGCTGCACTTGATAACGCTCTGGATTTCCTTAAACCTGGCGTAAAAGAATGTGAGGTTTTGGCAGTGGCTTGGGAAACTATGACTGCTATGGGTTCTGAATGGACTCAATGTTCAAATATTGTTGCCTCTGGGCCTTATACAGCTCCATACAGGAGGTTCACTTCAGATAGAATCATAAGAAACGGTGACCCAGTTATTATTGATATTGGGGCTTGTTTTAATGGCTATTATGGAGATCTTACTAGAACATGGATTTGTGGTAACGTTAAACCAACTGAAGAAATGAAAAAAGTCCACCAGAATTGTTATGATGCACTCTTTAATGCAGGAGCAGCAGTAAAACCTGGCGCTACAAATGCAGATGTTTTTGCTCAAGCAGATCCATACGTATTAGATAGTTTGGGCCATGGAGCGGGTGTAAATCCTTGGGAAGCACCATATTTTTCTCCTGCATCTAAGGATCAACCTGTGGTATTAAAAGAAGGAATGGTCTTCAATCTTGAGCCTTATGCAGGTGTTCCCGGTGTTGGTGGATTTAGATTAGAGAATGATCATTTAGTTACTGCAGATGGTGTGGATATTTATACAACATACCCTTTTGATGAGAGGCTTGTTAACGATCTTCATCCCTATGATGCGACAACAGGTAGAACCAGATAAATGTCAGATAAAGATTACAAAGACAAACCTTCATTTGATTTGACGGGTAGGTTAATTATAGTCACTGGAGCAAGTGCTGGAATTGGTAGAGAAATTGCTAAATCTTATGCAAATGAAGGTGCTTTTGTAATAGCTACCGCTAGAACTGAGGAGAAACTGGTATCGCTCAAAAAAGAAATCGAAGATGGCGGTGGTAACGCAGAATACAAAGTGATTGATATTACAAAAGTTGATGAGATTCTAGACTTATCAAACTACGTTCAAAAAGTTAATGCTGATCTAAATCTTGATATTGTTTTGTTAAATAATGCAGGATTTGGTTTTACAAAACCTGCATTAGATATCACGGAAGAAGAATTCAATCTAATTACCTCAACGCATCTAAGAGGCACTTTCTTTTGTTGCCAAAAAATTGGAAAAATAATGCTTGAAAAGGGTTATGGAAAGATAATTAATATGGGGTCAACTTGGGGAGAGGCAACAGATGCAAAAAAAGCACCTTATTGTATGGCAAAAGCTGGTATTGCACATATGACAAGAGCTTTATCAACAGAATGGGCTCCATCTGGCGTTAGGGTTAATACTCTTGCTCCAACAGCAACCTTAACTGAATTTACATCTGGTACTATGAAAAGTAATCCTGAAAGAGCAAAAGCAATTGTTTCCCGTATTAAATTAGGTCGATTTGCAATGCCATCTGATCACTTGGGAGCTGCTATATTTTTAGCAAGCTCAGCATCTGATTTTATAACTGGACATACTCTTTACACAGATGGTGGATTGGTTGCAGCTGGGTAATTAGCCATTTACGCTTGATATTATTCTATCACGTGTGATGGGTAGTTCCTTAATTCTAATATTTAAAGCAGACATCAAAGCATTGCTAATTGCCGCAGCTGTTGGGCCATGAGCTGCTTCACCAACTCCAAGAAAAGGCTCTTCAGGTCTATCAATGATATCAACATAAATCTTTGGTATTTGATTAAATTTTAAAATTGGGTAAGTTTCCCAATCTTTAGCTAGAATAATTTCTTGGTCGAAATTAACTTCCTCGATTAATGTGCAGCTTGTTGCTTGTATTATTCCACCTTCAATTTGGTTCTTAATTCCATCTGGGTTAACAATCTCACCAGCATCAATTACAGCCCAGGAGTTTATTAATTCGATTTCTTCATCAACTTTTATCTCCGCCACAAGAGCACAATAAGCACCAATATTTTTGTATCTTGAGAAGGCAATACCTTTATAGGTATCTGGGTTGTTAGATCCCCAGTTCGATATTTCCCCGACTTGTTCAAGGACAGCTATTACTCTTTCATCTTTTAAATTACTTAGTCTGAATTCAAGTGGATCTTTGCCTTGAGATAGAGCTATATCATCCATTAATGTTTCAATTGCATAAACGTTAACAAAAGCTCCAAGGCCTCTCATAGCAGAAGTGCGCCAGGGAAGATCATAAACCACTTGTTTTCTGACTCTTATATTTGGGATGTCATAGAGTGGCACAGAATTTCTATCAGCTGCCCCACCTTTATTCAAAGGCGTATCTATCGGATTTGGTGGTGTAATTGGAGAAGAAATATGCTCAGCTGCCAATAGATACTCGCCATTTTTCCCAGCAGGTCTTTTTACATGAGGAGGACTCTTTACAAGAACATCAAATGAATTGATTTCTCCTTTACTACCTATTTTTGCATCTATCTTCGTAACCATTCCAGGAGCGAGAGGAGATGATGATAATTCATCCTCTCTTGACCAAACAACTCGAACGTGATGTCCTATTAATTCTTTTGCTATCAAGACGGCATCAAGCACAACATCATCAGCTCCATTATGTCCATAACATCCAGAACCGTGGTAATGCTGTACATCAATATCATCCTCAGGTTTTTTAAAAATTGCTGACAAAGTTCTTTTCATTGGGAATGGAGCCTGACTATGGGTGTATACAGATAATTTCTTATCTCCCCAGTGGGCAATTGAACAGCATGGTCCAATTGATGCGTGACAAAGAAAATTACGAGATGCTTCAGTTGATATATTTGTACCTTCTGCGGTTTCAATATTACCTTTTTCAAGGCTTAAAGTCATGGGCGCATCAGTATTTCTTATATATTCAATAGGATCTGTGATCGCAGTCTTGACTTGAGTCCAATGACATTGTTTATTGACTTTATTGACAAGCTGCACTGCATCTTCTTCATTTTTAGAAACAACAGCTACAAAGGATCCATCAACAATTAATTTTTTAATATTTGGTAGAGAATTAATTTTCTCTTTATCAATACTTATTAATCTTGATGATGCTGAAGGTGGGCGAATAACCCGAGCATGCAGCATTTGGTCAAACTCTAAATCATGTATAAATTTATGTTTTCCAAGAATTTTATCATGAAGATCAATCCTTTTTAGTGATTTTCCCATAAGTCTTTTTTGTTCTTTTGTCTTTGGCTTCATATACTTCTCGACGCTTTTATCTAATTTTACATCTTTTGCTAGTGACCAATAGGAGAGTTTAGTTGAGGAACCATTTAAAAAAAATTCACCATCTTTGATCTCAATATTATTAATATCTGATTGAAGCAACTCAGCAGCCTTTTCAAGCATAAGCATTCTTGCAGCTGACGCTGCTTTCCTCAGAGATACACCTTCCGTTTGCATAGATTGTGAACCGGATGTACAACCTCCATCTAGGCAATCTCGAGTATCGCCAGCAGAAAGTTCAATTCTTTCCGGATTTATATCTAGCTCTTCAGCAGCAATTTGCATGAAGGCTGTATTTATACCTTGACCTATTTCGACTTTCCCAGACACCATTCTAACTGTTCCATTCTCTCTAAATGAAAACCAGTTTTCTATTTTTGGAGCTGAATCAAATGAATTTGGAAACATATTCATCTTATGACAATTTTCCTAAATAGTTTTCGACAGCTTTTAGTATTCTTGTTTGTGAACCACATCGACATAAATTCCTATCTAATTCATTCGCTATATCATTTACTGTTTTGCTTGGGTCTTTATCAATAAGTCCTTTGACACGCATTGTTATTCCACTCAAGCAATACCCACATTGTCCAGCCTGTTCATTAATTAATTCTTCTTGCAACGGGTGAACACCATTTTTGGATAACCCTTCAATAGTTTCAATTTCTTTATCTGCTGCAGCCCATATAGGAGTATCACAAGAAAATATAGGCAACCCATCCATGATAACAGTACAAGCTCCACAAATGCCATCGCCACAGCCAAACTTAGTCCCTTTAAGCTTAAGGTGATTTCTCAAAATATATAGTAGTGGTGTATTTTCATCTGCTTCGACATTTTGGTCAATACCATTTACATTTATTTTGTACTTATTTGTCAATTTTTTTAACCTTTATTAATTAAAGATATATTTTTTTTTTCTAAATGATAATTATATTTTACAATATATACAATTATAATAATTAACTTTATAAAATATTGTATGTTTTATAAATAATTTAGGGTCTGTCAAATGAAAGATATAGCGTATGTAAATGGAAATTTTCTTGATATAAATGACGCAAAAGTATCTGTCAAAGATAGGGGGCTTCTTTTTGGGGATGGTGTCTATGAGGTCGCCGGTGTAATTGAAGGTGTTTTAATTGATAACTGGGCTCATTTAAGAAGATTAGAGAGATCACTGGATTACATAAGTCTAGAGTTGCCGATAGATTTAAAAACATTATCAGAAGTTCAAAAAGAGCTCATATTTCGTAACAATATGAAAGAGGGAACCCTTTATTTGCATGTTACTCGGGGAGAAAGTCAACAAAGAGAATTTGAATTTCCAAAGGACGTTGCTCCAAGTATTGTTATGTTTGTTCAGCATAAAAAAATACTTCATATTAGTCAGGATAAGCTTAGGGCAAAAGTGATGACACTTCCTGACCTAAGATGGAAGAGGCGAGACATCAAATCAATTGCATTATTAGCTCAGGTTCTTGCAAAACAAACAGCTCATGAGAATGGCTGTGATGAAGTTTGGATGTATGAAGATAATTTCATTACTGAGGGTGGGTCAAGTAATGCTTTTATTATACAAAAAAATAAATTGATAAGCAGAAAAACTAATGAAACAATTTTATCCGGAATTACCAGGCAAGCTGTTTTAAAACTTGTTGAACAAGAATCTTTGTTATTTGAAGAAAGGCCATTTAGTATAGAAGAGGCTTACCAAGCATCTGAAGCATTTTATACGAGCGCATCTGTATTTGTTATGCCAGTAATATCCATAGATGAGAAAATTATCGGTGACGGAAATCCCGGACCATTAACTATAAAATTGAGAAACCTATATGAAAATTTTGCAAAAAGTTTTATAAATCAAGAAAACAACGAGTAGGAAGCTATGAAATTCAGTAATATAAAGGAAGCAATTTCTGCAATAAATCAAGGTGAGATGGTGGTTGTTGTGGATGACGATGACAGAGAAAATGAAGGTGATTTAATTATGGCTGCTTCGATGGCAACCCCAGAGAAGACAGGTTTTATCATTCGATATACAAGTGGTATTCTTTGCGTCTCAGTTACGCAAGAGATTGCAAAGCGCCTTCATCTTGATCCAATGGTGTCCGATAATGATGCACCGCTAGGAACTGCGTTTACAATTTCAGTTGATCTTAAGGATGGATTGACTACAGGTATTTCAGCCAGTGAGAGAGCAAATACAATCAGAGCTATGGCAAACACACAGACAAAACCTAGTGATTTTGTTAGGCCAGGGCATGTATTTCCTCTTATCGCAAGGGAAGGTGGGGTATTGATGAGGTCTGGTCACACGGAGGCTGCTAGTGATTTAGCTAAATTAGCTAGTTTAGAGCCAGTTGGTTTGCTTTCCGAACTAATGAATGATGATGGTACAGTCAAAAGAGGAGATCAAGTTTTTGATTTTGCTAATGCTAATAATTTAAAGATTATTTCAGTAGCGGATATTATTCAATATAGAGAAGAACGCGAACAACTTGTAAGAAAAATAAGTGAACAGCAGATTGATCTCTCTTTTGGAAAAGCAAAAATTATAACTTATAATACTTTATTTGATGACATTGAACATATTGCTTTAATATATGGGGACATATCATCGGGTGAAAATATTCCAACACGTATCCACAAAGGTAATATTATAAAAGATGTTTTCTTAGAAAATAATTTAATACATGCATCATTAAATCACCTAAAGGATAGAGGTATGGGTATTATATTATATTTGCGTGAGGGCGCTATCGGAGTCCAAATAGAAAATAAAAAATCTGGACGTGAAAATTTAAGAGATGAACAATGGAGAGATATAGGACTGGGAGCGCAGATAATAAGAGATTTGAATATATCTTCAATTGAACTATTATCGTCAACCACTAGTCACTTTGTTGGTCTTTCGGGGTTTGGGATTGAAATTAAATCTCGTTCACCAATAAAAAGTTAATAAATAAAAATATAGAGTTTCTGATGACGAGAGACCCAAATTTAAAAGTAAGAGTAAAATCAGCAAAAGGCAGAAAAATATCATCCACAAGATGGTTAGAGAGACAATTAAATGACCCATATGTTCATGAGGCTAATAGACTTGGGTATAGATCAAGGGCAGCTTTTAAAATACAAGAAATTAATGAGAAGTATAATATATTTAAAGAAGGCCAGTGTGTATTAGATTTAGGAGCCGCTCCTGGAGGATGGAGTCAAATTGCAGCTCAATATGTTAATGAAAATTCTCAAAGTGGACAGGTCTTGGCTGTTGATATTCTTCCAATTGATTCTCTATCTGGTGTAACTTCTCTACAATTAGATGTTTATGATGAGAATATTATTCAAATCTTAAAAGATAACTTAAAGAAGCCCAAAGCTGATATAGTCTTATCTGATATGGCTCCATCAACAACAGGTCATAAGTCTACTGATCATTTGAGAATAATATCATTGCTAGAGAACGCTCTAGATATAGCTGAGGAAATTCTTGAAGAGGGCGGTGTTTTTGTTGGTAAAGTCTTTAGAGGTGGTACGGAAAGTGATATTCTTAATAGGATGAAAAAAAACTTTGAAAAGGTAAGACATGTAAAACCAAAATCAAGTAGATCAAATTCTTCTGAACTGTATGTGCTTGGTTTAAATTATAGAAAATAATAGTATTATTAACTTTTATCTTTTCATGTCATTAAATGGGTGTTAAATATAGTATTTGGTTACTCAGGTTAAATTATGTTTGTTGAATCACTAACTTTTGATGATGTTTTAATAAAACCTTGTGCGTCGAGTGTGCTTCCAAACCAGACTGATATAAGCACAAACCTTACATCATCTATACAATTAAATATTCCAATTATATCCAGTGCAATGGATACAGTTACAGAAGCGAAATTAGCAATTGCTATGGCGCAAGTGGGAGGGCTAGGTGTTATTCATAGGAATCTCGAGCCGAAAGAACAAGCCGCCCAAGTAGCGCAAGTAAAGAAATTCGAGTCTGGAATGGTTGTTAATCCTGTAACTATTAACCAAAAAGCCAAGTTAAAAGAAGCAATAAAACTTATGGAAGAAAATTCTATATCAGGTATTCCTGTGGTTGCAAAAGACAATATTCTAGTTGGTATTTTAACAAATAGAGATGTTAGATTTGTTACGGATTACGAAAACACTGTCAGTGATTTGATGACAAAGAATAAAATCATTACTGTTCGTGAAGATGTGTCAATGGATGATGCAAAATCTCTTCTTCACAAACATAGAATTGAAAAACTAGTAGTTGTTGATAATAACTATAAATGCATTGGTCTAATTACTGTTAAAGATCTCGAAAAAGCAAAATTATATCCAGATGCTACAAAAGATGATTTTGGACGTCTAAGAGTTGGTGCAGCTACGACAGTTGGTAAAAAAGGAATGGAAAGAACTGAAAAGCTAATTGATGCTGGCGTGGATGTTGTTGTTGTTGACACAGCTCATGGTCACTCATCAAGAGTAATAAAAGCTGTCAGCGATATAAAGAAAAAATATAATATTGATGTAATTGCAGGAAATATAGCAACAAAAGAAGCTGCTATGGCTTTGGTTGATGCTGGGGCTGATGCAGTTAAGGTAGGAATTGGTCCTGGATCAATATGTACAACAAGAATTGTTGCTGGAATTGGAGTCCCACAATTTACAGCTATAATAGAAACAGCAGAATATTTGAATAAAGTTAATGTGCCGCTAATTGCAGATGGAGGCATTAAATATTCTGGTGATCTTGCTAAGGCGCTAGCAGGAGGTGCAAATTGTGCAATGATTGGTTCTTTATTTGCAGGTTCTGATGAAAGCCCAGGAGAGATTTTTCTTTATCAAGGAAGAAGTTATAAATATTATAGGGGTATGGGCTCAACGGGTGCGATGGCTAGAGGGTCAGCAGATAGATACTTCCAAGAAGAAGTTAGGGACTCTCATAAGTTAGTTCCTGAGGGTATTGAGGGTCAAGTGCCATATAAAGGACCATTATCAGCAGTTATTCATCAGCTAACAGGCGGCCTGAGAGCATCCATGGGATACACAGGATCCAAGGATCTTAATGATTTTCAAAAGAATGTTGTCTTCCAAAAGATATCAAGTGCTGGACTAAAAGAAAGTCATGTTCATGATGTAATAATTACCCGTGAATCACCAAATTATCCATCAGTTCGTTGAAATTTCCTTCACAAATACAATCCTCAATTGAAATATTAGAACAGATAATATTGAGGTATAAGACCATACCAATGGCTACTAAAGAATGGGCATCAAATAATAGATATGCTGGCTCTTCAGATAGGTCAATTATTGTAAATATAATTAATACGGTAATGAGAAGAAAGATTTCCTCTGCTTATTTAATGGATGATGACAGCCCACGCTCAATTATTATTGGAACTCTTTTTAATGAATTAAAATATGATATTGAAACAATTAAAGGTATTTTTAATAATGAGAAACACGCACCAACATTTCTGACAGATCAGGAAATCAAGTGCTTAAATCAAGCTCAGAATAGATTAACCTCTGCAGATGATTGGGTTAAATTAGATGTGCCAAAAACTTTACTATCCGAATATAGAGCAACTTTCACAGATAATTTTGAAAATCAGTTAACAGAACTTGCTACAATGCCTGATCTTGATATTCGAGTAAATAGTCTAAAAACAAATAATGAGAGTGTTAGCAAAGGAATTGCAAAATACAATCCAACATCAACAGTATATTCTCCATATGCAATGAGATTAAAATCTAAAGGTATTTTTTATAAATATCCTAATTTAGAAAATACTCTTCTCTATAATAAAGGACACTTTGAAGTTCAAAATGAGGGATCACAAATCTCAGCAATCTTATCGGGAGCGAAAGAAAAGATGCAAATTCTTGATTATTGTGCAGGGCAAGGTGGAAAATCAGTAATATTAAGTGCAATCATGCATAACTCAGGTCAAATTTATTTGCATGATATTAATGAATCACGATTAAAGAATGTTCCAAATAGAATGAAAAGGTTAGGTGTTAAAAACTACCAAATTAAAATGGATTTAGAAGCTGAGTTAAGGAATGGCCAGTTGTTTGATATAGTTTTTGTAGATGCTCCATGTTCAGGATCGGGTACCTGGCGAAGAAAGCCAGATTTAAAGTGGAAATTTAATGAGGAAAAACTTTTAGCTAATGTTAAAGATCAATTTAATATATTAAATAGCTCTAAAAATTATGTAAAAGTAGGGGGTAATCTCGTGTATGTCACCTGTTCGGTTTTTGATAGTGAGAATGACAAACAAATTGATACTTTTCTAAGAAATTCTCCAAACTTCAAATTAATGCCATATCAAGGAAATTGGCTAGTAAAAAATAATGAAATACCAAAAAGTGCAAAATCACATAATCCAGAAACTTTGTTGTTGTCCCCAATGACAAACAAAACAGATGGTTTTTTTGTTGCAATTTTGAAGAGATTTGAATGATACTGTAAAGAGAAAAATGAATAACAAAAAAGAAATAATTTTAATTGTAGATTTTGGTAGCCAATTGACTCAGCTAATTGCGCGAAGGGTGAGAGAGTGGGGCGTATATTCAGAGATACAGCCATTTAATAAAATATCCCAAGATATTAATAAATTAGAAATCCGCGGTATAATTTTCTCAGGCGGTCCACATAGTGTTATCGGAGTTGATGCGCCTTCAGCACCAAAATGGTTATTTGAGCTTAATGTGCCCATTCTCGGGATATGTTATGGACAGCAAACGATAGTAAATCAACTTGGCGGTGAAGTCATTAATACAGGTAAAAGAGAGTATGGGAAATCAAACCTGACAATAATTGATGAATCACCACTTTTTAAAAATATATGGGAAAAAGGCAATGACTATCAAGTTTGGATGAGCCATGGAGACTCTGTCAATAAACTGCCAAATGATTTTAGAATAATAGCAAAAACAGAAAATGCTCCATATGCAGCTATTAGTAGTGAGTCAAAAAAATATTACGGTCTTCAATTTCATCCAGAGGTATACCATACAATAAATGGGAATGTTATTATAAAAAATTTCTTAGATATATGTGGTGTTAGTTATGATTGGACCATGTCTAGTTTTTTTGAAGTACAAAAATCTCAAATTCAAACAAAAGTTAAAGATGGTAAGGTGATTTGTGGATTATCTGGAGGCGTCGATTCATCTGTTGTTGCTGTTTTATTACATAAGATTATAGGTCAACAATTAACGTGTATATATATTGATAATGGATTGATGAGAAAGAATGAATCCGAGCAGGTAGTGAGCTTATTTAAAAAACATTATAATATTCCTCTTGTACATGTAGATGCATCAGAAATTTTCCTTAAAAAATTATCTAACATCTCTGACCCTGAGCAAAAAAGAAAAATTATAGGAGCCGTTTTTATTGATGTTTTTGAAGAAGAGGCATCCAAAATTGGTAATGTAGATTTTTTAGCACAAGGGACGCTCTATCCTGATGTTATAGAAAGTGTAAGTTTTACGGGTGGGCCTTCGGTAACGATTAAGAGCCATCATAATGTAGGAGGGTTGCCTGAAAAAATGAACCTAAAGTTAGTTGAGCCCTTGAGGCAACTTTTCAAAGATGAGGTTAGATTGCTGGGCAAAGAACTTGGTCTTCCAGAATCTTTTATTTCTAGACATCCATTTCCAGGTCCTGGTCTAGCAATTCGCTGTCCTGGTGAAATAACAATGGAGAAATTAGAAATATTGAGAAATGCTGATGAGATCTATATTGATGAGATAAAGAAAGCAGGCCTTTATAACGATATATGGCAGGCCTTTGCAGTTTTATTGCCAACCAGAACCGTTGGTGTTATGGGTGATGCAAGGACATACGAATATGTCTGTGCCCTAAGAGCAGTCACTTCTGTGGATGGTATGACAGCAGATATTTATCATTTTAAAACCGAGTTTTTGGCTTATTTATCAAATAGGATAATTAACTCTGTAAAAGGTATTAACCGAGTTGTTTATGATGTTACCTCCAAGCCACCAGGGACAATTGAGTGGGAATAAAAGTTTTATTTCAATGGCTTGTAAAAAGTTATTAAAGTAACTATATTGGAATTGCAAGGATAAATTAAAATGGACATGTTGGATATCTCGTTAATCTTATCTATCCTATCTTGTAGTTTAGTCGGTGGGTTCATTTTTACATATGCAATTGTTGTTATGCCAGGCTTATCAAACCTTAATGATAGAGACTTTCTAAGAGCATTTCAGGTGACAGACGCCGTAATACAGAACAATCAACCGCTCTTCATGTTTACTTGGATAGGCTCTATTTTGTCTGTGTTAGCTACAATATTAGTTTCATTGGTAAGTATTGGGTTTGCAGAGGGTTGGTTAATAGCTTTAGTTGCTTTTGTTTATTTATTAGGTGTGCAAGGCATAACAGTGGCAATCCATATCCCCCTAAATAACCATATTCAGAGTATTAAAATTGAAAATCTGAATGATGAGGCATTAGCTGATGAACGCTTAAAATTTGAAACAAAATGGAATTTCTTTAATTATATTCGAACAAGTATCGCCATTTCTGTTAGCGTGTTACTGCTTATAATTTTAACAATGCGATAAATTAAACTTTCTGATAAATTAAAAACTTACAAAGTAGTTACAAAGTATTTTTAAATACCTGTATTTAAATAATAAATTAGGCTAGAACGATTGAGTGGGAATAATACAATAAAATCAATTATTAAAAAAGGATATAGAAGTGTCGGCACTCATAAAAAACGCACTTAATATAGCAGATCTTCGAGAGTTAGCTCGCAAGCGTCTGACGAAAGCACTTTTTGATTTTTGCGATAAGGGTAGTGAAGATCAGGTTAACATGCGTGCCAACCGGACAGCGCTCGACAACATCAAGCTAATGCCCCGCATGTTAAGGGATGTCTCAGGTCGGGATCCCGGAATCACCTTATTTGGTAAAGAACATTCGCTGCCACTGATGATCGGGCCCACGGGCCCCGCTGGTTTTGTCTGGTACCGCGGGGAGACAGAGCTTGCCAAGGCGGCAGCAAAGGCAAATATTCCCTTCACGGTCGCCAGTACCTCCAACACACCTATGGAAGATATATATCAAAACGGTGGTGGCACCCAGTGGTATCAGCTTTATGTTTGGCAGGACATCGAGGCTTCCTTAGTGACCGCCAAAAGAGCTCTAGATGCAGGATACGAGGCCCTCGTACTGACAGTTGACTCACCGGTCTACAACAATCGGGAAATCGACACCCGGAACGGTCTTAAGTTTCCCCCCACCATCAGTGCCCGTACGGCCCTGGATGCTATGCTTCATCCCCGGTGGCTCTATGGTACGCTAGCCAAATACTATCTTGCAGAGGGCCAGTTGCCAGCATTTTCAAATATTCATATTCCTGACCAGCAAAAGGCCAACGCCAAGAGCTATATGTCCGCCTCGACTACGGGCTTCCTGAACCGTAACGATACTCTGGACTGGGACTTCGTGAAACGGCTGAGAGATCTATGGCCCAAAAAACTCCTGATCAAATGTGTACTACACCCTGAGGACGCGGCTGCGGCTGTGGCATGTGGGGTAGACGGTGTTTTTGTCTCTAATCATGCAGGCAATGTGAACGATTGCGCCATTACGGCATGGGACGCTCTACCTGCCATTTCAGATGCCGTCGGTGGGAAGCTCACCATCATCGCTGATACTGGCGTGCGACGCGGAAGTGATGTTCTAAAGGGGCTAGCCCTCGGCGCGGATGTTGTCGCAGTTGGCCGGGCAACACTCTATGGCGTGGCTGCCGCAGGCGAAGCAGGCGCCACTCGGGCGCTGGATATCTTGGAGGCGG
Organism: Hyphomicrobiales bacterium; assembly: GCA_029245795.1. Lineage (GTDB taxonomy): Bacteria > Pseudomonadota > Alphaproteobacteria > Rhizobiales > TMED25 > TMED25. Next base: position 112,435 of record JAQWOP010000003.1, read on the forward strand.
AAATTCGCCGAACCATGGCGGTCATGGGTGTTAACCGTATTTCAGATATCACCCGAGACCATATTAGATTACCGACAGACTTACCTGTGTCTGGCAAAAGTCCACTTTAGAATTATTCGGCTTAATAAGTTTATTATGTAATGCAAAAAACTGAAATACAGGCAGCTTGGAAGACAACGAAACGTGTATCTCCATTTATTTGGCCAGTTGGTGATAACGAGCTTCGTGCGCGTGTGGTGCTTGCCTTACTTGCATTAATTGGATCAAAAATAATTGCAATACTTGGTCCAATTTTGCAGGCATGGGCTGTAGATGATCTTGCCGGAAGTAATATCTCAGACTTTATTTTAGGAGCTATTGGGTTAACTGTTGCCTATGGTTTTGCAAGAATAATGACGAGTGGATTTCAACAGCTGCGTGATGCACTATTTGCCAAAGTCGCCCAGCGTGCATTACGTAGGTTAGCTCTTCAGACATTTCAGCATATTCACAAACTATCTATGCGCTTCCATATAAATCGTAAAACAGGTGGATTGAGTCGAATCATCGAGAGAGGTGTTAAAGGAGTGGAGTTCCTTCTTCGTTATCTTGTTTTTTCAACTGGCCCTCTTGCACTTGAGTTGATATTTATTAGTGCTGCAATTTTTTGGAAACTCCAAGATTGGCGTTATATCGCTATAATTTTTATCACTATTCTTGTCTATGTTTGGTTTACCTTTTCTGTTACAGAATGGCGAGTTAAATTACGTCGTAAGATGAATGAAGAAGATACAGACGCTAACCAAAAGGCTGTAGATAGTCTATTAAACTTTGAAACAGTAAAATATTTTAATGCAGAAGAAAGAGAAGCCTTACGCTACGATAAAGCAATGGCGGGCTATGAGGCAGCTGCACTTAAAACTAGTTATTCTCTAGCTTTTCTTAACATTGGGCAAGCTGTTTTAGTTACCGCAGGTTTAGTTGGAGTTATGTTGTTAGCAGCGCTCGGTGTTCAGTCAGGTCAACTCACAGTTGGAGATTTTGTACTTGTAAATGCCTACATGATTCAAATTACAATACCATTAAATTTTTTAGGAACAGTCTATAGAGAAATAAGACAAGCGCTAGTGGATATGCGGCAAATGTTTGATTTGCTAGAAGAACCATCAGAAATCATTGATAAAGATGGAGCGAAAGTTCTTTCCGTATCCGATGGCTTAATCTTATTTAGGGATGTACGATTTGCATATGAACCCGAGCGACCAATTTTACATGAGATAAATATTGATGTGAAAGTAGGAGAAAAAGTTGCAATCGTGGGGCCATCAGGGTCTGGGAAATCAACTATAGGAAGGCTTCTTTTTCGCTTTTATGATGTTAACGGAGGCGCGATATATATAGATGGACAAGACGTTAGGGATGTAACACAAAAAAGCCTGCATCAGGCAATTGGGGTTGTGCCTCAGGATACGGTACTTTTTAACGATACAATATTTTATAATATAGCATATGGCTATGAAAACGCTTCACAACCAGAAGTGATTCAAGCCGCTAAAGATGCGCAGATTCATGATTTTATAATGTCACTTCCCGCAGGGTATGACTCTCTAGTTGGAGAACGCGGTCTAAAGTTGTCTGGTGGTGAAAAGCAGCGAGTCGGTATTGCGCGTACTCTTTTAAAAAATCCACCTATTTTAATTCTTGATGAAGCAACAAGTGCTCTTGACAGTGAAACAGAACACGAAATTCAAGAAGCTCTTGAACTCGCTGGAGAAGGTCGTGCTGTGATAATAATTGCCCATCGATTATCAACAGTTTCCAACGCTGATCGGATTGTTTTCCTTGAAAATGGACGGATAGTTGAAATGGGTAATCATGAACAGCTCATTAGAACGAAAGGGCGTTACAGTAGTTTGTGGTCTCTACAAAAGTCTGAACAAGTTTAATGGAGTATTGTTTTCGGTTATAATTTTTTATTTTCCTACTTAAATTTTTTGTTCTACAGTGGTATAAATATTTTTTAGTAATAGTTACAAATATGAATGATAATATAAAAAAATTAGAGGAAATAACCTCATTTCTTCAAAATGAAGTATCGCAGATGAGTGATGTAATTTATAATCAACAAAAAGATATTATCAATCTTAAAAGTGAAATTTCTAAGTTAAAAAAAGTAATTCTTGAGTTGGAAGATAACTTAGATTTAAACCTTAGCGATGGTAATCAAAAGCCTCCCCATTATTAGTATTTAGGCAATCATGAATCAAAAGTATGATGTTGTTATAGTAGGTGCTGGAGCTGCTGGTCTTATGAGTGCAATTGAGGCCGGGAAAAGAGGGAGGTCGGTACTTTTATTGGATCATTCAAAAAAAATTGGTGAAAAGATTAGAATATCTGGAGGTGGAAGATGCAACTTCACTAACCTTTATACAAATCCAAGTAAATTTATTTCTCAAAATCCAAATTTTATGATTTCAGCATTAAATCAATACACTCAATATGATTTTATAGAATTAATAAAGAAATATGAAATTAAATTTCATGAAAAAAAACTTGGACAGCTCTTTTGCGATGAGAGTGCTCAGCAAATAATAGATATGCTTCTCTTGGAATGCAAAAAATCAGAAGTAACTCTCAAAAAAGAAACTCATGTTTTGGACATTAGTAAAAAAGATGATTCATATATCACAAATATTGGCAAAGAAGTAATTTTATCTAATTCTTTAATTATAGCTTCAGGGGGGCTATCTATTCCGAAAATGGGGGCAACAAAGTTCGGTTATGATATAGCAAAAAAATTTGATATGAAAGTTGTTGAGACCTTGCCAGCATTAGTACCTTTAACTTTTAGTGATAAATTACTTCTAAAATGCAAAGAACTTACAGGATTATCTTTGGACTCCATTATTTCATTAAATAAAAATTCTTTTGAAGAAGGGATGCTATTTACTCACAGAGGTTTAAGTGGCCCATCAATTCTTCAAATTTCATCTTACTGGAGATTGGGAAATGATATTAAAATAAACCTATCACCGCATTTTGATATTTATCAATTCCTAATGAATAAAAAAGAAACAAATCCAAAACAAGATATTACTAAACTGATAGCAGAAGTGATCCCAAAGAGACTTTCAACTAGTATTTGCAGAGATAATTGTATTGGAGGGAATGTATCTGAGCTATCAAACAAATTATTACAAAAGCTAAGTAATTCGATTAATAATTGGAGTGTTACGCCAACTGGATCTGAAGGATATAGAACTGCTGAAGTTACACTTGGAGGTATTGATACGAATGAACTTTCTTCTAAAACTATGATGTCAAAAAAGCATAATGGTTTATACTTTGTTGGCGAAGTGGTGGATGTTACAGGTCATCTTGGCGGCTATAACTTCCAGTGGGCTTGGTCATCAGGTTATGTTGCAGGAAAAAATGCCTAGATTATTAATTGCGAGTGGAAATATAAATAATTATTTTAATTTAGGTGTGTGTATATTATAATTACTATAAATTGGAAAAAGTAATTAATGGCAAAAAAAAAAATTAAAAAACCTGTTAAAGGAACCCTTCCAGATAATATAGATCGAGCATGTCCACTGCCAGAATTACTAGATACTCTTTTAGACTATTACCGAAGTAAGCGTATTGATGAGGCTGTGGCTGCCTATAGCCAAGCGATAGCGTTGAAGCCTGACTATGCTGAAGCTCAAAACAACCTGGGTATCACGCTTCAGATGATGAAGAAGCCTTAAGTATAAGAATATGAGTCATCATAGAAAAGCACTTATGTTATGATAATTGAATTTACCGATTTACTAATAGGTTTTACTCTTTTCTTTGGGGCTATCTTATATACATCAGTCGGCCATGCGGGTGCATCTGTCTATATTGCAATTATGTCAATATTTGGCGTTCCTGTAGCAACGATTAAACCCACAGCACTATCACTTAATATCCTTGTTTCATCTTTCACTAGTTTTCAATTTATTAGGGCAAAATTCTATGATTTTAAACTTATAGTACCATTGGTAATTGGAGCAATTCCTTGTTCCTTTATTGGTGGGTATATCAATTTACCAGGAGAAATTTATAAACCAATCATAGGATTGATGCTTCTATATTCATCATATCGATTTATAATAGTGAAAAAGCAAGAAGAGAAAAAACCAAGAGAATATAAATATATTTATGCCGTATTAACAGGTTGTATTATTGGTTTTTTAGCAGGTCTTACTGGAACTGGTGGAGGAATATTCTTATCTCCTTTAATTCTATTTGCTGGATGGACAACAACAAAAGGAGCTAGTGGTACAGCAGCTATTTTTATTTTTTTTAATTCATTATTTGGGTTATTAGGAAATATTTCTTCAATCAATAGCCTGCCAGCTATTCTACCCCTATATGCTGGCTTTACACTTTTGGGCGCACTAATTGGAACAAAAATTGGGATTCATTATTTTCAGCACACAGCTATAAAGAGAACATTAGGTATCGTTCTACTTATTGCTAGTTTTAAGCTAATTTTCAATTTATAAGTAATTATTACAATTCTTATTGTCAGGTATGAGATAATTTAAAAAAATATTAATCTATTATTTTATTACATTCGTTTACAAAGTATGAAATTAATTACTCAAATAGTCCTTTTTATCACTCTAATTTTTAGTGGAGGCATTGCAATGGCATATGAAGAGCCAAACTATGAAGTAGTTCACGAAACCAATCTTTATGAGATAAGACATTACAAGCAAAGAGTTGTTGTGCAAACAAAGAGCTATAGTGAGAATAATGGCTTCAGGAAGCTTTTTAACTATATATCTGGATCAAACCAGGAGTCTTTAAAGATATCAATGACAACACCTGTTACAGAAACGAAAAATGATGATGAGAGTGTGATGCATTTTTATTTGCCATCAAATTTTAATCAATCAAATACGCCCATTCCCTCTGATGATAATGTGCAAATTTCTATTATGAAAGAGGAATATCTAGCTGTAATCAAATATTCAGGTAGATCTACTGATAGTAATTTTTATACACACTTAGATATTTTGAAGAAAGAATTAATAAATGATGAAATTGAACTAATTGGTTATCCCATAAAGGCAACCTACAATGGCCCATTCACTCCATACTTTCTAAGAAGAAATGAAGCTATGCATCCTGTAAAATGGGGCAATTAAAAAAAATTAAATTATTTTTATACTAAAATAATATAGTATTTTATTTCATGAATGATATAGAACGTAATCCAAGCAAAAATCCGTGTCTCTTTTGTAATTCAAAATTAGGGATTATATATGTTCAATCACACTATCAGTGCTTAAACTGCAAGCAAGTAATAGATCCATGTTGTGGTGGTGAGATTTGTGATGATTTTTCGGCAGAAATAAATGCTATTAACAAATATGAGAAATAGTGAATTTAACAAAACTATACAAGATCTTTTGAAAAGTGAGTATAGAAGAGTCCAATCCTTTAAAGATTATGATGGTTCAAAATTATGGCTAAAATCAATAGAAAAGTATAGCTTAAAACATATTTTGAAAGGTGATCCAAAGAAGGCTATCTTAAGGGAAATAAAGGCAGAATATGCTTTAAAGAGAATTGGTTTCCCATCCTCAGGAATAGTTTATCATAATCAAAAATATATAGTATTCAAAGATGCAGGAGGGACATTAGAAGATATATTCAGAGAAAAAAAATTCTCTTTAAAAATAAGAAAAGAAATTTTTCAAAAAGCGGGGGAGCTTTTTGGAATTCTTCATTCAAATAAATATGCACATGGTGGCTTAGCTCTTAGAGATATATGTTGGGATGGAAAGAATGTAACTTTTCTTGATTTTGAGAAATTTAGGGATACTCAATTTAATTATAAAAAGTTATCAATTGATTTCTATTTTTTTATTCACAGCTGGTTTAAATTATCCTCAGAATCTGGTCCAGAGCTTTTGGCATTTGTAGACAAGTATAAGAATTGTATTGATAAAATATTATGGCAAGAAGTTATTGGCTTGCCAAGAAGATATAATAAATTGAAAAATATAACTATAATTATAAATTCAAATAACAAAGATATAATTGCTTTTCAAAGAGCAATTACTTTCCTGAAGACTTTGAATGAAGATAATAAATAATAAAACAAATTTTCATAATTATTTATATATTTGCTTAATCTTTCTATATATATTATTTTTCTAATCATAATGAAAATTTATAGGATGTTTTATGAAAAACTCAAAAATAGTGCTGATAGATAGAAATCCCGGTAGAAATTCACAGACTTATGGAATAGCGCGTGCGCTTAATACAGATGTTGATCTTATTCATCAACCATCAGTGGGTGTCCTAGGGAATAAGGGTGATTCACAATGCTACGTGGGGGTTAGTGAAAAAGTTGCTATTATTCATGAACAATTAAGAGCAAGAATTGGAAAGGAAGAGAACAAACTTTCTATGCGTCTTGTTCAACCAGAATTTACTATTGCAACATCTGATGGTATTAGGAATGGTACAAAAGAAATGAGATATTCACTAATAGGACGTGAGGTGACTAACGAATCTGTATGTGAACACCTTAGTGCTTCAGGTATAGAGGGTACAATAGCTGTTGTCGCTTGTGATAAGCCGCCAGTAGGGACCTTGGCAGCCATATTAGAGCATAATAGACCTGCTATCATTATGTCAGATGGATCAATTCGACCTGGAGTTGACAGCATAACAGGAGAGACAATTGATATAATTTCAAGTTATCAGATAGCTGGGAGTGAGGACGAAAATTTAAAAAAGAGAATCGCACTTGAGGCTTGTCCTGGGTATGGAAGTTGCGGCGGAATTTTCACTTATAATACAATGCAAACATTTATTGCTGTTATTGGTATGCAGCCTCTTCATATGGTATCACCGGCATCTCAAGATGATAGAAGAAAAAATCAGTTTCCTAATGAACTAATCGACTATTTGTCAAAATTAATTCAGAATAGTATAACCCCCAGAGATATTGTTAACCGTGACTCTATCAGAAATGGTCTTATCGTTGCGATGTCAATAGGTGGATCTACCAATATTATGCTGCATGCTCCTGAACTTGCTAGAGCAGCTGGTTATAGTGATTTTTATAATGATATAATGAGCCAGGAAGAGTTTAACTATTTATCTCAAAATGTTGTCCCAGTCGTTGTTAATGCTCGGCCATTTGGTAAGTATTCAATGGTAGATATTGATAAAAAAGGTGGTGTGCAAGTTATTGTAAGAGATTTGATGGATGCAGGGTTATTGGTCGGCAATGCAATGACATGTACATCTGAAACTCTGCAGCAACAAATAGATAGATTAAATCCTCCATTGCCAGATGGAGATGTGATCTATTCTGTAGAAAAACCTTTCAAAAAGACAGGGGGATTGAGGTTATTAGGTGGAAATTTATCTTCTGATCACTCAGCTATACTTAAGCTTGCGGGTGTAGAAGGAGGTCTGGATAATAATATATTTAAAGGTAAAGCCAAGACCTTTAATGGGGAACAAAGTCTCTTAGATACATTAGAAAGTAATCCAGATTCTTTTCAAGATAGAGATATGATTGTTGTCAGGTATGAAGGGCCAGTTGGTGGGCCAGGAATGCCAGAGATGCTTGACTCCACATCAAGAATAACTGCATTATGTCGACAAAAGAGTATTGTTATTGCTCTTATGACAGATGGAAGATTTTCAGGTGGATCGGTAGGTTTGGTTATAGGTCATGTAGGTCCAGAGGCTGCTCTTGGAGGTGCTATAGCTCTAATTAAAGACGGAGATTCAATTATTGTAGATTTGAATAATAATACATTAATTTGTGTAGAGCTCGATCAGGAAGAGATTTATCAGACCAGAAAAGAACTATGGAAGAAAGAAGTTAATTCAAATCATGGCTATCATCCTGCTATGGGTAAAATTGACACTAGGTTATTGAATAACATGAGATCAAATGCAGTATCAGCTGTTTACGGATCAGGTATGCATCCAAACCGTAATTTATGGATAAGTAATCCAAGATTGGCTGAAGTTTCTGATTTTGTTCCAAAAAATAAATATAGGAAATAAAAATTAATAATTTACTTTATAAAAATATAATAAGTCATTGTAAAAAAATAATATATTACAATAACAAAATGAGATATTTTGCTTTTTCCTTAATATTTTTTATGAATATATCTCCAGTAAATGCAGAATTGTATTCAAAAGAAGCAGCTCAAGTTTTTCTAACAGAATATTGTATAACTCTTGTAGATGAAATTGAAAAGTCATATCAAAAACAAAAGGAAGCAGTAGAGCGAAATAGAACTAGTGATTTCAACAAACTTGGTCGTTGGATATATGGTATCTCTGAAGTATTTGCAAATCTTGATTGTTCTAATCAAATTAATAAACATGAATAACAATAATACTAATTTTTCAATTTGCTGGCTTAGGCAAGATCTTCGTCTGACAGATAATCCAGCACTTTCAAAAGCTATAGAGCAAGGAAACGTTCTAGTTGTTTATATTTATGATGATGTGAATTGTGATAAATATTCAATGATGGGTGAGGCTAGTAAGTGGTGGTTGCACCATTCACTAAAATCTTTAAATATTAGTATGGGAAATAATCTATCAATCTTCAGAGGTGACCCTCAGTCTATATTAGGGGAGCTTTGTGAAGAACATAAAGTTGATAATATATTCTGGAATAGATGTTACGAACCTTGGAGAATTAATAGAGATATAAATATCAAAAAACATTTTCAAGAATATGGATTGAATGTTGAAACCTTTAATTCCTCTTTGCTTTGGGAACCATGGGAAGTCCATAAGGAAGACAAAACTCCATATCTTGTGTTTACTCCATTTTATAAAAGAGGTTGTATGAATGCTTCCCCTCCAAGATACCCTTTAACTAGACCTGATATTGGAAGAGTAAAAAAATCCAATCAATCATTAAATATAGAGGAACTCAAACTATTACCAAAGGTAAAGTGGTATGAGAATTTTAAAAATATTTGGGGTGTTGGAGAAAATTCTGCACAGGAAAGGTTGCAGTCTTTCATATCAGATGGTCTTAGCAATTATAAAGAGGGTCGAAATTTTCCATCAAAAATAAACTGTTCCCGTCTATCTCCACATCTTCATTTTGGTGAAATATCACCTAATCAAATTTGGTATGAGATAGACCGTATTAATGACTCCGAATATCCAGAGAAAGATTTATACCACTTTAAAAGTGAAATTGGCTGGAGAGAATTCTCATATAATCTTTTATACTTCAATCAACAACTTCCAAAACAAAATTTATATAAGAAGTTTGATAATTTTCCATGGAAGTTAGAAAAAAATCATTTGGTAAGTTGGCAAAAAGGTACAACAGGGTACCCAATTGTCGACGCCGGGATGAGAGAGCTATGGCAAACTGGATATATGCATAATAGACTTAGGATGGTTGTCGGATCTTTTCTAGTTAAGAATTTGCTTATACATTGGAATCATGGTGAAAGGTGGTTCTGGGATTGCTTGTTGGATGCGGATATGGCTAGTAATAGTGCTAGTTGGCAATGGGTGGCAGGATCAGGTGCTGACGCAGCTCCATATTTTAGAATATTTAATCCAATAATGCAGGGACAGAAGTTTGATCCCGATGGCTTTTATACAAAAAAATATGTTCCTGAATTGAAGAATATGCCTATTAAATATTTGTTTAATCCATGGGAGGCACCAGAAGAAGTTTTAAGTGAAGCTGGAGTTATTCTTGGTGATAATTATCCTCATCCCATAGTGGATATGCAAGAGTCAAGAGACTTAGCCTTAATGGCATTTGATAAAATTAGGATCAAGTCATAAATTAAAATTCGAAGCTATACTCCTTGAGTTTTATTTCTAGTTCGTTTGCTTTGCTATCTGATAGTCTCTCAAGAGGTGGACGTATATTGTTCCATCTGGGATCATTATATTTTTTAGCAAGCATAGCCTTTTGTGCAGGAATAGCAGAATAATCCTGAAATAAGTATCTTACTTCTCTTACACTTTTATGCAGATCTTCGGCTTCTTCCCAATTATTTCGATGACATAGTTCAATTACTTTCCCAATATTTGTTGGATTAATATTAGCTGTAGCTGAAATACATCCTGGTCCACCAAGTTTTATTGCATCTATTACTGGCAGTTCTGCACCTGGATAAACAATTAAATCATTTATTTTTAGTAATTCTAATGTGTTTTCCCAAACACCTGAGCTATCTTTTATTCCTGCTATGATATCTGGGAATACAGATTTAAGTCTTTGTACTAAATTTATAGATAATCCTATACCAGAAACTTGAGGGATATGATAAAGATATATTTTAAGCTCAGGAAGATTAATTTCTTGGATAAGCCTTTTATAATATTCAAAAAGCCCTTCATCAGAGACATCTTTAAAGTAGAAAGCTGGGAGTGTCATAACTCCAAGACAACCTGATTTTATTGCATGACGGGATAATTCTACAGTATCAGGGAAATTGCATAAACCTGTACCTGGAATTAATTTATCTGCTGGTATGCCAGATTTTATAAGCCCATCTAATGCATTCATTCTCTCATTATTACTAACTGACAAGGCCTCACCAGTTGTTCCAAAAGGTGCTAACCCTGAGCAACCATCAGACAAAAGATCTTTTGCTAATTTATTATACATATCTTGATTAAGCATGAGATTATCATCGTATGGACTCAAAATTGGTGCAATCAGTCCTTTTATCATTATCTTTTCCCTTATTTTATGTATAAATAATTATATCTAATTTATTAGTTAAGCTATCATAATAAACGACAAAGTAAAAATTGAATTTAATCAAATTATATTAACTTATTTTGATAAGGTTAAGAAGCATATGAAACCCAATAATGATAAAATAACACCAAAGCATTTGTACATGAATAGACGTAAGATATTAAAAATAGGTCTGTTCCTTAGCTCTATGATTGCATTAAATAAGATCTCTTTAATACAAGCGAATGAGATTTTTGATAGGAAAATCAATACTTTTGAAGAAATCACTAATTATAATAATTTTTATGAATTTGGTGTTGATAAAACTGATCCTGCAAAATATGCTCATAAACTTAACACTTCTCCTTGGACAGTTGAAATAGCTGGTATGGTCGAAAATCCAGGAATTTATTCCTTTGATGAAATTTATAATGAAATGGATATTGAGGAACGGATTTATAGCTTAAGGTGTGTTGAGGGCTGGTCGATGTTGATTCCATGGAACGGTTTCCAGTTATCAAATTTACTAAATAAGGTTGGTGTAAAAGATGGAGCTAAGTACGTGGGATTTGAGACTTTATTCAGGCCTGAGGAGATGCACATGCAAAAGACTAAAGTACTTCAGTGGCCATATAGTGAAGGTTTGAGAATAGATGAAGCTATGCATCCCTTAACTTTAATGGCAACGGGTGTTTATGGCAATCCTTTGCCTAAACAAAATGGAGCACCTATAAGACTGATTGTTCCATGGAAATACGGATTCAAATCCATAAAATCAATAGCAAAAATCACTATACAGAAAACGGAACCTAACTCTTCATGGAATATACAGAATCAAAAAGAATATGGTTTTTATTCAAACGTAAATCCGAATGTCCACCACCCAAGATGGTCGCAAGCAAGTGAGAGATATATAGGTGGAGAAGGCGAGGGGTTTTTGGGAAATCTTTTTACAAAAAGATATGATACAAAGATTTTTAATGGGTATAAGGAAGTTGCATCTTTATATGACGGAATGGATCTTGCTAAATATTATTAAATTTAAAAAAAATAAGAATTATTAGTATTTTCATAGGTATTTGAAGAGTGTTAGAAATCAATAAAATTCACATCTTTATTAGCAATAAAATAAGAAAAGTCAAACTTAGATATCTATATTTATTTCTAACTTTACCTGCTATTTTACTAATAGTTGAATTACTATTCGGAAAATTGGGTGTTGACCCAATGAGGGAGATTGAAAAAGAGCTTGGTGAAACTGCATTAAAGCTATTGATAGTTACACTATCACTGTCCCCAATATCCAAGCTTACATCAATAAATTTTATAAGATTTCGTCGTTCTATTGGTTTGATGAGTTTTTTTTATATTTGTCTTCATTTTCTAACTTGGTTAATACTTGATATGCAGCTCAGATGGGATGAGGTAATTATTTCAATTACAAAAAAACCATTTATTTTGCTAGGTATGATAAGTTTTATATTACTTATTCCATTGGCAATCACGTCTAATAATTATTTTATGATGAAACTTGGTAATGCTTGGTCAAAATTACATCGCATAGTTTATCTTGCTATTTTTTTTGCTGGTATACATTTTTTAATGATGGCAAAAACAATAGAATTAAATGCAGTTATATATTTTTTAATTATTCTTTTATTATTAAGTTTAAGGTTAGTGAAATTAAAAAAAATTAGAGGGTTAAAATAATGTTAAGTCCTATACTTACAGGTTTTATGCTTTGTTTCTCTTTAAACTGTGTTGTAGGAGCTCAAAACACATATTTATTTCGTCAAGGCATGAGGAATGAGTATGTTTATACCCTAGCAATTTTTTGTATTTTATCAGATCTCTTATTGATAACTATTGGTGTATATGGCATGTCATTAATAGTTAATCAGTTTTATATAGACGTTTTTTTGTTACTCTCCGCAGCTTGTTTATTTGTATATGGTTTTATTAGAATAAAAAATATAGTTGGATTGTCATATAACTTAAATGAAAAAGTTTATATGCAAAAAAATCTAAGAAAAAGTATGTTGACAATGATTGCATTCACTTTATTGAATCCACATGTTTATCTGGACACTATTATTTTAATTGGGAGTGCTTCTTTGCAATATAATGATAATGAAAAATTATATTATATACTTGGTGCAACTTTTGCTAGTGTGATATTTTTTTATGGTGTTGCTGCTATATCAAAGCTCTTTTCATCTTTCTCAAAGAATATTATCTTATTAAAAATCATTGATTTTATTATGGGAATTATTCTATTCATAATTGCTATTATGATGTTGAAGGCTTCAAGTTTCATATAACTAACACATTTGGTATAAATTGTTTTGATGTAATTCCATATCTATTATAAAATACAATAATATGTTTAAAAGATTAGAAAATTGTTATAATACAAATGATTTTAGGTCATTAGCAAAACAAAACCTTCCATCTCCAATATTTCACTATATTGATGGAGCTGCTGATGATGAAAAAACTTATTATCATAATACGCATTCATTCGATAAATGTGATCTTGTTCCAAATGTTTTAAATCCAGTAAAGAATATTGATATCTCTGTTGAAATACTTGGTAAAAAAATTGATTTACCGATATTCCTATCACCAACTGCACTTCAAAGGTTATTTCATTACGATGGCGAAAGAGCTGTGGGAGAGGCTGCTGAAGAATTTAATACTTATTTTGGGATATCATCACTTGCTACAGTTGGAATTGAGGAAATAGGAAAGAAATTCAATTGTCCAAAAATGTTCCAATTGTATGTGCACAAAGATAAATCATTGAATAATGATATGTTACAAAAATGTATAGAATATAACTTTGATTCTTTGGCTATTACTGTTGACACAATTGTTGGGGGTAATAGAGAAAGAGATCTGAGGACAGGGTTTACTTCTCCCCCAAGACTTACAATGTCAAGCCTGCTTAGTTTTGCTTTATCACCAAGATGGAGTATGAATTATCTAGCTAGAGAAAAATTTTCATTACCACAACTAGACTCACATCTAAGCGAAGGGACTAAAATAGCAATGTCAGTTGGAGATTATTTTACTAAAATGTTGGATCAGGAGCTAAGCTGGAAAAAAATAGAAGATATTAAGAAAAATTGGTCAAAACCGTTGTGTCTTAAGGGTATTATGTCGGTTGATGATGCCAAGAAAGCAATTGATGTAGGTGCAAGTGCAATAATGATTTCAAATCACGGAGGAAGACAGTTGGATGGATCAAGATCTCCATTTGATCAACTTGAGGAAATAGTAGATGCGGTATCCGGTCAAATTGAAATTATTTGTGATGGTGGGATAAGAAGAGGAACTCATGTGTTAAAGGCACTTTCACTGGGTGCAAACGCATGCTCAGGTGGAAGATTTTATCTTTACTCACTTGCAGGAGCTGGATCTTCTGGTGTAAAAAGAGCGTTACGAATGATGAATGATGAGATAGTTCGTGATATGAAACTAATGGGATGCAATTCAATTTCAGAATTAAGTAAAAAAAATATAAGATACAAATGAGGCTATAAATATGAATAAAAATATTGTTGCTTCTTTTTATAAGTTTTCACCTTGGGATAGTTATTCGGAGTATAAAGATGGGCTATCTGATGTTTGTGAAAGAGAAAATATACTCGGAACAATATTAATTGCAAAAGAAGGTATAAATGGAACTGTATCTGGAGAAAAGGAGTCTATTAAAAATTTAATAGATTATATTTCTTCAATTGAGCAGTTCAAGGATTTGGTGCCTAAATTCTCCCTTGCCTATGGTCGGACATTTAGAAAAATGAGAGTTCGACTAAAGAAAGAGATAGTCTCAATGGGTGTATCAGAAGTTATACCCCATCACATTACAGGAAATGCTTTAAGCTCTGCTGAGTGGGATAAATTATTGGAGGAGGATGACGTTGTCGTTGTGGATACCAGGAATAAATATGAGCATTCTATTGGTTCTTTTGAAGGCGCCACATTTCCAAATACTGACTCATTTAGAGAATTTCCTAATTGGGCTGACAAACATCTGGGAAAAAATAAAGATAAAAAAATAGCTATGTATTGTACGGGAGGAATTAGATGTGAGAAAGCGTCATCATATCTCCTAAACAAAGGTTTCAAGAATGTATATCAACTAGATGGAGGGATATTAAAGTATCTTGAAGATAGAGTTGAGAAGGATAGTAAATGGGAAGGTGAATGTTTTGTTTTCGATTATCGAGTATCACTTGAACATAAACTTGAAAAAGGTTCACATGATATGTGTCATGCATGTAGGATGCCAATATCAGAATCTGATAAAGAAAGTGAATATTTTACTCAGGACATATCATGCCCTCATTGTTATAACAATCAAAATGAAAAAAGTATTAAAAGATTCAAGGAACGCAGACTACAAATGAATCTTCAAAAAGAGAGAAATAAAGTTGAGCAAAGAAAGATTCCCTAGAGATCTTATTTTATATTCCTTTAGAAGATGTCCATATGCAATGCGGACAAGATTAGCAATTTATTATTCAAAAAATTCTTGTGAAATCAGAGAGATATCACTGAAAAATAAACCATCAGAATTTATTGCATTATCTCCAAAAGCTACAGTTCCTGTTCTCCAAATTGGAAATGAACTTGTCATTGAGGAAAGTATGGAAATTATTAAATGGTTTTTGTCTAAAAATGATCCTTTTCAACTTATGTTGCCTTATGAAAAAGAAAATGTAGATGAAGTCATTTCTCTAATTGATAAAGAATTCAAATATCATTTAGATAGGTATAAATATTCAACAAGATATGATCCATCAAAAAAATATGAACATCGACTTGAGGCAATTAAAAAACTTGAATATATTGAAAATAAGATTTCAAATACGGGGTATATCTTTGGGAATCAAATATCTATATATGAAGTTTGTATTTTACCATTTATAAGGCAGTTTAGAATAGCTGATATAAAATGGTTTGATGAAGAATTTCAATGTGTTAAATTAAAGAAGATTCTTTATGATTTTATTGAATCACAGGCATTTAAAGTCACTATGAAAAAATATAACGAATGGGATTCAAAAAAGGATAATGTTCAATATTTTCCTACAATATAATTAATTTTGATTGGAAAATTAGTAAAAACTAGATATAAATGACTCACTTAACATCTGAGGAAGAATAAAAAAATGTCAAATTTGTTTAATGAAATAGACGAAGATCTTCGACAGGAAAAACTAAAAGGTATATGGAGTAAATATAGAAATAGTATTTTTTCCTCAATTATAATAGTTGCATTAATTCTAATTTCTTCCGAGTCATATAAATATTTAACAAATTCAAAAATAGAAAAATCCGGTGTTATTTTTTCCCAAATAATTGAGAATATTCTTCAAGATAATACAGAAGACGCTGCAATTAATATAAATAATCTTTTAAATGATGGGACAAAAGAATATAGAAATTATGCTATGATTATGAAGGCTGATCTTTTGATTTCTGAGAATAACCTTATTAGTGCTGAGGCACTCTATAATGAGATTATTGATTCTACAAAGGGTCTTTTAAGAGATTTGGCAAAACTGAAATTAGCATATATTAAAGTAGATGATTCTTCTTATGCAGAAATTGAGTTAATGCTTTCCCAACTTCTGGTTGAGGATAATATATTATACTTGTTTGCAAAAGAAGTTCTTGCTCTCAGTGCTTATAAAGAAGGTCTCTATGATCAGGGCATTAATCACGCCGAAGAGATTATGAAAAATGAAAGAACTACTACTGGGATGTTCGATAGGGCTAATATGATGCTGAAAGTTTTTAACTCGAAGATATAAACCTGAAATAAGATAGTGCTTACTAAATATAAATTAATCTTAAATATTTTTCTTTTTTTCTTTTTAAGTACTCAATTACTATCTTGTGAAAATTTTATAAAAGGTAAGGAATATTTACTTCCTGGAGAGCGTCAAAAAGTTTTGTTGGGCAATACACAATTTATAGATTCTAATAAAAATCAAAATCTAAATATATCTCCCTCGATAAAGAATAAGCGATGGAATTCATCAGGTGGCGGAGGAGTAAATAATAGCGGAAATTTAATATATACTGAGATGTATAGCAAAGATTGGGAAGCGGAAGTTGGTATTGGAAGTGGAGTTCAAAATTATTTATTAATTGATCCTATATTAATCGGTGGCTATGTATATACTGTAGACTCTTCAAATAATATATCTGCAATTGAGGCCTCAAGTGGTAGCATCCTATGGAAAAAAGGTTTCTATCCTGCTTCAGAAGATCCTAAAGAAGGATTTGGAGGAGGGCTTGTTGCTGAATCTGGTATAATATTTTTTGCTAACGGCTTTGGAGAAATCTATGCAATAGACCCTTTTAATGGAAGTGTGATATGGAAGATAGATATTGGTTTGCCAATTAGGTCAGCACCAATTGCTGATACTAAATTAGTATATGTTCTTAGTGTTGATAATACTATCCATGCTTTTGATATTATCTCTAGTGAGAAAACTTGGGAGTATGAATGGTTCTCTGAAACAGCTGGCTTTATTCAAACTAGTGATATGGCTATATATAAGAATTTTCTTGTTGTCCCATATAGATCTGGTGAAGTTTTTGTTTTTGAAGCATATAATGGAAGAAGATTATGGGCTGACACAGTTAATAGAAAAAATATAACAAACTCTCTATCTCAAATAAAAGATATACTTGCGAATCCTATCTTACATAATGAAATACTTGTTACTATGGGTTTTCAAGGGCGAATTATTGCTAATAATATTAATAATGGTTTTCGTCTTTGGGAATTGCCAATATCTGGAGATATAACTCCAGTAGCTGTTGATGATTTTCTATTTGTTTTATCTCAAGATAAGATCTTATATGCAATAAATATAAATACTGGAGAAATATTATGGTCTTCAGATATTTCTAAAAAGTACGATTTAGATTCTGAGGATCGATTCATAAGTAATCTTTTGCTTAATAATGTTTTGCATATATTTACATCTATTGGTGATATTATTAAAATTGATGCTATAGATGGATCTTTAATTGAAGTTTTAAATAACCAATTAGAAGATTTGTCAATTCCACCCATTGTTGTTAATAAGAAATTATATGTTATATCTAATAATGGTAATCTAATATCTTATAGATGAATAAAAAACTATGACTCCAAGAATTGTTCTAGCTGGAAGGCCTAATGTAGGTAAATCGACCTTATTTAATAGGCTGTATGGTAAGAAAAAAGCATTAGTCTCAGATATCTCTGGCTTAACAAGGGATTTTAGAGAAGAATTGATCCACTATAATGGATTGGAATTTCTTTTAATAGATACTGCTGGAGTATATGAAGCAAAGGCAGATGAATTATCACGATCTGTTGAGTCTAATGCGCTTAAAGTTATAACATCATCTGACCTTTGTTTATTAGTTGTTGATGGAAGAATTGGTATCACATCAAAAGATATAGAGTTTTCAACTTATCTTAGAAAATCAGGCATAAATACAATAACAATTGTAAATAAAAGCGAAAGCGGTATTGCCCGAAAAAATATATTTGAATTTTATGAGTTAGGTTTTGGAGAACCAATTCCAATTTCTGCTGAACATAATATTGGTATTCTTGATTTAATCGAAAAAATAAAAGAATATGTGCCAAAATCAGTCAGTATAGAAAATCAAATTGATGAAATAATGAAGTTAGCAATTATTGGAAAGCCTAATGTCGGTAAATCAACTTTATTAAATTCTCTATTTGGTGAAAAAAGAATGTTAACTGGTGATTATGCCGGAACTACTAGAGATTCTATTGAAATTAATTGGGAATGGAATGGACAAAAAATAACACTTATCGATACAGCAGGTCTTCGCAGGAAGAGTAGGGTTAATCAATTAGTTGAAAAATTAACTTACGCAGATTCAATTAAAACGATAAAATTTGCAGATGTTATTATATTGCTTATTGATGCGGTAAATTTTATTGATAAACAAGATATGAGATTAGCTGATTATGTTATTTCTGAAGGAAGGGCTTTGCTTATTGTGATAAATAAATTTGACCTTATAAAAGATAAAAGAGAGTTCAATCGCAGATTAAATAATATGATCTCAACAAATCTACCACAACTAAATGGAGATAATGTATTGAAGATTTCATCTATAAATCGATCTGGTATCAAGAAGATGATGAATAGAGTGGTGGAGTTACAAGGTGAATGGACACAAAGAATATCAACTGCAAAACTTAATAGTTGGTTGCGTGAGATCATACATAAACATCAACCACCGGCAAAATCAGGACGTAGAATTAAATTAAGATATATCACTCAGGCATCTGTTAAACCTCCAACTTTTGTTATTTTTTCATCTTATCCAGAGGCATTACCAAACTCATATAAAAAGTATTTGATAAATGAATTGAGAGGTTCATTCGATTATTCTACAACACCTATTCGATTGTACTTTAGGAAGGGAGATAATCCGTATAGTAAATAATTAGTTTACTTGTTTGGATGTTTCCATTTTTCAAATGAAATCAGCTCACCACTTGAATATTTTTCATTGAAGATTATATCAACAAAAAAATCCGATAATTCATTTGGTTGAGTAAGTGTAGATTTGTTTTCTCCAGGATAGGCTTTTTCCCTTAGCTTTGTATTAACTTTACCAGGGTCTATCAAATTTACTTTAATTTTTATATTTTCTACTTCAGAAGCATATGAATACGCAATCTTTTCTAGTGCAGCTTTAGTTGCTGAATATAACCCCCAAAAAGGTTTTTTTTCATTTATGATATTTGAAGTCATAAAAAAAATTTGGGGTGTTTCCGATTTTTTAATTAAATATTCAAATACTTTTAAGATTATAATATTAGAAGTTAAATTTATTGAAAATGTGTTATTCCATTCATATTCATCTATATGAGTTACCGGACCTAATGATCCTAAAGTTGCAGCATTTAAGATTAAAGCATCTAATTTATCTAATCTTTCTCCTAGTTTTTCTGCAAGTTCACTTATAAATTGATAATTCTTTAGGTCTATCGGGACAAGTGTAGCACTATTACCATATAAACTTAGAGCTTTATCTAAATCCTCTAGTGCAGATTGTGACTGACCCAATGCAATAATATTTGCATTATTCTTTCCATAGGAAAGGGCAATTTGTTTACCAATACCATTTGATGCACCTGTAATTAGTATATTTTTATTCTTTAATTTCTTTTCCAATTGTCAATTATTCCTCAAGAAGTGAAAGTTGCTGAGTATGGTCGGGGATCTGCTCTAGATCACTTAATTTAGTTGGATAATCACCTGTAAAACAATGGTCTGTGAATTGTGGGTTTTGATCGTCTCTTTTCTCATAACCAAGTGCTCTATAAAGTCCAGCAATGGAAAGGAATTTAAGTGAAGTACACCCAATATACTTACACATCTCATCAATTGTATGCGTTGCTGCAAGAAGGCTATTTTTTTCTGGGGTATCTATTCCGTAATAGTCACTATATTTGATAGGGGGGCATGCAACTCTTAGGTGTACTTCTCTAGCTCCTGATTCAAATAACATCTTAACTATTTTGATAGCAGTCGTTCCCCTTACAAGACTATCATCCAAAAGCAATACACTTTTATTTTTTACGACTTGAGTATTAGCTGAATGTTTTAATCTTACCCCAAATTGTCTAATATTTTGAGTCGGTTCAATAAAAGTTCTTCCAACATAATGGTTTCTTATTAATCCATAGTCAAAATTTACATTTGATTCTTCTGAGTAACCTAATGCAGCAGGAACGCCAGAATCTGGAACAGGAACAACTACATCTGGAAGGATAGTATCTTCTTTTGAAAGTTCTCTTCCAAGTTCTTTTCTTATGTTATATACATTCTTTCCACCAATGATACTGTGCGGCATTGAAAAATAAACATATTCAAAAATACATGGTCTGGGTCTAACCTTTGGAAACGGATAGTAACTTTCTAATCCATCATCGGTTATTACAATAATTTCGCCATTTTCTACTTCTCTTATGAATTCGGCACCTATTATATCCAAAGCACATGTCTCAGAGGCTAAAATGAATGATTCATCAAGTTTTCCTAGAACCAAGGGTCTTATGCCAAGTGGATCTCTTGCACCAATCAACTTCTTATTTGTTAAAGCAATTAACGAATAAGCTCCTTCTAAATGACCCAGAGCATCTATAAATTTATCAATAAAACTTGTTTTATTGCTTTTCGCAACAAGGTGCAAAATAACTTCTGTATCTGATGTGGATTGGAATATAGCACCATCTGAAACTAACTTGTCATGTAGTAAAAGAGCATTTGTTAAATTTCCATTGTGACCTATTGCAAAACCACCTGTTTCAAGGTCGGCAAACAAAGGTTGTACATTCCTTATTACTGTCTCTCCTCTTGTGGAGTATCTAACATGACCAATTGCAGCAATTCCAGATAGTTTCTTCATCAATGGTTTATTTGTAAAGTTATCTCCAACTAGTCCTAATCTTCTTTCTGATTGAAATTTATTACCATCATATGAAACTATTCCAACGGCTTCTTGTCCTCTATGTTGCAATGCATGAAGACCTAACGTTGTAAGCTCAGCTGAATCACCATGCCCAAATACTCCAAAAACTCCACATTCTTCTCTTAGTCTATCGTCTTGAATTTTCTCCCCCATTTTAGTTTCCATTTGGAACTTCTATTTGATTTAAATCAGTATTTTCTTCTATTCTATCAAAATTAATTTTTTCTATTAATTGGCTTGGATTTTCAGGAAGATAGGAATAAATTCTATCCTTTGATGACAATAGATGATCATAAAATATTGATTTTTCAAGCCACCTTGGTTGATCTTTATCAAATAACCATGTTAAAGCTAAAAATAAAAGCATAATCATCAAATAGCCCCTAAAGAAGCCAAAACAAATTCCAAATATACGGTCAAGTATCCCAATATTACTTTTTAATACAAGTTTAGATATTTTGGATGAAATAAAAGCACTTACAATTAGTATTACAATAAAAGTTACGCCGACAAGGATTGAATAAGCTAACCAGTCGGGTTGGAGGAGTCCTTCTACCAAATCTCGACTTTGATCATTTGTGTAGGCAACAAATGATGCTAATGTTGCAAAAGCCCATGATAGTATTGAGAGAGTTTCTCTCGTAAAACCACGAAGCATAGCAAAAAAAGACGAAAGGAATACTAATAGTAATAATATTGTATCAAAAAATGAAATTGAACTTGCCACTTGATCTCCAGTTTAATTAGTCATTTATATTTATCTTAATTGGTCCTACAGACTTACCCTTAATAAATTGTTCTAAATATTCATTATTGGATTTATCAATTTCTGAAGCTTTTCCTGACCAGATAACTTCACCTTTATATAGCATGGATATATTGTTAGCTATCTTTCTTGCGCTTTCCATATCATGTGTAATTGTTATGGCTGTTGCTCCAACTTCTGCAATTACTTCGTTAATTAAATTATTTATTATATCTGCCATTATTGGGTCAAGTCCAGTTGTTGGTTCATCAAAAAAAAGCAACTCTGGATCTCTTGCAATTGCCCTAGCCAAAGCAACTCTTTTCTGCATGCCACCTGATAGTTCTGATGGGTATAGGTAAATAACAGAAGGGTCAAGACCAACTTTCTTTAATTTATCTACAGCAAGGTCTTTTAACTCATCATTTTTCAAAGATCTTGATTTATCTAGGCCAAAAGTTATATTCTCCCATACTGCTAAACTATCAAATAATGCGGCTCCTTGAAATAGCATACCAATCTTATCATAAAAGTTTATTTCCTCACGGCTTTGCTTATTTAATAGGTGATCATCATAATAAATTTCTCCACTATCTGGTTCTATTAATCCAAGTATAGATTTGATTAAAACTGATTTTCCTGTACCTGAGCCACCAATTATTACCATCGAAGTATTTTTTTTTATATTCAAATTTAAGCCATTAAGGACATTCTTATTTCCAAATGATTTAGAGAGTTGTTTTATTTTTATAATATCATTCATATAAATACTAACTTGTGAATACAACTGAAGTTAAGACGTAATTAGCCGCAAGAATAAGAATGGAGGCTGAGACTACTGCTTGTGTTGTTGATTTGCCAACACCTTGTGCACCTCCGGTCGAGTTATATCCATGATAACAACCCATAAATGCAACAATAAAACCAAACACAGCAGCTTTTATAAGTCCAGAGGCAACATCTTTGAATTCTAAAATATCCATGGTATTTTTTATATAACTTTGCTCAATGAATCCTAAACTTTTTGTACCCACAATAAATCCCCCCATAATTCCAATTATATCTGCAATGATAACCAAAACTGGAAGGGTAAGTAGGGCTGCTAGAACTCTTGGGACAACAAGATATTTCATTGGGTTTGTAGATAATGTTACTAAAGCATCAATTTGTTCTGTTACCCTCATAGTTGCAATTTCAGCTGAAATAGAGGCAGAAACTCTTCCTGCTAGCATTAAACCTGCAATTACAGGACCTAATTCTCTTGTGATACCAAGTGCTACTATCGAGGCAACTATATTCTCTGCGTTAAATCTAGATCCACCAACATATATCTGTAATGCTAAAACACCCCCTGTAAAAAATGCTGTTAATCCAATAACAGGAAGTGAATTATATCCAATCTTTATTATTTGATTTAATAGTGATTTTAGATAAATAGGAGGAGTAAAGAGGCAAATAATAAAATCATAAAAGAATATAGATATATTTCCTATTTCTTTTGTAATGGAAAGAACATAATTTCCTATTGTAATAGGAATGATATTCAATAACTTAAGCATATTTATAAATCTTCCTAATTCTACTATTTAAGCGTGTAAGGATTTCATAACTTATTGTATCAGCATTTTCTGATAAGTTATCAATATTTTGATTTGATCCAATAATTTCTATAAAATTACCTCTATTGATTGTATTGTATGGAATATCAGATATATCTATTGCAACTATATCCATTGAGACCCTTCCTAAAATAGGAGTGGGCTGCCCCTCATAATAGAATTGACCGCCCATTTCATCATTGGAAGAGCTTAATGATCTTGGGATACCGTCTGCATATCCAATTGATACTAAAGCAATTGCTTTGTCATGAGTTGCTTTATAAATAGCTCCATAACCAATTGTTGCACCTTTTTTTATTTTTTTTATTTGGATAATAGGTGCGTATAATTTTACAACAGGTTTTACTTGTAATTTACTCTGAAGATTCTCATAGCCTCCATATAAGCTAATACCAGGTCTTACCATATCAAGATGAAAGCTTTTATTTCTTATTAATGCTGCAGAATTTGCGATACTACTTTTTGGATTATTAAATATTTTACAAATTTGGAGGAATTGATCAAGCTGATTTTCAGGCATTTCTGATAGTTTTTCTTCTGCAGAGGCTATATGCGACATAATAAGAGAAATATTTAGTTTATATTCACTTATTTTAGAAGCTAAGGTAATATCAAATCCAAGTCTTGAGAAGCCAGTATCAAAATGAATTGCTATTGGGTATATATTTTGTTTATCAAAAACTCTATATTCATCCAATTCTTCTAATGAGCCTATTACAGGAGTCAAATTATACTTTTTATAATACTCAATTGAATGTGGCATAAGTCCATTTAATATATAGATAGTAATGTCTGGAGAGGTTAAATTTTCTCGTAAACGTATACCTTCGTCTAAATCAGAAACAAAGAAAGATCGACATCCAGCATCATAAATTGTTTTAGATACAGCTTCTAGGCCTAACCCATAAGCATTCGCTTTAATTGTTGCTGCGCATAATGAAGGTTTCACATATTCAGAAATAGAGTTATAATTATCCGCTAGCGCACATAAGTCTATTTCAAGAAAAGCTGAGCAATCTATTTCTCTCATAGTTCTATTGTCTTTAGGCATCATAATTTTAAATAATAAAGATTATTTACTCAAAACGTTCTGGTAGTTTTTCATCAGCAGTATAATCACTAAACCTTGTAAGTGAACCATCAAAGTGCATTTTTACAGTATTTGTTGGTCCATGACGATTCTTACCAAGTATTACCTCAGCAAGTTGATGGACATCTGTCATATTTTCTTGCCATTGAAGATGTTCTTCAGTCCCGACCTTTGGTTCTTTTCTTTGTAGGTAATATTCTTCCCTGTATATAAACATTACAATATCAGCATCTTGTTCAATTGAGCCTGATTCTCTGAGATCGGAAAGTTGAGGTTTCTTATCATCTCTATTTTCAACTTGTCTTGAAAGCTGAGATAACGCAATTATTGGAATATTCAATTCTTTTGCGAGGGCTTTTAATGATTGTGTAATCTCTGATAATTCTTGAACTCTATTATCATTATAGCGTCTGTTTGAAGAGGTAAGAAGTTGCAAATAATCAATAATTAATAGTCCAAGATTATTCTGTCTTTTTAGCTTACGAGCTCTAGCAACTAACTGAGAAATACTTATACCACCGGTTTCATCTATATATAGAGGTATATCTTGTAATTTTCTCGCTACTTCTATTAATTTTTCATATTCATGTTTATTTATTTTTCCTCTTCTTATCTTTTCAGATTGAACCTCAGTTTGTTCTGAAATAATTCTTGTTGCTAACTGTGAGGAGGACATCTCCAGAGAGAAAAAACCAACAACTGCACCATCAATCGACTTTTTATTATTTCCCTCACTATCTTCTGTTTGATATTTACTTGCAATGTGGAAGGCTATATTAGTAGCGAAAGCTGTCTTGCCCATAGAGGGTCTTCCTGCAACAATAAGTAAGTCTGATGATTGAAGGCCTCCTAGAAGCTCATCAAGATCTCTAAAGCCTGATGCTAGACCAGATGTATTGCCATCTTTATTGTATGCACTTGCTGCTGTATCAATTGCTTCAGTCAATGCTGTAGAAAATTCTTTAAAATCACTTCCATATTTTTCACTTTCTGCAAGTCCGTATAGTTCTTGTTCAATATATTCAACATGATCAAATGGAGATATCTCAGCAGGAGGAGAAT
Organism: Hyphomicrobiales bacterium; assembly: GCA_029245795.1. Lineage (GTDB taxonomy): Bacteria > Pseudomonadota > Alphaproteobacteria > Rhizobiales > TMED25 > TMED25. Next base: position 138,222 of record JAQWOP010000003.1, read on the forward strand.
ATGAAACATTAACAATTTCATTTCCAATGTTAATCAGATTTCGCCATGTGAATAAGTGGTAAATTATTCGGCCATATTCCTCGATATTGATGATGGAGGTATTTTCAGCAGCTAATCTAACTAGATATTTGCTTCCCTCTAGATCATTAAATCTTTCATCTTGGTCAATGAGATTTTTTAGTGTTATTGGAGAAGCAAGCTTATTTGATAGTATTAATTTTGAAATTAACTCAAAAATAATCGTATGAACATTTTCATAGAAATGTTCTGGCTTTAAAAAAACAGAAATTTTATCATATAAGTCATTATTGATTAATAAAGCTCCAAGCAATTGTTGTTCAGCTTCAATATTATGAGGCATCTGTTTATAATCAATAGCTTCTGAACTTTTTGATATATTTTGGATATTTAAGGCCATATTAAGTAACTTATAATTTCACACCTATCAATATATTAAATATAAACAATAGCTCCCTCAACTTTTTTTATTTATACAACATAATCCACATTTTATGCTTATGGATGAAATATAAAATAAAAATAACTTGACTAATATTTTATTTTTCTTCTGTTTTGACTATCTCTTCTTCTTTTTTTTCATCTAATATTTCTTCACTCTTGTTCTCCGATGCCAAAACTTGATCTGCTTCTTTTTCTATATTAACATCTGTTCCTTCTTCAAACACATCAACAACACTCTCTTCTTCGGAAACTTCTACTAATACACTATCCAATAGTCCTTTTTCTTGTAGTTCTGCTTCTTCAGATGTTCTCGCAATATTAAGTTTGATAATCACTGAAACTTCTGGATGGAGATCTATTCTGACATTGATAATACCCAATGATTTTATGGGTTCAATAAGTGAAACCTGATTTCTTGTTATCGAGGCAAGTCCATTTTCAGATAGGATATTTGCTATATCTCTTGTTGTAACAGATCCAAATAACTGTCCATTTTCACCTGCTTGACGAATAACAATAAAAGTTTTTTCATCTATGCCTTCAGATAATTTGGAGGCATTAGCCATGTCTTTGTCATTTTTCTTTCTGATTTCAACAGCTTTTGACTCAAAATATTTAAGATTTTCATCTGTTGCTCTTAGAGCTTTTTCTGCTGGTAGTAGAAAATTTCTAGCATAGCCAGTCTTGACATTAACAATATCTCCTAATTGTCCAAGCTTTTCAATTTTCTCAAGTAATATAATTTTCATTTTTATCTCCTTTTTTTAATTATATCTCTGACGTTTTTTTTATAGTTCAATATACCAAGAATTGTTATTGGGATTATAAATGGTACAAAAACTAATATGAGGGTGTATATAGATGTAAGTAATAGAGGTCTAAGCCGTATATTTTTTGATACATTATGTATAATAGAAAGCCCACCGATTGAGTATCCTACTAATATTGCAAAGGTAATTGAGATGGATATTATTTTAAATATACCATCTGAGAAATAAGATAATATGAGGAATATTAGTAGGAAGTATATATAGTCTTTTGGTAAGTTTATCTGATCAAAATTAGACCAAGGTCTTTTTAAATACCCTAATATCTTTGCAAATTTTAGGCTTATCCATAAGTTGCATACAAAAATTAATACCCAAAAAATAATAAATAACACGGGTAAACTAGCTGATAATAGTTCAATTGTATTTAATTGTATTGTTTGTTGAATGTCAGGCCTTATCTCATATATATTCGAGTAAATTGCATTTATGGAATTTTGATAATCACTAATATTAGTTCCCAAGAAAAATATACCTATAATAGCCAAACATATTGATATGATTAAGATTTTTGAGATAACAAGTGAAAGTGGATACCATAAAATATCTTCGTTTTCTGACTCTGATTTTTTATTTAAGCCAATTAAATAACAAAAATATACTGAGGGCAGAGCAAAAATTAAAGCATAAGCTTGAGCAAGGCTTAGTGCTGAGAAAGATATGATAGCAGAAGAAATGATAGCGATTAGGAGAGCTATTTTCCAACCATGCATGAGTCCAATAACATACAACGGCAATGGACATAGATAAAATATAACAAACAATAGTCCAGCACTACCTGATAATGGATACAGGAAAAAAAGACACTGAGATAATGTCGCTATTAAAATTTGGGTATATTGTGATTTTATCATGTTGCTGTCCCGCAAAATTGCGGTTAGAGCTTAATTTGCCCAACCAATTAGAATATTATCTTAGTAAATAAGGAAGTAATCCTAGGAATCTTGCTCTCTTTATTGCTATTGATAACTCTCTTTGTTTTTTTGCAGAAACAGATGTAATTCGACTAGGTATCATCTTGCCTCTTTCAGATATGTATTTTTGTAGTAACCTTACATTTTTATAATCAATAGGGGGTGAATCAGGTTCGGATAAAGGACAATTCCGTGAATTTCTAAAATAAGGTTTCTTTGTTGTTTGTGGAACTAACATTATACAATCCTATTAATCGTTTGAGTCATGATTTCTACCTTCCATCATGATTGATGGTTTATCTTCGAATTTGTCAACTTTGAGAGTCAAATGCCGAAGAATATTTTCATTGAGACTAATTTGTCTTTCAACTTCAGTTAATATTTCAGATGAGGCATCTATATTCATAAGAGTATAATGCGCTTTTCTATTTTTTTTAATTTTATAAGAGAGTTGGCGAAGACCCCAATACTCTATTCTATCTACTTTTCCGCCTTCTTTCTTAATCAACTCTTCTATCGTTTTAGTTATTGCATCAACTTGTTGAGTTGTTATATCTTGACGAGCCAAATAAACATGTTCATATAATGGCATAATTAGTAAATCCTATTTTTCTAATATTCATAAATCTTAATATGAGTTGTTATCTATGTATAATCACATAATATATCATTGATAACTTAAATCATATTTTGCTTTAAATATATTTTAATACAAAATAATAGTAAATTACTATAATGAAGTAAAAAATATTGCAACAAAAAAGGTATATTTGTGTCAAATTTATTAGTTTTTCCGGGACAAGGAAGTCAATTTATTGGTATGGGAGAAGATTTTGCTAAAAATTTTAAAGTATCTAAAAATGTATTTGAAGAGGTAAATGAATCACTCTCATTAAATCTAAGTAAAATAATGTGGGAGGGCGAGATAGATGAGTTAACGCGAACAGAAAATGCACAACCTGCATTAATGTCTGTTAGTGTGGCAATATTGAGAGCTATCGAGAGTGAAGTCGGGATAGATTATGAAAAAGTTTTATTCATGGCAGGTCATTCATTGGGAGAGTATTCAGCTCTTGTCGCTGCAAATTCATTTAAATTAGATGTTGCAGCTAGATTGCTAAAAATTAGGGGACAGGCGATGCAAAGAGCTGTACCGGAAGGTCAGGGTGCTATGGCTGCACTTATTGGTGTAAATATAGAGCAAGCTGAAAACCTTACTAGTGAAGTTAATTTGATGCTTCCAAATTTAATATGTGATGTTGCAAACGATAATGCTCCTGGGCAGGTTGTTATTAGTGGTAGTGCTTCAGCAGTTAATAAAGCAATTGAATTAGCGCCAAGTTTTGGAGCCAGGAAAGCCTTAAAGCTTCCAGTTAGCGCTCCATTTCATTGCTCCTTAATGACACAAGCTGCGGATGAAATGAGAGATGCCTTAATTGATGCTAAAATACAAGATCCAATTACACCAATTATTTCTAATGTAACAGCAACAAGTGAAGTTTCAAAAGATAGGATAATTAAATTATTAATTGAACAAGTTACAGGCAGAGTTAGATGGGCAGAAACTATTAGGTATGCTAAAGAAAATAATGTAGAAAAAATATATGAAATAGGCGCAGGAAAAATATTGACAGGTTTGGTTAAAAGAATCGATGAAACATTAAATTCTATTGCCATTGATGATCCAAATCAAATAGATAAATTCCAACTAGATTAAATATAATAAGGAAGATAAATAATGACATTATTAGAGGGTAAGACGGTTTTACTTACTGGTTCAACAGGAAGTTTGGGCAGTGCTATTGCAAGGACATTGTCATCTGCTGGTGCAAGAATTGCTCTAACTGGTACAAATAATGAAAAATTAAATAATTTATTAATGGAGCTTGGATCAAGTCATTCTGCTCACTCTTGTGATTTATCAAAATTTGAGGAAATTGATAAACTCTCCGATACCGTTATTGAAGAGTTTGGATCCATCGATATTTTGATAAATAATGCGGGTGTTAAGAAGGATGATTTATTAATTAGAATGAAAGATGATGACTGGTTTAACGTAATAAATATCAATTTAAATTCTGTTTATAAATTAACAAAAAATATTTCAAAGCATATGTTTAAAAAACGAAGTGGTAAAATTATATCTATTTCTTCTGTCGTCGGTTTTTCTGGAAATCCTGGTCAGACGAATTATGTATCCTCCAAGGCTGCATTAGTAGGTTTTACGAAATCTTTAGCAATGGAGGTTGCAACCAGAGGGATAAATGTAAATTGCATAGCGCCCGGAATGATTGATTCAGAAATGATAGATTCGTTAAATGAAAAACAAAAAGAAAATATATTAAGCAGAATACCAATGGCAAAATTAGGTAGTCCTGAAGATATTGCAAACGCATGTTTGTTTCTTGGAAGTGACATGTCTAACTATATTACTGGGCAGACGATTCATGTTAATGGCGGAATGGCTATGTTATGAAGTGTATATTTCAATGGAAAGTTAAACTTTTTAATTGTAGTTAAATATTTATAAATATATTAATTGTTTAATAGATATAGAATAAATAACAAATAGGGGTAAAAAATGAGCGATATTGCTGAACGTGTAAAAAAAATAGTAGTTGGACATCTCGGTATTGAAGCAGACAAAGCTGATGAGAAAGCTAGTTTTATTGATGATCTAGGGGCGGATAGTTTAGATACTGTTGAGCTTGTTATGGCTTTCGAGGAAGAATTTAATTGTGAAATCCCAGATGATGCTGCAGAAACTATTCGAACTGTTGGTGATGCGATTTCATTCCTCGAAAAACAACAATCATAATTCATCATTATGAGACGTATTGTTGTTACTGGACTTGGTTTGGTAACTCCTCTTGGGGTAGGAACTGATTATGTTTGGAGTAAATTAATTCAAGGCGAATCAGGTATTGGTCTAATTTCTTCATTTGATACATCAGATTTGCCAGTTAGAATAGCAGGGCAAATACCTCGTGGGAATAGCGAGGGTCAATACAATCCCGATGATTGGATGGATCCAAAAGAACAAAGAAAAGTAGATGATTTTATAACATATGCAGTTTGTGCCTCAGATCAGGCAATAAAAGACTCTGGTTGGTTAGCTGACACTTATGAAAAACAAATACGGTCTGGAGTTGTAATTGGTTCAGGTATTGGTGGTCTTCAGGGTATTGAAGAAGCATCAATTACTCTAAAAGAGAGGGGACCAAGAAGAATTTCTCCCTTCTTTATCCCCGGAAGATTAATCAACCTAGCTTCTGGGCACGTTTCAATTAAAAATAAATTCAAAGGACCTAACCATGCCGTTGTAACAGCCTGTTCAACCGGTTCTCATGCCATCGGTGATGCCGCTCGTTTAATTGCGTATGGTGATGCTGATATAATGGTTGCTGGTGGAACTGAGTCTCCTTTATGTAGGCTTTCAATTGCAGGTTTTGCAGCATGTAGAGCTCTTGCCTCTAAATTCAATGATTCTCCAACAAGCGCATCAAGACCTTTTGATGATGATAGAGATGGTTTTGTGATGGGTGAAGGCGCTGGATCTGTTGTCCTTGAAGAGTATGAGCATGCTATTAAAAGAGGTGCAAAGATATATGCTGAATTAAAGGGGTATGGTTTATCAGGTGATGCATTTCATATAACATCTCCATCTTCAGATGGTGATGGGGGATATAGATGTATGAAAGCAGCAATTAAGAATTCAGGAATGGATATTTCTGAAATAGACTATATTAATGCTCATGGTACTTCAACACCAGCAGGGGATGAAATCGAAATAAAAGCAGTAGAAAAGTTGTTTGGGCCACATTCAAAAAATCTAATGATGTCTTCAACAAAGTCATCAATTGGTCACCTACTGGGTGCCGCAGGAGCTGTGGAGGCAATATTTTCAATAATGGCTATTAATAATGGAGAAATACCAGCTACTCTTAATTTAAAAAATAAGTGTACAGATACAGACATAAATCTTGTACCATTGACTAGAATTAGAAAAGATATAACAAGCGCTTTAAGCAATTCATTTGGTTTTGGTGGTACAAATGCAACTTTAATTTTTTCTAAAATTTAAAAGAATAATTTGCACATGAATAATCAATTAATACGTCGAAAAGGACTACTGTTAATTATTTCTTCTCCCTCTGGTGCTGGAAAAACAACATTAACAAGAAAATTAATTTCAGATTTAGAAGATACTGTTTTGTCTATATCCGTAACTACTAGACAAAAAAGAAGTAATGAAAAAGATGGATTGCATTATTACTTCATTAATGAAGATGCCTTTAAAGAAATGATAAAACAAGATAATTTACTGGAGTATGCAAATGTATTTGGGTATAATTATGGTACCCCAAAAGATAGGGTGACAGAGGCAATCCAATCAGGAAAGGATGTAGTCTTTGATATTGATTGGCAAGGAGCAAGTCAACTTAGAAAAAGTTTTAATGATAATATTGTTTCAATATTCATCCTGCCACCATCAGCTACTGAATTAATGAGTAGACTTATAAAAAGAGATCAGGACTCATTTGATACAATTAAAAATAGATTAAATGCTGCGTATGATGAGATAAAGCATTGGGATGAATATGATTATGTAATAATAAATGATAAAATTACCGAATCATACGAAGAATTAAAAGCAATAATATTATCCGAACGTGTAAAAATAACAAATTCTAATAAATCTAAGATTGAAACCCATGTTAACACCTTGTTGCATGACTTATCAGATAGATTAAGTAGTAGTTAATTTTTTTCGTAAAGATAGGCCAGGTTGATATAGTCTTCTACTGATAAGTCTTCGGGTCTTAAATCTGGGTTTATGTTATATTTTTTTATAAGATTTTCTTCTGAAATTATCTTTTTAAGTGAACTTTTTATTTTTTTTCTTCTCTGTCCAAAAGCTAATCTAGTTATTTCCTCAAGTATTGCGATATTAGGTTTGGTGTACCTATTTAAATAATTAAAAGTCACTACAGATGAGTCAATTTTTGGTGGGGGATAGAAAACGGAAGGATTCAAATCAAAAGATGACTCACAATGATACATATATTGAGAAATTATAGATAATCTCCCGTACATTTTCGTGTGATGTTTTGCAACTATCCTATCAGCAACTTCCTTTTGAAACATTAACGTCATTTTATCAAATTTAGGGTTCTTAAATTGGGATATAAGTAATTTTGTCAATATTTTAGTAGCAATGTTATAGGGTAAATTAGATATTATTCGAATTCTTTCTTCTTCTAAAGAACCGAAATCATAATTTAGAGCATCTACATTTTGAATCTCAATTCTTTTATTATGAATATCTTTTAACTTTTTTAATATTGGAATAAATTGTTTATCTTTTTCAATTAATAAAATCTTTTTAGCACCAAGTTCTATAAGTGATTCCGATAAACCACCAAGTCCTGGGCCAATTTCTACCACCATGTCACACTGATCAGGTTCAATTAATGATGCGATCTTATTAAAAATATTTTTATCGAATATAAAATTCTGGCCAAATCTTTTACTTGGTCTAATATTATAATCTTCTAAAATTTTCTTATAATGAGATATCTTAGGAGTTCTTATTTGCACTATTTGACACCATTAACTTTGCAGTAATTATTGATTGAATAAGACTTTGTGGATCAGCTCTCCCTGTTCCCACTATTTCATAAGCTGTTCCATGGTCAGGAGATGTCCTGATAATGTTGAGTCCAAGAGTAACATTGACAGCAGAAAAAGGAGATATTGTTTTAATTGGGATAAGAGCTTGATCATGATACATACAAATTGAAACATCAAAATTCTGCAATTTTTCTTTATTAAATAGACTATCTGCTGGTAAGGGTCCGAGTATTCGGATAGATTTTTTTTTCAACTCCATAATTGCCGGCTCTATTATTTCAATTTCTTCCATACCAATCAGTCCTCCATCACCAGCGTGCGGATTAAGTCCAGTCACTACAATTCTTGGATTTGAAATATTAAAATATCTTTTAAGATCCCTATTCACAATGTTTATAGTATTTACGATTAAGTCTTTAGATATTATTTTTGATATTTTATCTACGGGGATATGTCTTGTTAAAGGAACTACCTTTAGTACATCACTTGTTAAAAGCATAACTGGGATTTTTCCTTGGTCTAAAAATGATAATAATTCGGTCTGCCCACTATATTTTTTACCGAGGTAATTAAGAGATTTTTTGTTAACGGGATTGGTCACAATTGCTGATATTTTATTTTTTAATAACTTTTGATAAGCAATTAAGATTGATTCAACTATAGATTCATCATTTTTTTTATCAAATTTCCCAGGTTCTTCTTTAATGATGGGTATGTCATATACTGGCAAAGCTCCATCTAAATTATTTATAAATGGAATATCTATATCAGTTATTTTTTTTGTTTCTAACTTAAGATTTAGCAATTTTGCCCTTCGATGGAGCAGTTCTTCATTACCAAAATAAATAAATTTAGGAATTTTTGATTCCTTTCTTTTATTCCAGGAAAGGATAGTAATATCTGCTGAAATACCAGCAGGATCGCCCATTGTTATTCCAATTGGCAAATCTTGATTATCGATTTTTAAATTCAATTGAAGAATCCTGTTTTATGTCACGCAATATTTTTACTGAGTAAAGATTAAGTTGTTCTGATACTAGAATATTCTCTATTGCATTATTTGCTAATGATTGTTTTGGTGTGCAGTTAATATAAAGTTTTATTTGTTTCTTGCTTGCTTGAGGAGGTAAAAGAAAATTGTTTAAGTTAAAAAGTATTAAGCTTTTTAAAGGTTCTTCAATTTCAGAAATCGATATATCTATTTTATCTTTTATAACTATATTAGGTACTTCTTTATATAAAAAAAGGTTTTGAGAGCAGCTTTGAAAATTATCTTCAATATTCTTGAGCGTGAATAGCGATTCTTTTGGTTCTAAACCTTCGATATTTATAGTTAAAATTTGGATATGGAATAACTCTTTTGAAAGAATATTATCTCTATATTGATTGATGTCCTCCAAAGTTACATTTGCTAATCTTCTATATTTTCTTCTTATATAATCATTCCATTGAAGATAAGATCTTCGCTGGTTAATTATAGTAATTGGATCTATATCAGTTCCTTCTAATTCTTGAGATAATCCCTCATAGCTAATTCCTTGCGCTTTTAATGAGATATCTAGGCTTGAAATAACTTCATTATCTGTATAGTCAGATATTCCATATTCCCTTGCTTTATCGAGCATTAATGCTTCGTCAACTAGCTGTTTGAGGGCTTCTTTTGGGAGAGTATCTTTTTGTGCATCAGGGTTTCTGAACTCCAAATATAAAGAACGATCTTTAACATCAGATAAAGTTATAGGTATGCCGTCTACTAGAACTATTACTTTTGAAATTATTTCAGATTTTACTGAGTTATTTGTAAGAAGGATTAGAGATAATATAAAAATTATAATCTGATACTTATAGTTAGATTCATTATTCATTGCTTCGATTTTACTGGCTTGACGCTGTTTTTAACTCAAAGTTTAATAATATAGACTTATCTTTCTTTATATCTCTATCTGTAAATAAGTTTTCTCTATAAATAATATCAAAAGATAAACATTCATCATCAAATCTAAGCCCAACTTGGTTATTTACAAAATTACTTGATTCTAAATTATAAACACCTTTTGAAATCATAGACCAATCTTTTGTAAGCCCAAGTTCAAGAAAGCCAGATATCTCTTCTAAATCCACATCGTTATCAGCATCGCCATCATCATTTAGCCAATTTGCATCAGCCTTTATTTCTGTGTAATTTAAACCAATATTTAAACTATCTCTATGCATGAAGTTCATATTTAGCTCATTAAATTGGTTTTTCTTAAATGACCCATCAAATCTTGTTTTATAGTCTACTAAAAGAGTTTTATTAAGATCATAGGATAAGGAGCTTACAATATCTGAGTGATAATTATTAGTTCCTGAATATTTCTTTCCACTAAATGTATTATCCCCGTCAATATGGAAAGACTTTCCAAGTGAGGCTTTAAAAAGTCCTCCAACATTATCTTGTAAATTATAATTTAAACCAAGAGACATTTTATTCCCAGAGTCAATCTTATCATGTCCATAAGAACGATTTGACTCAAATAAATTTAAGGAATTAAAGTTTAAAGTTTGTGAGTCTTCATTTAATAAATTGCTATCCTTATCTTCTTTCCCAATATATGAAATGCCTAATTTAGGTTCAATTATTTGCTTTCCGATAGAGCTATTTTTAAAAAAGGGCCAGGATGTTTTTATCGTTGCTTCAGGTGTAAATCTTGAGTGATTAGTAAATTCATTGTCAGATTCATCATAAGTACTAAAATAATCACCTTTCAAACTAATATATGGCTCAAAAATTATACCATTATTCATAATTTTTCTATCTTCCCATGATATTTCAGTTGTCAGTCTGGTTTGATCGTCACCGCTGTTTCTATGTAAACTAGATATTTGTGTATCTAAATTTAATTCATTTAAAAGTGGCAGATTGCTAATTTTGTATTCATAATCAAACTGAGGTAGTAATTTGGCTTGGCGAGTTTCAGTTTCACTTAGAAGGTTATGGTAACTTATTGCCTGAAGGTTGAAATAATTTTGGTTATTTATCCCGGTTAAAAAAAGATTTGAATTATACTTTGTTCTATCATCTAAACCATATTTTCTCATGTAAGTATCATCACTTGCAAAAGTTGCATTCCAACCCCAATTAATATTATCACTTAAAGGTAAGAGTGCATTAGTTTTTAGACCAGCTCTAAACCGTTCATTTCCTGGTGCAATATCTGTTGGGTTTGCTTGGTAAATAAAGCTTGGATTAAAAGTTAGCAAACCACCATCATTATTTATCTTTCTGTATTCTATATCGAATAAGGGGCCTTGTTTAGATGTTATGAAGGGTGTCACTGTTAGATCGCTTATTTCATCTAATACATATAAGTATGGTATTTTAACTGAGTGGCCGTAGAAATTTGAGAATGAATAAGTTGGAACTAAGTAACCTGATTGACGTTTGACTGATAAATCAGGGTAACTAAAATAAGGAAGTTTTAGGATAGTCTTATCCAGCAACTTAAACTTTATATTCTTAAAAACCACTTTTTTATTTAGTTCATCATGTGTGACGGTATCTGCTTCAAATTCCCATGTATAGGGGCATTCTTGACCATCTTTTATTCCATTGCAAAAGCTATAGCCTGCATTTGTAAATACATTTTTGTTTCCAAAATCAACTTCACCACTTTTAGCTCTTATTTTTGTTCCATCAGCAAGGATTATTTTTGCACTTTCTATAAACCCCTGCTTTAATTCATTGGAAAGTACAATTCTATCAGCATTTATTTTAATTTTATCTTCTTCAGTCATTGTCACATTACCAATGGCAATAACCTGATCGTTATCTTGGATGTAAGTTATCTTATTTGCTTCGACAATATAGGATTTATAGAACAATTTTGCATTACCCTGCGCCGTGATGTCATTACCATTATCATCATAAGATAAATTATCTGCTTCAAAATAAATGGATGGATATGTTCCACCATCATTTACTTCTTGAGCTTGTAAATTTTTGTTAATAGAAAGAGAAAACAAAAAAATTGTCACTAAAATTAATAAGTTATTTTTATTTATTATATTCAACATTAACCGTCTTCTTGATTAATCAAAACTTTTATACTAACTAAAATTATGGCTATTATATGCCACCAAGCTCCTAATATTGGGTTAAATATTTGATTTTCAGATAATATAAAAGACACATAGTTAGTGGTAAATATCAAAAACCCAACAATAACACCCAATAATACCATAAAGATAATATGCTTTATACGAAATAATTTAACGGAAAAACATGCAGCAACCAATACCATTGAACATAGTAGAGCAGGGAACGCAATTAAAAAATTAAGATTCACAGTGTGTTTTACTGGATTGATCCCATTTTGAGTTAACTTCTCAATTGTATTCATAATCATCCATATGGATTGATCACTATACTTTAAGACATCCTCTAAAATAATAAGCTCATTTGTTTGGGTTTGAATTATATAACTTTCATAATAGTTTTGTTTTCTTTGGGAATTTGCAACCCATGCTTTTTCTAATACCCAAGAATTATTTTCAAATTTTGCATAAGCACTATCAACCCTTTCAATAATATTATATTCAGGATCATATTGAATAAAAGTAGAATTTAGGAGAGTTAAATGTTGAGGTAAGACTTTTTTTGAATATATAATGAGAGGTCCAAAAGAATTAGTTTGAGCAGACCAAAAATCATCTTCTTCTTTGGTTAATAATAAATCTAGCTTTTCATCTGTAACACTCTGTTCTAGATTGATATATTTATTCTTTAAGCCTATACCCAAGGGATTTAGAAAGGAAATTGTAAGTATACCCATTATCAAAGATGTAATGAGGCAGGGTATTAATATTTGCCATATAGATAGTCCTGCTGCTTTTGCAATTATTAGTTCGCTATGTTTTGATAAGCGATGAAAGAATAACATCGTTCCAAAAAAAATTATTAATGGCAGGAATTCTTCAAAAGTGCTTGGCAACTTAAATAATGATAGTTTAATTATTGTCATAAAATTAGAGTTTTGAACATTTTCCAATTCTTTTGAAATTTCGGCAATATCTATCAAAAATATTAATAGTATGAATGCTAGTAATATAAGAAAGATCGAAGATAAAAATTGAGATGTAAAATATTTATTATAAATTTGCATTTTTAGTTTTTATCTCTTTTTGTGTGATGAAAAAAATATATAGCAAGTAGCTGATGATTATAGATAAAGGAATTGTGTAGTGAATAAAATATAGTTCAAAATTCCTTATTTTTGAAGATAAAGATATTCCCATTATTTTTATTGAAAAAGATATTCCAGCCACATATATGATATATCGTGATTTTAATAGCCTAGAATTCAAATCTTTTTGAAGAAAGAATAATGCAATAAAAACAAACGATATTGCATATAATGGATTTGATAATCTAATATGAGCTTCGTTTTTAAATTGTATATTACGTTCTATCTCCTCACTAGAAGTGTTTGGAGGATTCAATAATTCTTCCAGTGATTTTTCTGAGGGTTTAAAATATACATTTTGAGCGGTAGTAATTACATTTGATAAGTTAATATTATAGTTCTCAAAGCTAATTATATCTATTTCTTTATCTACTCCTTGTTTATTGGAATTAAAAATCTGGCCATCAATCATTTCAAGAATAATCTGATCATATAAGCTATACAATTTCGCTTGTCTCGATGTGTATGTGACCATATTTTTATCATTAGATGTATCATTAATAATAACACCAATAAAATCTCCATCTGCATTCCTATCAGCTATAAATATTGTGTAATGCTCATCAGGAGTTATAAATTCATTTTCTTGAAAAGAACTACTTATGATATCTGATTTAATATTTGTTAGTTTTCCCCTAAAATTTTGCATACTCCATGGTGTGATATAAATACTAAATATATAGATTAGTAGAGTTATAAGAATGGATATTTTAAGGAATGGTATAGTTTTTTGATAAGGTGAAACTCCGGAAGAATTCAATATGACTAACTCAGAATCTCTTATCATTCTATCCAGTACTATTACGCAGGCAATTAGTAGCGAAGATGGCGCCATTAAAGTTAAAAGCCAAGGATAAAGTAGTGATGTTAGAGACAAAAAATCAATAATTGAACGATCTTTTTCTATGATCAACGGGATATATCTTAAAGTTTGAGATATCCAAGCGAGTGAAGTCATTATAGTTATAATAACTATAAATATTACGAGAATATTTTGAAATATATATTTGTTAATGTTTCGCATTAAATTAATTAGCTATTGAAATGCAAATTTAATAATTTCATTTATAACAATATTTAACTAAAATAAATAGTATTAATAAAAATAAGATAATAAAAAGGTTTATTTATGAAAATCTCATTCGTTAATTTTGGTATAGAAGTCAATGGTTCTATCGTCGTTTTTTTTACTGAAGAAAATGGTTTATTGATTACAGAAAAATCTGAAAATGATAAAAATATTTCTAAATTATTTCAGGCAAATAGGAAACACTCAAAAGAAAAAACATTACAGGGAGATATATTAGACATAATTAGTCCCCATGGAAATGAGTATAAACGGATAATATTTTTTAAATTAAAAAATATTACTAAATTAGATGAGAATGAATGGATAAATATTGGAGGCCAGATACATGGTTATTTAACTCAAAATAATATCCAAGATGTATCTATTAGATTAGAAACAACTATAAAAAATATAGAATTGACATCAATTCCTTCGAAAATTGCTTTCGGTATGGGATTAAGGGCCTATTCTTTCAGTAAATATAAATCAGATAATAAAAAGAAGAATAAAGCCAATATTAAATTCTTAACAAATCATCATGTTACTGCGGAGAATCTTTACAAGAGTTATCTAACTCTTTTAAACGGAGTTAATCTTACAAGGGATTTGGTAAATGAGCCATCAAATATTTTAACCCCAAAAGAATTTGTAACTAGAATTAAAGAAATAGAAAATTCGCATTTAAGGATCAAAGTTTTACCTCAAAAAAAATTAGAGCAGATGGGAATGGAAGCCTTCTTATGTGTTTCAAAAGGTAGTAGAAATGAACCTTATGTTGCCATAATGGAATACCTTCCAAATAAGAATCAGAAACCAATAGTATTTTTGGGAAAGGGAGTAACTTTTGATTCTGGCGGTATATCAATTAAACCTGCAGGTGGGATGGATGAGATGAAAGGTGATATGGCCGGTGCAGCTAGTGTTGTAGGCTTGATGAAGGTTTTGTCAGAAAGGGAAGCAAAAGTAAATGTTGTTGGAGTTGTTGGCTTAGTTGAGAATATGACAGACGGTAACGCGGTAAGGCCAGGTGATGTCATAAAATCAATGTCTGGGAAAACAATTGAGGTTTTAAATACAGATGCAGAAGGGCGTCTAGTCCTAGCAGATATTGCAACTTATGCTATAAAAAATTATGATCCGCAATCAATTATAGATCTCGCCACTCTAACAGGAGCTATATTAGTTGCTTTAGGGCAAGAAATGGCTGGTGTATTTTCTAATAATGATGAGCTTGCCCAAAATTTAATAACTTCTGGAGAAAAAACGGGGGAATTATTATGGCGTATGCCTATTGGGAAGAGTTATAGAAAGATGATTGACTCTAAAGTTGCTGATATAAAAAATATTGGAGGCCGGTATGCTGGGGCAACTACAGCAGCTGAATTTATACATTGTTTCACGAATGATGTTCCATGGGCGCATTTAGATATTGCAGGCACCTCAATATCCAGTCTTAAAAATGATATTAATACAAGTTGGGCGTCAGGTTTTGGTGTTAGGCTATTAAATAAATATTTGGAAGAATTTATTGAAAAATAAACACTATTCATAATTGTAAATTTAACTATTTCAGTATATGTATCTATTATTATTTTAAATTTTAAAGAAAGCTATGGACAATGACACAAGAAAGAACTCTATCAATAATTAAACCCGACGCTACTCGCAGAGATTTAATTGGAAAAATTATCACAAAGTTTGAAGATGGTGGTTTAAAGATTGTCGCACAAAAGAAGATTCAGTTAACTCAGAAAATGGCTGAAGATTTCTATGTTGTTCATAAAGAAAGACCATTTTACAGCGATCTTGTCAACTTTATGATGTCAGGTCCAGTTGTTGTCCAAGTTTTAGATGGCGAGAATGCGGTTGCAAGAAATCGTGAAATTATGGGCGCAACAAATCCTTCAGAGGCTGCAGATGGCACAATAAGAAAAGAATTTGCTGAGAGCCTTGAAGCAAACTCTGTTCATGGTTCAGATAGCCTTGATAATGCCAAAATTGAGATAGAATTCTTTTTTGATAAAAGCGAAATTGTTGGTTAGAGCTATAAACTTTTTTGAATGAGGTTTTGTAAATTTATATTTTATGATATAATTTTCTTGTTGTTTTGATTATATAATTTTTAATGGAGACCATAATGGTGGAGAGTTTTAATGGATATTTATACCTAATAATATTCCTAGTTATATTAGTAATGAATAGTTTTTATGGCATTAATTGTTTATTTAGGACAGAAAAATTTCTTGAAAAATATGCTACGAGCATAGAGGCTGCTTTCTTTTGCAGATTCGCAGGATCGATGATCAGCGCTGTAGTTCTAATGCAGCTATATATCTTATTTAGAGGGACTGAAGCGACATGGGCATTCTTTAATTTTATGTTTGTTACTATGACAATAATTGCTTCAGCTTCATTTTATGGTTTTGAAGTTGATAAACTTGGTCTCACAGATAAAGCATCTAGGGAGGGTTATATATCCACAGGCCTATTAGCTATCCTATGGGGCATTCTTTGTTTTGGTCTAGCAGATAAAATTTATATTTAAATACCTGATATTAAAGTATCTTTGTCATTCGTATATTAACTGATATATTAATCACATATAATAATAATTGGAGTGAATTCTATGAGAAAACAAAGGATAAGTTATGTTGATCCAAATGAAGTTTCTGATGAAAGAATGAAGAAAGAATTTGAAAGATGTCGAGATAGAGGCACTCCGCGACCTGAGAGCCAAGCTATAAGAGCTCATGCTCCTGCAACATTTTGGTCTTTTGCAGATACATGGCAAACTGTATTTCATGAGGGTGTTTGTGATCATACAATTAAAGAATTATGCAGAGTTTATGTATCTCATTCTGTAAAATGTGAGTTTTGTGGCAATCAAAGATCTATTCAATCCAGACAAAAAGGTCTTGTGGAAGATGATTATTTTGATCTGCTAAATTTTGAAAAATCCATTAGATATAATGAAAGACAAAAAGCAGCACTCCGATATACGGAGGCTATTATATGGGATCTTGAAACAAATGATGCTTTATGGGAAAACTTATACAAACATTACGAAGATGCTCAAATTGTGGAACTAGGTTATTTTGTGGCCATTACTATGGGCCAGCAACGCTGGCTTAAAACTCTAAATATTGATCATCATAAGGTTCTTGTTGGAACTGATGCATCTATGATGCCAGGGGCTGAAACACCATCAGCTTGGGAAGATCATCAAAATTCACCTGAGTATTGGGCAAAGAAATCTCATCCAAATCTTAAGTAATGGAAGTATTTTCTTTTGCTTAGAGTATAAATTTTATTGATGTTAACTTTTGAATTATTTATCGCCTTTAGCGTATTTGCCTTTGTGTCTTCCATCACACCAGGGCCAAATAATATTATGTTAATGGCATCAGGGACAAATTTTGGTTTCAAAAAGACAATTCCCCACCTGCTGGGGGTTAACCTTGGTTTTGGATTTTTATTATTTTGTGTTGGTATTGGGTTGATGCAGATTTTTGATCTATTTCCCATAATGCATAATGTATTCAAAATATTTTGTAGTATTTACCTTATATACTTGGCTTACAGAATTGCAACTTCAGCATCCCAAACCAAAAATTCACAAAATAAGGTAAGGCCATTTTCTTTTATTCAGGCGGTACTATTCCAATGGATTAATCCCAAAGGTTGGTCTATGGCTTTAACAGCAATATCGGTGTATTCTACTACAAGTTCTTTTATAGGTGTGCTTATTATCACATCTGCTTATACTATAATAAATTTGCCTTGTATTTGTTTTTGGACAATGCTGGGTGAGCAATTTAGTCGATTTATGACCAGTAATTTACGATTGAAAACTTTCAATTATGTTATGGCATTTTTACTAATTCTTACTTTGGTCCAGATTTTTGTTATGTCTTGAAGTTCCGACTAGGGAAGATCCTAGATTCTAGACTTCATGATTAACAGCTATTTGCCCAAAAGTTAGCTAGCTGATATAATATTATTTATGTTTTTAATATTTATGGCAATCATGGTTCCAATTTGTTGGGGCTTTTATATATATGTTAAAAAAATAGGCTCACCAATTATAGATTGGCTTCAGGAAAAAGAACGTTGGTGGGATGTCGAAGATTTGGATCAGAATCAGTATGATAATCTATCCTTTTTAAATCAGTTAGGCCATACTGGCAAAGCACTGATTGGTTTGGCGATTTATTTATCGTTTATCTTTTTTTCAGTAATGATTTTTGTTGTACCAGTTGGTATCTTGTTTCTCACCTTAAGACGTTTTCTTGTCTTATAGCTGATACATCTCACATATTGCCCAATAGTTATAGAACTGTTATATGTTTTTTATGAATAAGTTAATACTGAACTTTTTGGGACGAATGGGGATATATATCCTACTATACTGCTTTCTCGCAGGATTATGTTATTTATTGCTTGTTGTAATATCTAAGTTATTGGGTTGGCTCTTTTAGCTATTAATTATATTTCTCGGCTAGCTAGAGATAATAATTCAATAGGTTTATAGATTTTTTGATCAGTTTTATTCTTTGCAATATTTATCATAGCCTCTGCAACTATTTTAGCTAAAATAGGCCTATATTGGCGCATCCCACCAATCAGTAGTGGGTTTAACAGCTTAAATGCTTTTTTATAACGTTGCTCATCTTTTCGAGGTGAAAAGCGATCTCCAAGTAGAAGCGAAGGTCGAACTATTGCGAGGTTTGAAAATTGCATATCCATTAAATTATTTTCAACGTTTCCCTTATTCTTAAGATATAGGCTGAAGCTTTTATGATTGGCGCCCATAGTTGATACATATAGGAAAGAATTAATAGAATTTTTCTTTGCAAAATTTGCAATGTCCATTGGTATAGTAAATTCAATTCTAGTAAATTCTGCTCTATCAGGTGTAATTTTTCCTGTAGTTCCAATGGAAAAGAAACAATCATCACCTGAAATAGCGTCGGAGTAAGTTGAAATATCCAAGAAGTTAGTTGTGATTAATTCCACTTTCTTATTATTTATTTGTAAAGGTTTACGCGCAAATACTTTGATATGATCGTAATATTGATCTGCTAAAAGCTGATCTAATATATGACTGCCAACCAAACCTGATGCACCAAATAATAATGCGGTTTTCATATTCTAATTCTCTAATACTATATTATCTTTTATGATTAATTTACCACTAGCTATTTTTTGAAGACTTTCTGGAAATATTCTATGCTCAAGCTTTAATACTTTTGCTGCTAAGGTATCTTCATCATCATCTTTTTCAATGTGAACCGACTCCTGCATTATAATAGGACCAGAGTCGAGCTCAGCCCTAACAATATGGGTAGTGCAACCAGTTACACGAGCCCCATCCTCAAGGGCTCTTCTATGGGTGTTAAGACCTTTATAGGATGGAAGTAGGGAAGGGTGAATATTTATAATCTTATTCATCCATTCGTCTACAAATTTTTTCGTTAGTATTTTCATATATCCCGCAGTGCAGATTATATCAATTTGAACTTGCAATAATATATTAGATATATGGTCATCAAATTCTTGATCAGAATTGAAATTCTTTCTAATGACTGTTTTAGTATCTATGCCATAACTATTGGCAACTTGAAGACCAAGAGCTGAATCTTTATTGGAGATAACAAGTTCAATTGTAGCAGGGTAGTTGTGGTCTTGGGCAGCTCTTATAAGGGCCTCCATGTTGGAACCCCTACCTGATATTAGAATGGCAACTCTTTTCTTCATTACAAATCTAATTGACCTTTGTATAGGACGTCTAAATTATTATAATTTTTAATTATTGTACCTATTTTAACTGCAGGAATTTCTAGTTTATTTAATATTTGATCTGTTTCATTAATTAAATTCTTATCAATCACTAAGACAAGGCCAATTCCACAATTAAATGTTTTCATCAATTCATTATCGTCAAGTCCACTATATTTTTTGACCCATCGGTAAACTTTCATAGAGGGGTAAGCACTGAGGTTAATATCTGCAGCGACTTTTGGATTTAATACTCTTGGCAGATTTTCAGTTAACCCACCGCCAGTTATATGTGCAATAGCCTTAATTGAATTTATTGCATTTCTTATATTTTTGAGATCTGAGTGATATATTTTGGTCGGTCTAATTAAAAGATCTAATAATTCTTCATCTTCTAATACATTAGAAGAAACATTAATATTATTTTCTGATATAATTTTATGAATTAAAGAATAGCCATTGGAATGAATACCACTTGATGGTAAGCCAATAATTTGGTCTCCTATATCAACTGCTTTGGGAAGTAATTCATCTCTCTCTACAAGTCCTACACAAAAACCAGCAAGATCATAGTGCTTTGGTTTGTAGAAACCTGGTAATTCTGCTGTTTCACCCCCTACCAGAGCGCAGCCAGCTAGCTTACATCCATCTGTTATCCCTTTTATAACTTCTTTTGCTAATAAAGTATCTAATTTGCTTGTAGCAAAATAATCCAGAAAAAACATCGGGTCACCACCTTGAGCGAGAATATCATTGACGCACATTGCAACAAGATCGATTCCTATCGTATTATGTTTATTGTAATCGAAGGCGAATTTTAGCTTAGTTCCAACACCATCCGTTGCCGAAATTATTAATGGATCTTTGTAATTCACTTTACCTAAGTCAAAAATAGAACCAAATCCACCTAAATTTGCTTCGGCTCCGGGTCTTTTTGTTGAGGAGACCATTTCTGATATTTCTTGGACTAATTTATTTCCTTCATCAATATTTACTCCACTTGACTTATAGGTAATTTTTTTATTTTTATTGGTCATAATAAAAGGATGATTTAAATGAAAAAAGTAGGTCTTTTAAATTTTGTACAATCAATTTCATATTTATAATATATTACATTTGTACTAATAGTAATAGGGTAGTTTGTTTATTTAATTTATATAATGGATTTAAAACGTGGAAAAGCAATTATTTTTTGACATTGAAGAGCAGCCATCATTTGATTTGCAAGATTTTATTGTCTCATCATCTAATCAGATTGCTTATGATTATATACAGAAATGGCCAGAATGGTCCGGTAATCTTATATTTTTAGTCGGTGAGAGCGGTGTTGGTAAGACGCACCTCGCGAATATCTGGTTAAAGAAGGCAAATGGTATAAAGTTAGATGAAAAAAATATAGATTCTGATTATATTAAGATGAATCAAAATATTTTAATAGAAGATTTTGATAATATAAAATATGATTTAACTAGCCTATTTCATATTATAAATGCAATTAAAGAGAAAAATGGATATATCATTTTTACTTGTAGAGAGAAGCCTGCTAATTTAGATATTGCTCTTCCAGATTTGTCCTCCAGATTAAGGTCTGCGACACCCATTTTCATAGATAAGCCTGATGATTCACTATTAGAAGCAATTATAATAAAATTATTTTCAGATAAGAAAATTATAATAGATTCACGTGTAACATCATACATTATTCAAAGAGTAAATAGATCTGTATCTGAAATTATTAGGCTAATCAATAATATTAATTATAAATCTATGGAAGAAAAGAGAGGTGTTACTATACCCCTAGTAAATAAAGTTTTCAAAGAAATGGATATTTAATTATAGGTTTTTTGAAATGTTAAAAAAAATAAAATCAGAAATAATGATTAATAACAAATCAGAAAAAAGATTTTTTAATAGAGAAATATCTTGGTTAAAATTTAATGACAGGGTCTTAGCTTTGGCATCAGATGATAGTTTGCCTCTATATGAGAGACTCAATTTTCTATCAATTTCGGCATCAAAT
Source organism: Hyphomicrobiales bacterium (assembly GCA_029245795.1). Taxonomy (GTDB): domain Bacteria; phylum Pseudomonadota; class Alphaproteobacteria; order Rhizobiales; family TMED25; genus TMED25. The sequence continues at coordinate 160,151 of JAQWOP010000003.1, forward strand.
TTAGATGAGTTCTTAAATGTAAGATTTGCAGGTCTTATAGGACAATACAAATCTGGGGTTACAGAAAAGAGTAACGATGGTCTTATGCCCTCTGATCAAGTGAATTTTACTAACAGTGAAATTAGTTCTCTCATAGATAAACAATATAATATTTGGAGTAATATAAGAAACCTTCTATTTAAAGCCAATGTAAAAATTTTTAATAAAGAAGAAATAGATGAATCACAAAAAGAGATAATCTACTCATATTTTATTAAGAATATTTTTCCTGTTTTAACTCCAATAGCAATTGATCCAGCTCACCCTTTTCCATTCATTCCAAATCTTGGTTTGACAATGGCTTTTACGCTAATGACAAGAGACCTTCGAAAAAAAGATGAAAATCTACAAGTGATACTTCCGATACCATCATCATTAGATAGATTTATAAAGATTGAATTAAATAAAGTTGAAGCAAAATTGATTCCAATTGAGGAAGTGATAGAATTATTTGTTGATGAATTATTCCCAGATACAAAAATAGTTGATATCACCAAATTTAGAATTTTAAGGGATACAGAAATTGAAATTCAAGAAGAATCAGAAGATCTTGTTATGTTTTATGAGGAAGCTCTAAAAAGAAGAAAACGGGGTGAAGTTATTTACGTTGAGATTGAAAACAACACTTCTGATATGCTTGTAGATTTTATAATGAGAGAAATGGATGTTGGGTCAGAATATATAAAGGAAATTGATGGTATATTGGGTCTGGAAAGTATTAAAGAACTTAAGTTATTGGACGAAAATAATCATAGTTATCCATTATTTTTACCAAGGTTTCCAGAGAGAATTCGCGATCATAACGGAGATTGCTTTGCTGCCATTAAACAAAAAGATATTATTGTTCACCATCCATATGAGTCATTTGATGTTGTAGTTCAGTTTTTGTCACAAGCTGCAAAAGATCCTGATGTAATATCAATTAAACAAACATTATATAGAACTAGCGCAAACTCTCCTATAGTAAGGGCACTCATCGACGCTGCTGAGTCAGGTAAGTCTGTGACTGCAATTATAGAATTAAAAGCAAGATTTGATGAAGAAGCTAATATAAATTTTGCTAGGGATATGGAGCGGGCTGGAGTTCACGTTATTTTTGGTTTTCTGGAATTAAAAACTCACGCAAAAGCAACTCTTATAGTCAGAAAAGAAAATAAAACTTTATTCTCATATGTCCATTTAGGTACTGGAAACTATCATCCAATTAATGCGAGAATTTATACTGATTTGTCATTTTTTACAGCAGATCAAGGTTTTGCCAAGGATATAAATCAGTTATTTAATTATGTAACTGGTTATGCAAAGCCAAAAAAATTCTCAAATATATCCATGTCACCGATTGATCTTCATAAAACAATTATAGATGAAATAAATAGAGAGATTTCAAACTCAAAGTCCGGTCTTCCTGCTCATATATGGCTTAAAATGAATGCACTAATTGACTCAAATATAATCGATTTACTTTATGATGCTAGCTGTGCAGGAGTTAAAATAGTTTTAATTGTTAGAGGAATATGTTGTCTTAGGCCAGGTGTAGAAGGCTTATCCGAAAATATTATTGTAAAAAGTATAGTAGGTAGATATTTAGAGCATTCACGAATTTACTGCTTTGGTAATAAGAAAGAGTTACCTTCAGATCAGGCCAATATTTATATTTCATCTGCTGATCTTATGCCAAGAAATCTATATCGTAGAGTAGAATTTATGGCTCCAATAAAAAATAAAACTGTTCATAGACAAATAATCCATCAAATAATGTTAGCAAACATAAAAGACACACAAAATTCATGGACCTTACTAAATGACGGTAATAGCCTAAGCAATAAATCAAAAATTGTAGAGGAGCAATTTGATGCGCATCAGTACTTTATGACAAACCCAAGTTTGTCTGGACGCGGTAAAACTGTCCAAGAATTATAATATTACTTATTGGCAAAATGATCTGTAATATTGCAAGCTAATTCCCCAAACAAATTATATCTCCAACCAGATAGTATTTTGATATCCTTATGCTCTTTTCTAACTAGCCTTTTGAGGTCGCTTTGATTAGCAATAAGATGTGAACAAATTTGATTTTTTTCTGATATTAATCTTAATTGGTTATTCAATTCACGAAGTACTAATTTTTGACTTTTTGAAAGTTTTGGTTTGAATAATCTATTTAAATCATTGTTTTGAAATGGATTTTCTTCTAAAATTTCTAGAATCTTGGTAAGATATGCATCTTCAACTGAATATTTTTTTTTACCAATAATAGTATTTAAATCTTTTTTATCCTTAGGTCTTTGTTCAATAATTTTAGCAATATCAGAATCTGTAATTATTCTCTTTCTTGGGATATTGTTTAGGATGGCAATATTTTCACGAAATTCTCTAAAACTATCTACCAAATCCTGATTAGTAAATTTTTTTTCAAGCAGTTCTCTCCTAGATTTAGGGTGCTCTTTATCCATTACAGGTGGAGGACGAGATAAATTACTCATTTCTTCATATAACCAACTTTCTTTTTCAGTTGAATTTAGTTTTGTATTAAGATGGTCGTGGATGTCTATTAAATATCTTACATCATTAATTGCATATTCACATTTTCTTGAATTCAAAGGTCTTTCTGACCAATCCGAATACTGGAGATCTTTATCAAGCTCTATATCCAATATTTCTTTAACAAGTTGGGCATAAGAGATAGAATCGGTAAAACCACAAAACATTGCTGCCATTTGGGTATCAAATATTGGTGTTGGAATTTTACCAGACAAATAAAAGATTGCTTCGATATCTTGTTTGCAAGAATGGATTAATTTCACTATTTTTTTATCTTGAAGTACATCCCATAATTTATCAAGGGTTAAGTTCGATTTTATATCAACTATAAATTCTTCATTTTTAGTAGCAATTTGGATAAGACAAAGATCTGGCCAATACGTGCGCTCTCTTACAAATTCAGTGTCTATACCTAATATAGTTTCTGATCTGATATTTAAGATAAAATTATCTAGTTTATTTTGACTATCTATTATTTGCATTTTGATTAATTTAATTGTAACACTTATCAAATAAAGGTATATATCTACTACATTTAATGCACTTTTTTATATTTTTTCTAATAGAAAGCGAAATTTATTATGCATCACTATAGAACACATAAATGTGATGAACTGAGATCTAGCCATATTGGACAAGAGGTCAGAATATCAGGATGGGTTCATAGAATCCGTGATCACGGGGGATTACTTTTTATTGATTTAAGAGACCATTACGGTATAACACAATGTGTTGTTGAACCTGGATCTGAAACATTTTCTATAGCTGAAACTATACGATCCGAATGGGTGGTTTGTCTAACTGGATCTGTCAAGGCTAGAATTGATGAAACAATTAACGTAGATAAATCTATATCTTCTTTGCCAACGGGTGAAATTGAATTATTTATAAAAGAAATAGAAATTTTATCAAAAGCTGATGAATTACCATTACCTATTTTTGGGGAACCCGATTATCCTGAGGATATAAGATTGAAATATCGTTTCCTTGATCTTAGAAGGCAAACAATACACAATAATATTGTACTTAGATCAAAGATAATTCAATCTATCAGAACAAGAATGCTTGAGGAGAACTTTAATGAATATCAAACTCCAATTTTAACAGCCTCGAGCCCTGAAGGGGCGAGAGATTTCTTGGTTCCATCAAGATTGCATCCTGGTAAATTTTATGCTTTACCGCAGGCGCCTCAGCAATTCAAACAGCTAATAATGATTGCAGGTTTTGATCGGTATTTCCAAATAGCACCATGTTTCAGAGATGAAGATGCCAGGGCAGATAGATCTCCTGGAGAATTTTATCAATTAGATGTCGAAATGAGTTTTGTAACTCAAGAGGATGTTTTTAATGCTATAGAACCTGTTTTAATAGGAGTTTTTCAAGAGTTTGCAAAAGATATGGAAGTTAATACTATTATTCCAAAAATTCCCTACATGGAGTCAATAAAGAAATATGGATCAGATAAACCAGATCTTAGAATACCTATTGAAATGTCAAATGTAAGTCACATTTTTGAAAAGTCTGGCTTTAAGATTTTTGCTGATATTCTTGAAAAATCAAATGATAAAAGAAAATGGTATGAAAAATCAGAAGTTTGGGCTATTCCTGCACCTGGTGGCGGGAGTAGAGCTTTCTGTGATCGGATGAACTCATGGGCACAAGGAGAAGGTCAACCAGGACTTGGCTATATCTTTTTCAAAGATGGCGGGGGGATGGGTCCTGTTGCTAAAAACATTGGTGATGAAAGAGTTCAGAGTTTAAAAAGTGAACTTAACCTTAGGGATAATGATGCTGTTTTCTTCGTATGTGGTGTTCCATCAAGATTTTATGATTTCGCAGGAAGAGCAAGAAATAAAGTTGGTGAGCAATTGGAATTAATTGATGATAAACAGTATAAATTTTGTTGGATTATAGATTATCCAATGTTTGAAATTGATGATGAGACTAAAGGATATAAGTTCTCACATAATCCTTTCTCCATGCCTCAAGGAGGATTGGAGGCTCTTCAAACAAAAAATCCACTTGATATATTAGCCTACCAATATGATATTGTTTGTAATGGTATAGAGCTTTCCTCTGGAGCCATTCGTAACCATGTGCCAGAAATTATGGAGAAGGCATTTCAAATAGCAGGTTATGATAAGTCAATTTTAGAAGAGAAATTTTCTGGTATGTATAATGCATTAAAGTATGGAGCGCCGCCCCATGGTGGTATAGCTCCTGGAATTGATAGAATTGTAATGCTACTTGCAAATGAAGATAATTTGAGAGAAGTAACTATGTTCCCAATGAATCAACAGGCAGAAGACTTATTGATGGGAGCTCCTTCGAATGTAACAACAATGCAGTTGAAAGATTTATCGATAAGATCAATTGAAAAAAAATAATCAAAAAATCCCAATTATAATAGGTCATGCAATTATTTCTGGAAATTGTTGTATTGCTGATGACAAAGGTAATATGCCAGAGTCCCTTATATCAGAAAAAGACTGGGAACTCTTTCAAGAAGATCTAGATCAATCCGATATTATTATTCTTGGAAGAAGGAGTTATGAGTATTTTCATAATAAAAGAAGAAATAGATTGATTCCTACAACTCAAATTCAAGGGTATCATTTTCAAGATAAAGATCTTTGTTTCTTCAATCCTTCATTTATTTCGTTAGAAGAAGCTATTTCTTTATTTACTCCTCATCCAAAGAAAATTGCAGTTGCGGGTGGCCAAAAAGTTTATGAATTAGTCTTTGAGCAATTATTCTATCATCAATTTCATTTATCAATAAAAATGGATCAATTTTTAATAAATGGACAACCTTTTATTAAAGGTATAACGAAAATTGTAGATGTGAGAAAATATATTGAAGAAAAAGGGATGCAATTAAAAACAGAAAAGAAATTAGATAGCGATACCACCCAATACGTATACTCTCGATTTTAACTGCAGCCACTTGTTGAGCCACATGTGTCACACTTTAAACAAGTGCCATTTCTAACCATTGTAAAATTCCCACATTCATCACAAGACACACCCTCGTACCCTTTGATTCTAGCTTCGTTAATTAGATCATTCTTTTCAAGAGATTTATCTATATGCATCTCAGTATTGATGTTCTCAGTTACATTTGTATTGTTTACACTTACACTTGATGTGGTTGGGGTTAATACGTCATTTGTACCAGTTAGCTGAAGATCAGCAGAGGGTAAAATAAATAGATTATTATTTTTACTCCTGCCATATCCAGTACTAATGTATTTATTTGCTGGTGTCGGTTGTTCGCGCTGTGGATTACCAATTGTATCAGGTGAAATGGTGCTTGGATCAACATGAGCCAAGTCATTTCTTTCAAGATAGGATATAGCAAGTTCTCTGAAAATATAATCAAGGACAGAAGTCGCATTCTTAATTGTATCATTCCCTTGGACAAGGCCTGCTGGTTCGAATCTTGTAAAAGTAAAACTATCTACATATTCGTCAAGTGGAACACCATACTGGAGACCAAGTGAAATTGCTATTGCAAAGTTATTCATGAGAGATCGGAAAGCAGCTCCTTCTTTATGCATATCTATAAATATTTCACCAATTCTTCCATCATCATACTCCCCGGTTCTTAAGTAAACCTTATGTCCTCCAACAACAGCTTTTTGAGTATAACCTTTTCTTCTATGAGGAAGTTTCTCTCTTTCTCTTTGGGTTGCAATTTCAATAATTCTATCAACAGTATTTTGGGATGGCTCTGGAGCAGATATATCGATATCATCATCCTCAACTTCATCTTCGAGTATCTGTGCGTTCAGAGGTTGGGATAATTTAGATCCATCTCTATATAGTGCATTAGCTTTAAGCCCAAGCTGCCATGATTTTAGATAGGCATTTTTGCAGTCATCCACTGATGCAGTATTTGGCATATTAATTGTTTTTGATATAGCTCCTGAAATAAAAGGTTGAGCAGCAGATAGCATCAAGATATGACTATCAACGGAAAGTGATCTTTTCCCTGTACGGCCGCATGGGTTTGCGCAATCAAATACTTCAAGATGTTCATCTTTTATACTAGGAGCTCCCTCGATTGTCATCGCTCCACAGCAATATATATTTGCGTCAAGAATATCTTTTTCTGAAAAACCAAGATGAGAAAGAAAATCAAATGAAAAATCATTAAGCTGTTCGTTGCTTATTTTTAGAACATTCTTGCAAAAATCTTCACCTAAGGTCCATTTATTAAAAACAAACTTTATATCAAAAGCATTTTTAAGTTGCTGTTCTATGGCATCTAATTGTTCTTTGAGGAATCCCTTACTTGTGAGTTTTGCATGATCAATTCCTGGTGCATTTTTTAAGGTATTTAAACCCACAGCATAATCAACAATATTAATTATCGCGTTATCTCCATATCCTAGAGTTTTTAGGGCTGCAGGAACTGCTCTATTAATGATTTTGAAATAACCACCACCTGCTAGCTTTTTGAATTTCACAAGCGCAAAATCTGGCTCTATACCCGTTGTGTCACAATCCATAACTAGCCCAATCGTACCTGTTGGAGCAACAACAGTTGTTTGTGCATTTCTATAGCCATATTCTTTACCTAGTTCATAAGCATCTGTCCAAGATTGGGTTGCTGCCGATAATAGTTCTGAATCATCAATATTATTATGGTCAAGAGGAACTGGCGAAGTAGAAAGTCCAGTATAATTAGTGCTATTACCATATGCTGCGTTAGCATGATTAGAGATTACTCTTAGCATATGCTTTTCATTTCTTTTATAATCTGGGAATGGGCCGAGCTCTTTTGACATTTCTGCCGAGGTCTTATATGAAATCCCTGTCATTAAAGCTGATATAGCTCCACAAATCGCTCTTCCTTTTTCTGAGTCATAGGCAATACCATTCGTCATTAGATAGCCACCTATATTAGCATAACCAAGTCCTAAAGTTCTATAATCATAGGATAATTTAGCAATATTTTTCGATGGAAATTGTGCCATCATTACAGATATTTCAAGTACCATAGTCCATAATCTGACTGTATGTGTAAATTCATTAGTTTTAAAGGTACCATCTTTATTTCGAAACTTAATTAGATTTATAGAGGCAAGATTACAAGCAGTGTCATCTAAAAACATATATTCAGAGCAAGGATTAGAAGCTCTTATTTCCCCACCTTCTGGACAGGTATGCCAATCATTAATAGTTGTATGGAATTGTATGCCAGGATCAGCTGATGCCCATGCCGCATATCCTATTTGTTCCCAAAGGTCTGCAGCCTTTAATGTTTTTACTGGAGTTTTATCTTTTCTAGATGTGAGGTGCCAATCTGAGTCTGATTTTAAAGCATGAATAAAATCATCTGTTAATCTAACGGTATTATTAGAATTCTGCCCAGATACAGTTAGATATGCCTCTGAGTCCCAGTCGGTATCATAAGTCTCAAAAGCCATTGATGTATAGCCTTGTTCTGCAAATTGAATAGCTCTTTTTATATAATTCTCAGGTACATGTAATCTTCTTGCACTCAAAATTTCTTTTTTTAGTACTGGGTTTTTTTTGGGATCATAACAATCTTTATCGGATCCTTCACAATTTACGCAAGCTTTTAGGATTAAGTTAAGGTGTTTTGCGCAAATCATAGATCCTGTGACTAGAGCCGCAACTTTTTTCTCTTCTTTTACTTTCCAATCAATAAACTCCTCGACATCAGGATGGTCAATGTCAACAACAACCATTTTTGCTGCTCTCCGAGTAGTACCTCCTGATTTAATTGCACCTGCAGATCGATCTCCTATTTTCAAAAAACTCATCATTCCTGAGGATCTTCCTCCACCAGAAAGATTTTCTCCATCACCTCTAATTTTTGAGAAATTAGAACCTGTTCCTGAACCATACTTAAATAATCTTGCTTCTCTAGTCCAAAGGTCCATAATACCGCCTTCATTAACAAGGTCATCCTCTACGGATTGTATAAAGCAGGCATGGGGTTGGGGGTGTTCATAGGCAGAATTTGATTTTGTTAATTTTTTCGTTTTATAATCAACATAATAATGACCCTGACCAGGCCCATCTATTCCATAGGCCCAATTCAAACCTGTATTAAACCATTGTGGGCTATTTGGAGCACACATTTGTGATGCAAGAATAAATCTTAACTCATCATAATAACTTTTGGCATCATTTTCTGTGTCAAAATAGTTACCTTTCCATCCCCAATATGTCCAGGTGCCAGCAAGTCGGTCAAACACTTGTTTTGAACTAGTTTCTGATCCTAAATGAGTTTCCTTTGATTCAGGAACACTTTTCCATAACCAACTTGGTACATCATTTTCTTCAATTTTCTTTGTTTCCCGAGGAACTCCTGCTCTTCTAAAATATTTCTGAGCTATGATATCTGCCGCTACTTGACTCCAATTTTCTGGAACTTCAAGATTATCAAGTTGAAATACAACAGAACCATCTGGATTTTTTATTTGGCTAGACGTTTTTATAAATTTAATTTCATCATATGGAGATTGATTTTCTTTTGTAAAACATCTAGTTATTTTCATCTTTATTCCTCTTTCTTTTCTATAAGCGCAGACTTTCTAATTTAGTTCCTTTGTCATATATGTCTATATATATTTTCAATTATTTTAACTTTTTAACATAGTTTTATTTTTATACACAATAACAACCAATAGTACTACACTAAGCTAAATAACATACTACATATAGATTATTACCGAATTGTAAATGTAGCTAAAAAAAATTACTTTTTTCTTTAAACAAATAAAAAACTATATATATCGATTAAAATTTGCTATTGATTATATAAAAATAACTTGATTCTTTTGAGTTGCAATACAATAATTAGTTTTATTAAGAATTATAAAATATGTTTAGATTATTTAAAGAAATTTTTACTTGGTGGAATGGGCAAACTCTCTCTACACGTATTCATACTTATCTTTATGGAAGTTTGGTTGGTACAGATGAATTTGGAAATGTTTATTATACATCAAAGAAAAAAACCGATAAATCAAAAAGATGGGTAATTTATAGTGGTTATGCTGATTCGTCCAAGGTTCCAGCTTCTTGGCATTCTTGGCTTCATCATGTGACTGATAATATTCCAAATATGAATATAAATAGAAAGAATTGGCATAAGGGCCATGTTCCAAATTTAACTGGCACAAGTCACGCCTACAAGCCTCCAGGTAGTTTGTTGAATGATGGAATAATCTCTAGCAATAAAAAATATTACACTCGCTGGGATCCTGTAATTAATGAAAATGAAAAATGAAAAATAATTTATTTGAAAGTTTGATAGGACTACTTGTTATATTAGTAGCGATTATTTTCTTTTATTATGCTTATAATTCTTCAGGGCAAAAAAACAATTCAAATGCTTATGAAATAAATGCATCTTTTACCCAAGTCTCTGGTTTGGTAACGGGAGCAGATGTTAGACTTTCTGGTATTAAAATTGGATCAGTAACTGAGCAGAAGCTCGACGCAGAAATATATGATGCTATTGTAACCATGCAAATTGATAACGATATAAAAATACCATCTGATAGTAGTGCCAAAATAAGCTCAGAAGGTTTGTTGGGGGGCTATTTTATAATGATTGAACCAGGTGGATCAGAAACAATGCTTCAAGTAGGGGAAACTATAGAACTCACTCAAGGATCAATTGATTTAATTGGACTGCTTGGTAATGCAGTTTTCGGTTCAATGCAATAGAAGATGTCAATCTTGATTAGAATATTTTCTTATATTCTTTTTTTATCACTAATAATTCATTCAAGTATTCAAGTTCATTCACAGCCGTTAATTAAAAAATATATTAACGCTGAACTACTTGTGTTTAATAAGTTAACTCAAGAAAGAATCATTCTCAAAATACCCACTAAGTCTTCAAGGTATTATAGGAATTTGAATATACATGTTAACTCATGCTTTAAAATGATGGATGATGATCAAGATTTTATTAGTAATATTAGTCTTGAATTTATTTATATGGATAGGATTGAAAAATCTGAAAATATTGCGCTTTACACAAGGAAACAATTCTTTAACACCGAAACAAAAGATCCATCTTATGAATTTAAATTATTAAGATGTAATAATAAAGATGATTTAATCATTAATGATATTTATAAAGATTGATTTTTTTATTTTAAAAAGTTCTCAAGCCAATGAATGTTGTAATTGCCAGATATTATATCGTTGTTTGATAATAATTCTTTGAACAAAGGCAATGTTGTTTCGACTCCTTCTACAACAAATTCATCAAGGGCTCTGTTCAATCTCGATAGGCAGTCGGGTCGATCTTTGCCATAAACAATTAATTTACCAATCATACTGTCATAAAATGGAGGTATAGTATATCCAGCATAAACTGCGCTATCAACTCTCACTCCTGGACCACTTGCGGGATGATAAGAAGTTATTTTACCTGGTGAAGGTACAAAAGTTTGAGGGTTCTCTGCATTTATTCTACATTCTATTGCGTGGCCTTTAATTTTAACATCTGCCTGAGTGAGGGATAACTTTTTGCCAGATGCAACATATATTTGTTCTTTGACTAAATCACAATCTGTTATTAGTTCTGTTATGGGATGTTCGACTTGAAGCCTAGTATTCATTTCAATGAAGTAAAATTTATCATCTTGATATAGGAACTCAACAGTTCCCGCACCTACATAACCTAGTTTTGATATAGCATCTGATGCAACTTTGCCAATTTCATTTCTTTTTTTATCATCAATTACTGGAGATGTTGCTTCTTCAAGAATTTTTTGGTTTCTCCTTTGCAGAGAGCAATCCCTCTCACCTAAATGGATTGCATTTCCAAATTTATCTCCAAATACTTGTATTTCAATATGTCGTGGGGTATTTAAATATTTTTCAATATAAATAGTATCATCACCAAAGGAAGCCCTTGCTTCAAATTTTGCTAAACTATAGGCCTCATCAATTTCTGATTCACTATTGGCAATTTTCATTCCTTTACCTCCACCACCTGATGAGGCTTTGATTAATATGGGATAACCAATTTCACCAGCGATTCTTTTTGCATGGTCAATATCATTAATTTTTCCATCTGAACCTGGAACAACTGGAATACCTAATTTTGATACTGTTTTTTTTGCAACAATTTTATCACCCATTATTTTTATGTGATCTGATGTTGGTCCAATGAAAGTAATATTATGAGCTTCAAGTATTTCTGCAAATTGAGAGTTTTCTGATAAGAAGCCATAACCTGGGTGAACAGCGTCTGCTCCGGTAATCTCACAAGCTGATATTATGGAAGGAATATTTAGGTAACTATCTTTTGCTTGAGGGGAGCCTATGCAAACACTTTCATCAGCTAATTTCACATGCATTGCATCACTGTCTACAGTTGAATGAACAGCGACAGTTTTGATATTCATTTCTTTGCAAGCACGTTGGATCCTGAGTGCAATCTCACCACGATTAGCAATTAGGACTTTATCAAATAATTTAGTCATTCAATTTCTATTATATTTTGACCAAACTCAATTGGTTGTCCGTCCTCAACCAGAATATTTTTTACTGTTCCATTTTCGGTGCTTGGAATTGTATTAAAAGTTTTCATAGCCTCGATGACAATTATTGGATCACCTTTTTTAATTTTACTACCAACTGAAACAAATGGTTCACTTCCGGGTTCAGGAGATAAGTAACATGTTCCAACCATTGGTGATTTTATATATGATTTCGTATCTGGACTAGCATCATTTTTTAAATTTTGTTCTGCACTTTGTTGGGCAATAGCAGGTTGGCTAACGGGGTTGTTTATATATTGGATTGGCAGACTACTGTTGATATTTAGCTGATTTTGGACTTTAATTCTAATTCCATCTTTTTCTATTTCAACTTCAGATAGATTTTCATTTTTAACAATAGTCGCAATCTCATTAATTAATTCAATTTCATTAATTGTTTTTTTTGTCATATTTTATGCCCTTGATTTTATTATTCTATATAGTGCGTGTATTGCAAGTTCATAGCCGTAATCACCTAGTCCAACTATTATCCCGTCAACGACTGATGATAAATATGATTTATGTCGGAATTCTTCTCTTTTATGAATATTGGATATATGAACTTCTATTGCAGGAGAAGTAGAAGATTTCAATGCATCATGTATTGCTATAGATGTATGTGTATATGCTCCAGCATTGATTATTAGGCCATCGGCATCTGACGCGGATTGTATCCAATTAATAATATCACTCTCATCATTTGACTGTTCAAAATCTATATGAAGTCCGAGAGATTTGCCAACGTGAATGCAATTTTCTCTTATGTCGTTAAGAGTCTTATTCCCATAAAACTCAGGTTCTCTTTTTCCTAACATATTTAAATTAGGACCGTTGATGATTATAATTTTATTATTCTATATAGTGCGTGTATTGCAAGTTCAT
>JAQWOP010000004.1:0-35000 GCA_029245795.1 Hyphomicrobiales bacterium
TGTTCATCATGTTCTTCATGTTCATCGTGTTCATCATGTTCTTCATGTTCATCATGTTCTTCAAAAATATTATTATCTCTGAATTTTAATTTTTGCATTTCTTTAGCTTCCATAAAACTGATTTTTCTCGCGTCTAATGAAATTGAATCTAGAGGTTTTACTAAAAAATTTTCTAATCCATCCCCAATCCAAAATATAAGTTCAGCATCTTCTAACTTTGATGCATCTGTTGGTTTAAATCTGAATGTATGAGGTGAGGTAGTGTCTTTTATGATTAAATATGGTTCACCAATACCTTCCATTACATTGGATACCAAGGAGTGGATAGGTTTTATTGAGGTTACAACTTTTGGCCCTGCTTCTGCTATAGATGAATAGGTAAAAAATACTGAAGCTAAAAGTATACTTTTTATATTAATTAGAGAATTATTTTGTTTCATGTTATTAGACTTTCGTATATATGTAATGTAATAATATTACGTGTTATAATATAACATTTCATTTGTAAAGAGATTAATGAACCAAAAAGAAAATTTATTAATAAAATTAGATAATATTGGTATTTTCAAATCTGATAAATGGTTAGTACGCGGTGTATCATTTGAAATTTCTAAAGGAGAAATTGTAACATTAATTGGCCCTAATGGCTCTGGTAAGACTACAACGGCTAAAATAGCTCTAAATATTCTTCAATCGAATGAGGGGAAGATTGCTTTTTATGCAAAAAAGATAGCATATGTCCCTCAAAAAATTAATATCGATTGGACGCTTCCCATTCGAGTCATTGATTTTATGAACCTAACCAATAAAATTAATGAAGGGCAGATATTAAAAGCCCTGGAATTAACGGGTGTTCAAGATCTTTTTCGTGCTGATATGAAAAATTTATCTGGGGGAGAATTGCAGCGTGTTTTATTAGCAAGAGCAATCGCGAGGAATCCTGATTTATTAATCCTTGATGAGCCTGCCCAGGGCGTTGACTTTAATGGAGAAATTGCCCTCTATAATATAATAAAAAAAATATCTGATGATTTAAATTGTGGGATATTATTGATATCTCATGATATACATTTCGTGATGTCAGCCACAGATCATGTTATTTGTTTAAATGGGCATGTTTGTTGTTCTGGATCACCGAGTGCTGTCGCACAAAATCCTGCTTTTATTGAACTTTTTGGTGAACGAGCATCATCAACACTATCAGTATACGAACATCATCATGATCATACCCATAACCATGACGGAAGTGTAGTAAAATGATTTTAGATGATTTTTTTACTAGAGCACTAATTGCAGGTATCGGAGTCGCTATTGTTGCAGGTCCTCTTGGCTGTCTTGTGATATGGAGAAGATTAGCTTATTTTGGAGATACACTTTCACACTCGGCACTCCTTGGGGTAGCAATAGCATATGTTTTTGATTTGAATATCTCGATAGCTGTTTTTCTTTTATCTGGAATCGTTGCCTTAATCCTTTTAGACCTCCAAAAGAGAACTAGACTGCCAGGTGATGCATTATTAGGGTTGTTATCTCATGCAAGTCTTGCCATTGGATTAGTCTTTATTAGTTTTCTAAGTTTCATTCGATTTGATTTAATGGGTCTATTATTTGGTGATATTTTATCGGTCTCAAGAACCGATATTTATGCTATATGGGTCGGTGGGTTTGTTATATTAGGAATATTATATTTTATCTGGCAATCAATATTTGCTGCAACTGTTAACCATGATCTTGCATCAGCAGAAGGTTTGAAGCCTCATATAGCTAATCTTATTTTTACTCTACTTCTCGCAGGTGTTATAGCTATATCAATTAAAATGATTGGCGTTCTTCTGATAACAGGTTTACTACTTATTCCTGCTGCAATGGCAAGGAATTTATCTAATAATCCAAAACAGATGGTTTTATTTTCAATATTGGGTGGGGTATTATCTGTAATTGTTGGTCTTTTTGCATCTCTAGAATTAAACTCCCCTTCCGGGCCATCTATTTTAGTTGCAGCATTTGTACTATTTATAATATCATTACTTATAATGAAAGTAAGAAACATATCATAAAAAGAAATTTAAAATATTGAATATTATGCCATTAAAGAATGAAAATTTAACAAGAAACCAGAAGATTGTATTAGATCTTCTAAAGAATACTAAAGAACCCCTGGGAGCATATACTATTTTAACTAATATAGAGAAAAAAGGTATTAAAGCTCCATTGCAAGTATACCGTGCTTTGGATAAATTAATTGAGAGCGGAAAAGTTCATAAGATAGAGAGTAAAAATGCTTATATCATTTGCAAAAATTCAAATTGCAATTCTCTAAAATCAACCTCATTTTTAATATGTGAAAAATGTGATAGTGTATCTGAAATTAAGCGAAATAATTTGAAACAGGATTTATCAATTCTCAGTGAGGAGTCTGGCTTTAACTACGCCAATCATAATTTAGAAATATATGGGTTATGTAAAAGTTGTGGAGATTAATTTATGATGCATAATGTGAACTATTAAATCATATATTACGTAAAAATATCGAAAATATTTGTTTTGTAACCTCAAATAAGGAAAAATAAAATGTCAATTATAGAACGTCTAGGTATAGCAATAGATATGAAAGATAAAAACACAATGGATGAATTGCTTCATAAAGACTATAAATTTACGATGCATGCTTCCGGTAATGTTTTAAGAAAGCAAGATGTTATAGATTGGGCTATGAGCGATGATATTAATCGCGAAAGAGTAAGAGTAATATACGAAAATGATGAAATTGGTATTGAGCATGCTTTTGTAACTTTTAGCGATGGAAATAAACAAGCCGTGATGGGTGTTTATTCTTTTAAGGATGGTCAGGTTATTGCATTTGAGACTGGGGCAACTAACATTCCTGCATAATACTCGAGTGAGTTAACTGACATTATTTTGATATACTAGATATTGGCTATTGTTAGTAAAGAAATTATTTACAATAAGTTTAAGTCCATTATTTAGGAAAATGTAAGATATTCCTTGTAGATGGGATAACGATTTTCGTTGACAATTAATATCTGCTACTTAAAGTTCTAAGAATGACAGGGGTGCCTTTATGGCTGAGATAAACCCTTTTAACCTGAACCAGATAATGCTGGCGGAGGAAGTCATGATGAATATTCCTAGGTCATTCATGTCTTCTCCGTAAATATGAGAAAGAATATTTAATGATCAATAATCTCCAGAAAATGAGAGAAAAAAATCCTCTTGTGTATTCTATAAAAAACTATGTTGCAATGAATATTGCTGCAAATACTTTGCTTGCAGCTGGGGCCTCCCCGACTCATCATTTTCATAATCTTTGGAGAAAATGAAATCGATAATAGCAAATTACTAATTAAAAGGGGTTAAAAATGAAAAAGATTATATTTATGGGATACGTATTCCTGTTATCAATAATGAATCCAATTAATGGCCATGCCGCTGATAAAGTATCACTTCTATTAGACTGGTTTATTAATCCTGACCATGGCCCAATAATTATTGCAGAAGAGAAAGGATACTTTTCTAAATATGATTTAGAGGTAGAGATTGTTGCCCCCGCCGACCCATCTATGCCCCCAAAATTGGTGGCAGCAGGAAAGGCTGACCTTGCCGTAAGCTATCAACCTCAACTTCATCTGCAAGTTAGTGAGGGACTTCCACTTATAAGAGTTGGTACATTAGTTGCAACCCCGCTAAACTGCCTACTTGTTCTAAAAGATGGACCAATTTCTAGTCCAGCAGATCTTAAGGATAAGAAAGTTGGTTTTTCAGTTGCCGGAGTTGAAGAGGCACTATTAAAAGCAATTTTAGGGAAATATGGATTATCGATAGAAGATATTGAACTAATTAATGTAAACTTTTCATTATCTCCTGCTTTGATGTCAAAACAGGTTGATGCTGTGATTGGTGCGTATAGAAATTTTGAACTAAACCAAATGGATATTGAAAATGTTCCAGGACATTGTTTCTACATTGAGGAAGAAGGCGTACCTGCTTACGATGAATTAATCTATGTGGCAAATCCAAAGAAGATGGATCAGAGTGAAATAGCAAGATTTATTAAAGCCACTGAATTAGCAACTCAATTTATAATTAATAATCCTGAAGAAAGTTGGAAAATTTTCTCATCAACTTCAAAGGAGTTACAAAATGAACTAAATAGAAGAGCTTGGTTTGATACAATACCAAGATTTGCTCTTAGACCAGCGGCATATGATGAGGCAAGATATGAAGAGTTTCAAAACTTTCTCTACAATTCAGGTCTTATTGAAAAGAAAGTTTCAATCAAGCAACTTACAAAAGATGTAACACGTAAATGAGTAATATCTATAGTAATGTAGTTTCAGATTTAATATCTGAACAAGATATTAAATTCTGGGAGATGGGTTTAAAGCCATGAAATCAACTATTCCTTCTTTGTGTATAAATGGTCATGCATTATTCGAAGATAATATTTTATTCAATGCTAAAAATATGATCATAGGGTCATCACAGTGGACATGTCTACTTGGGCCTTCAGGATCAGGGAAGTCAACTTTATTGAGACTAATTGCTGGCCTAGATACCCATGTTGTATTCAATGGAGACATAAAGGCAAGCGATAATAATATGTTTAATAACCGAGTGGCTTATATGGCTCAAAGTGATTTACTTTTACCTTGGTTAAATGTAATTGATAACATCAAGGTTGGTTCTAAACTTCGCGGTGATAAGATAGATAATAATATATTAGATGTAATTATTGAAAATGTTGGTTTAGTTGATCATCGACAGAAATATCCTTCAGAATTATCTGGCGGACAAAGGCAAAGGGTTGCGCTTGCCAGAACTTTAATGGAAAATAAGCCAATTATACTTCTGGATGAGCCCTTTTCTGCATTAGATGCAAAAACTAGATTAGAAATGCAGGACTTGGTAGTTATGCACTTGCAGGATAAAACCATATTGTTAGTGACCCATGATCCTAGTGAAGCAACTAGATTGTGTCATAATATATATCTACTTAATGATAATGAAATATATTCAACTAAAAGTCTTCCCCCACCATTTCCTAAGAGTATTAATGACAGAGATGCATTTTCCTTACAAACACAATTACTAGAAGAGATTAGGAGTACTTAATGAGGAGTTGGTATTATCCATTAGCTTCTATTTCATCAATCATATTAATTTGGCAAATGGGGGTATGGATTAGTTCAGCTCCATCATATATATTGCCAGCCCCTGTGGATGTCATATTATCTTTCATCGATAATTGGCAATTAATTTTAGAACATACTATAGTAACAGTCACAGAAGTTTTACTTGGACTATTTTTTGGTATCTCCCTTGGTTTTATAACTGCATTATATTTAGAAACATCTAAAAAAGCTGTACTTTTTTTGCGTCCTGTTTTGATATTTAGTCAAGCAATTCCGGTATTTGCACTAGCACCACTTTTAACACTTTGGTTGGGTTATGGGATAATTTCAAAAGTAGTGATGGCAATATTAATAATTTATTTTCCAGTCACATCATCTTTCTATGATGGACTGACAAAGACACCGAGATCATTTCTTGATCTCGCACAGACAATGGGAAGCACAAAGTCACGTATTCTTTACTATATTAAAATTCCAGCAGCAATACCAAGTCTCTTTACAGGAATAAGACTAGCAGCTGTCTATGCGCCCATTGGTGCCACAATTGGTGAGTGGGTCGGATCATCTCAGGGTCTGGGTTACCTAATGTTATTAGCAAATGGTAGGGTAAAAATAGATTTGATGTTTGCGAGCCTGTTAACATTAGGTTTTATATCAATTGGGCTATACGGGATTGTGTCATTTATATTAAACAAAATTTCTTCACATTATTAAATAGCAAACTAAAATTAGTTGCTCTAAAGAATAGAAAAATTATGTGAATATATATTTGTATTATTTTTAATAAGTAGAATTTATTGTTATGATTTTTTATACATAACAATAACTACTTTTAGATAACTGCAATTAGTGAGGAACTAATGAAAATAAAAAAAGGTGATAGAATAGAAGAAATCTCACTTCCTAAAATAGATGGAACAATCTTTAATTTATCTGAAACAAAAGGGAAAAAAGTACTTCTAACTTTCTATAGAATTGCGGGATGTAGTTTTTGTAATCTTAGATTAAATGAATTTAAAAGGCGATTTCAGGAGTTTGGAGAAAATTTTACCCACGTAGGTATATTTCATTCACCTATTAATAACCTCGAATCTTATATGAACAAACACGGCACACTTCCTTTTATAATTTTAGCTGATGAAAGTTTTAAATATTATAAAAAATATGAAATTGAGAGGTCTCTTTCCAAATTACTAGCGGCTATGATATTCAAGGCGCATAAGATCTTTCCTGCCCTTATAAAAGGATATATTCCATTTTCAATAAAAGGTTACTTTGATATTGCTGTTACGGATATTTTGATAAATGAAAAGGGGCTTGTAGAAGAAGTTTACTATGCTAAAAAAGATATAGCAGATCATTTTAGTTTTGATAAAATAAAAGAATTCTCATTATAAAAGAGAGTGACATATAAATTTATACCAAAATTAATTTTTTGTGGTTCGTGATTTTTTTTAATGCTATTATTTACTTATGAGTGATAAAAAAACAAATGTGATTGCTGTATGTATTAATAGTTCACACACATTTTCAAAAACCAAACAAAAAGAAATCAAATTAATTAAAATGATAGGTGTTGAAGGTGATGCTCATGCTGGGAAATATGTAAAACATCTATCAAGAGTAAAAAGAGATCCTAAGGCAATTAATTTAAGACAAGTCCACCTTATCCAAAATGAATTATTTGATGAACTTTTAAGAGAAGGTTTTATAGTTAAACCTGGGAATCTTGGAGAAAATATTACAACATCAGGCATAGATCTAATCAATTTACCAAAAGCTACAATTTTGAAAATTGGCGAAGATGTTCAACTAGAGATCACAGGTTTAAGGGATCCATGTCGGCAGATAGATGATTACAATAATGGTTTGTTAAAAAAGATGATTTCAAAAGATGAAGACGGAAATATAATTAGAAAAACTGGTATTATGACAATTGTAAAGAATGGAGGTATTGTAAGAAAAGGAGATAATATCGAAATTATAATACCCAAAGAGCCGCATCAAAAATTAGAAGTCGTCTGAGCAAAGAAAATAATGGGAATTATACTTTTATTCAGTCCAGTTGTGGGATTCTTTTACAAAAATATCTTCGATGGATACTTTTTTAGTGATTAGTTCTTGCTCAAATAAGTAATCTAATAATTTCTGAATATTATTTCTATTAGATTTACTTAACCCATGCGGGTAGGGGTCATAATTAAATATATGCATGGTTTCAGACCATTGTTTATCAGCCCAAGGAAGCAATGTAGACCCTAGCTTTCTTTTTAAAGCTAATTTCTTACTATCACTATAAGCTTGGAATAATAAATGTCCAAGATTAGGATATTTTAAGTAAGTGTCTTGGTGAATCATTACACAATGATTAATAGGGTATATTCCTGTTTTATAAAAATAATCTTTCTCAATATCGATTACATTATCAAGAAGTGGTCTTAATTTTCTTTGACCGACATTCTTAAGGTTATCTTGGGTACGAGGGGCAATATAAGCATCTAATTCACCTTTAATAACCATTTCTTCTGGATCTTTATCAAGTAGAGAAAGTTTAGCTCTTTTGGGAGCTTCGAATCTCTGATTTTTATTTGCATACCAATCTATATCACTCCAATGAACTTCGTACTCATCCAGAAGTATTCCCCTAAGCCAAACTGCTGCTGTTTGCGAATAATCCTTTATACCAACTTTTAATTTCTTTAAATCCTTGATAGATTCTAATTTACTATCTTCTCTAACCCATATAATCCCATGCCTAAAACCTCGATTTATAAATATTGGTATCGCAACCATATCACTTATATTTTTATCCCTCATCATGGTAAAATTAGATAGGGAGAATTCAGATACTTCAAAAAGTTCATGATTAAGGATTTTATTATATATATCGGGCAAGTTAGATGGGATATAATTTAAATTGATATCTTCTTTAACCCCAGATATGTCTAAAGTAAATTCGTAATCTCCTCCAAGGATATTAATATTTTTCTCTGTATTCACTTCGAACCTTTTATTGGGAGTCTATAATTTCTAGTATTAGATCCTTTTTTATATTGCAGCTGATATTGCGGCAGCATTTTTAGAATTTTTAGCTAATTGATTTTCGATATTTGATATTGCTTCAATCTCTTTAATACCTCTAGATCTAGATACTTCTTTCGCCAGTCTATCGAGGGCAGATTCATATAATTGCCTTTCGGAGTATGATTGCTCGGATTGGCTCGGATTTCTATGTAAATCTCTTACAACTTCCGATAGTGCAATTATATCTCCTGAATTTATCTTTGTTTCATATTCTTGAGCTCTCCTGCTCCACATTGTTTTCTTTGTTTTTGCATTGCTCTTAAGAATAACAAAAGCTTCATCAATAAGTGTTGTATCAGATATTGATCTCATACCAGTTGAAGTGGCTTTACCAATAGGCACCCGAAGTGTCATCTTATCTTCTTCAAAATAGATAACATATAGTTCTAACTTCGTGCCAGCTATCTCTTGTTCAACAATTTCAGTAACCTTTCCAACTCCATGTGAGGGATATACAACGTACTGATTTAATTTATAGTTCTTATTCGTATTTGATTTTTCCATTGACTAGTATTCCTTTTTTTAATTAATCACCTTTACCTGGTTCTTCAGAAAAGTGTTCTGTTAATTTATTTTCCATATCTTTATAAGTATCCGCGTCAGACGGTGGGTCTTTTTTAATTGTTATGTTTGGCCAAATTTCAGAATACTTCCTATTAAGTTCAAGATATTCTTCCATACCAGGCTCCGTATCTGGTAAAATTGCTTCAATTGGACATTCAGGCTCACAAACTCCACAGTCGATACACTCATCGGGGTTGATGACTAGCATATTCTTACCTTCATAAAAGCAGTCGACTGGGCATACTTCAACACAATCCATAAATTTGCATTTAATACAAGCTTGATTCACAACATATGTCATTCTAGTTCCTTATATCTAAAAACTAAGAAATTTAAGATCATGAGATTTATATATATATATATAACAGAAATATTTATGAAAATTTAAGATCATGAGATTTATATATAACAGAAATCTTTATGAATTTGAAGCACTGTTAATTTTCTTCAATATGAAGAAAGGGTTATTATCACTATTAGGTTCAATTTTGCTGAAATTTTTCTTATTCTTTTTCTTTATCCAACTTATATTTTTTTCAGATGTTTTTTTTCTCATTTTTACAAAACCTAATCCAGTAAGTAATTTCTCAATACTATCCTTTTTTAAGTCCAACTGTGCAGATATTTGATCATTCAATATAAATTTATTTGATTTTTCAATTTGTCTTTGAATTCTAATCGAACTTAGTAATTTTTCTATAACATCAGGTCTAATTATTAAACTACTATTCTCAAAATACCCAAGTTTTTTATAAAAATCAGATTCTTTTGAATTTTTAATAATTTTAAGGTTCAATAATTCAGATTTTGTTATTTTAATATCTTCATAAATTTTTAATAATAAGGATCTTAAAAAAAATTCTTTATCATCAAATATATTCTTAAAGTAGATGTATTTCTCACCAATAAATATTCCAAAAGCTCGCAGCTCCTTCTTTTCATATCTGGATAATTGTTCAAAATTAATTCCAAGATTATTTTTATTTGCAACACCTAGGTTCTCTAACATAGAAAACTTTATTGCAGATAAAGAGCCTTTAAAATTAGACTCATGAAATTTAATAAGACCAGGAATTAATGAGTTGATATAGTTCGACAACCATTGATTTAATTTAATTATGATTCTTTTCTTATTTATATCAGTGAGGTTATCGTCACAAATAATTTGTATATTTGGTTTTAAAATTTCTGAACTTTTCTTTATGGTTGCAATAGGCATTTCTTGCCATAAAATTTGCTTCTCATTTGATAATTGAAATTCATCTGATTTACTAGATAAGATCAGTAAACTTTGTTCATTAATTTTACTCACAATAATTTTATTCAGTTTACTTTTGGCTAATTTATTTAGTTTAGCTGAGGACTGATGTTTAAATTTTAAACCGTTCACAGTTCCCAAAGAGACATTACCTACATTAATTTTATTTCTTTCATCAATCTTAATTAGATTAAGATCTGAGTGATTAATTAATATACTTGTTCTTTTATCTATGAACCTTTGCATTAATCTCTCATGCAATGTATCAGATAATTTATCTTCAATTGACCTTGTTTTCTTTTGCCAATAATCTGTATCTTCTACCCAGTTCTTCTTATTTGCAATAAAATTACAAGTTCTTATGAAGGAAATTTTATTGGACAGTCCATCAATATCACCTTGGTATTTTGCAGATAATTTAACTTCCTTTTCAAGCCAGTCATTATCTAAATATCCATTATTTTCTGTTATGTCAGAAAATATTTTTAGAACGATCTTGGTATGACTATCTATGCCAGTTTGTCTATAGTCTGGAATTTGACAAATTTCCCACAATAATTGGAGTTCATCTTTTTCTAATTTCCTATAATCGAGTAATTTATTTTCATAAATATGTTCAAGTGTAAGATGATCTTCACCAGTCATTATTGGTTTTAAAAAAGGCAAATTCGGTCTTATCCGAAGGCTATCTAGGATTGATTTAATTGAAGTATATTTTAAATTAGTATTTCTCCATTTAATATTATCAATATTATTGAATTTATGGCTCTCAACTGCTGAAACAATATCTAAGCTTAGATCAGGACTTGGGTGAGTCATGCAAAATGATCCATTATTTTTATATCTCCCAGCTCTCCCAGCTATTTGGCCAATTTCATATGGCAAGAGATAACGATATTTTGAACCATCGAATTTTTTTATTGAATCAAATGCGATATTATCAATATCCATATTTAACCCCATTCCAATTGCGTCTGTTGCCACCAGATAATCTGCCTCTCCTGATTGATACAAATCCACTTGAGCATTCCTAGTTCTTGGGGATAAAGCTCCTAATACTACTGCTGTTCCACCATTCTGCTGTCTGACAAAATCTGCAATCTCATAGACTCTATTAACTGAAAAAGCAATGATTGCAGACCTTTTCTTTAGACGGGATATTTTTTTAGTTCCTTCATAAGTCAGACTAGATAATCGTGGTTTATTTTGTATTTCTATATCTGGTATAATTTTCTTCAGTATTGGTTCAATCGTATTAGACCCCAAAAAAATTGTTTCTTTTAGACCTCTTGACTCATATATTCTTTTTGTAAATATGTGCCCTCTTTCATTATCATTTGCTAATTGAATTTCATCAACAGCTATGAAATCCATAGGTATATCCGTGGGCATTGCTTCTACTGTACAGATGTAATATTTTGGATACTTGGGTATATACTTCTCTTCCCCAGTTATTAAAGCTACTGCTTGTTGTCCAATTTTTAAAGAAATTTGATCATATATTTCTCTAGCTAGCAATCGCAGAGGAACACCAATCATTCCATTATTATGTTTTAGCATGGCATTTATAGCCATATAAGTTTTACCAGTATTTGTTGGACCTAATATTGCTTTTATTCTATGTGCCATCTAATGCATCATTTAAATAATTAATGGTTTCTTTATTTTTTTAGAACACTTGAAGAACATACCATGTCCGAATCAATAATCTTTCTTAATTCATCTTTTGTTCTATACTAGATGTAGTATATTAATGATGAATAGTACATATTAAATTTATCAAAAAGATAAGCTTTCACCGTTAACTATCATCCCCTTTAATTCTATTGATGAGTTCATACCTTCACTTGTTGATATTTTAGTTGGAATTAATATAGAAAAGTTATTTATAAGCTTGACTTTTGCCAATTGGATTAGAAAAGGTGAGGATGGATCCTCTCTTTCTTTTTGGTATTCTTTATCAGAAAATCCACTTAAGGGTATATATTTAAGGGAACATTGGCCAATATTTTCCAATAACTCATAGCGAAGAGAAAAGATTCTTCTACCGTCAGTAATTTTTTTACTTCCTTCACATATATTTTTAGATGGATATATAGACATTTCGAGAATTGATGAGATAGGGTCAATTATATCTGGATTCAGATTATTATGCAATTCCAAGCGTTTTTCATCAGCAATTGTGGGCCTTGCAAGAATATTATGAAGGCCATTCCTATAAACAATACTAATATGTCCTACCCCCTTTTTAGTTTCTATATGATTATTATAAAA
Source organism: Hyphomicrobiales bacterium (assembly GCA_029245795.1). GTDB lineage: Bacteria > Pseudomonadota > Alphaproteobacteria > Rhizobiales > TMED25 > TMED25. The sequence continues at coordinate 12,334 of JAQWOP010000004.1, forward strand.
TTTTGGCTGGATTTCTGATTTTTTAAGAGTTCCTCTTGCTGAAAATGTCCAAGTTGAATTTGAAAAAATATCTCCAAGTCCCTGAGTTTCAATCACTGCACTAGAAAAGAATTGTGACTCTGTAAGGTTAACCTCAAAATCAAGTTTAGCTATTCTAAGACCAAGAGATTTAATTTCATAATTAAGGTTTATTTGATGATCAAGATAATATCTATCTTCAATTAGATAAGTGGTTTTCTTTTCATCTATATCCTCATCGGCTATCAAGGAATTAGGACAAAAATAAAGAAGAAAGCAAAAGCAGAAAAGCAACGCATTAATTAATTTCATTTTTTTATCTTTAATATAATCTTTCAAAAATATTATATTAAAATTTGTAAATTAATTATAACTTTATTTAATTTATACTATTAATTTTTTTATTTTTTTAATTGATTTATCATTATCAAGTTGACTGACCATCAGTGAAAGGTTATACAAAGTCTAAGATTACTATATGGAGAATTTCAATGTCAAGAAAGTGTGAATTAACTGGGAAAGCTGTTATGTCTGGAAATAATGTCAGTCATGCTAAGAACAGAAATCGTAGAAAATTCCTACCAAATCTGAATCAGGTTTCACTTCATAGTAATTTACTTGATGAAAAAGTTTACTTAAGAATTTCATCAAATGCACTTAGAAGCGTTGAGCATAGAGGTGGACTAGACGAATTCTTAGTTAAAGAATCTTCAGAAAATTTATCCCCAAAAGCTCTCATAATAAAAAAACGTGTAATTAAAGCTAAGAATAATCTTGTAACTTAATGAAAAAATACATCGTTCCATACATGGTTGTGTGTATGTTACTAGTAATTCTAGTATCAAATATTCTAGTGCAATACCCTATTCATATATGGGGGTTAGAAGACATATTAACATGGGCCGCTCTCACATATCCATTAGCATTCTTCATTACTGATATAACTAATAAGATATATGGCGTGCATAAAGCAAGAAGAATAGTTTATTGGGGTTTCTTTTTTGCAGTAATCTTATCGATCTATTTTTCTACACCGAGAATTGCCGTTGCCTCAGGAACAGCATTCATAATATCTCAATTACTAGATATTTATATTTTTTCTAGACTAAACAAGTATGACTGGTGGAAGGCTCCTTTAATTTCATCAACAATTGGTTCAAGTATTGATACAATCTTATTTTTCTCTCTGGCTTTTTCAATAAACTTCTCTCTTCTTGGTAATGCAGACAGTTTTGCTATTGAAAAAGTAAATCTATTAACGGATGGCATTAATATTTCGAGATGGGTATTATGGGCTTTTGGAGATTTTTGTGTCAAGTTAATAGTTGCTTTTATCCTCCTTGCACCATTTAGAATTTTCTATTTAAAATATAATTTATTATCAGGAAAATAACTATTTATTGGCTTTTTCGTCAAAGAGCTCAGCAAGTTTTTCTGTCATTGCCCCACCTAATTCTTCAACATCAATAATTGTAACAGCTCTTTTGTAATATCTTGTTACGTCGTGTCCTATTCCTATTGCAATTAACTCTATATCTTTATCTGCCTCTATCTTACTTATTACTTTTTTTAGGTGTAACTCTAAATAATTACCTGAATTAACAGATAAGGAAGAGTCATCTACAGGAGCGCCATCAGATATTACCATCATAATTTTTCTTTGTTCTTGTCTCTTTTGAAGTCGATTATATGCCCAATCTAGAGCTTCCCCATCTATATTTTCTTTCAATAGGCCTTCTTTCATCATTAAACCCAGGTTACGTTTTGCTCTTCTCCATGGTGCATCAGCAGATTTATATATTATATGTCGTAAATCATTTAATCGACCTGGTCTCATTGGTTTCCCTGAATTTGTCCAAACTTCTCTTGATTGACCTCCCTTCCATGCTTTGGTAGTAAATCCAAGAACTTCAGCTTTTACTCCGCACCTTTCGAGTGTACGAGTCAATATGTCAGCACATGTTGCTGCGACCATGATTGGTCGTCCCCGCATAGACCCAGAATTATCGATTAGTAAAGTAACGATTGTATCACGGAAATCTGTATCTCTCTCCATTTTGAATGAAAGAGGTTGCATTGGATCCGTTACTACTCGAACTAGCCTTGCTGTATCTAAAGTACCTTCCTCTAAATCAAAATCCCAAGAACGATTTTGTTGGGCCATTAATTTTCTTTGAAGTTTATTTGCTAATCTAGCCACTATACCCTGTAAGTTTGATATTTGTTTGTCTAGATAATTTCTTAGTCTATCCAATTCTTCTGGTTCAGCAATTTCTTCAGCAGATATGATTTCATCAAATTCTGAGGTAAATATTTTATATGCTTTTCGGATATTATTTGGGCTATCCTCGATCTCTCCTTGATTATCAGGTACAGAACTTTCATCACCTTCTTCTTCTGAGCCTTCTAATTCATCAAGATCAATCAGTTCTTCAGCATCATCATCTATAGTTTCTGTTTCATCTGGGTTGAATTCTTCACTGAGCTCGGTATTTTCTTCTTCTGATCCATCGAGTTCGCTCTCACCATCTTGATCTTTTGATGAAGATGGGTCTGGATCACCCAACATACTAGAGATATCTAATGCATTCAGAAGAGCTGGTATTTTGCTTGCAAATAATTCTTGGTCAAATATATCATTCTTTAGACTCTCTAATTCATTTAAAGCTTTTTTATTTATATGTGGTCTCCATAAATCAACAAATTTTCTTGTATTATTTGGAGGTGAAAAGCCAGTTAGACTTTCTCTAACAATTAGACTGATTGCCTCACTTACAGGAGCTTCATCTTTATTTGTTATATTATTAAGTACAGAGTTTCTATAATTTGCTATATTTCTTGCATTAAGGTTTGATGCACAACCTGGCATAGCAATAGCTCCAACTGCTTCAATACGAGCGTCTTCAACGGCATCGAAGATACTTTGAGCTTGAGGTGAGGAAGGTTTATATTTTTGATGTATTTCTTGATTATGATTCTTAATCTTTAAAGCTAATAAGTCTGCATTTCCTCTTAGTATGGCGAGCTCTTCTTTATTAAGAGTATTCCCAGGATCTCTCAGTTTTATCTTTTTTCCATTTAAATGAGGAGGTTCATCACCAAATATAACTTCTAAGTCTGGCTCTTCAGCAATTGACCTTGTTGCCTCCGCTATCGTTTTTTTTAAGATATCAGCAAAATTATTTTCTTTTGTTTCTGACAAATTTTTTACTCTTCACTTGATTTTAATAGTTCTACACCTTGAAGCTCACTGTCAAAGCATCTCTGATAGAATTCTGCTACAACAGGTCTTTCAAGCTCATCACATTTATTTAAAAATGTTAGTCTGAACGCAAATCCAATATCAGCGAATATTTGGTTATTTTCAGCCCAAGTGAGAACTGTTCTTGGACTCATTACAGTGGAAAGGTCACCATTTACAAATGCATTCCTTGATAATTCTGCTACTTTTACCATTTTATCAATAATCTGGTGCCCATCTTTTGTATCGTATTCTCGTGCTTTTGAAATAATAATTGATTTTTCAACATCATGAGGAAGATAATTTAGTGTTGAAACGATTGACCATCGATCCATTTGCCCCTGATTTATCTGTTGGGTGCCATGGTAAAGTCCAGTTGTATCACCTAAGCCTACTGTATTTGTAGTTGAAAACATTCTAAAGTATGGATGAGGTGTAATGACTTTGCTTTGGTCCAAGAGAGTTAATTTTCCTGAAACTTCAAGAATTCTTTGAATGACAAACATTACATCTGGTCGACCTGCATCATACTCATCAAAGACGAGAGCAATATTAGATTGCAGTGCCCATGGAAGCATACCTTCCTTGAATTCTGTCACCTGTTTCCCTTCTCGAAGAACAATTGCATCTTTACCAATTAGATCAATCCTACTCACATGACTATCAAGATTGATTCTAACACACGGCCAATTGAGCCTTGCCGCAACCTGCTCTATATGGGTTGATTTACCCGTTCCATGATAACCTTGAACCATTACTCTTCTATTATGAGAAAATCCAGCTAAAATTGCCAAGGTTGTCTGCGGATCAAATATATACGCTTCATCTATTTCTGGGACATACTCATTTCTTTTTGAATATGCCGGCACTTTTAGTTTTGATTTGAAACCAAATGTCTTTTCTACTGAAATTTCAATATCTGGTGTATCATTAATATCTTGATTATTTGTATTCATTTTACTTCCTTTAGTTACAATTTTTTAATTAACAAATCCAATTGATTTTAAATATCTATATGATTTTATAATCTCAATAAGCTTCTCATCTGTAGATTCTTTTCCCCCTTTAAGATCGGGATGATGCCTCTTAACCAATAATTTATATTTATTTTTAATTTCATCACTTGAAGAATTAGTTTCAAGTCCTAAAACATATAACGCTTTTTTTGCTGCATTTCCAATCTTTTGTCGTCTTTGATTTTTTTGGCTAATATTATCTTGATTTCGGTTTGAATTTATTCTGTCAGCCTTTAATCTTTTTAGGATTTCTTCAGCAGAGAAATTTCCAAGTTGCTCCTTATTATCAACACCTAGTTTCCAAGTGGGTCTATTTCCTAGCATAGACTCTTTCTGAAATTTGGATAAATCACTTTGATTCATTCCTTCAAAATAATTATAATTTTTATTATATTCCCTCACATGAGTAAGGCAAAAGTTTAAGTACTGCCCTTCTTGTCCCCTGCCCACCGGAGCTCTATGTTTTGCAGGAAGATTACAATTTTCCCATTGGCAATCATCACTTGTTTTTGAGATTTCTTTTTTTTTAGTAATTTTTATGTCATCAAAATATTTTGAATTAATATTTGCCATATGTTGTTCTCTGATTAATAGTATCTATATATATATTTTTAGGAGTGGATGTAAATTAGAATTGAAGAAAAAATAAGAGAAAAATTGACTTTCCTTAAGCCTTTGGAACTCGTAATTACTGATGAATCCGAAAAACATAAAGGTCATATTGGATGGAAAGAGGTTGGTCAAACTCATTTTCATATATATATCATCTCCGATTATTTCTATGGCAAATCAAAATTAGAACGTCATAAAATAATAAACGAATTACTTCAGGATGAAATTAAAATGATCCATGCATTATCTCTATCAACAAAAACCTCACATGAAGTAGATTTGATTTGAGAAATTCAATAAATATCATGAAGATAGAGTTGTATCAATAACACTTTTTATAATTTTATGGTCAATATCTGATATTATTGATACTTCCCCAATTTTATTTGGAATAATAAAATTAATGGATCCTTTTTTAACTTTTTTATCTCTTTGCATAAGTCTCATTAATAAATCTGAGTCAATCTTATCTTTTAATAAACCATCAAGATTAGTTTTGAGACCAATTTTTTTAAAATGTTTTTCCACAATACTAAATTCTCTTTGGGTACATATCCCTAAAGAAACGCTGGTTCTAAAAGCCATTATTATTCCAATTGAAACAGCTTCTCCGTGTAATACCAAACCATTATAATTAAATGCAGCTTCGATTGCATGACCAAATGTATGCCCTAAGTTTAGATGCGCTCTAACATCATTTTCTAACTCGTCCCTCATAACAATATTAGCCTTTACAAGCGAACTCCTGAATAAAGCTTCTTGGAGGATCTTTATGTTATCAAAGATTATATTAATATTTTTTTCTAGATAGGAAAAAAGATTAGCGTCGCCAATCAAGGCATGTTTAACAAGCTCTGAATATCCTGCAAGCATTTCACGTTTTGGAAGAGTGGATAGCGTATCAATATCACAGATAACTAATTTAGGCTGTTTAAAGGCACCAATAAGATTTTTTCCGTAAATTGAATTTACACCTGTTTTACCACCTATTGATGAGTCAACCTGAGCCAATAGTGTGGTAGGAATATTTATAAAACTTACACCCCTATGTATAATCGCAGAAATAAATCCAGCTAAGTCACCAATCACCCCACCACCTAGGGCAATAATTGTATCTTGACGCTCAAATTTTTCACTAAGTAATTTATCTAAAATTTGATTTGCGATCTTTAAATCCTTATTCTTTTCACCGGGGGTCAGAATAAACTCAATTATAGCTATATTTGATTCTGATAGGCTGTCCTTAAGCATAGATAAATGTTTCTTTGAGGCATTAGTATCTGTGATTATCGCAATTTTATTTCCATTTATTTGTCTGGATATTAGAGAAATAGCTGCTTCTTGAATGTTAGTATATATAACATCGTAGTTGATGTTCTTTAGTTTGATTTCAATTTTATTCATTGAGTTCTATTTCTTTTATTATTTCATTAGCGCAATTTTTAATATTCTTTCCCTTACATTCTATATGTATTTGTGCCATAGCATAATAGATTAATCTATCTTCTAATATTTTTTCTATCTCTACTTTAGTATTTTGAAGAATTAAAGGTCTTTTGTTATTTTTACCAATTCTACTCATAATTGCACTTGTGTCTAATTTTAGCCAAACTGATATCGACCGATTAAGAATATTATTTCTAATTACTTTATTCATAATTGCACCCCCACCAGTTGATATAATTGCTTTATTTTCTTGCATGAGGGCCTTTAATGTTATTTCCATTTCTCTTTTTCTAAAATAACTTTCTCCTGATTGTTCAAAAATTTTAGATATTGTCTTAGATTCAGATTTCTCAATTAAATCATCAATATCAAGAAATGGAATATCAAGAGATTTTGATAGTTCTTTTCCTATCGTAGATTTTCCTACACCCATCATTCCAACTAATACGATGTGCATTAAATTACCTTTTTAGTCATAAAATAACCTAATATTAAAGATTAAAGATTAATATTTAACATATATTATAGCTTATTTTCATTATATTTATTTAGGCTCATAGGATGAAATTATTTATTGAAAACTTTATTGAAATGATGTCTGTTGAAAGGGCCGCATCTTTAAATACTCAAAGTGCATATCAACGTGACCTTAATGATTTCTATAATTTCTTATCAAAGAAGAGAACTGATTTTAGACTCGTTAACCAACAAATTATAAGGTCATATATAAGTGAAATAAATTCGGTTGGAATAAAAAGTAATACACTAGCCAGAAAGATAAGCTCAATCAGGCAATTTTATAAATTTTTGTTTCAGGAAAATATAATAATACATAACCCTTTAAATGGTATTGAAAATCCAAAATTAGGGAGGCCTCTTCCAAAGTTAATGAGTGAAGAACATATTTTTAGAATTATTATATATACAAAAGAAATGATAAAAAAAGATCAAATAAGTATCAAAAAAAAATATCAATACCAGAGATTTTTGTCACAACTTGAAATACTTTATTCAACTGGAATGAGAATAAGTGAATTGCTCACATTAAAGTTTGATCAGATTTTTGATAATGATAATTTTTTAACAGTCACTGGTAAGGGAGGCAAAGAACGCATTGTACCTCTAACAGAAGATGCAAAAACTGCGATAAAAGAATATATTGATCTCTTATCTATTTTTTATGATTTAGATAAAGTTATATATTTTTACCCCTCAAGAGATTCAAGGAAACATATAACTCGACAGCATTTTGCAAACGAATTGAAGTGTATTGCTAGAGAGACTGGTTTGGATGAGTCAAAGATTTCACCACATGTATTAAGGCATGCATTTGCAAGTCATTTATTATCAAATGGAGCAGATTTAAGAGCTGTGCAGCAAATGTTGGGACACTCAGATATATCTACAACACAGATTTATACTCATATTCTGGATGAGAAATTAAAGTCAATTATCAAAGAAAAACATCCTTTAGCAAAAAAATTATGATATAAATTTATTATTAATAAATTAAACTTTATGGATTATTTTTGTCTTTGGACAAATAGGAAGACTTATGCAATATTTAGATTTTGAAAAAAATGTAGCTGAACTGGAAAGCAAAGTTAATGAGCTAAAACAATTGAATCCATCAGAAAACGAAATTTCAATTGATGAGAATATTAAGCAGCTTGAAGAAAAAGCAAATAAGGCTCTAGAAAAATTATACTCTACATTAAGCCCTTGGGAAAAAACAAAAGTTGCTCGGCATCCAGAGCGTCCGCATTTCAGAGATTATCTTGACAGCATATTTGATGATTTTACTGAATTATCTGGTGATAGAAAGTATGCTAATGATCATGCTATTATTGGAGGGTTAGCAAGGTTTAATGACTTTAACGTTATGGTTATTGGTCATGAGAAGGGCGCAAATACCACTGAGAGAATAAAACATAATTTTGGTATGGCCGGCCCAGAGGGTTATAGAAAAGCTGAACGTTTAATGCAATTAGCAGATAGGTTCAATTTGCCTATTATAACTTTTGTCGATACCGCCGGGGCATATCCAGGAATTGGTGCTGAGGAAAGAGGGCAATCGGAGGCAATTGCAAGATGTACTCAGACGTGCCTAAATGTTAGTGTTCCGATTGTATCAATTATTATTGGAGAAGGTGGTTCGGGTGGCGCTGTTGCAATAGCTACCGCTAACCGCGTTGTGATGTTACAACATTCAATATATACTGTAGCATCTCCAGAAGCTTCTGCTTCAATTCTCTGGAGAGACGCAAGTAAGGCTAGTGAAGCGGCAAATAGCATGAGAATAACAGCTCAAGATTTGATTGAAATGAAGATAATTGATGGAATAGTTGCCGAGCCACTTGGAGGAGCACATAGAAATCATCAGAAGATTATAAGAGATGTAGAGAAAATTATTATTAAACATCTATCTGAATTAACTAAATTAGATCGTAATATTTTGGTAGCAGATAGAAGGGATAAATTCTTGTCAATTGGCAGAAAGTTATAGTTAATTTACACTGCCGTGGCAGTGTTTGTATTTTTTTCCACTTCCACATGGGCAAGCTTCATTTCTTCCAACTTTCCCCCATTTCGTTGCATCAATATTATTAGTCTTTTTTAGATTAAGAGCATTAGATTGGCTTTTTTGTACTGTTGTATCTTCGTTATCTAATTTTTGATCTTTTTTTACGACTTCAACTCTTATTAGATGTGCCGTAACTTGCTCTCTGAGTTTTATTAACAAACTTTGAAATAGTTCAAATCCTTCAGTCTTATATTCATTTAAAGGGTCTCTTTGACCATAACTTCTAAGTGTGACAGATGTTCTTAGATGCTCCAATCTTGATAAATGCTCTCGCCAAAGTATGTCCAAAACCTGAAGTAGAACTGTTTTTTCGATTTTTTTTAGTACATCTAATCCATACTTTTTTTCTTTTAATTCCATAATTTGATCGATTATTTTCTTTAATCTTGATATGATTTCTTCTTCTGCAATACCCTCTTCCTTAGCCCAATCATCAACTGGAGCATCTATTAATAACGTAGTTTTAATTTTATTTCTCAATGATTGAGTATCCCATTGTTCAGGATATGAATTTTCTGGGATATATTGTGAGACCAAATCTTCTATATATTCGTATCTCATATCAATTATTGTTTCTGAAGCTTCAGTTTCATCCATAAGATCTCTTCTTTGTTCAAAAATCACTTTTCTTTGATCATTCATTACATCATCAAATTGGAGAATGCTCTTTCTTATGTCAAAATTTCTAGATTCTATTTTTGATTGAGCTTTCTCAAGAGCCTTATTAATCCAAGGATGAATAATTGGCTCTCCCTTTTTAAGTCCAAGTTTTTTAAGCATTGATTCCATATTTTCAGTCCCAAAAATGCGCATTAGCTCATCTTGTAAACTTATATAGAACTTTGACTTACCAGGATCACCTTGCCTTCCAGATCTTCCTCTTAGCTGATTGTCAATTCTACGGCTTTCATGTCTTTCTGTTCCCAACACATATAGACCGCCAGCTTTAATGACATTATTTTTTTCTTTTTCTATATTTAATTTTATTAATTCAATTTCCTCTAGCTTATTTGATGAATCTGAATCTTCAATAATTTTTATTTCTGCATCCAGATTTCCACCAAGTTGGATATCAGTTCCTCTACCAGCCATATTTGTTGCAATCGTGATTGCACCTAATCGTCCAGCCTGTTCAATTATTCTTGCTTCTTGAACATGATATTTTGCATTTAATACCGCAAATGTATTAGATCTTATCTTTAGATCTTCTTTATCTAGATAATTATTTCTTTTATAACCTGCCTTCTCAAGCAATGAAGATAAAAACTCTGATCTTTCAATAGAAGTTGTTCCAACTAAGACAGGCTGGTTCTTCTTGTTACATCTTATAATTTCTTCAATTATTGCATCATATTTTTCATCTAATGTCATATAGATTTCATCATTCTCATCTGATCTACTTATAGGCTTATTTGTCGGAATTTCTAGGACTGGAAGGCTATAAATATCCATAAATTCTTCTGCTTCGGTAGATGCGGTGCCTGTCATTCCAGCAAGTTTTTTATAAAGTCTGAAGTAATTTTGGAAGGTTACTGAGGCAAGGGTTTGATTTTCAGCTTGAATGATACAGTTTTCTTTTGCTTCTAAAGCTTGGTGAAGTCCATCTGAGTATCTTCTACCTTCCATCATCCTTCCAGTGAATTCATCAATTATGATAACTTTCTTGTCTTTAACAATATAATCTTTATTTTTGGTGAATAGTTTATGAGCTCTTGCAGCTTGATTAATATGATGGATTATGGATATATTTTCAATATCAAATAGAGATTGCCCAGTTAAAACACCATTCTTTTTCAATAAATCTTCAGCGTTCTCAACACCACCTTCAGATAGATTGATTGACTTAGTCTTTTCATCAATTTCAAAATCATCATCTTTTAGCATTGGCATTAACTTATTAATTGAAGTATACATATCAGACTTGACTTCAGATGGCCCTGAGATGACTAGTGGAGTCCTTGCTTCATCAATTAAAATTGAGTCTACTTCATCTACTATTGCAAAATGATGCCCTCTTTGGACCATACTTTCAAAATCATGTTTCATATTATCTCTTAGATAATCAAATCCAAATTCATTATTTGTTCCATAGGTTATATCAGCTTCATAAGCAGCTTTACGGTCTTCATCACTCATATTATTTTGAAGGCAGCCAACTTTTAGTCCTAGGAATTCAAATATTTGACCCATCCATTTTGAATCTCTCTGGGCCAGATAATCATTTACAGTTATAATGTGTACACCTGACTCATTTATTGCATTAAGATAGACTGGTAATGTTGAAACAAGTGTTTTTCCTTCACCAGTTTTCATTTCACTTATTCCACCATCATTTAATACCATGCCACCTATTAATTGCACATCGTAATGTCTTTGTCCCAATGTTCTCTTTGAAGCCTCTCTGACAGTTGCAAAAGCCTCTACTAAAATATCTTCTAATTGTATTCCCGATGAGATTTTTTCTTTTAATTCTTGGGTTTTATTTTTTAAATCTTTATCGTTTAAACCAATAAATAAATCTTCTAAAAGATTTATTTTTTTTACTTGATCTTCGTAAAATTTATATTTTTTTTTAATTGGTTTATTAAAAATATTATTTGTAATTTTTTTTATATCAAACATTTACCGTTCCAGACCTGATCTTATATATATATATGTAGTATATAAATTAACAAACTTAAATTTTGAGGAAAGTTAGTTAGTAGTATTTTCTTAAAATAATCTCAACTATAATATATTATAAAATCAACAGTAATTTTAAATTAATAAAATTTAATTAAAGATATTATAAAATAAAAATACATATGTAACTTTAGTAAGAGATCTCTTATGATTCAAAATAATTATAGTCAAACCATTAATAAGAATGAAATTAGTGGTGTAAATATATATACATTCATTACAAATGCCCATTACAAGAACAGGAAAGATCTGCTACTTATCGTTTTTGATGATGTATACAGTTATGCTAGTTTATATACAAAATCATCATGTCCTTCCATCCCAGTTGACTGGTGTAAAAATAATTTAAATAAAGACAAAATAAAGGCAATTCTTGTCAACTCTGGGAATGCTAACGCATTTACAGGTGAGAGAGGAAAGAAAGATCTTATTGAAATACTGGGTAAATTATCAATAAAACTTGGATGTAAATTAAATGAGATTGCCGTTGCCTCTACAGGAGTTATTGGAGAATTTCTCAATACCAGACCAATAATTGAAGCATTATTAGATAATGAGATGATGAAAAGATCAACATGGCATGATGCTGCTAATTCAATCATGACAACTGATACATACCCAAAAATATATTTCAAACAGTCAAATATTGATGGGCAGAATGTTAAAATCGTTGGTATCGCAAAGGGGTCAGGTATGATTGAACCGAATATGGGTACGATGCTTTCTTTTATTTTTACTGATGCTAATGTTTCTAAAACAATTTTAAATAAATTACTAAAAGAGGTTACAAATAATAGTTTTAATTCAATTACTGTTGATGGAGAAACTTCAACAAGTGATAGTATTTTTCTTGTATCAACGAATAAAGCTAAGCACAAAAAGTTGCTAGATTTAAGCAGCCCTTTACTTAATGATTTTAGAAATGATATTGAAGAGCTTGCCATTAATCTAGCGAAGCAAATAGTTATAGATGGAGAGGGAGCAACTAAGTTAGTGGAGATTTTTGTGACTGGCGCAGTTAGCAAAAGTTCTGCTACGAAGATTGCTAAATCAGTTGCTAACTCTCCGCTTGTTAAAACAGCGCTATATGGTGAAGATCCAAATTGGGGAAGAATAATTGCCGCGATAGGAAAATCATATGAAAAAGTAAATTTAGAAAAATTAAATCTATTTTTTGGTGGGCATCAGATTACAAAAAATGGACGTAATATTGAAGATTATGACGAATCAATTGTAAAAGATTATATGAAAAATGATAACTTGCTAGTCACTATTAATCTTGGGATGGGAAATTATAGTCACAAGGTATGGACGTGTGATCTTTCGCATAAATACATAGATATTAATACAGATTACAGATCTTGAGGTAATACAATGATAGTTAAACTTGTAGTAGCTTGTGCGTTAGTGGATGAGGGAGGTAAAGTATTAATAAACCAAAGACCAATAGGTAAAGATTACGAGGGTTATTGGGAATTTCCTGGAGGAAAAGTAGAAAATGGTGAAACTCCTGAAGATGCAATAATACGAGAGCTCAAAGAAGAGATTGGTATTGATGTGAGCAGTTCTTGTCTTGCACCATTATCATTCGCTGAAAATATGTATGATGATTTTTATGTAGTCGTCTTATTATACGTTTGTAGGAAATGGGAAGGGTATATTCAACCATTAGAAAACCAAGAGATTGAATGGATTAGACCTCAAGATATATACCAATATAATGTATTACCTGCAGATAAATCATTTTTTGCAATTTTAAGAGATCTGCTCTAGCTAGAATTTTTTAACACATCCTTTAAATATATTTTTGCGCTTCCAGGAGCTAATGGTTTTTGTTGGTTCTCATGAAACTTCCAACCTGTTAGAGTTATAATTTCAAATGTTGAAGGAATAAGATTTGGATTAGTGCTTTTTTCCTTAAGGAGATGAGTAGCCATATTCCACACTTTCCTTTTGATTGGAGGTTTTTTTAAATTAATATAATTATTTTCTCCCATTGATCTAATCAGTTTAATTAATTCTAATGGATGCTCATGCATCAGTTGAACTTTGTAATTATCTGCAACACAAAGCTTAAACCCTGAACTATATAATATATCGCCAGCATTTTTTATATCGATGAATGGATTCACCCTTGGATAGGTTAGGCCTGTAATTTTTTCTTCAGCGCTAATGAGTGAATATTTTAATTCAAATAAAGTATCACTGCCAAACATAGTAGCAATCATTAGTCCATCTGGCTTTAATAGATCTCTAATTTTCTTGAGGGATTCTTGTAAATTATTAGATGTATGAAGAAATAGATCTGAAATAATTAAATCAAATTTATTACTATTAAATGGAAGCATTTCCTCATCTTCAAATATTATATTATTGAAGTTAAAGGGATATGTTGGTGATAAAATGCATGGGTTACTCTTATCTTTAATTGGTATATTAAAGGATTCAAAATTCCTATTTTTTGTAATAATTAAAACTGAGTCAAATAACCTATTAATTTCGGATAATCTATTGCTAATATCATTAGAAATTTGTGTATAAATTTTATTCTCAAGGTTAACAGATTTTGCTCTAATTCGCGACCTTAGCAATTTATTTCGATCAAATAATTGTTTTTTATTATTTTTTAGAACTGTAGACATTTATCTTTATTAGAATTTGAAATTAACTAAAATATATCATATTTAATTTTATTATATTCACAATATTTATGTATAATAAAATCATGTCTTCAAAAATTGAAATATATACTTCTGAGAGTTGCTTTTACTGCATTGCTGCAAAAAGGCTACTTAATGAGAAAAAACTCAAATTTAGTGAATTTGATATCACTAATAACAAAGATCAAAGAAATATAATGGTTGAGAGATCTAATGGAAGAAGGACAGTTCCACAAATATTTATAAGTAATATTCATATAGGTGGATGCGATGAACTTTATGCATTAGAAAATCTTGGTAGGTTGGATGAAATAACATCAGAGATATTCAATGACCGTATCAAATAAGTTTAAAGTTGCCTGCTTACAAATGACAACTGGGACTAATATCGCTGATAATTTATCAATTTTATCCAAGAGATTGAAAATTGCAAAAGATATGGGTGCTAATTTAATCATAACACCTGAGCAAACGTTACTGATGGCAGAAAATAAGACCCAATTATTCAATCAGATTTCAAATGAAAAGGAAGATTTTGGGCTTAAGGAAATAAGAAAAATAATAAAGCATTTGGGAGTATTTGTGATTATTGGTTCATTATCAATAAAATACAATAATCAATTAGCTCTTAATAGATCATACGCATTTGACTCAATGGGTGAGGTGATTGGTTTTTATGATAAAATTCATATGTTTGATGTTAAGATTAGCGATGAAGAGAGTTATTTTGAGTCAAACACATATAAGCCAGGAGAGAAGTTATCTATAATAAATCTTCCTTGGGGAATGTGTGGTCTATCCATTTGCTATGATTTAAGATTCCCAAATTTATATAGACAGTTAGCTCAAAAAGGAGCAAAATTTATAACAGTACCATCTGCATTTACTATAACAACAGGTAAAGCACATTGGCATACTTTATTAAGAGCAAGAGCAATAGAAACAGGGTGCTATATTTTTGCACCTGCACAAATTGGGTTTCATGAAAATGGGAGAAAAACATATGGACATAGTTTAATTGTATCTCCGTGGGGAAATATTATATCAGAAGCAAAGATTGGAGATCAAATGGCCTTTGCAGAGATTGATACTGATGAAGTCGAATTATATAGAAAAAAAATACCTACTATTAACCAAAACTATGATTATTTATAATTAATAATTGGAGTTGAGAATGATAAGATATGATCTAGTATGTTCAAATAATCATAAATTTGAGTCTTGGTTTAAGGATTCTAAGTCCTTTCAAGAACAAGTTCACTCCAAAGATATTTCATGCCCTATATGTAATAATAATATTATCAGCAAGACCCTGATGGCACCAGGTATACCCAAAAAAGAAAATACTAAGAAAGATGATGTTTTATTAAATAAGACGTCAAATTCAATTAATAATGCAATCAAGAAGATCAGAAATGAAATAAAAGAGAATTCTGAATATGTAGGCAAGGAATTTCCTGAAGCTGCACGAAAAATCCATTATAATGAAGAAAATAGTAGATCCATATATGGGGAAGCTTCATTAGATGACGTTAAAGAATTAAAGGATGAAGGGATAGATGTAATACATATACCGGATGCACCAGATGATAAGAATTAAATTAATTTCTGATAGCTAGAAATATAATTTATTGATAAATCTTCTGATAGTTTCCAAGCCATTTTGATAGGGTCAAATACTATGCCTTTTGATGTAATAAAGTCATAATTTAATTCTGCCATCTGAGAATTTAATTTATTCGGTTCAATAAATTTTTGCCAGTCATGAGTTCCTTTTGGAACCCATCCTAGAAAATATTCTGCAGCTATTTTTGCAAATAGTAATGATTTTAAATTTTTATTAATGGAAGAGATAAAAATAAGTCCATTATCTCTTATGAAGGGATTTATTTTCTCAAGAAAATTAGTTGGATCATCTATATGCTCAATTATTTCCAGAGCAAATATTATATCGAATTTGTTTTTGTCATTTAATTTCAACATTTCAATACTTTTATTTTCATAATGAATATCTAAATTCTCAATACTTGAGTGTTCTTTAGCTATATGTATTGCTTGCTTGTCAGCGTCAATGCCTTTAACAAAGCCACCTAACTTGGCAATTGGTTCACAAGTAAGTCCTCCTCCACAGCCTATATCTAATATTTTCAAACCTGAGAGGGGTTTTTTATCGAATGAAGTAATATTGAAATGATTATATGTAATATCTAAAATAAATTTAATTCGCAAAGGGTTTATTCTATGTAAAGCTGTGAATTTTCCTCGAGGATTCCACCAATCATAGGAGATATTTGTGAATTTATTTATTTCAGATTTATTTATAGATTGGGTCATAAATTTAACTTATAGTTCGTCTTGCAGTAAATATTAAAATATATATTATATACATAAAGTCATTACAGAAAGATCTCAAGCCCATGATTGATAAAAATTATTCTAAGATAGTTATGAAATTTGGGGGAACATCGATGGCTGATATTGAAAAAATATCAAAAGTTGCCGATCATGTGGAAAGAGAATTTAAGAATGGTAAAAAAGTTGCTGTCGTAGTATCAGCGATGTCAGGAGAGACAGATAGGCTAATAAATCTCGTCAATGCAATTGGACCTGTTGATAAATCAGAAAGGGATGCTGTAATTTCATCAGGTGAGCAAGTAAGTTCTGCATTGTTAGCACTTACACTTAAAGCTAGGAATATTCCAGCAACGTCAGTGCAGGGTTGGCAGATACCTCTCAGAACTAATAAAATGCATGGATCAGCAAGAATACTTGATGTTAAATCTAAATATCTAGATCAGTTAATTACTAAAAATGAAATACCTATAATAGCTGGTTTCCAAGGTATTACTGAAGAGAATAGAATTTCTACCTTTGGAAGGGGTGGCTCAGATACAACCGCAGTAGCTATAGCATGCTCTTTAAAGGCAGATTTGTGTGATATTTATACAGATGTAGATGGTGTTTATACATCAGACCCACGAATTGTAGAATTTGCTCAAAAAATATCAAAGATATCTTTTGAGGAAATGTTAGAGATGGCATCACAGGGAGCAAAAGTATTGCAAACTAGATCGGTAGAGCTTGCCATGTCATATAATATGCCAATTAGAGTTCGATCAACATTTGCTGAAAATAATTTTGAAAAAAAAAATAAAACTATTAATATAGGTACAATTGTTACAAACGAGGATAATATTTTGGAAGATAAAGTAGTTAGTGGTATTGCATACTCAAAGAATGAAGCAAAAATAACCATTCAGAATCTGGATGACAAACCAGGTGTTGCTGCACAAATTTTTGGAAATTTGGCAAAAGAAGGTGTGAATGTAGACATGATTGTTCAAAACATTTCTGCAGATGGGAAACATACAGATCTTACATTTACTGTACAAGAAACTGAACTAAAGAACGCAAAATCCATATTAGATAACCTAAAAAGTCAAATCAACTTCCATAAGTTAATTGAGTCAAAGGATATAGCAAAAGTTTCAGTGATAGGAGTTGGCATGAGAAGTCATGCAGGTGTCGCTGCGGAAATGTTCTCTACACTCGCAGAAAAAGGGATTAATATTCAAGCTATAACAACCTCTGAAATTAAAGTTAGTGTTATAATAGATTCACAATATATTGAATTAGCTATGAGAGCATTGCACAGCGCTTATGGGCTAGATAAGAAAAAATAATATTTTTGAATTAATCTATGAAAGAAGAAATAGAAACCACTATTGGCGCTATCATAATAAATAATAGGGAGTATTTAAAAAAGGATATAGCTGACTGTGCGAATGATCTGAATATACCTATCGAATATCTTGATGCCCTTGAAAGAGATTTTTTCTCTATAATGCCAAGCAAAGATTATTCACTTAATTGTATAAAAAAATATATTAAATATTTAAATATTAATGGGGATGATTTAGTTAAAATTAATTCCCTTATCGATCAATATTTTTATCAATTAAATAAATCAAATGCCGCAATTTATAGAATATTTCGCGTCTTTTATCTTCTCCTGAGATATTCGATATTTTCTATTTTAATAATAATATCTATCTCTATATTTTTAAGTGAAGAAAGCTATAAAAAGATATTTCTTTCTCAGTTTTATAATTTAGAATCTATCTATAATAAAATAAATTTAAATCAGGATGATAAGATACTTAAATATGAAATTGATACAAAGGTGATAGATCAGCCAGAAGATGTTATTCTTGACGAAGATAATGATAAAAAAATTGGAAATAAGATTATACAGTTAGAGGCAAAAGATAGTTTGTGGATAGAAATTATAGACCACAACAGTAAAATTTTGATATCAAAAAATTTTAGGCAAGGCGATAGGTATTTTTTTACATTTAATGATGGTGATGTATTATTAACAAACAACCCTTCAAATTTATTAATTAAATATGATAATATTTTAATAAACACAATAAGTAATAATGATGAAGATATTATTGAAATAGATCTAAGAAAAATATTAAATTAGTGACAGATTATAAGGAAAGATAATGTTAGACGAAAAAAAATTAGATAAATTACTTCTAAATTATCAAGAACTTCAGAAACAGATGATGAATGTATCTGGTGATAGAAAAAGATATGCAGAAATAGCTATAGAATTCTCAAATATTGAACCACTTGCAAAAACAATAATAGATTATAGAGAGGTTTTAAGAGAAAATACTGAGCTTAATGAAATGCTGAACTTAGAAGCGGAGGATAAAGATATCATAAGTATGGTTAAAAATGAGATTCTTAAAGTTGAAAATAAGATTATTCTGTTAGAGGAAAAAATTAAAGATTTGCTTTTGCCAAAAGATATTGATGATAAAAAGAGCGTAATTATTGAAATTAGAGCAGGTACAGGGGGCGATGAGGCAGCAATTTTTGCTGGAGATCTTGTTAGGATGTATTTAAGATTTTCTGATATTAAGAGATGGAAAGTTGAAGTTATGAGTTCCAACGAAGGGGAATTTGGAGGTTATAAAGAATTTATTGCAAATATTTCAGGAAATAATGTTTATCAGAAATTGAAATTTGAGTCAGGAGTTCATAGGGTTCAGAGAGTGCCAGAGACTGAGTCTAGTGGAAGGATTCATACTTCAGCTGCAACTGTTGCCGTTCTACCAGAGGCTGAAGAAGTAGATATAAAAATAGAAGAAAAAGATATTAGAATTGATGTATTTAGGGCCAGTGGTCCGGGCGGTCAGTCGGTTAATACAACAGATAGTGCAGTCCGAATTATTCATATTCCAACAGGAATAACCGTTTCTCAGCAAGACGAAAAATCCCAACACCGCAATAGGGAGAAGGCACTAAAAGTATTACGGGCAAGATTATATGAAAAAGAAAAATTTGAAAAAGATAGTGAGAGGGCTTCAAGCAGAAGATCACAAATTGGCACAGGAGACAGGTCCGAAAGAATTCGCACATATAACTATCCTCAGGGTAGGGTTACAGACCATAGAATAAGTTTAACTCTTCATAAATTAGTCTCAATAATGGAAGCTGAAGGATTAGAGGAAATCGTAGATGCACTTGCTACAGAGGATAAAGCCAGAAGAATGTCAGGGGAGACTTGATATTATATGATGCTTTGCCTGCAGGAAATTATAGACACATCTCGGAATAAACTAAAATTAGCATCTATACAATCAGCCAATATTGATAGTGTGTTATTGTTGTCATATATACTAGGTGTTTCGCGGGAATATCTTATCACACATAGTCAAGAAGTGATTTCAGAGAAAAATTGCTTAGATTACTTTGCAATTATAGATAGACGCATAAAGGGAGAACCAGTTTCAAAGATATTGGGAAAGAAAGAATTTTATGGTAGAGATTTTATCGTTAATTCTGATGTGCTTGATCCAAGACCAGATAGTGAGTTAATTATAGATACAGCTAAAGAATTATTCTCTAACAGGAATGAAAAATTAAAATTCCTGGATTTAGGCACCGGATCTGGTTGTTTATTACTCACATTATTACTTGAATTTAGAGATGCAAGAGGTGTTGGAATTGATATTTCTGAAAAAGCAATTGAGGTAGCAAAACGTAATTCCTATTTACATGCTTTAAATGACAGAGGATCATTTATAATATCAGATTGGTTGGACTCTATTAAGTTTGAAGATTTTAATTTAATAGTTTGTAATCCACCTTATATACCTGATGAAGATATTAATGATTTAAATAAGGATGTTAAACTTTATGACCCAATTGTTGCATTAAGCGGAGGAAATGACGGACTGAGATATTATAAAAAGATAATTACCCAATTAAAAAAGAAAAACTTAAATAAAAAAATTATTTTTATAATGGAATTATATTCGGATAGTGCTGATGCAATTATTAAACTTATGATTAATGCCGGTTATGAAGCTAATACGATAAAGATTCGTCAAGATTTGAGCAATAAAAGAAGGGTCATGTTTACTGATTTATAATTTTTTTTTATTTTAACTTGGAAAATGTGATAGAACTATATATATATAACAGCAACTGGTAAGTTAATATTTCATTTAACTGTATATAATTTTTATAAAATTCTAATTTAGCTAGTTTAAGTATTTCAAATATATCTCATACATTATTTGTTCACATTTAATGAAATTGAATAAAAAGGATTGCATGGTGCCCCTGCCTATAAAGAGGAAAAATAGAAATAGATCAAGAAGACCATTTTCATCTTCTAGATTGCTAGAATCTAACGGACCTGATATCAAAATAAAAGGAAGCGCCCTTCAAATAGTTGATAAATATATGGCACTTTCAAGGGAATATCAAACGTCTGGAGATCCAATAACTGCTGAAAGTTATCTCCAATATGCAGAGCACTATCAGAGAATTGTTGATGCCAACGAATTAAAGATTCAACAAAATCAGGTTATCGAAAAAGAAAAAAATCAAACAAAAACGATTGTTTCAGAGGAAAGATCTGTTGACGAAACCTTGGTTAGGGAATCCAAAGTAGATGATGAACCAAAGCCAAGTGAAATTAATCAGCCTTTATTAGAAGAAAATATTATTGGGAAATAGTCTCCAAATCCAAAGCATTAATTTCTTTTTGAATTCTATTTTTATTATTTAAGTATCTATCGAGTTCGTTATTTTCTAGATAATTATTTTTAATAATGTCATGCAATTTTTCGGGGTCAATTCTCTTTTGATCTAATATAATTTCAAAATGAAGATGTGGACCAGTACTTAAACCTGTATTACCTGTATAGCCAATAATATCCGATTGGCTCACTATACTTCCTTTATCAAGGTCTTTAGCAAATTTACTGAGATGTGCATAAGCTGATTCCAAATCATTATTATGGGAAAGTCGGATATATTTACCAAAATCTCCTTTTATGCCAATGAAATCAACAATTCCATCCGCCACAGCATATATGGGTGTATTGACTTCTGCTGAATAATCTATTCCATAATGCATCTTCTTTTCTCCAGAAACTGGGTGATTTCTTAATCCAAATTTTGATGTAACATAGTTTTTTTCTAGGGGTTTGATAATCCTTATGCTATCAAATGCAACACCATTTTGATCATAATAGGACTCTTTCCCATTCGTCTTTTGGAAGTAGTAAAATTCATTTTTCATATTATTGTTGAGTAGAGATGTATATAAGAGCTGATATTTCCTTAGCTCACTCTTTCCAAGATTTAGGTTATCTTTGAAGTAAAATTGAGCCACGCTGCCAGACCTAATATCCTTATCAAAATTTATTTTCTTTTCATGCAGGTCAATTGTTTTCTCTAATATAGTTGCTGGGATATTATGCTCATTAGAACTTTCGTATAGAGTCCGTTTAATTAAAAATTTCTTATAAATATATTCGTATTTCCCTGGCTGACTTATTAAATCTGCTACAAATGAATCATTTTCATTTCTAATTATGATTCTCGAATTTTTTGTTATTAAGACAAAATCCTTCAACTTTTTATCTTTAGAACTATAGATTTCAATTTTATCACCAATTTGGATTAAGTTCGAAGGAATGATTGGATTGATTGCTTGTGCTAGTTTAATTGATATGGATGTTTTATAGCCTCTTTCTGAAAGAAGGGAAATGATAGTGTCGCCTTTTTGAAATACTAATTCATCAATCAATTTATATATTTCTCTATTATCAAATTCCTCATTTATCTCTGCTATATTAATTGATGGATCTAAAATATATGGTTCCTTATCTAAAAATAGCCTATCCACTGCATTATTATCTAGATTTTGTTGATGTATTAGGTGTTGCTCTGTTAGATTCTTTGTGGGATTAAAAATAATAAAATAGTATGTTACAAACAATAAAATTGGCAACAAAATGCATAGGATTAATAGCAATTGATATTTTAGAATTATTTTTTTCATGAAAATTAAATTTATTCTCTCAATAATCCAA
>JAQWOP010000006.1 GCA_029245795.1 Hyphomicrobiales bacterium
ATCACTTTTTATAATCTTAGTTATCCAATCTTGATATTAGCATTTATAAGTAAAGCCTCTGAGGTATTAGGAAAAAAAATTTTAGTCAAATTTTCTAATTTTAGTTTTCTTATGAATTTTAATAAATCTATTTTAGTAAAAAATTTAGATAGTCAAGTCATTACCTTCGCTCCGGATATAAGTATTGAGATCTTAGATAATGAAGATTCATTCTCTAATTATGAATGGCAGGAGCTTTTTAAACAAAACGAAAAAACTTTTGTTGAGGAGTCAGATAGTCTAAAAGAAAAAGGTGCAGGGGCAGGCTTATTAGATAATGATTAAAATATGTGCCTGTAGCAAAATGTGTATAATTTCGGAATTGGTTATGAATTTGAAAGTGGCGGTGTAGATCTTGATTATTCAAATAAATTCTATTTAGACTTTGAATGGGAATTCTAAATGCTTGGCGGAGAGGGAGGGATTCGAACCCCCGGTGGAGTTCCCCCCACGCTGGTTTTCAAGACCAGAGCTTTCAACCACTCAGCCACCTCTCCAGTGAATTTATTTATATATATGAATTTAATACTTGTCTAATAATAATTAAAATATGGCTATTTTATAATATTAAATCCAACATATTTCCTTACTACCCCTCAGTGATACACTTAATTTAATCTAGAATAATACTAATTCAATTTTTTTTATTGATATTATGATAATTTTGATGATTAAATATACTAATGTGCAAAGCTATTTTGCTTATTAGGAGTTAATTATGAAAGCGGCATCTTTTCTATATGAATTACCTGAAGATCTAAATACAGCTCTTCAGTTATTAAATTCCAGTGATATTGATGTATTACCTCTAGCAGGCGGTCAAAGCTTGATGCCGATGATGAATTTCAGAGTATCTCAACCAGATTTACTAGTTGATCTTAATAAAATTGATAGTCTCAAGAAAATTGATAGTGACTCAAACTCAATTAAAATTGGTTCAATGGTCAAATACTCTGATATGGAAAAATCAGATTTGATAAAAGAAAAAATACCACTCATAAATAATGTTATTCCCTTCGTTGCTCATAGTGCTATTCGAAATAGAGGTACTATTGGCGGCAGTATTGCTCTCGCAGATCCTGCTGCTGAATTTCCATCTCTTTTAGTTTCACTAGATGCTACAATTGAGTTGATGAATATTAAAGGAACCAGAGAAGTAAAATCTGAAGATTTCTTTACTGGAATATTCGAAACAGATCGAAAAACTAATGAATTAGTCACTTCAATTAATATCCCAATCAATAAATCACCAAAGAAATTTGGCTTTTATGAGATAACACGCCGGCACGGAGATTACGCAATGGCAGGCGCTTTTGTTACAACTGATGGAGATAAAAAGGAATTCTCCAACTCGAGGGTTGTTTTGTTTGCGGTTTCAACGAAACCATTGAGGATCATTGACATAGAAGTGTTCTTAAATGGAAACCTACTTAATGATGTTTCAGTTCAAGAAAATGCCATCGATATAATAAATGGTTATGAATTTGAAGGTGATCTTCACAATGATACTGAAGCGAAGAAGACTTATGCAAAAGTATCACTAAAAAGAGCTTTAGGAGAATTAAATGGCTGATACCAGAACAATCACTGTGAACGTAAATGGTGAAGTACATACAAATACAATTAACGTTAGGAAGAATCTTATTGATTATCTAAGAGATGATCTTGGATTTACGGGTAGTCATGTAGGTTGCGAGCACGGTGTATGTGGCGCGTGTACACTCGATATTAATGGAGAAACTGTACGATCATGCCTAATGCTTGCTGTGCAAGCTGATGGAACTGCAATTACCACGATAGAAGGTTTAGCTGATAATGGGGTCGCGGGAGATTTAAAAAAATCATTCGCTGAAAAGAATGCGTTACAATGTGGTTATTGCACACCTGGCATGTTGGCATCTGCAATTGAATATATAAACGCAGGAGGAAATGCAGATAAAGATAAAATAAGACGTCACATATCGGGAAATTATTGTAGATGTACAGGATATCAAGCAATTGTTGAGGCTATATATAGTGTAGCAGAAAATGGAGGCAATTGATGACAGGGCCAAGATTTGATTTTGATAAACCTGGTAAATACATTGGTCAGCCGACGAAGAGGGGTGATACAAAGAGATTACTTCGAGGACGCGGCAAATATGTAGATGATTTAACACTACCTAGAATGTTACATGCCGCATTTTTAAGATCTCCAGTAGCGCATGGAAAAATTTTATCAATAGACATAACCGAAGCTAAAAAAGTTAATGGAGTTATAAGAATATTTAAAGGCTCTGATTTTATAGATGTAGTAAAACCTTATGTTGGTGTCTTAAGTCACCTCGCAGGCTTAAGATCACCTCCACAAATGCCAATCGCAATTGATAGAGTTTTATGGCAAGGTGAACCTGTTGCTATGGTTGTTGCGACCTCCAGAGCGATTGCCGAAGATGCGGTATCACTAATAGAAATGGATCTGGAGGAGCTACCAGCTGCCACTAATATGGAGACTGCACTAGATAAAGAAGAGCCAATTATTCATAGTGAATATGATTCAAACCTTTCATGGGAAAGAACAGTTGATGTTGGTGATGTTGAGGAAGTATATAAAAGAGATGATGTTACAATTGTTGAGAAGCAATTTAGATTTGGTAGACATACGGGTGTTCCACTTGAAGCAAGATCTATAATTGCAAATTATGATCCATCTGAAAACCAGCTAGACGTATACTATTCTGGTCAAGCCCCTCATATGATGCAAAACATTTATTCAAAACACCTGAATATACCTGAAGAGAATGTTCGCGTAATATCTCAGGATGTAGGTGGTGCATTTGGAATTAAGATCCATACATATGGAGATGAGTTTGCAGCTACAGCTGTTGCGAAAATAATGGAAAGGCCAATCAAATTTATTGCAGATAGATATGAAAGTTTTATGACTGATATTCACGCTCGTGATCATGTGGTGAATGGTAAGATGGCTGTGTCAAAGGATGGAAAAATTTTAGCAATAGAATTTTCAGATATAACAGGAATTGGTCCTTTTTCAATGTATCCTCGTACATCTGCAATTGAAGCAAATCAAATATTAAATTTAACAGGTGGTCCTTACGTTGTCCCAAATTATAGAGCTAATTCAAGAGTTGTTTTTCAAAATAAAAATATGATGTGCCAGTATAGGGCAGTTGGTCATCCTGTCGCTATGGCTATTTGTGATGGATTAGTTGAGGAAGCTGCTGCTGCAATTAATATGGACTCTGTTGAATTAAGAAAGCTAAATTTAATAAAGGATAATGCATATCCAACAACTACAGCTTCAGGACTAAAATTAGATGATCTCTCACATCATAAAGCAATTAATAAGCTTGTCGAAATGATGGATTATGAAAAACTAAAAGACGAAAATAATAAATTAAGAAATGAAGGTGTTCATCGTGGTATCGGTTTCGTTTCAATGATAGAAATTACAAATCCGAGTCCAGCTTTTTATGGTGTGGGTGGAGCTCATATTGCAAGTCAAGATGGAGCAACGATAAGGCTTGGTGCTGGCGGTGGAATTCATGTTTCCTCATCCGTTACAGAACAGGGGCAGGGAACAAATGCAATTTTAGCACAAATTGCAGCCGATGTATTCGGAGTTAATATAGATATGGTACAAGTGACAACAGGTGATACTAAAACGACTCCATATGGTGGCGGTGCCTGGGCCTCACGGGGTGCAGGAATTGGTGGAGAGGCAGTCTATCTTGCCGCTGAAGCACTAAAAGATCAAGTACTTGATATAGCAAGTGTAATGTTACAATCAAAACCAGAAGATTTAAACATCTCTGATGGAAATGTTGTCGATATTGGATCTGATGATAATAGAATTTCATTATCTGATTTAGCTAGAACAGTATATTACCGGGGAAATGAATTACCATCTGATATGCCACTTGAGCTAATTGCGACGCGACATTATAGAGTTACAGACATGCCTTTTGTGTTCACTAATGCAGCGATGGCAGCTCACATTGAACTCGATGTTGAAACTGGCATCATAAAGGTTTTAAATTTCTGGGCTGTTGAAGACTGTGGTCGCGTAATCAATCCAATGCTTGTTGATGAACAAATAAGAGGTGGAGTTGTGCAAGGTATTGGATCTGCTCTTTATGAAGAATGCTTATATTCAGATGAAGGACAACTTCTTAACGTAACTCTAGCTGACTATCTTGTTCCTATGGCAGCTGAAATGCCTGAAATACATGTTGCTCATATTGAAACACCAACAAAAACATCAGTATTAGGAGCGAAGGGCGCTGGTGAAGCTGGTACTGGTGGAGCCCCAGCAGCCATCATAAATGCTGTCAATAATGCATTAAGACCACTCGGTGTTACGAATTTTCAAATTCCAATGACCCCAAACCGTATGTTGGAAACTCTAAAAGCAGCAAATTTTAAATAACCAATCAAAAGTTAATTATCCACATTGCTATAAAAATTGTTTCGTTATGCACATGTAGAGCAAACTAAGATTGCAGAAAAGTTAGCTAGTTGATAGATTTCTTTGCATGAAGGATAAAATTATTTCACCATGTATAAATATATGTAAAACCAACCCTATAACGGGGTTCTGTAATGGTTGTGGAAGAACAATTGAAGAAATCAGTTTGTGGGGTAAAGTAAACACCTCTAATGAATGGAAAAAGAATAACCTAAAAGAATCCACAAACAGATTAGAGGGTCTTCAAAGAAAATTTTTTGAAAAAGCTTATAAAAAGAAAGTTTTAAAAAAGCTGTTGTCTTTTAAAAGAAAAAATAATTAAGGGTGTTTAACTACCTGACATTGCTACAGAATTAAATTTCTATAGGTGTTGACACTATATTTAAATACCGTTTAAATTATATGTAAGTTTTTTAAATGGAGGTAAATATGAATTCAATAGATATTAAAAACTTTAGCACACAAGCTGATGAAGTTGTTAACCCAACTAATAGAGCAAAAGTTGAAAGTGTAAAAATTGGTGGACAGAGAATTATGAAAATTACTGTTCAACCTGGATGGAGATGGTCTGATGATATTAAGCCCCTTGTTGGAACCGAAAGTTGTCAAGCTACACATTTGGGGGTTATTGTAAAAGGCTCAATCACCGCTGTCCATAATGATGGTTCTAAGGGGACATACAGTGCGGGAGATGCATACTCAATAAAACCTGGACATGATGGATGGGTTGAAGGCGATGAGGAATGTATTGCCTATGAATTTGCTGGTGCTTGGGGAGAGTAATATTCTATAGATAGATTGTAGGTTTATAAAATTAGTAACTTAAACAAAAAAACTGTTCTTAAAGTCGCAGATATACTGGAGAAATTTAATCATCCAGATCAAATAGTTGAACTCACAGATACAGCACGATCTGCTCTAGATGCAGCTAAAGCATTAAATGTACCAGTAGGTGCAATAGTAAAAACTTTAATTTTTATCATAGATAAACATACTGAAAACTACCCTGTAGTGGCACTCGTATCCGGTGATAAACTCTGTAATACAAGGGTAATTCCAAAGGTATTGAATATTGAAGGAAAAGTCCGGCGACCGGATGCCAATATTGTTAAAGATATAACTGGTTATTCTATTGGAGGAGTATCACCAATTGGTTTGCCAGAGGGTATTAGTATCATAATGGATACTTCACTAAAAAGGTTTGATAAAATATGGTCTGCAGCAGGCCACACTCATTGTGTATTTCCAGCAACTTTTGAAGAATTGAAATATATGACAGGGGCAGAGGTATCAGAATTAATATCTCAAGAAAAAGAAGAATAAATACTATGCTTCGTTGATATGCAATAATCAGAATGATATAATTTATATATGAAAAATTCATTAGCTATCACATTGGTATTTATTCTTAGTCTCCTTCTCGTTGAAGAGTGTAAAAGCGAGATACCTGATGTATGTGTTAATAATTTGATAAACTATAATATTTGTGACTCTGCTAAAGAGATCCAAAATGAATTTGCACCTCAATTACCACAGCAATTATCAGAGAACTTATTTCTCAGATCAGTAGCAAGTGTAGATAACAAAGTTATTTTAAATGCTTTACTTTTATATGAACGCTCTTATTTAGAACAAGAACTTTTATCATATGGTCGTTCAATGGATAGCATAGAAAAACAGATGAAGAATATGACTGAAAATATGATGTGTACAATGCAATTGACTAGTGATTTTATATATTTGGGTGGTTCAGTAATTTTTAATTATCACTTTAATAATGGGGAGCATTATCTAACAATTGAAATAGATAATTGCGATGGTTATTAATTAAAATATTTTCGTTATAATACCCACATTGCTATAGAACGATCTCAATGTTAAAGTAATCTGATGATATTTATATTAATAGGCGTTTTATATACACTCCCAATTATTTTTTTTAATTTTGTTATTAATAGATATGATACTGAATTAAAAAAGATGCCTTATACGGCTGAGGATTTTGGAAGAGAGATTCTAGACCAATTCGGTCTTCAGAATGTAGAAATTGAGCCTACAAATACTACTGACCATTATGATCCAGAATTGAAACTAATAAGAATAAAAAAGGAAAGACTTAAAAGAAAAAGTGTAACTGCTATAGCAATAATCTGTCATGAAATTGGTCATGCAATACAGGATAGAGACGGTTATGCTCCTCTTAAGAGGCGTCAAATAATTATTAAGTATACAGAATGGATACAAAGGTTAACCGTCGGCATCACCTATATTGGCATTGCGCCAATTATTGCAACGGGGATGTTACCGCTCATAAAATTTATAGCTCTATTTATGGTTATGGGTATCCTGACAATTGTTGTATTACACCTAACAAACCTCGATGTTGAATTTGATGCTAGCTTCAATAAAGCATTACCAATTTTAAGAGAAAATATACCTCAAGAATATCATAAACAATGTAATTATATATTATTGGCTGCTGCATTTACTTATGTCGTAAGCGCACTAAGTTCTGTATTTCGATTAAGGTTTTGGTTGATATTCTTAAGATCCATTAAAAGATAGTCCAATTGCCATAGAACGACCAATCTAATTATGAAAAAATATTATTCATCATGGCACTAAACTTTCCTAAACTCAAATGGGCTTTGGGATTCAAGCTTACCTGAGTGTGATGTGGAAGGTTCAATAAATAAAAGTTAAATAGTCCGCATATTTAGTGTAAGATTAAGTATAATAATTAACTTAAACGAGGATAATAAAATGATTTTTATGTGTACATATCAATTAGATAGAGATAAGCAAGCAGATACACAAGCCTTTTTTGCAAATATGACCGATGAACAAATTGCTGGAGAATACCCTGCTGATGTAAAACAAATTGGTCGTTGGCACGATGCAGCTAATGGAAGTGGCTTAATAATAGTTGAGACAGATAATCAAGAAGCGCTAACAGGATGGATCATGGGTTGGTCTGGGGCATGTACTTTTCCAATCGTTAAACCAGTACTGGATGATGCTAACGCAAGAAAAGCTATTAAGGCTATGATTGCTAATCAAGCAGGTTAATCAAAAAAAATTTAGTTACCCTTATTCAAGAGGGTAACTAACCCCGATAAAGCCATAGAGAGTCTGGTCTAATAAATTTTGGTACTCCATGGTGATAAAAAAACTTATATAATCAACTTTTAGAGTTACTATAAATTATGAAGTATCTAAGACTCATATGTGTATTAATATGCTTCGCACTTCCTGCTCATGCAAATGAGCAACTTTTTCCTAAAGGAAATATTAAATCAACGGATATTACCTTTCCAGGTAATTTTTATACAGACGAGATAAAATCATGTAAAGCAGTGCAACCTGTAGTATTTGAATCAATTATCATTATTAAAGGCGATACAGTAAAAGAACGTATTTATCAACATAATGGTATAGAATTCATTGCTAAGGGTTACACTAAAAAAGATCAGACTATTATTAATGACACTGTTGAGATCATCGAAGGGTTAATTGGATATGATTGGCATGCTGATCACTCAGCAAATAGCAACTCAATGAATGTATGGCATCAAGCAATAACTGTACCAATGAATTTGTTAATGGCAGGAACACATAATGCACTTAGCAAAAACATAAAGTCTGAAATAGATACTGCTAAAAACTTATTAATAGATTTGGCTAAGGCAGATACCTTGTATGACAGTATTGGTTATTATGCAGTAAAAAAGAAGCCTGCCTGTTATGGAGGAAAAAATGATGTTAATGCACCATGTTGGTATCATGAATATGAATTTGCACGTAACGTATTTTCAAATTACATGATTACTGCATTATGGTTAAGAGATGAATTAAACGAACAAGAGTTTAAAATTGTAAACAAGTACATTGAGAAAATGTATAAAAAGTTTATTAAGCCAGTAGAGCTTCAAAAACAAGAGCAAGGTTTTTACGCAACGGCTAACGGCGGCTTATCAATTTTAGCATACGCATCTTGGACAAATAATAAGAAACTTGCCGCAAAAGAAATAAACCATAGATTCAAAGAAATGGATAGGCTGTTTTATGAAGATGGTTATATTAATAATAATTCATTTAGGGGATTTAAAGGGCAATGGTATCACTCTTACGGATTAGATATTGCACTTGGTTATGTTTATATAGCTGAGTTATGGGGTGCAGAATTACCAACAAAACTGCAAAACAAATTAGTTAACGCTTCAAAAGTAGTTAATCTTGCAATAACTGATTGGGACAAGTTTAAAAGTAGACAGTATATTGGTGAAAATTTCAATGCAATTATTGATCCAAAAAATGCTATGAAACACACTCACCAATCTGCAATTGCAATAGGCACACTAATGTTAGAAGTCGCTAATGTAGAACTAGAGCACGATACAACATACCTTGAAAAAAGAGAGTATCAGATTGAAATGTCTTATGGAATAGATGAATTAATAGGATTTCCAGCAGGATGTATACAAAATGACTAATGCATCATTTTATAAACTAGGACTAACACCTAAACTAGTAGATGAAGATTGGTTATTACAAATGGGAGTGGTTAGCTAGTCGATAAACTTTTGCATGAAAAAGTTTATAATTACATTTCTTTATTTTGGAAAAATATAATTAATGAAAGTAATATGTGTAATATTATGAAATAATATTATTTTCTAATATTAGAGAGGATATTCTATGCCAAAAATGTTAATAACAGTGAATATATCAAAAGGCTTTAAAACCTGGACTGATATGGCAAGGTCACTAGAAGATGAAGCTGGTGCAAATGGTGCAAAAATTATATGGGCTGGTACAAACCCCGATGAGTCATCTGTATTTTTAATGATGGATGTTCCTGATCCAGAATTTATGCAAACCTTCGGTTTACGTCCCGATATCAAAAAAGCTCGTGAGGACGCTGGAGCTGATGTTTCATCTACCACTGTGATTACGCCTATTGGTGATTATTGGCTTGGTTAGTTTTTATATTTTTATTACTAGAAAATAATTGAGCATAGTACCCCACATTGCTATAGAAAGACCGATCTGATAGACTTTTCATTATGAGAAAAATATTATTCATTATGACACTAATCTTACCTCTCCTCATCTCAAATGGGAGTTGGGGTTCAAGCTTGCCTGAGTGTGAGGGGAGTCCTCTAAATGAGACAAATTGGCAAGACTCATTCGAGTGGGATAACTGCCAAGGGACTATCACATACCCAAATGACGACCAATACGTCGGTGAATTCAAAGATGGTTCATATAATGATCAAGGAACTATGACCTATCCAGATGGTGATCAATATGTTGGTGAATGGAAAGATGATATGAAACATGGCCAAGGGACATACACCTTTCCAGATGGTGCTCAATATGTTGGTGAATGGAAAGATGGTTTTATGAGTGGTCAAGGAACTTATACCTTTGCTAATGGGGATCAATATGTTGGTGAATGGAAAGATGATAT
>JAQWOP010000007.1 GCA_029245795.1 Hyphomicrobiales bacterium
AGATTTTAAAATGTTAATTTCATTCTCCCCAATACTTGGTAGGAGATTTAGAATTTTTATTTCGAGTAGACTATTTAATATATTTGGAGAAATCATATACCAAAGTAGTATAAATATAAATGATGGTAATATTAAATTTAAAGCTAGATAAGAACCGTGGTATGTGTCTTTTGAATGTTGCTTATTAACTTTTCCGACAATTCTTTTTTGTATAGTTTTTCTACCGCGGTAGTATGAGAATAAACCTATTGAAACAATTGCTAAGAGGTATAGGTTTATCATTTATTATCCAAACATTTGTTAGTTATTTTAATTTTTAAAAACTAAAAACCCTGTATATTCTCAAACAATACCAGAATATACAGGGAAATAAAGTTTCAAAATTAGTATTAAAGAACTAATTTCGGTAGTGTCTTAGTGGCCTCTCGATATTTTGCTCTGTCTTCTTCTGGAAGTGGAATAAGTCCTTTATCTACTAAATAACCATCTTCACCAAAGGCATCCTCAGTAGTGAATTCTTGGGCATATTCTTGTATGCCTGGCACGACGCCAACATGTGCATGTTTTATATAGAAGAATAATGATCGGGAAATCTTATAATCTCCACCTGCAATATTTTCAAATGTAGGTTCTATATTATTTATTATAGCACCTTTGATTGAGTCTGAGTTTTGATCAAGAAAGCTAAATCCAAAAACTCCAACGGCATCAGGGTTTGTATTAAGCTTTGATACCATTAGATTATCATTTTCACCTGCATCTATCCATGCACCATCTTCACGTACGCCATAAACAACTGCTTTCCATATTTCTTTATCTTCTTTTTTAAGTGTGGAAAGGCAAGGTATGTTTTCAGCACCACCCTCCATAGCAAGTTCCGCGAATGCATCTCTGGTACCTGATGTTGGCGGTGGACCTAATATTTCAATTTCAATATTTGGTAATGATGAGTCTATTTGGCTCCATGATGTATAAGGATTATTGATAAGTTTACAATTGTCATCTGTTGCATTTGGTCCTGGAACCTTTGCAGCGACAGCTTTGAAAACATTATCAATAGTCAGATTTAATTTAGGGCCGCTATTTGCGTTGGCAACAACAATACCATCGAACCCAATTACTACTTCTGTCATATCTATGCCATTAGATTGACAATCATCATACTCACTTTTTTTCATTCTCCTGGAGGAATTAGTAATATCTGGATACTCAAGGCCAATTCCTGAACAGAATAATTTTGCTCCTCCGCCAGAACCTGTTGCTTCAACCACGGGTGTTTTTGCTGAACCTCTGCCAAATTCTTCAGCAACTACTGCTGAAAAGGGAAAAACAGTAGATGATCCAACAATTGATACAGTACCTCTAGCCTCAACAATTTTGAATGGTGCAAGCATCAAAGCAAATACGCTAACAAATAATATTATTTTAGATTTATACATAAACATTCCTTTTTAAAGAAAGATATAAAATATCTAGTCATTCCATTAATTAAACCATTGAAACTATCTCTTTAAACAAATCTTACAAAAATGTTACAAAAATATTACAGGAGAATTTTTTTATACTTTATTAACAGGGAAGGACACACTAAAGGTTGTTTTCCCATCTACTTCACTTGCTATTGTCATTTGAGCATTATGCCTAATAAGGATATGCTTAACAATTGCCAAACCAAGACCTGTACCACCAATAGATCTCGATCTTGCCATATCGACTCTATAAAACCTTTCTGTTAATCTTGGAAGGTGTTCTTCACTAATGCCTTTGCCCTCATTAATTACAGATATTTTTATTTTATTTTGGTTGAGTTCCATCTCTTTACAAATCTTTATATAAATATCACTATTTTTATTAGAATATTTAATCGCATTATCTATGAGGTTATGGAAAACCTCTATTATTTCATCAGCTTCGCCTTTGATTATATAAGTCTCTAAATCACTTTGTTCGATTAGAATTTTCTTTCCTAAATCGTTTGCTCTCAAATCTAGGGCATCTTTTGCAACGTTCACTTGGTCTATGAGGTTAATCTTATCATTTGGCTGGCTATGCATATT
This sequence comes from Hyphomicrobiales bacterium, assembly GCA_029245795.1. Taxonomy (GTDB): domain Bacteria; phylum Pseudomonadota; class Alphaproteobacteria; order Rhizobiales; family TMED25; genus TMED25. The sequence continues at coordinate 2,058 of JAQWOP010000007.1, forward strand.
AATCTCAAGTTTTGATAAGGACAAAAGGTCAGCTAAGAGTCTTGTCATCCGATTAGACTCTTCTTCCATGATCTGAAGGAATCGGAGTTCTTTTTTCCTATCAATTTTATCACTCTTTAATGTTTCAATAAAACCAGATATTGCAGTTAGCGGGGATCTAAGCTCATGACTAACATTTGCAACCAAATCCCTTCTAATATTCTCAAATGCTTCTTCTTTTGATCTATCCTTTATAACTATTGCACCTGGCTGACCCTTTGTTTGTAAATAGGTCAATTCTAAAGACTGCTTATTAAGATTTCCATTATATTGAAAAGTGGTATTTATATTGGAATCTTCAGATATTACTTCTATTAGTTTATTACTTCGAATAAAGCTATAAATGGGCTTTCCTATTATTCTTTTACCAAAATATTCGATAGCCTTCTTATTAGCGTGTTGAACATCAAAATTTGATGAAATAATTATAATTCCATCTTCGATAATTTCTAATACTGATATTAATTGTTCTTTCTTTAGCATTTGATATTTGGGTATCTATTTTTAATCAAGAATCTCTATCTCTCAATAAAGTTTGCATTATCATAAATGAATTTATATCTTGCTTCTGGTTTTGACCCCATTATTTGGTCAATAAAAGTTTCGTAGTATTCGATAGGGGAATTCTCTATCGATATTTGGAGAAGTTTACGAGTTTCTTTATTCATAGTTGTTTCTCTTAATTGCATTGGAAGCATCTCACCTAGACCTTTAAACCTTGATACATCAACTTTGGAAATAGTTTTGAATTCTTTGCTTACAATTCTATCCCTATCATTATCATCATTAGCATAAAATATCTTATTATTAGAAGATAATTTATATAAAGGTGGAACGGCAACATAAAGATGTTTGTTTTTAATAAGTTGTATCATTTCTTTAAAAAAGAATGTTATCATCAAGGCTGCTATATGTGCACCATCAACATCAGCATCGGTCATTATTATAACTTTTTCGTATCTGAGTTTTGAATCGTCATAGTTCTCAGCTGTTCCGCATCCAAGTGCTAGAACTAAGTCTTTGAGTTGTTGGTTTTGGTAATATTTTTGAGCACTACTACTTGCAACATTTAATATTTTTCCTCTAAGTGGCAAGACAGCTTGGTATTTTTTATCTCTGGCTTGTTTTGCTGATCCACCTGCAGAGTCACCTTCAACTATGAAAAGTTCTGTTCCAGCTGACTTTTCATTTAAGCAATCAGCCAGTTTTCCTGGCAAACGAAGTTTTCTAAGTGCAGATTTTCTATTGAGATCTTTTTCGAATTTCTTATTTATTCTTGAGTTTGCAATATTTATAAAGAATTCAATTAGTTTTGATGACTCATTGGGGTTTGCAGAAAGCCAATGGTCGAAATTATCACAAATAATATCATTTGTAAGTGCTGTTGCAACTTTGGAGCTAAGCTTCTCTTTTGTTTGTCCTTGGAATTCAGGTTCATTAATAAATATTGAGATAATTCCATCAGTGTAATTTATAATATCATCTAAAATAATTATCTTAGAATTTTTAACACCTATCATCTCGCCATATTTTTTTAGTGATTTTAATATTGCATTTTTGAATGCGTTTTCATGAGTACCACCATTAATTGTTGGAATAGTGTTGCAATAGGATTTGATCTTATTTTTATCATCATTGGACCACAAAATAGCCCATTCAACTATACCATCTGAACTTTTTGAAGAAGATTTTCCTATAAATTTAGAGTTAACGAGAAGTTCTCTAGAATTAGCCATCTCTTCAATAAAATCAGATATTCCATTTGGATAAAAAAATTGAATTTTTTCTTTTTTATCTTCAATATCTCTATTATCAAGCCAGTTTATTTTAAGACCAGAAACAAGGTAAGCCTTTGTTTTTATTATTTCTACAATTATATCTACTTCAAAGTTTATATCATTCTCAAATATAGTAGAATCTGGGTTAAATATTATAGTAGTACCATTATTCTCTATTGTTTTTCCAATGGATGTCATTTTGGAGGTTGGTTTGCCACGAGAGAATTCTTGGAAATATTTTTTCTTTTCACGAATTACTTCAACTCTTAAATATTCTGATAAAGCATTCACAACAGAAATTCCAACACCATGAAGCCCACCGGAGGTTTTATATGAATTATTATCAAATTTTCCGCCAGCATGAAGAGTTGTTAAGATAATCTCAAGAGCAGATTTATTAGGTGATTTTGGATGCGGATCAATGGGTATACCTCGACCATTATCAGATATTATTATTTGATTATTTGTGTTTAAAGTAACATTTATTATATCAGCGTATCCGGCAATTACTTCATCAACAGAATTATCAATTATCTCATTAAATAAATGATGAAGAGCTTTGACGTCAATACCGCCAATATACATACCAGGTCGCTTTCGGACAGGTTCTAGTCCTTCAAGAATAGTAATATTTTCAGCATTATAGGAGTTTTTTTTTGAATTTTTCTCTATTTTAGTTTTATTATTTACTAAGGTTTTCAATGGAGCTTGTGGCAATGTATCAAATAAATCATTCATGGTAATATAAAATAAATAGAATCAAGTAATTTTATTATTATACATATATTCTGGACATATAAAAAATACTAAAAGCAACAATCTTATTAATGTTACTTTTAGTATCTTTATAAGCGTTAGAAAGGTAGTTAATTTTATACGCTGTAATACATATCAAATTCAACTGGGTGAGGTGTATGTTCGTATTTGATAACTTCTTCCATTTTTAAGTCAATGTAAGCTTCAATTTGGTCTTTTGTAAAAACATCACCTGCAGTCAAGAAGTCATTATCTTTGGCTAGACTATCTAATGCCTCTCTTAAACTTCCAGCAACTGTTGGTATTTTCTTTAGTTCTTTGAGAGGTAAATCATATAAATCTTGATCTGTTGGCTTCCCTGGGTGAATTTTATTTTTAATACCATCAATACCAGCCATGAGCATTGAAGAAAATGCTAGGTAAGGATTTGCTGATGGGTCAGGAAATCGGATTTCAATTCTTTTTGCATTAGGGGACTTTCCAAACGGTATTCTGCATGATGCTGATCTATTTCTAGCTGAGTATGCTAATAGAACAGGTGCTTCAAAGCCTGGCACAAGTCTCTTATATGAGTTTGTTGAGGCATTAGCAAATGCGTTGATTGATTTTGCATGTTTTAATATTCCACCTATATAGTAAAGTGCAGTCTCAGAGAGTCCTGCATAATCATCTCCGGCAAAAACAGGTTTGCCATCTTTCCATATTGACTGATGACAATGCATTCCAGAGCCATTATCACCATAAATTGGTTTTGGCATGAATGTAGCTGTTTTTCCGTATGCATTTGCAACTTGGTGAATTACATATTTATAAATTTGTTGTTTATCAGCAATCTTTGTAAGGCTATCAAATTCTATACCTAATTCATGTTGAGCTGCTCCAACTTCATGATGATGCTTTTCTGTAACAACTCCCATATCAGACATAACACTCACCATCTCTGATCTTATATCCTGAGCTGAGTCAACTGGTGGTACTGGAAAATAGCCACCTTTTATACGGGGTCTATGACCAAGATTCCCAGATTCATATTCTGTTGCATTATTGGATGGTAATTCTGTGCAATCAACTTCAAAACCTGTCTGAAATGGATCAGCAGCAAATCTTACGTCATCAAACATAAAAAATTCTGCTTCTGGGCCAAATGATGATGTGTCACCAATACCAGTTGATTTTAAGTATGCTTCAGATTTTTTTGCTATAAACCTTGGATCTCTGTCATAACCTTCACCTGATATAGGGTCTAGAATGTCACAGAATATAGCCATTGTAGATTGAGCAAAGAAAGGGTCTGAATGAGCTGTATCAGGATCTGGCATCAAAGTCATATCTGATTCATTGATTGCTTTCCAACCAGCTATAGACGATCCGTCAAACATAACACCATCAGCAAATGCATCATCATCCATTTTGGCTGAATCCATTGTTACGTGCTGAAGTTTTCCTCGTGGATCAGTAAACCTAAGATCAACAAACTTAACTTCATTATCTTTTATATCTTTTAATATTTCACTTACTTTTGGCATTTTTAACTCCTTATTTTAAATTGCTTCTTCGCCAGTTTCGCCGGTTCTAATTCTTACAACATCATCGATTGTTGTAATAAATATTTTCCCATCACCAATTTTACCAGTATGAGATGTTTCTTGAATAACCCTAACTACATCAGGGGCTAGTAAATCTGTTGTAACTAATTCTATTTTGATTTTTGGAAGAAAATCTATGACATACTCAGCTCCACGGTATAATTCTGTATGGCCTTTTTGACGACCAACACCCTTTGCTTCAAGAACAGTTATACCAGAAACACCAACTGCCTGTAGTTTTTCTTTAACTTCATCTAGTTTGAAGGGTTTTATAATTGCTTCTATCTTTTTCATGAAAACCTCATATAAATATATATATACATAGATGCAAATATCGTGCCAATTAAAAAATATATTTATTTAACGTTTAATTACAATGCATTAAATATTTTCTTACTTTATTTTTTATTATAAAATATAATTATTTGCCTAATTATTAGGCAATATGCTTGAAAAATAAGCATTAGTAAATTATCCACTGAAACTCCTTGAGAATTTTTTTTTAAAAATATGTTTCAAAATAATATTTAATATATTATATATTATACTTCCTGCGGGCGTGGCGGAACTGGTAGACGCGCCAGATTTAGGTTCTGGTTCCTTACGGAGTGGGGGTTCGATTCCCTTCGCCCGCACCACAATAATTCCTACAAGTGAGTAAATGATGAATGTATCTGAAGTTTTAGTAAAAGATCTAAATAGGGAAATAAAAGTTGAAGTTCCCAAAGATCATATTGAAAATAAATTACTATCTAAATTAGAAGATTTAAAGAAAACAGTTCAATTGAAAGGGTTCCGCCCTGGGAAAGTGCCAATAGCACATTTAAGAAGAGTTTTCTCCGAAAGACTTATGCCCGAAGTTGTTGAGGAGATAATCAAAGATTCTTCTAAGAAAGCTCTAAATGACAGGAATGAGAAATCAGCCATTCAACCAAAAATTACCTTTTACGAAGGAAAACCTTCTGAAGAAAAGGAAAAAGAAGAAATAGATAAAATAATTAATCTCCAAAAGGATCTTACTTATAAAATGGTATACGAGATAATGCCTGAAATTAAGATTCCAAAATATGATGGAATATCTGTTATAAAAAAGATTGCAAAGGTTGTGAAAGAGGACGTTGATGAAGCACTTGTAAAAATTGCAGAAGAAAATAAGAGTTTTGAGGACAGAAAAGAGAAAGAAAAAGCATCAATTGGAGACCAAGTAACTATTGATTTTATTGGAAAGATCGATGGTGAAATCTTTGAGGGCGGATCAGCGAATGATGCTCCATTAGTTTTAGGTTCTGGATCCTTTATCCCAGGTTTTGAGGATCAATTGCAAGGAGCATTAGTAGATAAAGAAATTAATATAAAAGTTAAGTTTCCTGATGACTATCAAGTGGAACAACTGGCAGGTAAAGAAGCAATATTTGAAACTAAGGTAAAAAAAATAGAAAAGCCGACAAAAACAAAAATAGATAATGATTTTGCAAAAAGGCTCGGTTTTGACGATTTAAAAAAATTGAAAGATCAAATATCCGAGCAATTAGAAAAAGATTATGAATCAATATCAAAATCAAAAGTAAAAAGAGAATTGTTAGATAAATTAAATTTAGATCTTGATTTTGATCTTCCACCTACAATGGTGAACGAAGAGTTTGAATCAATTTGGTCTAATTATATTAAAGAAATAACTGATTCTGGAAAGAAAGTAGAAGATGTTATTAAGGATGAGAAAAAATCCCAAAAAGAATACAAGGATATAGCAAAAAGGCGTGTCAAAATTGGTCTTTTTTTCAATAAGGTATCAGAAGATGAATCAATTGATGTTACGGAAGATGAAGTTAATAAGGCTCTCTTTGAACAAGCTAGAAAATATCCTGGTCAAGAAAGTGAAATAATAAAACTATATCAAAATAATCCTAATGCTATGATGCAAATAAGGTCACCTTTAATTGAAGAAAAAGTTGTGGATTATATTTTGGAATTAGTAAAGATTAAAGAAGAGGTTATTTCAAGGTCACAATTATTGGCGCACGATCACGACCACGATCATGAACATTCATCAAAACCAAAGAAAACAGTGAAAAAATCCAAGACTGATGATAAAACTAAGGACGTGAAGAAAAAAACAAAAGCAAACTCAGAAAAGAAAACAAAAAAATAACTTAATGAGGTACTAATGACAGATAGCAAAGACTTAAATATGAATTTAATTCCGATGGTTGTAGAGCAATCAAATAGAGGGGAAAGAGCATATGATATATTTTCAAGGCTACTTAAAGAAAGAATTATATTCATTACAGGGCCAATTGACGATAGTGTTTCAACAATAGTAACAGCTCAATTACTTTTTTTAGAAGCTGAAAATCCTAAGAAAGAAATCTCTATTTATATAAATTCACCAGGAGGAGTCGTTACATCAGGGATGGCAATATATGATACAATGCAATTCATTAGGCCTCCTGTATCAACATTGTGTATAGGGCAGGCGGCGTCTATGGGATCATTATTACTAGCTGCTGGAGAAAAAGGTATGAGATATTGCTTACCACATTCAAGGGTAATGGTTCATCAGCCATCAGGAGGTTTTTCAGGTCAGGCAAGTGATATTGAAAGACATGCTGAAGATATAATTAAAATCAAAAAGAAGTTAAATAATCTATATGTGAATCATACTGGACAGGAATATTCTATGATAGAAAACACTCTAGATAGAGATTATTTTATGGATGCAAACGAGGCAAAGGATTTTGGAATCATAGATCACGTAATTGCATCTAGATCAGACTCAGAAAAGAAAGATAAGTGACATAATTTATATCTTATTAAGATTTATATTATAAATATATCTTGTAAATAGATGTGAGAATTAGAATATGAGTAAAGTTGGAAATAGTGATACAAAGGCTACCCTATATTGTTCATTTTGTGGCAAGAGCCAACATGAAGTTCGTAAATTAATTGCAGGACCTACTGTATTTATATGTGACGAATGTGTTGATTTATGCACTGATATTATCCGTGAGGAAACAAAAGCCTCAGTAATTAAGTCAGATAAAGACTTACCATCTCCATCGGAGATTTTTGATATTCTCAAAGAATATGTTATTGGTCAAGGTTATGCAAAAAAAGTACTTTCAGTTGCCGTACATAATCACTATAAAAGATTGTCAAATGAGTCAAAATCAACGAATGATATTGAGCTTTCTAAATCAAATATAATGATTGTAGGACCTACGGGTAGTGGTAAGACTCTTCTCGCTCAAACTTTAGCTAGAATATTAGATGTTCCCTTTACAATGGCTGATGCAACTAGTTTAACTGAAGCTGGATATGTTGGTGAAGATGTAGAGAATATAATTTTAAAACTTCTTCAAGCAGCGGATTATAATGTTGAGAAAGCGCAAAGAGGAATAGTTTATATAGATGAAGTTGACAAGATTAGTCGAAAATCTGATAATCCCTCTATTACTAGAGATGTGTCAGGAGAGGGTGTTCAGCAGGCTCTTTTGAAAATAATGGAAGGAACCATAGCAAGTGTTCCCCCCCAAGGAGGCAGAAAACATCCTCAACAGGAATTCCTGCAAGTTGATACAACAAATATATTATTTATTTGTGGCGGAGCCTTTGCTGGACTAGAAAAGATAATTGCAAAAAGAACAAATGATTCATCGATGGGATTTGGTGCCTCAGTAGAAGAAGTTGAAGAAAAAAATATTGATGAATTATTTAACCTACTTGAACCAGAAGATCTTCTAAAATTTGGTCTTATCCCAGAATTTGTTGGTCGTGTTCCTATAATTGCGACACTAGAAGATTTGAATGAAGAAAGTCTAGTGAAAATTCTAACCGAACCAAAAAATGCTTTGGTCAAGCAATATCAACGGATGTTCGAGATTGAGAATGTAAAACTTACTTTTTCAGATGAATCTCTCATATCTATCGCAAAAAAGGCAATAGAAAGAAAAACAGGAGCTCGTGGCCTTAGATCAATACTCGAATCCATTCTCCTAGAAACAATGTTTGAATTGCCCGAATTAGAATCTGTTGAAGAAGTTGTTATATCAAATGAAGTTATTGAAGGTAAATCTCGTCCACTTTATATTCATTCGGACCATAAAGAAGACATTGGAAACTCTGCATAATCTAATATTATAGTTTATTTCTTCTAAAAAAACTTGAAACTCTAATCAATAAGTTCCAAATTAAATATAGAAACTTTTTTTAGTGTTTTTATAAGGATTAATTATGGACGAGTATAATAACAAAAATGATGATTTATATCCAATCCTACCATTAAGGGATATAGTTGTTTATCCTAATATGGTCGTACCTCTTTTTGTTGGCCGTGAAAAATCCATTCAAGCACTCGAAGAAGTGATGAATAATGACCGTGAGCTATTCTTGGTCTCACAAATTGAGTCTGTGACTGAAAATCCTACAGAAGAAAACTTATATCAGATTGGTACTGTAGCTTCCATAATGCAACTTTTAAAATTGCCTGATAACACAGTAAAAGTCCTTGTGGAAGGAACTAGTAGAGCAAAGATCAAAAAATTTATTGTAGGTGAAAAATTTCATCAAGTTGAGGTAGATTTTATTGAAGAAATTATTCCTGATGATCCTGAAATTGAAGCAATTGCGAGATCATGTTTGATGCAGTTTGAAAGTTATACAAAGATCAATAGAAAAATCCCTTCAGATACATTTAATTCTGTATCGGAGATTGATGATTATTCAAAAATAGCGGATACTATTGCATCAAATTTACAAATCAAATTATCATTAAAACAAAAGATTCTTGAGTTGAACAACCTAAAAGAAAGGTTTGAATTAATTCTAGGCTACCTAGAGGGTGAAATAGATGTATTACAAACTGAAAAAAGAATTAGGGGTCGTGTCAAAAGGAATATGGAAAAAACTCAAAGGGAATATTATCTTAATGAGCAAATGAAAGCTATCCAAAAAGAACTTGGCAAAGATGGCGAAGATGGGGCGGATGATATTTTGGAATTAGAAACAAAGTTGAAGTCCTTAAAATTGCCAAAGGATGTTAAAGAGAAAACAACATCAGAATTTAAAAAATTAAAACAAATGAGTCCAATGTCTGCTGAAGCTACAGTTGTTAGGAATTATTTAGATTGGATTATTTCAATTCCGTGGTCAAAGAAATCACGTTTTAATAAACCGATTAGTTATTCTGAAGATATTTTAGATAATGATCATTTTGGTTTAGAAAAAGTAAAAGAAAGAATAATTGAATATATTGCTGTTCAAAAAAGGACAAAAAAGCTTAAGGGGCCAATATTATGCCTAGTTGGTCCACCTGGAGTAGGGAAAACATCGTTAGGTAAGTCTATAGCCCAAGCAACAGGTAGAGACTTTGTAAGGGTAAGCTTAGGTGGTGTTAGAGATGAGGCAGAAATTAGAGGTCATAGAAGAACATATATCGGTTCACTTCCAGGTAGAATTATTCAGTCTATGAAAAAAGTGAAGACAAAAAACCCATTATTCTTATTAGATGAGATAGATAAGCTTGGTTCTGATTATAGAGGGGATCCATCATCTGCATTGCTTGAAGTGCTTGACCCAGAACAGAATGATAAGTTTAATGATCATTATTTAGAAGTTGATTATGATTTATCAGACATAATGTTTATAACTACTGCAAATACATTAAATATTCATCCTGCTTTGATGGATAGAATGGAAATCATAAGAATTGCAGGTTATACAGAAAATGAAAAACTTCAAATAGCAAAGAAACATTTGTTACCAAAGGTATATGATTTACATGCTCTTGCAAATTCAGAAATAAGTATTGATGATGAAGGTTTAACAGAAATTATACGAAGATATACAAAAGAAGCTGGTGTTAGGAGTTTAGAGCGTGAATTATCTAAGATTGCTAGAAAAGCCACAAAAAAAATATTAACAGATGATGTTAAATCCATAAATATTACTAAAGATAATATATCCGAATACTTGGGTGTGTTTAAGTATAGATATGGAGAAGCTGAAAGAAATGATCAGATTGGAATCGTTACTGGGTTAGCTTGGACAGAATATGGTGGAGAATTACTAACAATTGAAGGCGCCATGATGCCTGGTAAGGGTAGGATGACTGTTACTGGCAACCTTAAGGATGTTATGAAGGAATCCATATCTGCTGCAGCTTCCTATGTAAGATCAAATGCTACAAAATATGGCATTAAACCTCCATTATTTGATAAAAGGGATGTTCATGTTCATGTCCCTGAAGGAGCGACTCCAAAAGATGGACCTTCTGCTGGTGTTGCGATGGCAACCGCAATTATATCTTTAATGACACAAATTCCAGTTAGAAAAGATGTGGCGATGACGGGGGAAATTACACTCAGGGGAAGAGTGCTTCCAATCGGAGGTCTTAAAGAAAAATTACTTGCTGCGTCAAGGGGGGGTATCAAGACAGTTTTTATACCTGAAGAAAATAAAAAAGATTTATCTGAAATTTCAAAGGAAATAATTGGGGACCTTAATATTATTCCTGTAACATTAATTGACGAAATAATTCAACAAGCACTTACTGCTAAAATAGAGTCAATAGAATGGAGTAAGGAGGATGTTGAGGCTCATGATGAAACAATCATTGGTTCAGTCGATAAAAATATGCCTTCTATTGCCCATTAACTGATTCTGTTTATTTGCATTTTTTATGCTGAAAATATTAATATTTTTTCATTTTTTTAGTTTTATATGCTTAAATTAGTGTATAAGTACTGGTTTTCTGCTGTTTATTTAACATTTTTATATTTTTTCTTTTGATTACCTTTGGATCAATTGTTACGATTAATCATTAATTAACTTTTGTTGTAAATTATTAAATTAAATATTACTAAAGGGGTATAACTATGAATAAAAATGATCTAATTAATAATGTAGCAGATGCAGCAGGTATTTCTAAAACTGCTGCTGCGAGTGCCGTTGAATCTGTTCTTGATTCAGTTTCATCAGCATTAAGTAAAGGTGATGATGTAAGATTAGTTGGTTTTGGAACTTTCTCAGTAGCGAATAGAAAAGCTACAACCGGTCGTAATCCAAGAACTGGTGAGGCTATTAATATTCCTGCATCAAAGAGTGCAAAATTTAAATCAGGTAAAGCTCTTAAAGACGCAGTTAATAAATAATTTTTAAGATTATTTACTAATAAAAAAACTAAAATTCGTACGGTATTTATACCGTACGTTTTTTTTTGGATATTATATTATTTATTTATAGATTTTTTATTTGTTTTACTGTATTTTTTGATTATCGTAGGGGCGGTTAGCTCAGTTGG
>JAQWOP010000017.1 GCA_029245795.1 Hyphomicrobiales bacterium
AATATAAAGTTTTATTTCACTGATAGATTGGGTGATAATTACCCTCCATTTAAGTTGTTTTCCGATCGAATAAAAACACTTATGAAAAGATATCAGGATCTATCTGGAGGTAAGGTAATTTTTACTGTATATAATCCAGAACCATTTACTGAGATTGAAGAACAGGCGCTTGCAGATAATATAAGAGGAATTCCCCTAAATCAATCAGGTGAATATGGTTATTTCGGTATAAGAGCCTATAATTCATCAGGAGATGTTGAGGTTATACCTTTCATGGATATTGAAAGAGAAGAGTTTTTGGAATATGACTTAACATCAAGTATTTACTCATTATCAAGAGAAGAAAAACCAAAAGTTGGATTTATTACTGGATTAGGTATTGATGGGGTTCTTGATAATCAAGGTGGTGCAGTGCAACCATGGAAAGTAATGGGGCAAATAAATGAGTTTTTTGATGTAATAACATTATTGGATTATAATAGTGATAGTTCTCAACTAAAGTTAATTCCGCAAGATCTGGATGCATTATTTATTGTTCAGCCTTTAAGTTTTTCTGATCAGGCAATTTATGCAATAGATCAGTTCGCATTAAATGGTGGGAAGATATTAATAGCTCTAGATCCTAATACAACTGTCGCAGCTGGTATTGAATATGATAGAAAACTAGACTATCTCCTTGAAAAATGGGGTGTTAGGATAATTCCTGATTCAGTTGCTGGAGATCTGGAATTAGCAAGACCTGCTCAAGTTGGTGATAGAGGTGACAGAGTTTATAACAATTACTTAGCACTCTTGGGTATAACAAAAGATTACATAAATCAACAAGATCCAATAGTAAGTGGTATTGATCTGCTGAATCTTACAACGGCAGGAGTGATAGAGGAAATTCCTGGCTCAAAAACAACAATAACTAGTGTTTTCTCTACTAGTAAACAATCAATGTTAATTGCAAAAGATGACGTTAGTGACAATCCAGACCTAAATAAATTATTGAGAGACTTTAAAGCATCAGAAACTAATTATAATTTATCGGTCAGGATACAAGGTAATGCAAGTTCCGTATTTAGCATGCTAAATGAAAATAATATTTCATCTTACGAAAAAAATACTCATATTGATCAGGGGGATATAAATGTAATCGTTATATCAGATGTTGATTTTCTAGAAGATCAGTTCTGGGTAAATGTAAAAGATTATTTTGCTGAAGAGCTTCTTACACCATTTGCAAATAATGCTGCATTTGTAGTAAATGCACTTGAGAATTTAAGTGATGCGTCGACCTTAGCATCATTGAGATCTAGGGGGGTCATGGATAGACCATTTACTCTAATTAACAATCTTCAATTGGAATCTGAGAGGGTGTTTAGAGAAAAAGAACGTTCTCTAGCTAACGAAATGGCTGCTTTGCAAAATAGAATGAAAGATCTTGAACAAAAAGCTGGTGGTTCAGTGCTCTTAGGTCAGGATGATCTTGATGCATTTAAGGATTTCCGCAACAAGAGTCAAAATGTTCAAAAGGAATTAAGATCTATAAAACTTCAGCTTGCGCAAGAATTAGAGACGTTAAATAGTGTGATTAAGGTTACTAATATGGCTGGTATTCCAATTATATTTCTAGCATTTGGAGTTATCTTTTGGGTTATAAGGAAATATACTATAAGTCGAATTAGGAATCGGGGAGAAAACTAAATGCCAAGAAAACTGTCCTTAGCTCTTTTTTTACTTGCAGCTATATTTTTATTCTTAGTTGTGATGACTGGTCGTAATACATCTTGGGATAAAAAAATAACAACTGGAGAATATTATTTCCCAGGATTAAAAGATGAAATAAATGATGTTTCTCTCATTAAAATATCACAATCAGGAAATACTTTTGAAATAGTTAGATTAGATAATGAATGGATTTTGAAGAATAAAGACAATTTTCCTGCAGATACTAATAAAGTTAAAACAAATTTGATAGCGGCTTCAAATGCAATTAAAATCGAACCAAAAACACAAAGACAGCATTTATTTACAAAATTAGACTTAGAAGACGCAAGCTTGCCAAACGCAAAATCTTATTTAATGGAATTATATAATGATAATAATAAAATTCTTGCATCAGTTATAGTAGGGAAAAGGATACCAAACCTTATTAAAAGAGGTGAATTTGGGGTTTACCTAAGAAATCCTAGCAGTATGGAAACATGGTTAGTTTCTGGAAATCTTAATGCTTCAGATGGGGTTAAAAATTGGATTAGCACGCGGCTATTTGATCTGGTTCCTGATAATATTTTAAGACTTCACGTATCAAGAGGTGATCGAACTCCATTAAAATTTGGACGTGATCCAATAGATAATAACAAGTTTAGAATGGTAGACTTCCTATCTGGTATTGAAACCCGTACATCAATTGGGCTCAGAAGTGTTATGAGACAATTCCTAAAAGTAGAATTTCGAGATATGAGAGAGGGTGATACATATAATCTTAGACCAGATGCAGATATAGAAATTGAAACAATAGATAATTATACTATTAACTTAGAAGTTTACAACGAACCAATTGGTCAGGGTGCCTGGGTTTTTGTCTCGAAAACTGACCATCCTGATCAGATAAAAAATATAGGGTATGAATTCTATTTAGACCAAAATTCTAAAGATGAATTCATTATCAAATTAGAACATGTTTTAAAAGTTGATTAATGTTGCGTCTGAATCTATAAATTTTCCATTTTTTTAACTTTCTTAAGCTCAGGAAATAGAACTGACCATAGAACACTTATCCCAATTGTTATAATCCCACCGATAAAAACTGATGGGACAATTCCAATAAAACTTGCGGTTACTCCTGCACGAAGATCTCCAATTTCATTGGAGCTATTAGTTGCTATTGAATGGACTGAACCAACTCTTCCACGCATATTATCCGGAGTGATTATAGGAATGATGGTTTGTCTTATGTATACACTAACCATATCTGCTGCCCCATAAATAAATAGCATTAACAAGGAAAGCCATAATATAGAGGATAAGGCAAATATTGTTGTTGCAAATCCAAATACAGTCATTGATATAAGTAAGTTTTTACCAGCATTATTTATGGGTGGGAGTTGAGTAAGCAGAATTCCAGTTAACACACCTCCAACAGCAGGCATTGTTCTAAGTAAACCAAGACCTTCAGGTCCAATTTTTAAAATATCTATTGCAAAAATTGGAAGCATTCCCATTATACCTCCAAATAAAACAGCGAATAAATCAATGGACATAGTACCTAGAATTAGCCTAGTTTTCCATACATAGACAAATCCACTAATTACAACCGATAGAGACACTGATTTTAAGTTATTAGAATTTTTTGGATTCTTGAGTAATAATGTTGATAGAGTAGAAATTCCCAAACATACAATAGCAAAAATATAAACTTTAGTATCGTAAAATGAGATAATTATTCCACTTGCGAGGGGACCAATTAAATGCCCTAATTTGCCCACTGACGAATTATATGCTGTAGCATTTGGAAAGACTTTTTTTTCTACAATGTTTGGTAAAATAGCTGATAGACTCGGCTGGTACATTGCTCTAGCTGTTCCGTGAACCAATAGAGCAGTTAAAATTGGCCAGATACTAGTGGGGTCTGAAAGTGAATAATATAATAGATAAATGGCAACGAATAAATGAACAATAGTGCATAATGATATGACTAATTTTCTATCAAATTTATCTGCAATTACACCTGATGGTAGTATAAACAAAAATATCGGGAAAACTTGAGCCAAACCAATTAAGCCTAAATCAAGAGGGTTCCCTGTTAATGTATAAACTTGCCATCCTACAGTTAATGTAATTGATTGGATGGCGAGTGAATAGAACCAACGAATTGATAAATAAAATAAAAAGTTTCTATTTTTCAACAAACTACGCGCCGCCATATCTAATTCTTTCTAAAATTTTAATATTAAATATCAGATTAAGTAATATCTATCTCATGATGGCGGAGAGAGTGGGATTCGAACCCACGATACGATCTCTCGTATACTCCCTTAGCAGGGGAGCGCCTTCAGCCACTCGGCCATCTCTCCAAATATTTTAATGAATCTTCTAAACAGGTCCTCTTCTGAGATCATAAATTATATTAAATTCATTATCTTCGGTATACAACAAAATTTTATAGAATTGAACATTTCTAAGGACATTTTTTACATAATATCTGGTCTCTTTAAAAGGGATTAATTCAATCCAATCAATTATATTACTTGTTGTGTAATCTTTGCTCCACTTTTTTATACGCGATGGACCTGCATTATACGCACTAATAGCGTATACGTATGATCCATCAAACTGATTAATTAAATCATGAATATATCTGCTGCCAAGTTGTATATTATATGAGGAGTCTTCAAGAAGTTGATCTTGATTATACTTAATTTTCTCCTGATTTGATAACATTTTAGCTGTGCTGGGCATAATTTGCATGATACCAATTGCTCCGGAATAGCTAATAGCTTCAGAGGAAAACTCACTCTCTTGTCTTATAATTGAGTAAATTAATTCTTTTATTAAGTGTTCTCTGTCATTTGGCTTGTAAATTAATGGGAAATCAATAGTTGGATATAGATAATTTATATTAATACTTTTAATCCCAGTTTTTTTTGCAATTTTTATTGAAGTTTGTGGTAAATGTTTCATATTTGCAAGATTAGCAATATAATTGGAATGGTTATAATTTATATCCTCTTCAAATACTATATTTATAAATTTTGCAGCAAGGTATTTCTTGTCAACTGCAGTTAGTAATTCAATCGCTGTTATTTTTTCTAAATCTATAGTTTCTTTAAAGTTAGGGTTATCTTGATTGTTTATAATTATTTTAGGCTCAATATTATTTTCTTTTAATTTACTCAAGGAAATTAAACCATAAAATGTGTCATAAAATCTTGCTGAATCAGAAAGATATTTGATTTCTTCATCAGTATCTCCCATGATAGATAAATTCTCTGCTATCCAATACAGTGCCATGGATTTATTGTCATCTGTTGGAGATAGTCGATATAATTTCTCAAAATGATTAATTGATCTTTTATTATCATTAAATATACGGAGGGAAATCCAACCTTTCAAAAACTCCAGATTTGAAAAAATTTGATTTTTTTCAGTATTTTTAAGATTCATAGCTTCATAGGCTTCTCTATATTTTTTTTCACTTATTAAGGATCTTCCTAATATTTCAGCCTGAACCCCCCACAATGTAGGGTTTCTGATATTTAAAGTATTTTTATGTTTATTTAGATATTCGTATGTATTTTTGGTGTTTTTTTTCTTATTTAACCAAATTAATTTTAAGTAATGATATATTGAGTTATTGTATTGGCCTTTCTCAATCTTCATAAATTCAGTAGATATTATTGTTTCATTGTTCTTTAGTTTTTTTGCAATATTAGCCAAGGAGACATATTCTGTGCCAATAGATTTGGCTATATCTTTCAATTCATCTAAATCTCCCAGATAAAGCATTCTTTCAAATCTTGTAATATTATCATCCCTTGAAATACAAATATTACAATAATTAATAAATTTTTCTTTTGCTTCTTTTGTTAATTTCATTTTATGCCAAGCTAAATCATATGATTCTTTTGCTTTTTTGTAATCTTTGGATTTGAATTTACTTATTGAAAGAGCTAAGTGACCATCTCCAGTAAGAGGAGGATAAGATTGAAAATAATTACTTACGAAACTATCTTTTGTAGGATGATTTATTATGAAGTTTTCAATTTTTTTTCTTATTATCTTAGTATCTGGCCAATCTTCGTTTTTGATGAGAAAATGATACATTTCAGGTAATTTTGGTTTAGTATGTGAAGATCTTAGCAAATACCAAGCAATAATCTGATGAGTTAATTCATCTGAATACACATATTTTGTTATTAAATTTGATAATTCCAAATCATTTAATTTTTTATCACTGATAACTGAAAAAATTTTATAAAATTCAATGTACTTATCATTAGGGATATTCATAAGTTTCAAATTATTTATTTTTTCGATTGGAATTGTAAAGTCTTCTCCAGTAAGAATATATAGTGAAGGCTTTACATTTGGGATGCTAAATGTCTTGCTGTTTAATATTATAGGCTTGAATATAAGAACGCTGATAAATAGAAGTACAAGAAAATTTCTTATTGAGGGTCTCATAAAACAGCATATTCTAAATTTTTTTTTTCGATTCCTTAACATCATTGATTTATATTTATAAAATTGTATATATTATTATTTATTGATATAATAATATTAAATAATCACAATGGAAATAAATTATGTTTAGCGGTTCAATAACAGCGTTAGTAACTCCTTTTCAGAAAGATGGAGCTATAGATGAAGTTAATTTCATAAAACATATTAATTGGCAAATTGAACAAGGTACAAATGGTTTCGTTCCAGTTGGGACAACAGGAGAGTCGCCAACATTATCGCATGCCGAACATAAAAAGGTTATTGAGATTTGCGTTGATGCAGTTGGAAAGCGTGTTCCCATTATCGCTGGAGCAGGATCAAATAATACAGATGAAGCTTTAGATTTTATTGAACATGCAGCTATTGCAGGCGCTGAGGCTGCTCTGATAGTAACCCCATATTATAACAAGCCCACGCAAGATGGGCTTTATGCGCACTTTAAGAAATTAAATGATATCTCAAAAATTCCGATCATTATATATAATATTCCTGGTAGGTGCGTAGTAGATATGACAATTGAAACTTTATCCAAACTTGCGAAATTAGATAAGATCATAGGAATTAAAGATGCAACAGCAGATATATCAAGAATAAGTTTACAACGTAATAGTCTTGGAAAAGATTTTATTCAATTATCAGGGGAAGATATGACAGCCCTTGGTCTAATGGCACATGGTGGTCATGGGTGTATTTCTGTGACTTCAAATATAGCACCTAAACTTTGTTCAGAATTTCAATTATCATGCTTATCAAAAGATTATAGTACAGCTCTTCGTATTCAGGATAAACTTACTCCACTTCATCAAGCTCTATTTATAGAAACTAGTCCTGCGCCAGTTAAATACGGAATGAGCTTATTAGGTTTTTGTGATGAAATTGTAAGATTGCCTCTGGTTGGTGTCACTGACGCTACAAAAGAATCAGTCAAAAAGGCAATGGTATTCGCGGGACTTATCTAAAGCATTTATTATATGTCTGAAAAAAACAGTAAGATAGTAGCACAAAATAGAAAAGCCAGATTCAATTTTGAAATTATAGATACCTTAGAAGCTGGAATTATTTTAACTGGTTCTGAAGTAAAATCTCTTAGAACAAGCAAAGTCAATATTACAGACACTTACGCAGCGTCAGAAAAGAATGAAATCCTAATTCATAATTTACAGATTGATGAGTATAAAAATAGCAATCAACCAAAGCATAATCCTCGCAGAATAAAAAAGTTATTACTGCATAAAAGAGAAATAAAAAAGATACAAGGGTTTATTGATCAGAAGGGGCTAACTATAATTCCTCTAAAGATTTATTTTAATATAGATGGGATCGCTAAATTACAAATTGCCATTGCTCGTGGTAAGAAATTACATGATAAACGTGAAACAGAAAAGCAAAGAGATTGGAATAGAAGCAAGCAGAGATTACTAAAAAATAATTCATAATTAGTTATTTTGTAATTTTTGCATTGATTCTTGATAAAAAAAAATATAGATATTGTAAAGCATATAGGAGTAACATTTATGGCAAGAGTAACAGTTGAAGATTGCATTGAAAAAGTTGCAAATAGATTTGATTTGGTTTTGGTAGCAAGTCATCGTGCTAGGATGATAGCTGGCGGTGCTCAAATAACTGTTCCAAAGGATAATGACAAAAATCCAGTAGTAGCCCTAAGGGAAATTGCTAATAGTCAAGTAACGCCAGAAGATTTAAGAGAAGAACTTATTCATTCACTTCAAAAACATGTAGAAGTAGACGAGCCCGAAGAGGATGCTGCGCCATCTGTTGAGCCATTAGACACTAAGATATTTGGTGACAACATCGAACAGATTGAAGAAGATAGTGAGAGAATGTCAGAAGAAGAGCTTCTAAGAGGAATGGAAAAAGCTATAGCTGCAGATAGTGGTTATAAACCTCCTAGGATTTAATTTTTTTATTTAACTTTTCTTATACTATAAATATAATAAAATATGATGTATATTTTATGGTATATTAATGTTAACTGAATCCCAGCTTATCGATAGCATTTGCAAATATAATCCAACTACAAATAAAGTTTTAATAAATAGAGCTTTCAATTTGGCTGAGAGTGCTCATCAAAATCAGAAACGTAAGTCTGGTGACCCATACATTTCTCACCCATTAGCAGTCGCAAAAATCTTGACAGAATATAAGTTAGACGATTCCACAATTATTACTGCACTTTTGCATGATACCATTGAAGATACAAATTTAACATTAATTGAGGTTAAAAATCAATTTGGTGATGAAATTGCTGATTTAGTGGATGGTCTAACGAAGATTGGCAAATTAAATTTGTTTACTAAAGAAGCAGAGCAAGCAGAGAATTTTAGAAAGCTTATTTTGGCAATGTCTAATGACGTGCGTGTCTTGATTGTTAAGTTAGCTGATAGATTGCATAATATGAGAACAATAAATTATTTGCCACAAAACAAAAGGTTGAGCATAGCAAAGGAAACAATAGAAATTTACGCCCCGCTCTCAGGAAGGCTCGGCATTCAGTCATTAAAAGAAGAGCTGGAAGAACTATCTTTTGAAGTAATAAATTCAAAGGCTAGAAAAGTAATATTAGAAAAGCTAAAATCTCTTACTGCAGACTCTAGCAAATTGATTTTAGGAATAAAAAATGAATTATCTAAAGAAATCGCATCAAATGGAATAAAATTTTCAATTGAAGGCAGGGAAAAGAAACCCTATTCAATTTGGCACAAGATGGAAAGAAAATCTATATCTCTTGAACAATTATCTGATATTTATGGGTTTCGTATAATTTTAAACTCTATTGATGATTGTTATAGAATTATTGGTATTGTTCATCAAAAATGGAATGCTATACCAGGCAGATTCAAAGATTATATATCTACTCCAAAAATAAATGATTATCAATCTATTCATACAACTATTCTAGGTCCAGATAATAATAGAATAGAATTACAAATTAGGACAGGGCTGATGCATGATGTTGCAGAAAGAGGGGTTGCCGCGCATAGAAATTATAAAGATAGTATTGTTGATAAAGAAAAACAGACCTACCCATGGTTGGAAGACTTACTTGAGATGTTAGAACATGGAGAAAGTTCAGAAGATTTTCTTGAAAATACAAAATTAGAATTATTTCAAGACCAAGTTTTTTGTTTTACACCAAAAGGAAGAATTATAGCATTACCTCCGCGAGCAACTCCAATTGATTTTGCATTTGAAGTTCATACTGATATTGGCATGAAATGTATTGGTTGTAGAATTAATGGTGTTAATTCGCCGCTATATACAGAATTGCTTAATGGTGATGAAATTCAAATAATTACAGACGAGAAATCATTACCCCCAATGGCTTGGGAAAAAATAACTATGACAGGTAAAGCTAAATTAGCCATAAGAAGAATCAATAAAGAAAAAATAAAGAATCAATATTTAGAACTAGGTAAGGAAATATTAGATAAACATATTAAAGTTTACACTAAAGTAAATAAAATTGATGATATGAAGGATTTCTGTTCAAGGTTTGGTCTGAAGTCTATAGATGATTTTTATAGTAAAGTTGGAAGAGGTGAGATAAATCATGAAATGATATTAAAAGCCTTTGCAAAATTAAAGATTGTGGATAATCCTGAAGATCTTGATTTAGAGAATAATATGCAGGTTAATGGTGTAAGTATACCTGTTAGAGGGTTTGATAGAAATATACCGTTTAGATTTGCCGAAAATAGCAGGGTCGTTCCAGGAGATAAAATATTTGGAATATTAGATAGTGATACTGGTATTACAATTTATTCGAAGCAATCTAAAAACCTTAACAAGCATAGTGAGAATATTAATTCATATATAGATTTAACATGGGATATAGATAATAATTTAACAGAAAGATTTATAGCAAGAATAATGATTGATTGTAAGAATCAGGTCGGCGCATTAGCAAAAATATCGAGGGCAATTGGTCTTTCAAATGCTAATATTGAAAATTTGAAATTAATTACAAGATCAAGTGATTTTTATAAGTTAGATATAGACCTAGGAGTGTTTAATTTATCGCATTTAAATCTAGTAATTAGCTCTATTAGGAAGCTTCCTTTAGTTCATAGAGTTGTTAGAGTTATGGATTAAATGAGAGGTGTATTGTGAAATATAACGAAATTTTGAATAAGTTCATTCAAGCTCAGGCTCTAATGGAAGGTCATTTTATACTCAGTTCTGGCTTACACTCTGCAAAATATATACAATGCGCAAGGGTAATGATGTATCCAAAAATTGCCCAAGAATTATGTCATTCACTTGTAAAAAAAATTACTGAAAATATTGGTAAAATTGATATAGTTGCTTCGCCAGCAATGGGTGGAGTTATTGTAGGTTATGAAGTGGCAAGACAGTTAGAGGTGCCTGCAGTTTTTTTTGAAAGAGTGGATGGGAAATTCTGCTTGCGAAGAGGTTTTGAAATAGAAAAAAATGTGAGATGTCTTATGGTAGAAGATATTATCACCACAGGCTTATCTTCTCGAGAATGTATAGCTGCAATACAAAATTATAATGCAAATGTAGTTGGAGCAGCGTGTTTGATAGATAGGTCTATGGGAAATGCAGATGTTGGTGTCGAAATTGTTTCTTTGACTCAAATGGAAATCCAAACCTACAATGAACAGAATATTCCAGAGTGGTTAAAAGCTATACCCGTCACTAAACCGGGAAGTAGAAATCTTATATAGATATGAATAATAATTATCTTAGATTAGGCGTTAATATAGATCATGTGGCAACAATAAGAAATGCTCGTGGAGTTATTCATCCCGATCCACTAAAAGCGGCTCAAATAGCATCTCAATCTGGTGCTGATGGAATTACAGCTCACCTAAGGGAAGACAGAAGACATATAAGTGATGAAGATATTGCGAGGTTAATAGATATTGATATTCCTTTGAATTTAGAAATGGCTCCAACGAAGGAAATGCTTGATATTGCTGTTAAACATAAACCAAATGCATGTTGTTTGGTACCAGAGAAAAGACAAGAAGTAACTACTGAAGGTGGCTTAGACTTAGATAAGAATTTCAATCTAATAAAAAGTTGTATTGAAAAATTAAAAGAAAATAAAATACGTGTTTCACTTTTTATAGATCCAAATGAAAATCATATTGATAAAGCAAAAGAGCTTAATGCAGATATTGTTGAAATTCATACAGGAACATTCGCAAGAACTTTTAGTAAAAATGATAGTTTCCAAAAAGAATTTAAAAAAATTCAAAGCATTGCCAATTATGCTAGTGATATTGGTTTAGAAGTTCACGCAGGTCATGGTTTGTCCTATGAAACAACAGAAATTATCGCTAAGATCTCTGTTCTTAAAGAATTAAATATTGGACATTTTATTATTGGAGAGGCGGTCTTTGATGGCTTGGATTGTGTTATCAAAAGAATGAAGGCCATTATTAATAATGCAAGAGAATAGAATGATTGTAGGTATAGGAAGTGACATCATAGATATACTAAGAATTGAGAAAGTGCTCTTTAGGTTTAATCAAAGATTTAAAAACAGGGTATTTACAGATCTCGAAGTAATTAAGTGTGACGGTAGGCGATTGAGTGTTAACTCTTATGCTAAAAGATATGCTGCAAAGGAAGCATGTTCAAAAGCTCTTGGTACAGGTTTTAGAAAAGGAGTTTATTGGAAGGATATTGAGATAAGAAATAATAAAGATGGTAAGCCAGAAATATCTTTACATAATGGAGCAAAGAAAAGGTTGGAGACCCTTATACCTGATGGAAATATCGGGAAATTGGATTTAAGTATAACTGATGAATATCCTTATGCACAGGCAACTGTAATAATAACTTATTATAAGTCAGATCGATGAACCAGAAGAAGAAAAATACTATAAAAGATAACTTGAGGACGATTATTTCTGCTGTTTTAATTGCTCTGTTTATAAGAACATTCTTATATCAACCATTTACGATCCCTTCAGGATCAATGCTTCCAAATTTGTTAATTGGTGATTATTTATTTGTATCAAAATACTCATATGGTTATTCCAAATATTCCATACCATTTTCTCCAAATATTATAAGTAATCGTGTATTCCAGAGGCTACCTGAAAGAGGTGACGTGGTTGTCTTTAGGCTACCAAAAGACACTAGTATTGATTATATTAAGCGAATAATTGGGTTACCAGGTGATACAGTACAAGTATTAAACGGAGTTGTATCTGTAAATGATATACCCCTCAATCAATCATACTATGATGAACATTATAAATATTTTAATCAGTATGCTAAAAATAAGGTTTTAAATGAAAAAATAGGAGACAAATCTTATGTAGTCCTTAACCTAGACGAAGAAAGCATTGGAGATAATACGTACACTTATAAAGTTCCATTAAAACATTATTTTATGATGGGTGATAATCGAGATAATTCTCTAGATTCACGTTTTATAGAACAAGTTGGTTATGTGCCGTATGAAAATTTAATAGGGCGAGCTGAATACTTATTTTTTTCATCTGATAGGTCAATTCCAATATGGAAAATATGGCAATGGCATAAAAAATATAGATTCGATAGAGTTTTTAAGAAAATAATTTAATTATGATGGATAATAAGAAACTTTTTGATGATATAAGTTATGAGTTTGATGATTTAACTTTATTAAATGATAGCCTAACACACACAAATAAATCAAAGAAAAAAAATTCAAAATTTCAAAGATTAGAATTTTTAGGTGATAGAATTTTAGGTCTTGTTATTGCAGATATTCTCTTTCATAAATTTATCAAAGAGTCAGAAGGAGACTTGACAAGGAGGATGCATAACTTAGTGAATGAGGAAACTTTAGCTAAGATAGCCAAAGAGATAAATTTGAGTAATTATTTGATTCTCAGTTATAATGAAGAGAAGTCGGGTGGTAGAGATAAAAATACTATTTTATCTGACTCATTGGAAGCTATGATTGCCGCAATATATATTGATAGTAATTATAAATCAGTTTTTGAATTTGTATCAAAACACTGGGCTAAGTATCTTTCTGAAATAAAGAATCCTCCCATTGATCCTAAAACAGAGTTACAGGAGTGGTGTCAAAGTAAAGGTTTTGATTTACCAGTTTATAAACAGGTTGAGAAGAGAGGCCCTGATCATAATCCTGAATTTGTTATAAAGGTAGTCGTCAATGAGGAATTCGAAACTGAAGGCGGCGGATTAACCAAAAAACAAGCAGAGAGGAAAGCAGCATTAAATGCTCTTATAAGTGAATATGTCTCAAGTTATAGAAAATAAATTTAAATGCGGTCATGTTGCAATAGTAGGCTCCCCTAATGTTGGTAAGTCTACACTTTTAAATGCAATTATTAGAAAAAAAATTTCAATAGTTTCACATAAAGTTCAGACAACAAGGACCAGAATTCAGGCCATCTTGTCAAAAGATTCATCTCAAATTATATTTATTGATACTCCAGGAATTTTTAAACCAAAGAAACTAAGAGAAAGACCACTTGTCCGAGAGGCCTGGAAAAGTCTAGATCAAGCTAATGTAATAATATTTGTTCTTGATGCCACAAAGGAAATTAGTGATGTTTCATTGGCGCTTCTAGATGAAGTTAGTAATTCCAATATAGAATTAATAGTTGTTCTAAATAAAATAGATCTTGTTGATAAAGAAGAGCTTTTGAGTTTGATTGATAAAATAAAGGTAAATAATGCAGTTCATAATATTTTTCTAATATCAGCTTTAAAGTATGATGGTGTATTAAAATTATTAGATGATGTAATAAAAAAAATTCCATATGGTGAGTGGATATATCCAAAAGAAATGTCAACTAATATATCAGACATGGCAATAGCAGAAGAATTTACAAGAGAAAAAATTTATCAATATGTGCATAAAGAGATTCCATATTCAATAATTATTGATACTGAAAATTGGATTGAAAAAAGTAAGAATGTGATACAAGTCCATCAAAATATCTATGTTACAAATAATAACCATAAGAAAATAATATTAGGAAAAGATGGAGAAAAAATCAAACAAATATCAATTGAATCAAGACTTGATATAGAACAATATTTAAATAAGAAGGTTCATCTTTATTTGTATATTAAGCTGAGGAAAAATAATTATATATCTAATATCTCATAGTACCATGGATTATCTTTTATATTGTTTGACGGAATCTATTTGATGGAATTTACAGATTCAGGCATTGTGATTTCTATAAAAAAATATGGAGAAAGTGCTGGATTGCTAGAGGTGATAACTGAAAATCATGGCAGACACATGGGTTTAGTGAGAGGTTATCAGTCAAAAAATAACAAAGCTCTCCTTCAACCAGGGAATTCAATAAGTTTAACTTGGCGTGCTAGATTATCTGAACATTTAGGTGTTTTTAATTTTGAGCTAATTACTTCGAGATCACATATTATAATGGTAAATAAAATTGCAATTATAATATTACAAAATCTTATCTCTCACCTGAAATTGTTACCTGAAAGAGAGATATATAGAGAAATATATTATCTAACAGAAAACACATTAGATGTTTTGGGTGAAGACAATAAAATTATTGAAAATTTCATTAAATGGGAATTAATTCTTTTAAAGGAATTAGGTTTTGGAGTTGATCTTTCAGAATGTACAGTTACAAAAACAACTGATAATTTAAAGTATGTTTCCCCAAAATCACGAAAAGCTGTATCAAAGGAAGTTGGCGAACCATACAAACACAGGCTTCTAGAAATTCCACCTTTTCTCATTAAGGATATTAAATCAAATAAGAAAGATTTAATGAAAGGCCTTTTATTAACAGAATTCTTTCTTAAACAAGATTTGTATGGCCCAATGGAATTAAAGTTAACAAGTTTTCGTGATAGTCTTTATAAATTAATCAATAGTAATTGAAGTGGTTATCGTCTTTGGCAATAGATAAAGAAATTAAAATAGAATCAGACTTTGTTGATGTATTAAAAGAAAAGTATCTTTCATATGCTCTATCAACAATAACTGATAGAGCATTGCCAGATGTAAGAGATGGATTGAAACCTGTACATAGAAGATTGCTTTATGCAATGTCTGAATTAAAGCTTGGATCCGAAAATTCATTTAAGAAATGTGCGAGAGTTGTTGGTGATGTTATTGGCAAGTATCACCCGCATGGAGAACAGGCTGTTTATGATTCACTTGTGAAGCTAGCCCAAGATTTTTCACATAGATATCCTTTAATTCAAGGGCAAGGTAATTTTGGAAATATAGATGGAGATAACGCTGCAGCTATGAGATATACCGAATCTAGGCTCACTAGGGTATCTGAGTTAATTATGGATAAAATGAATGATAAAACGGTTGATTTTATTGGTAATTATGATGAAACAGAGTTTGAGCCTAAGGTTTTTCCCGCCTCATTTCCAAATTTATTAGCTAACGGTTCCAGTGGAATTGCTGTTGGCATGGCGACAAATATACCGCCTCATAATATATTGGAGATATTGGAAATGTCACTAAAGCTAATCAAGAATAATGATATTTCTGATGAAGAGTTAATGGAGGGTTTCTTTGGCCCAGACTTCCCAACTGGCGGTTTTATTATAAGTAGTAGAAAAGAAATTATCGAAATATATTCAAAGGGTCGAGGAACTATTAAAGTAAGATGTAGATGGGAGGAAATAAAAGAAAAAGGTAGTTATTCTATAAAAATAACAGAAATCCCATTTGGTGTCCAAAAATCAAAATTAATTGAGAAGCTTGCTGATTGCGTTATAAATAAGACTTTACCTGAAATATCAGATATTCGCGACGAGTCAGATGAAACTGTTTGCATAATAATAAAACCTAAAACTAACGAAATCACTGCAAATCAATTAATGAGCAGAATATATCAACTATCTGATCTTGAAATAAGCTTGTCAATAAATATGAATGTACTTCAGAATGGTGATTATAAAGTTCCTAAAGTTCTTGGTGTGAAAGATATTCTAAGGCAATGGATTGAACACCGCCACAGGATGTTAATTAAAAGCAATCAATATTATTTGAAAAGAGCTGAGAATAGGATTCATAACCTTGAAGGTTATCTCGTAGTTTATTTAAATATGGATAAAGTAATATCCATAATTCGTAATAATGACAATCCCAAGAAAGATCTTATTAAGGTATTTGATCTTTCTGAAAAACAAGCTGATTCAATTCTGGATATGAAACTTAGATCACTCAGAAAATTAGAAGAACTTGTTATTAAGAAAGATTTAGAAAATCTCACCAAGGAAACGAAAAAAATAAAATTACTTTTAAACTCTGAATTAAAGCAAAAAAATGAGATTAGAAATCAAATTATTGAATTACAGAATCTATTTCTAGATAGTCCACACTTAAAAGAAATGTCTACTAGATTAACTAGCTTTGAGGAAGCTATGGATGATGAGAAATATAAAATTGATGAAATAATACGTCCATTTACTTTTGTATTTACAGAAAGGGGATGGTTAAGAATATTTCCAGGCCATGAAATAGAAGAACAAGATGTCAAACTTAAAAATGGCGATCAAATTAGATATTTAAATAGATTATTTTCTTCCGATAAAATTTTATTATTTACTGAAAAAGGAAAAGCCTACACGTTATATTTAAACAAGTTAGACTTTAATCTCAACGATTATCAACCTATAAGAAAGTATATAAATATTGATGTAGATGAACCAATTGTTGAGCTAATTGTGGATAATATTCAAAATCAAGAGTTGATTGTAATTTCTTCTTTTGGTAAAGGTTTGATATGTAAGCAATCTAGCAGCATTTCAGCTACAAGGAATGGGAAAAAGATTATGAATTTTACACATTCAGGAGATTATTTAAAGATTGTAAGGCATGTAAATGGAACTCATATTGCAATCTTAAATAATTTAGGAAATTTACTGGTTTTTAATCATACGGAATTAAATCGAATCTCACAAGGGTCAGGTGTCATTTTTCAAAAAGTAAAAGATGGACAAATAATTGATGCTGAAACATTTAATATTGAAGAAGAAATAAATTTGAAAAGCCAAATTAATAAGAGATCTAAATTAAGATTAAAAGATATAAAGCCCTATATTGGTGAAAGAGGAAGGTTAGGTAAAAAGATCGATCTTTTAAAAGTAAGTGATTTATATTTCCAAAAGTGATTAAATAATCACAATTCTTTTATTCTTTTGATATATGTAATGTTTGGGTTGGATATGCAAAATCTATTTTTAGTTCTTCAAATTTTTTAAAGATCTCATAGTTAATTGTTTGCTGAACTTTCATATACTCATTGTAATCATTATCTGGTGCAGATACATAAAAAACAATTTCAAATAACAAAGATGAGTCTCCAAAACTTTTAAAATTAGCTCTATCGAATCTTGCAAAATCTGTTTTTTCTATTATCTTTTCAATTACATCAGGTATTTTAGTTAAAAGACTATAGGATGTTTGATAAACAACCCCAAGTTCAAAAATAGCTCTTCTTTCTTTCATTCTTTTGTAATTTCTAACTCGACTCCCTAACAAGTCAGCGTTTGAGCAGACGAGCTCTTCTCCAGATAAAGCTCTTATTCTTGTTGTTTTAATTCCAATTTGCTCAACAGTGCCTGAAATGTCACCAACGACAATGTAATCATCAATTTCAAAAGGTTTATCAAGAACAATTGCTAAGGACGCAAATAAATCACCAAGGATATTTTGGGCCGCTAGAGCAATAGCTATACCTCCAATCCCAAGTCCTGCAACTAGAGCGGTTATATCAATTCCTATATTTTCAATACATAAAAGAAGTGCAATAGACCAGATTACTGATCTTGCAATAAATTTAATTAAGGATACTGCATTTTTAACCTGACTTTTTCTACTAGTAGTTTTAAATTTATTATTATTAATAATCAAATATGAAACAACACCATCCGTTATATAGGCAATCTGGACAAAAAATATCAAAGATAGTAAAATATGAATTGTGGAAATGATGGGATAATTTTGAAAGATTATTTGAGATATAAACAAGAATACAAGCGAGAAGATCCCAATATTATGAAATCTATCAAGAATTATATTAATTATTTGGAACAAATTACTTTTTTCTTTTATACCAACTATAATTCGGCTCTTTGCCCATATAAGAAATAAATATAGCAATATTGCCAAAAATATATTAATTCCTCCATAGAGAGTAATATTTAAATAGTTGTTTGCAATCAAATCAAGACCCATTTTTATATCCATCTAATAGTTTTTTCGCAATCTCCATTGCAGAGTAGGTTAGAATACCATCTGCCCCAGCTCTTTTGAAACATATTAAAGTTTCCATCATAATTTCATCAAAGTCAAGCCAGCCATTAATAGATGCTGCTTTTAAAGAAGAATATTCACCGGATACTTGGTAAGCGAAAGTTGGAGTTTTAAGTTGAGTTTTAATTTTTGAAATGATATCTAAATATGGCAATCCTGGCTTTACCATTATCATATCGGCACCTTCATAAATATCTAATTCAGCTTCTCTTATTGCTTCATTGGCATTTGAAAAATCCATTTGATATGTTTTTTTACTACCTTTCAAACTACTCTTTGTTTTAATAGCATCCCTAAATGGTCCATAGAATGCAGAAGCATATTTTGCTGCATAAGACATAATCAATGCATCACTATAGCCATTTTCTTCAAGGCTTTCTCTTATTAGCAAAACTCGTCCATCCATCATATCGGATGGTGCCAAAATGTCTGCTCCAGCTCTAATTTGGTTTAAAGCTTGTTTTATTAATATGTCTATTGTCTTATCATTCTCTATTATATTTCCATTCATAATACCGTCATGTCCATGAGAAGTATAAGGGTCTAGAGCAACGTCGGCCATTATACCGATACCGGGTACTTTTTCTTTAATGGCACTTATTGCTCTACAAATTAAGTTATCATTTCTGAATGACTCCTCGGCATTTTCTGTTTTACTTTTACTATCTATAACAGGAAATATTGCAATAAGAGGTATGTGAAGATCCTTTGCAATTTTTGCAACATCGACTAATTTATCAATTGAGTACCTGTTTACTGATGGCATTGAAATAATAGGTTCTATTTTATTTTTTCCTTCCATTACAAATAAAGGAAGAATAAGATCGTTTGTGGATAAATTGTTTTCGGCAATTAGCCGTCTAGACCATTTGAACTGTCTACTTCTTCTCATCCTAGTTTTAGGATATCCATAATTTTTATTTTGCATGATCTACAGAGAATTTAAGTTAATATTTATTATTATATGTAACTATTATACTATAAAATATTAGGCTCATAAAATATAGTAAAATATACATTGATGAAAATCCAATTAAAAAATTTTTTTTTATATTCTTTAATATATCTAACTTTAGCAATAATATTGAATACTCAGGCATCGGCTGAAAAAAATGATCTTAATAATATTAATCAAGATAAATTATTTATTGTTGAGGAACCTTTCTCGGATAAAATAAAAAACTATTATCAGTTTCAACCGTTATCATTAAATTCTTCAGGCCATAAAGATATATTACTAAAATATGAATCTTATCTAGCAATTGTATCGGCGATTAAAAAATATCAACAAATTAAACTTTTAGGAGGGTGGCCAACAATCTCCAAAGATATAGAATTAAAAATTGGCAATAGATCAGAACAAATTGTCAACTTGCGAAAGAGATTGTTAATTACGGGAGATATAAAAGCAAATATTGGGATAGAAGATGTTTTTGATGTTTTTGTCGAGGATGGGATAAAGCAATTCCAATATAGGCATGGACTGGATTCAAATGGCAAGTTAAATATGGATACAATTAATGCTTTGAATCAAACTGTTGATAGCAAACTGTCACAACTTGGTGCTAATAAAATAAGGCTATTAAATAACTTGTCAAATATTGATGAAGCATATGTTTTAGTTAATATCCCTGCTAACAATCTATCAGTTATTCAAGATGGTGAGATTATTTTTGAAAGCAAAGTTATTGTAGGTAAAGAAGACAGGCAAACACCCCTAATTAACAGTGATATTTATGAGGTCAATTTTTTCCCCTTTTGGCATATACCAAAAAGTATTGTTGAAAAAGATATTGTTAAAGCAGTTTTGTCTGATCCAAATTATTTAAACGATAATAATATATATATTTACCAAGATTATTATTATAAAAATCCTGTTAATCCAAAATATATAGATTGGGAAACAGAAGAACCCTTACTTTTCAATTATCGTCAAAACCCTGGAAATAACAACTCACTTGGAATAGCAAAAATCAATTTTGCCAATAAGCACGCAGTATATCTGCATGATACTCCAGAAAAACTTCTTTTTAACCAAGATATTCGTATATATAGCTCAGGGTGTGTAAGGGTTCAAAATATAGATGATCTTATAGATCTTTTGCTATCAAAGAACAAGAATTGGAGTAGGGCATTATTAAATCAAATCCTAGATAACGATGAAACAGTTACTATTAAATTAAATGAGCAAATTCCGATAAAGATAATATATCTATCCGCATGGGCAGGGGATGGAAAAGTTCACTTTAGAAGGGATATTTATGGAAGAGATGGGATAAAAAGTTTATGAAAAACATAACAAAAAACCCTTATTAATAATAAAATAAAAGCTATCCCCGTATACTGAAAATTAAATAATATTAAGGGGATAAATAATTTGTAATTTTGTACTAAAAATATTATGTATTATTTGAAAGGTGACATATGATGAGAAATCAATATATACAATATATAGAAGAGGCTATTGATACTGTAATTAATGAGGGAAGATACAGAACTTTCGCAAATATTACTAGATCATGTGGCGATTTTCCTCATGCAACATTATTTAATGAGACTGATGCCGATAAAAGAATTACGGTTTGGTGTTCAAACGATTACCTTGGTATGGGACAAAACAAAGATGTACTCCAATCTATAAAGCTTACTTTAGACACTAATGGCGGTGGATCAGGTGGTACTAGGAATATATCGGGCACAACCAACCATCACGTTCTATTGGAAGCTAAGATTGCTGAATTACATCACAAAGAATCTGCTTTGTTGTTCTCATCGGGTTATGTGGCAAATGATGCAACTTTATCAACATTATCAAAATTAATACCAAATTTAATAGTTTTATCAGACGAGAGCAATCATGCTTCAATGATAGAAGGAATTAGACATGGTGGGGCGCCTAAGATGATATTCAAGCACAATGATATGCAAGATCTAGAGAATAAGCTTGAAAAAGTTGGGTATGAAAAAAATAAAATTATTGTATTTGAATCTGTATATTCAATGGATGGTGATATAGCAAAGGTCAAAGAAATATGTGATTTAGCTGAAAAATACAATGCATTGACTTATATTGATGAAGTTCATGCCGTAGGGTTATATGGAGAAAAAGGTGGAGGTGTTGCAGAGCAGGTAAATGAGTTAAATCGTATTGATATTATAGAAGGAACTCTAGCAAAGGCTTATGGGCTTATTGGGGGTTATATAGCTGGTGATAGATGCTTGGTGGATGCAATTAGATCATATGCCCCTGGATTTATTTTTACTACATCTTTGCCGCCATCTATAGCTGCTGGTGCATATACGAGCATTGAACATCTTCAATACTCTGACATTGAAAGAAAGAAGATGCATCAGAATGTAAATCTGATCAAAGATAAGTTAAACAGATTGCAACTTCCTCTTATAAAGAATAATAGTCATATTGTTCCAATTTTAGTTGGTGATCCAATTGTTACAAAAAAGGTAACGGATGAATTGTTAAATGAATTCAACATATATGTTCAACCAATAAATTATCCAACTGTACCAAAGGGCACTGAAAGACTTCGCATAACCGCTAGCCCTTTTCATACAAACCAAGATATTGATCATTTATTGAGCTCATTAGACATTATCTGGAAAAATATGAAAATTGCTAGAGCCGCTTAATAAATTATTTAATGGAGTAAAAATGAAAAAAGATTTCTTTACCAGCCAAATATCAGAGACTGATCCGGATGTATATCAATCAATCCAAAGAGAAATTGATAGACAAAAGTACGGAATTGAATTAATTGCATCTGAAAATATTGTTTCACGTGCTGTCCTCGAAGCTCAGGGATCAATTTTGACAAATAAATATGCTGAAGGTTATCCAAAAAAGAGATATTATGGCGGTTGTATGTTTGTTGACGAAACAGAGCAATTGGCAATTGACCGTGCTAAAGAATTATTTAATTGTAATTTCGCAAATGTTCAACCACATTCTGGCTCTCAAGCAAATCAAGCGGTGATGCTGGCATTATTATCTCCAGGAGATACTTTTATGGGAATGTCTCTTGCGGCGGGAGGTCATCTAACACATGGAGCTCGTCCAAATTTATCAGGTAAATGGTTTGAGGCAGTTGGGTATGGGGTTAGAGAACAAGACGCACTCATTGATTACGATGAAATATATAAAGAGGCCTCTATAAAAAAACCAAAATTGATTATTGCTGGTGGATCGGCATATCCAAGAATAATCGACTTTACAAAATTTAGAGAAATTTGTGATGAAATTAATGCCTATCTGCTTGTTGATATGGCTCATTTTTCAGGTTTAGTTGCAGGTGGAGCTTATCCTAGCCCATTTCCTTATGCGGATATTGTAACTAGTACAACCCATAAAGTGCTAAGGGGACCAAGGGGAGGCTTAATTCTTACTAATAATGAAGAAATTAATAAAAAAATTAACTCTGCTATATTTCCTGGATTACAAGGTGGCCCAATGTGTCATATTATTGCTGCAAAGGCAGTCGCCTTTAAAGAAGCTCTGTCTGATTCATTCAAAGATTATGCAAATCAGGTAGTTAAAAATTCTGTTATATTAGCTGATACCATTCAAAAAAGAGGTTTTGATATTGTTTCAGGAGGAACAGAAACACATTTATCACTTATTGATTTAAGGCCAAAGGGATTGACCGGAAAACTTGCTGAAAAATCATTGGAAAATGCTGGAATAACTTGTAACAAAAATGGAATTCCATTTGATCCTGAGTCTCCTTTTATTACTTCAGGTATTCGCTTGGGAACTCCTGCAGCAACATCACGAGGTTTTAAGGAAGAAGAATTTATTAAAGTAGGGAATCTTATTGGAGATGTTTTGGATGACTTATCTATAAATAAAGAGGATAATATTATAACAGAGAAGGAAGTTTGTAAAAAAGTTTTAGAATTGTGTAATGAGTTTCCAATTTATCCATTATTATAAAAATATTATAAAAAAAAATGAGATGTCCGTACTGTTCAAATAAAGAAACTCAAGTAAGAGATTCAAGGCCTTCAGAGGATAATTCTACAATAAGAAGAAGAAGGGTCTGTCCTGGCTGTGGAGGCAGATTTACAACCTTTGAAAGAGTGCAATTAAGAGAGTTGTATGTTCTTAAAAGAACAGGAGAGAAAGTTATATTTGATAGAGATAAGTTAATGAGATCTGTTCAGGTCGCGACGCGTAAAAGGCCTGTTGAAATAGATACTCTTGAACAAATGGTTTCTGGAATTGTAAGGCAACTTGAAAATAGAGGTGAAACCGATGTTAGTACTGAACTTATTGGAAAGCTTATTATGGAAGGTTTACGGCAAATAGACGAAGTTTCATATGTTAGATTTGCATCAGTCTATAAAAATTTTAGAGAAGCAAAAGATTTTGAAGAAATTCTTGAAGAAATTTCTGACAATAATAATTAATAATTTATATATTCATATATATTATGAGATTTAATTCCTACGATATCAGTTATATGCGCTTTGCATTGCAAATTTCTTCTAAAGAACAAGGTCAGGTATGGCCAAATCCATCTGTTGGATGTGTTGTTGTAAGTCCAAAAGATAAAAACCTAAAACAATTGGATATAATTGTCGGCACGGGATATACTGGAAAGAACGGGATTCCTCATGCGGAAGTGGCAGCCTTATCTGAAGCAAAAGGTAAGACAGTAGGATCAATTCTTTATGTTACATTGGAGCCATGCTGTCACTTCGGTAAAACATCTCCCTGTACAAAAGAAATAATAAAAAATGGTATATCTCGTGTTGTCATAGCCATGATTGATCCAAATCCATTAGTTTCTGGTAAGGGAATAAAAGAACTTGAGGATAATGGTGTAGAAGTGTTAGTTGGTTGTTGTGAAAAAGAAGCAATAATTCAAAACTCAGGTTTTATTTCTAGAATTACTAAAAACAGACCCTTTGTATCTTTAAAGTTAGCTGTAACCAAGGACAATTTTATATGTTCCTCTGTCAAAGGAAGATTAAAAATTACTAGTCAAAAGGTTGATGAGTACATTCACGCCTTAAGGGCAAAATATGATGGTTTGTTAATAGGCAATGGAACTTTCATGAAGGATAATCCAAAACTTAATGTTAGGCTTCAGGGCTATGATAACCATACTCCATGTAAATTTATTTTATCAAGTACAGGTGAAATTGATTCGGGTTCTAATCTTTTCATGGGTAGATTTGACAGGCCTTTATACTTAATAATAGGTAATGAGGTAACCGAGGCTAAAATTAATCAGTTAAAAGAAAATAATATAAATATAATACAAGTTGAAAGTGATCAGCAAAAAGGGCTATTAAGTCTTGAAGAAACATTATATAAAATTGGAGATATTGGTATTAATAAACTATTGATTGAGCCTGGTATCAATTTATTTAAGAATTTAATAAAGGAAAACATTCCTGACGATATATATATATTTAAATCTAAAACTAATATAGGAAATGAAGGTATATTTATTAAGGAATTTGAGGATTTATTTGCAGATAGTAATGCTAATTTTAAATTGTCTTATAAAAGAGAAGTTTTTGATTGTGAACTGATCTATTATAAAAAACGGGTAGGAGATAATTGAATGTTTACCGGTATAATTATAGAAACAGGTATTATCAGGAATTTGATTAGAAAAGATAGTGAAATTGAATTGTCAATCTTTTCAAAAAATATCAAACCTATTAAAGATGGTATGTCAATATCATGTGCAGGGATATGTCTAACTGTAACTTCTTATAAAGAATTAGAGGATGGTGTGTTATTTACGGTATATATATCATCGGAAACTACTAACAGCACTTCAATAGCAGAATATAATTTGGGAGATTTAATCAACCTAGAAAAAAGTCTTTCTTTAGGAGATGAAATGAGTGGACATATTGTTCAGGGACACATTGATTCTACAGCTGAAATAATTGAAAAATACCGAGTTAGTGAATCCACGATATTTAAATTTAAAACGCAATCTAAATTTATGAAATATATTGTACCAAAAGGTTCAGTCGCGCTTGATGGCACATCACTTACAGTTAATCATGTTAATAATAATAATTTTGATATAAATATAATTCCATACACGTTAGAACACACTACGTGGAATATTAAAGAAGTTGGTGATAAAGTAAATTTAGAAATTGATTTAGTTGCCAGGTATGTGGTCCATAATAATAAATCAAATGCTTAGGGGTATTTATGGGTGAAGTTTTAATTGTTGATGCAAATTATTATAAAGAAATATCAGAAAATTTGTTAAATGGAATAAGAGAATTTTCTAAGATAACAAGTGCAAAGTTTGATTATGTTGAGGTTTCCGGAGCATTAGAAGTGCCTCTAGCAATTAATATCATTCTGCAAAAGAAGTCTTATGATGGTGTAATTGGAGTTGGATGTGTTATCAGGGGAGAAACTGAACATTATGATATTGTGGCAAATTTATCAGCAAAAGGTCTAATGGATACATCTATTAAATATAATATTCCAATAACAAATGCCATACTTACAGTAAATAATTACCAGCAAGCCCTAGAACGCTCAGATCCTCAAAAAAAAAATAGAGGAGGGCATGCAGCAAATGCTCTTTGGGGATTGATGAAAATTGATCTAAAATAGAACAATAAAACAATATGCAGAATAAAAGAAAAATTCTTTCAATAACAAGGTTAGTTGTTGTTCAATCACTATATCAAATGGATATGGCAGGAACAGATATTGATGTAATTCTCAAAGAATACAAAAGTAGGGTTATTTTTGATAACAAAGACGATAAAATGATTAAGGATATCAATTTAAATTTATATAAAGAAATCCTTACAGGGGTTTATGAAAAACAAGAGTCCATTGATAACCAAATAAAGATTTTTCTTGATAAAAAATGGTCTTACGGTCGTATAGATGTTACTTTAAGAGCTATTCTAAGGGCTGCTGTATACGAATTGTTATTTGCTCCTGAAACTCCCTTCAAAGTAGTTATAAATGAATATTTAAATATAGCACAGTCATTTTATTCAGAAAAAGAACCAGAATTTCTTAATGCTATTTTAGATAAAGTTGCAAAATCTAATTTAAAGATAACTACTGATGGATGAAAAATTAATTATAAAAAAATATTTTAGTCCTCTTTCGCATCCAGTTGATTCGTTTGGTTTATCAGACGATGTTGCTCAAATAAATGTAAAAAATAATTCTCAAGTCGTGTTTAATCAGGATAGTTTAGTTGCGGGAACACATTTTTTTTCTTCAGATG
Organism: Hyphomicrobiales bacterium; assembly: GCA_029245795.1. Classification (GTDB taxonomy): domain Bacteria; phylum Pseudomonadota; class Alphaproteobacteria; order Rhizobiales; family TMED25; genus TMED25. Next base: position 26,752 of record JAQWOP010000017.1, read on the forward strand.
ATCCAAAGCATATTGCTAAAAAATCAATAAGAGTAAATGTATCAGATGTTATTTCAAAAGGGGTTATCCCATATGGGTATTTTTTATCGATAGCTTTAGATAAAACCATAAACGAAAATTGGATAAAAAGATTTTGTAGGGGATTATCAGAAGATCAGAAGAAATATAATATTAAATTACTTGGTGGAGATACTGTTTCATCAGAAAATGGATTATTCATTACAATTAATATGATTAGCAAGTCAAGTCATGAAGTTATAAAAAGATCTACTGCGATAACTGGAAACTCAATATATGTTAGTGGCTTTATTGGAGATAGCGCTATTGGTCTGAGTTTGATCAAGAATAAGTCATTGCAAGAGCATCTATCAGAAAAGCATATAAATTATTTATTAATGAAATATCATCTTCCTGATCCTAAATTTAATATAGTAGGATTATTGAGGTCTTTTGCATCAAGTTCAATGGACACAACTGATGGGTTATTTCATGATTTAAAAACTCTTTCGCAGACATCTGGTGTAAATTTTCATATTGATAAAAATAAAATACCTTATTCAAGAGCTGCAGGAGCATTTTTGAAACATAATAATAATTTTGATTTAGCTTATTTTGGCGGTGATGATTATCAAACAATATTTACTGCAAATAAAAAAAATCACTCTAATATCATTGAGTTTGCAAAAAAAATTAAAGTCAAAATTACACAGATTGGATTTGTTGGAGATAAACAAAGGAAACCCATATTATTTGATGAAAATAATGAAAGAATATCTAATAGTATAAACACTTTTAAACACTTCAAGTGATTTTAGAAGTGAATATTTCTTAATTTCTTGCCATTACCCAAAAACTAATTTAATAAAGAGATAAATTTTTATTTCAATAAGACATTATTTTACAAACAATTTATAGAGGAAACAATGACTACATTAATTTCAGTAATTATCTTGTGTGGCTTGCTTGGGATACTTTACGGTATTTGGGCAAGTAAGTCAGTAATGGATGCGCCTGCAGGGAATGAGAGAATGCGAGAGATAGCAAGCGCTATCCAAGAAGGTGCAACGGCTTATCTTAAAAGGCAGTACACTTCAATAGCTATAGTTGGCGCAGTAATTTTTGTTGCAGTTGCCTACTTTTTAGGCATTACAGAGGCAATAGGTTTTGCTATTGGTGCAATATTATCAGGAATTGCTGGATTTGTGGGAATGCTAATATCTGTTAGAGCAAATGTTAGAACTACTCAAGCTTCTTCTGAAAGTCTTGGCAAGGGTCTCTCAATAGCATTTAAAGCTGGTTCTGTGACAGGTATGTTAGTGGCATCTTTGGCATTGTTAGCTGTATGTGGTTATTTCTTCATTCTTACAAATAGCCTTGGACATGCATACAACAGCAGAGAAGTTATAGACTCATTGGTTGCACTTGGTTTTGGCGCTTCATTGATTTCAATATTTGCAAGGCTAGGAGGAGGAATATTTACAAAGGGTGCTGATGTTGGCGGAGATCTGGTTGGTAAGATTGAGGCTGGTATTCCTGAAGATGATCCGCGTAATCCAGCAACTATTGCAGATAATGTTGGAGATAATGTTGGTGATTGTGCTGGTATGGCTGCTGACTTATTCGAAACATACGCTGTTACCATTGTTGCAACTATGGTTTTAGCATCAATATTTTTTGCAAATTCATCAATTTTTCAAGAAATTATGCTTTATCCTTTAGCTATTGGTGGAATGTGTATATTAACGTCAATAGTTGGCACTTTCTTTGTTAAACTCGGAAAGAGTCAATCTATTATGGGTGCTCTTTATAAAGGTTTTTTCGTAAGTGGTATCTTATCATTAATATTTCTTTATCCATTAACAAGCCAGTTAATAGGTTTGGATACAGTCATACAGGCAAAATCAATAACATTCACTGGTATGGATATGTTTTTATGTGGTGTATCAGGTCTTATTGTTACAACTCTAATCATAGTAATTACAGAATATTATACAGGAACAAATTATAGACCTGTTAAATCGGTTGCTGCTGCTTCTGTCACAGGCCATGGAACAAACGTTATTCAGGGATTGGCGATGTCTCTTGAGGCTACTGCACTACCTTCTATTGTAATAATGGCTGGTATCATTGTTACTTATAGTTTAGCTGGCTTATTTGGAATTGCTATTGCCGTAACCACGATGCTAGCGTTAGCAGGTGTTGTTGTTGCACTGGATGCATTTGGTCCTGTTACTGATAATGCAGGTGGAATTGCCGAAATGGCCGATTTGCCAGAAGAAGTTAGAAAGACAACCGATGCACTAGATGCGGTTGGGAATACTACAAAAGCTGTAACAAAAGGTTATGCAATTGGTTCAGCCGGGTTAGGGGCGCTTGTATTATTCGCAGCTTATACTGAGGACCTCAGTTATTTTACGGCTAATTCTGATAAATACACTTATTTTGAAGGTGTTCAGGTAGATTTTGCACTTTCTAATCCTTACGTTGTTGTGGGTCTTTTACTTGGAGGTTTGATGCCTTATCTTTTTGCTGCAATGGGTATGACCGCCGTTGGAAGAGCGGCTAGTTCTGTTGTTGAAGAAGTAAGACGTCAATTTAAAGCTGACAAGGGTATATTAAAAGGAACTTCTAAACCTGATTATGCTCGAGCTGTGGATTTGTTAACGAAGTCTGCAATAAAAGAGATGATTGTTCCATCGCTATTACCTGTATTAACACCAATAATCTTCTTCTTTATAATAAGCTTTATTGATGGTAAATCAGCAGCTTTTTCAGCTCTTGGAGCAATGTTATTGGGTACTATAATAACAGGATTATTTCTAGCAATTTCAATGACTGCTGGCGGTGGTGCATGGGATAATGCAAAGAAATTAATTGAGGATGGTCAATTTGGTGGGAAAGGTTCAGAAGCTCACAAAGCTTCAATAACTGGCGACACTGTAGGTGATCCATATAAGGATACAGCTGGACCAGCAATAAATCCGATGATAAAAATTACAAATATTGTAGCTTTATTGCTTTTAGCTATTTTAGCTTAAATTTGTTAATTTAGATTTACGATAGCGGGGTTAAAATATTGACCCTGCTATTGCTGTATTGCTTGTATATCTTCCTGTATTATCTAATAAATCCTGAATAACTGTAACCTGAGTTCCTCCTGGGATGGTTTTATCTGATTTATAATTGACTATTTTCCCATCTTTCAATGTATATTTCTCTATATTATCAACGTTATCTTCATTATTGAACGAGATTACAATTACAGTTCTTTCAATTTCCTTTGGGTTAAGAAATGCATATTTATAAAATTTATTTGCTATGTAATAAAATTTATCCCCATTTTCACTCGAGGTAGTAGATGGAGAACCCATTAATTGTAAAATCTCAAATTTTTGCATTCCAGACACAATGTCTTGTTGCATATTATCATTAAATAGGTAACCTCTTTTTTCTATATTAGAGCCACAAGATGAGATATTCAGTATTATGAGTAATATTATTATTTTTTTCATATCTTAATATTCTAAAAAATTATATTAAATAAATATATATAAATTTTAATTAAGTAGTACATATATGATTTTTTTTAAAAAGAAAAGCGATACACATTTTTATTTATATGAGAAAATGGCAAAATTATCTCGTAATATAAATTTATATAAATCTTGTACGTTTCTTGATTCTATAGATGGTCGGTTTGAAATGCTTCTTATGCATGTAATTCTTCTTGTTCGCAGGTTAAACAGTGAGAATAAAGATGGGTTATCTCAATCCGTTGTTGACTTGATGTTTTCCACAATAGATTTGTCATTTCGTGAGGAAGGAGTGGGGGACCTATCTATACCTAAAAAGATGAAAAAAGTTGGTAAAGTTTTCTATGGAAGAATTGCATCTTTAGATAATGTATTGAAAATAGAAGATCCTACAAATAGAAGAGAAGAGATAGTTAAATATTTTATGAGGAATGCTTTCCTTGATGATAAGAAATATATCTCTAACGCAATTACATTATCTGAATATGTAATATATTTGGAAGAAGTATTAAGAAATTCAAAAATTGAAGATATTATAAAAATTGAGATAGAAGAACTAGGCATATTTTAGTTAATCCTATTATTCTAATGTCATTGACTATTTATTAGTTTATATTGTGAATATATTTTTTTGATAAGTAATAACAAAATGACAAAAGAAATAATTATAGCTATTGATTTTATGGGCGGTGATGATGATGCATCCTTCATACTACCTGGTTTAAGGATTGCTTATGAGAAACATCCTGAAGCAAGATTTAAACTATTTGGTGATGAAAATCTTATAAGATCAAAAATAAAATATTTCCCAGAATTAGAGAAAGTATCAGATATTAATCATTGTGAAACTTTCGTGAGAATGGATGAAAAACCTAGCTCCTCAATTAAAAGAGGTAGGGGAACTTCAAGTATTTGGAAGGCTATTGACTCTGTAAAAAAGGGTGATTCTAATATTATGATTTCTGCTGGAAATACTGGTGCTTTGATGGCTATGGCAACACTTATCCTAAAAACAATCTCTAAAATTCAAAGGCCTGCAATAGCGGCAATTTGGCCAACTATAAATGGCGAAACAATAGTCTTAGATGTTGGTGCAACAATTGGATTTAATACAAAACAACTTATAGATTTCTCAATTTTGGGTGCGTCAATGGCTCAATCAGTTTTTGACTTAGATCAACCAACTATATCTTTGCTGAATATTGGCGAGGAGGAGATAAAGGGTTTGGATGAAATAAAAAAAGCTCATGAAATATTGAAATCAGACAATTATTTCTTTAAATACAAAGGTTTTGTTGAAGGCGATCAAATTGGGAAAGGTGTCTCTGACGTTATTGTTATGGATGGGTTTACCGGTAATGTGGCTTTAAAAACAGCCGAAGGTACTGCAAGTCAGATTTCAACCTATTTTAAGGATGCAATAAACCGTTCTTTTATGGCAAAGATAGGATATAAATTAGCAAAATCTGCTTTTGAAACATTAAAAGAAAAGATGAACCCAAGTAGATTAAATGGAGGAGTTTTTCTTGGCTTAAATGGAATAGTTATAAAAAGTCATGGTAAAACAGATCCCATGGGCTTCTCTTCAGCTATAGATCTTGGTATAGATATGCATGAGTCATCACTATTATTGAAAATCCAAAGAAATATTGAATTATTAGATAAGGAAATAAATTTTGATAAGATCAGTAATTAAAGGCGTAGGTGCATATCTTCCTGAAAAGGTTTTGACAAATGAGGATATATCTAAATTCGTTGACACAAGTGATGAATGGATTTTTGGAAGAACTGGTATTAAGCAAAGACATATTGCTGCAGATGATCAATTAACCTCTGATCTTGCATATCATGCTTCGATGGAAGCGATTAAAGATGCTGGAATAGCTGCATCTGAAATTGATTTAATAATTCTTGCTACTTCCACACCTGATCAAGTTTTTCCATCAACCGCAGTAAAACTTCAAGATAAACTTAGAATTAAATCAGGTGCCGCATTTGATATTCATGCTGTATGTAGTGGTTTTATATATGCACTTTCTACGGCGGATAATTTCATAAGATCTGGTAATTATAAGAAGATTTTAGTTGTAGGTTCAGAGACATATTCAAGAATTCTTGATTGGAATGATAGGTCAACATGCGTTTTATTTGGTGATGCTGCAGGAGCGTTTATTTTAGAATCTGTATATACTGAAGATAACCTTCTTGATGTTGGGATTTATGACTCGATAATAAGATCAGATGGAGAATATCGTGAAAAGTTATTTTGTGATGGTGGCCCTTCAATGTCAGGTAATCAGGAGCATTATATCAATATGGATGGAAAAGAGGTATATAAACACGCAGTAGAAAAGCAAACATCCATAGTGGAGGAATTACTTGAGAAAACTGAAATAAAAATTGATGATATTGATTGGTTTGTTCCTCATCAGGCAAATCTTAGAATCCTTGATGCAACAGCTAAAAAACTTAAACTTGATAAAAATAAAATTATTATTACAGTGGAGAAACATGCTAATACTTCATCTGCATCTATTCCTTTAGCTATGACTTCTGCAATCAAATCAGGAAAGATTATGAGGGGTGATATAGTACTGCTTGAGGCTTTTGGTGCTGGATTTACATGGGGTGCCGTATTATTAAAATATTAAAAAAATGATTCTCTTAGTTGACTGCTAGTGATATCTAGCATAAAAATACTAAAGGTAAAAAATATGACAGAAAAAGCTCTAACAAGACTGGGAATATGTGAGGCGATATATAAACATATTGGTCTATCTAGAAAAGATTCCCTTGATATTGTTCAAAATATATTGGAAAAAAAATCTACTGCGTTATCTCAGGGAGAAGATGTAAAACTTTCTTCTTTTGGAAGTTTCCTTATAAAAAGAAAAAGTTCAAGAACAGGAAGAAATCCTAAAACAAAGATAGAGGCTCTTATTTCTGAAAGAAATGTTGTAGTTTTTAGGCCGAGTATGCAACTTAAGAATAAGATTAATTCAGATTAATTTGGTGGTGAACATGGTAGTTAAATCAGAAGATGCATTCAAGACCATAAGCGAAGTATCTAATGAGTTAAATATTCCTCAGCATGTACTTAGATTTTGGGAAAAGAAGTTCTCATATATTAGACCTATGACAAGAGGTGGTGGTAGAAGATTTTACAGGCCAAATGATATTAAACTTTTAAAGGCAATCCATAAATTATTATATAAAGAGATGTATACTATAAATGGTGTACAAAATATTTTTAGACAAAAAGGGAAAGCTTATATCTTATCTTTAAATGATAGTGAAACTATTGAGATCATTGAGGTTGGTAAACCTATAATAAATATGAATGAAGGTGAGTATAAGACTGATCTTTTTGAAGAAAATGCAATTCCCCAAGTTTTAAATATAGATTTCAAAAAGTTTCTCTCTGACTCACTTGTCGATTTAAAAGAGATGGATGCTATTCTTGAGAAAAGCTATAATTAATTAAATCAACTTCTTTTTTGTAAGAAGAATGGGAACTATCCATAGGATTCCAAAAACTAAATAAAATATAATTTCTAGGATGAAATTGTTTTTTTCCCCTACAAAAACACCTATACGCATTGAAATTAATATATATATAAATAAATATATAAGGAACAGAATAAGGTAGAATATTTTTTTAATACTTTCCATGTAAAGATTTTTTTATTATAAACGCTATATCCGAATATGTTAACTAAACAATATAAAATTAGATACAGAAATCTATTATTAGATCCAGTATTTTTTTGGTTTTTTTGTTCTATAAGTCTATTAATTATTCTAATTTGTGTTGGCGGTATAACACGTTTAACAGAGTCAGGGCTATCTATCACTGAATGGCAACCAATAATGGGGGTGCTATTTCCGTTAACTGATTTATCTTGGCAAATGGAATTTGATAAATACAAACAAATACCAGAGTTTCTTTTGTTAAATAATGATATGTCTTTATCGGAATTTAAATATATTTATTTTTGGGAGTGGTTTCATAGGATGATAGCCAGGGGTTTTGGTTTTTTATTTTTATTCCCATTTCTATACTTTCTCTACAAAAGATCTTTTAAAGAAAAGGAATATATCTTATTACCATTTGTACTCGTGCTAATAATTATTCAAGCTATTGTTGGATGGTATATGGTACAAAGTGGACTAAGTGAGAATGTTAATGTAAGCCAGTATAGACTGGCATTACATCTTTCAATTGCCTTTGTTATACTTGGGTTATTATTATATCTATTACTTCACAGGGTTAATATTTTAATAAATGAAAATAGACATAAGGATATTTTCCTAAGAGTTACATCTTATATTATTCTTTTATTTGTTTTCCTTCAAATTGTTTTGGGTGCTTTTCTTTCTGGCATTAGAGCTGGACTTGCCTACAATACTTGGCCATTAATGGATGGGAAAGTTATTCCAGATAATTTATTTATACTACCTACATGGTATAAGAATTTTTTTGAAAACCCGCTAACTGTTCAGTTTGACCATAGAATTCTTGCATATATTTTATTGTTTACTGTGTTAATGCAATGGACTTATCTATATAAGAACTATAAAAATACAATCTATTTAAAATCATCTACATACCTTATTTTAGCACTTTTTTTCCAAATAATTCTTGGCGTATTAGCATTATTAAATCAAGTACCAATTTATTTAGGTATATTGCACCAGTTAGGTGCAGTACTGCTTTTTATAGCAGCACTGCATCATTTCTATATAACGGAGCAGACCAGTAAGTGACTAAATTTTCTCAAGTGCTTGATTGAGATCATCTATAATATCAGAAGAATCCTCAATACCTATTGACACTCTAATAACATCTTTTCCTGCCCCAGCAGCAATTAGTTGTTCATCAGTAAGCTGGCTATGCGTTGTGGATGCTGGATGTATAATAAGGCTTTTCGCATCTCCAATATTAGCTAAATGACTAAATAGACTAACTTCATTCACAAGTTTTACACCTGCATCAAAGCCTCCTTTAACACCAAATGTAAATACAGCTCCAGTTCCATCAGGGCAATATTTCTTTGCAAGATTCTTATACTCACTATCATCAAGTCCAGCATAATTAACCCAAGAAATTTTACTATGTCCTTGTAAAAATTTAGCAACTTCTAAGGCATTTTCTGAATGTTTTTTCATTCTTAGTGGAACGGTCTCAATTCCATTTAGTATAAGGAAGGCGTTAAAAGGTGATATAGCGGGACCAAGATCTCTAAGGGCAAGAAATCTACAAACTACAGCATATGATATACCCATCTCACCAAATGTTTCATGAAATTTATAACCATGATAACTTGGATGCGGTTCACTTAAATCGGGATATTTATTATTTTTTGACCAATCAAAGTTACCACCATCAACAATTATTCCACCGATTGAATTACCTTGTCCTCCAAGAAATTTTGTAAGAGAATGTACAATAATATTTGCACCGTGGTTAAATGGTTTGCATAAAAAAGGTGTGGCCATTGTATTGTCGACAATTAATGGAACTTCTGCATCTTCTGCAACTCTTGCAATTGGTTCGATATCTGTGATTATACCTCCAGGGTTTGCTATGGACTCAATAAATATAGCTCGAGTTTTTTCGTTAACTAATTTTTTATAGCTATCTATATCATTTCCATTTGCCCAACGAACATTCCAATCAAATTTTTTAAAGGAGTGATTAAATTGGTTAATTGATCCACCATATAATTTATCTGATGCAATGAATTCATTTCCGGGGCTCATAAGAGGGTGAAGCGCAATGAATTGAGCTGCGTGACCAGATGCAACAGCTAGTGAAGCTGTTCCTCCTTCAAGTTCTGCAATTCTTTTTTCAAGAACATCTTGAGTTGGATTCATTATTCTTGTGTATATATTTCCGAAAGCCTTACCAGCAAATAAATCTGCTGCATGATCAGTGTTTTCAAATACATATGATGCTGTTTGGTAAATTGGTGTTGCCCTTGCTCCAGTTGTTGGGTCGGGTGATGCACCAGAATGAATCGCCTTGGTATTAAAACCTTGTTTATTATCTGACATATGTCTTACTCCTGTAATTCTATTTTATTCATATATAAACTTATCATAAGATGATGGAGTATATATTTTATCTTTAGATCTTCTTTTGTGAAAATGTTCTAAAAATCTAAGCTAAAGTAGTATATTATAATCAATTATTATGCATTTTGTATAATAAATATTAATTTTACTTTGTGTTTTCATTATTCTAAATTATTACGGTATTATAGTACCGTTAGAGTAATTTATTGTTTTTATTGGTTAAATTTAAGAAAATATTTGACATTTATGTTTATTAGTGTCAATAATTTTTTATTTATGGATACAAAAAATGAAAACATATAGTGCAAAGTCAACAGATATTGAAAAGAAGTGGCTCATAATAGATGCAGAGGGTCTAGTTTTAGGCCGTTTAGCTTCTCATATTGCAACAGTTTTAAGGGGAAAAAATAAACCTATTTTTACTCCTCATGTGGATTGTGGAGATAATATAATAGTTGTTAATGCAGAAAAAATTCATTTAACAGGCGCAAAAAGAGATAATAAAATTTACTACTGGCATACTGGTTATCCTGGTGGAATTAAAAATAAAACTGCTTCAGATATATTGGATGGAAAATTTCCTGAAAGAGTAATTATTAAAGCAGTACAAAGAATGCTTCCAGGTGGTCCTTTATCTAGAAAGCAGCTTAAGAATTTAAAAGTTTATGCTGGCACTGAACATCCCCATGAGGCTCAACAGCCAACGAAATTAAACTTCGCTGAGCAAAATATCAAAAACTCAAGGAGGACGTAGTATGGCAGAAGAGGTTAATGAAGCTATGGCAAAGATAGAAACTCAATCAGGAGAAGTCGTTTCAAACGAAACTCAATCAGAAGAAGTCGTTTCAAACGAAACTCAATCTGATATTATTATATATGAAAAGAAGATTGATAGTTTAGGTCGGTCTTACGCAACAGGAAAAAGAAAAAATGCAGTTGCTAGAGTTTGGATTAAACCTGGCAGCGGAAGAATAACAATAAATGGCAAAGAATTTGATCGTTTTTTTGCAAGACCAGTTCTAAGGATGATAGTTCAACAACCTCTAGATGCAACTGACAACAAGAATAAATTTGATTTGACTTGTACTGTTTCTGGCGGTGGATTGTCAGGGCAGGCTGGTGCAATTAGACATGGGTTATCAAAGGCCTTATTGCATTACGAGCCTAATAATCGTGCTACATTGAAGTCTGGTGGTTTTTTAACTAGAGACTCACGTGTTGTGGAGAGAAAAAAATACGGTAGGGCAAAAGCTAGAAGAAGTTTCCAATTCTCTAAAAGATAATTTTTTTAAGTTTCCTTTCTCTTCTTCAGTAAAAAAGCTTTATATGATATATTCATATTAGAAAGCTATATAACTTACAAAATTCAAAAAATCTATAGGTCATAAATGGCAAATAAAAATATAAAAGTAGGAGTAATTGGTGCATCTGGATATACCGGATCAGATTTGATAAGACTCCTTCTCAAACACCCAAATGTTCATATTCAATTTGTTGCTGCGAATAATAGTGCAGGACAGCACCTCAACCAAGTATTCCCATATCTCCAAGGAACGAATAATCTAATATTAGAGAAGTGGGAAGATTTAAATTGGGATTCTGTTGATGTGATCTTTAGCTGTCTTCCACATGGTATCTTTCATGATATTTTTTTACAAATACCTAAAGGTAAGTTAATCATTGACCTATCTGCTGATTTTAGGCTGGCCAATTCAGATCAATATACGGAATGGTATAATTTTGAACACAACTCAAAAGAATATCTAGATAAATTTGTATATGGTTTAACTGAGATAAATAGAGAACTAATAAAAAATACAAACTTTATCTCTTGTCCTGGATGTTATCCAACAGCAACTCTACTTGGTTTACATCCGCTATTAACAGAGGATTTAATTACAACAGACGAAATTATAATTGATGCAAAGTCTGGTGTAAGTGGAGCTGGCAGAAGTCCAAAAAGAGAATTACTCTTTTCTGAGGTATCGGAGTCTATTAGACCTTATAATGCCATGGGTCATAGGCATATCCCAGAAATAGAGCAACAGATTCAAAATTATTCAAATAATAATGCTAGAATTAATTTTATTCCACATCTCGTCCCAATGAATAGAGGAGAGCTTGTTGTATCCCATTTAAAATTAAAAAAAAAAATTGGGAACAGTGACTTAAGGAAAGTATTTGATAAATTTTATCAAGATGAAACTTTTGTAGAGATATTAAATGATAGCAAATTACCTAATACTATAGATGTAAGGGGTACTAATAATTGTCATATTGCCATTTGTCCGAGTAGAATTAAAGATTCAATTGTGATAATGTCATCTATTGATAATCTCGTCAAAGGGTCAAGCGGTCAAGCTATTCAAAATATGAATCTTAATTTAAGACTTGATGAAAAAGTAGGCCTTACAAATATTTCTCTATTTCCTTGATTTTTTAAACTTTTATATTAAAAATCATATTAATGTTCGTTTTATATAATTCTTTTGTGAGTAAATAATGAGTGCTGAATTTCATAGGATTAAACAACTACCTCCATACGTATTTGAGAGTGTAAATAAACTTAAAGCAAAATACCGCTCAAATGGTGATGATATTATTGATTTAGGGATGGGTAATCCTGATATGCAGACACCTTTGCATATTAGAGATAAGTTGATTGAAACTATTAATAAACCAAAAACAAATAGGTATAGCGCATCAAAGGGTATATCTGGTCTCTTAAAGGCTCAAGCAGCTTATTATGATAGAAGATTCGGTGTAAAATTAAAGCCAGAATCCGAAATAGTTGCTACACTAGGATCGAAAGAGGGTTTTGCAAATATAGCACAGGCTATTACAGCTCCGGGAGATATAATTCTAGCTCCTAATCCAACATATCCGATACATCAATTTGGTTTTATCATTTCTGGAGGTGTAATCAGAAATATGCCTGCAACTCCAGATGAGGATTTCATAAGACGTCTAGAAAATGAAGTTGTAAATTCTTTTCCAAAACCAAAAGTACTTGTTGTAAATTACCCATCTAATCCGACAGCTTTAAATGCTACTTTAGATTTTTACAAAGAAATTGTATCATTCTGCAGAAAACATGAGCTTATAATATTATCAGATCTTGCATATGCAGAAATATATTTTGATGATAATCCACCTCCATCAATATTACAAGTAAATGGAGCGAAATCCATAGCGGTAGAATTTACATCTATGTCAAAGACTTATGCTATGCCAGGGTGGAGGATTGGGTTTGCAGTTGGAAATGAAAGAATAATTTCTGCATTGATTAGGGTAAAATCATATTTAGATTATGGAGCCTATACACCGATTCAAGTTGCAGCAGCAACCGCACTTAATAGTCCACAAGATTGCGTCGAAGAAATTAGGCTTTGCTACAAGAATAGAAGGGATACCCTTATCAAGTCTTTTTCTAATTCGGGATGGTTGATCCCGGAACCTCAATCATCTATGTTTGCTTGGGCGCCTATCCCTCATGAATTTAAAGACCTTGGTTCAATAGAATTCTCAAAAGTTTTACTAAAGAAAACAAAAGTGGCGGTATCACCAGGAATTGGCTTTGGTTCAGAGGGAGACGGTCATGTTAGGATTGCACTTGTAGAAAATGAGCATAGAATCCGTCAAGCTGCTAGGAATATAAAAAAAGATTTATTTAATAAGTAAATCAAGAAATTGGAAGTGACATGAAAAAAAATATTCTCAAAATTGGGATTGTAGGTCTAGGGAGTGTTGGGCAAGGTGTTGTTAAAATTCTAGAAGAAAATCATAGTCTAATTGAAAATAAAACAAATACAGATATAGAAATTATAGGTATTGCCGCAAAAGACAAAAGTAAAAAGAGAGATATTGATGCAGAACGATACAAATGGTTTGATGATCCAAGGATGTTAGCAGAATATGAGCCATTAGATTTATTAATTGAGCTAATCGGTGGTGAAGATGGTGTCGCTTTTGATGTTGTTGAAAGGGCGATTAATGCAAAAAAAAATGTAATTACTGCTAACAAGGCTTTGCTAGCAAAGCATGGGAATTATTTATTTGAATTAGCAGAAAGCAACAACGTATCCCTTCTTTATGAGTCAGCTGTAGCAGGGGCCATTCCAATAATAAAGATCTTAAAAGAAAGTGTTGCTTCAAATAATATAACGGCCCTTTATGGGATATTAAATGGCACTTGTAATTATATATTAACATCTATGGAACGTGAGGGAATTATATTTGAAGATGCTCTTCAAAGAGCTAAGGATCTTGGTTTTGCAGAATCGGATCCAACTTTCGATATAGAGGGATTTGACGCAGCACATAAACTCTCAATATTATCAAGTGTATCTTTTTCACAAGGAATTAGTTTTAATGATATTTCCATAGAGGGCATCAAAAATATTTCTCTTGATGATATAATGGCAGCAAATGAATATGGATATAAAATTAAATTATTGGGTATAGCGAAAAAGATTAATAATAAACTTATTCAAAACGTAAGACCATGCCTTGTTCCAAACGAATCTCAACTTGCAAAAATTGATTGGGAGAAGAATGCGGTTGTAATAAAAGGTGAGTATTTTGAAGAGTTAATGCTTTCTGGTCTTGGAGCAGGAAGATTTCCTACAGCATCTGCAGTTTTGGGCGACGTTTTTGACATAATACACAAAACTAATTATCCAGCTTTGGGAACACCAATATCAAAATTAAAAAATAATATGGTAAACTCCAATAATAATGAAAAGAATAGATTTTATTTAAGATTTTTACTACCAGATATTTCTGGAACAATAGCTTCAATAACAAACATTATGGCTAAGAA
>JAQWOP010000021.1 GCA_029245795.1 Hyphomicrobiales bacterium
AAGGTAGGCTCAGGCCGGTCGGAAATCGGTCGTCGAGTGTAATGGCATAAGCCTGCCTGACTGCGAGACTGACAAGTCGAGCAGAGACGAAAGTCGGTCATAGTGATCCGGTGGTCCCGCGTGGAAGGGCCATCGCTCAACGGATAAAAGGTACGCCGGGGATAACAGGCTGATGACCCCCAAGAGTCCATATCGACGGGGTTGTTTGGCACCTCGATGTCGGCTCATCACATCCTGGGGCTGGAGAAGGTCCCAAGGGTTCGGCTGTTCGCCGATTAAAGTGGTACGTGAGCTGGGTTTAGAACGTCGTGAGACAGTTCGGTCCCTATCTGCCGTGGGTGTTGGAGAATTGAGAGGAGCTGCTCCTAGTACGAGAGGACCGGAGTGGACGTACCTATGGTGGACCTGTTGTCGCGCCAGCGGCATAGCAGGGTAGCTAAGTACGGAACGGATAACCGCTGAAAGCATCTAAGCGGGAAGCCTCCCTCGAAACTAATTCTCCCATGAGAGCTGTGGAAGACTACCACTTCGATAGGCTGGGTGTGGAAGTATAGCAATATATGAAGCTTACCAGTACTAATCGCTCGATTGGCTTGATTACACTCATTATTAATGCAATTTAATCATCTGAAACTAATTTCATAACTTAGGCTTATTCATAGTCTGGTGACTATAGCAAAGGTATTAAACCCGATCCCATCCCGAACTCGGCCGTTAAAACCTTTAGCGCCGATGGTACTCCGTCTTAAGGCGTGGAAGAGTAGGACATCGCCAGACTTTGTATAAGCCTAAGTTTCTTCATGAATACATATTTTTTAATTTGCATCCGATATTATTTTTTGTAGTATAAATTTATAAATTAAAATCATTGGATGGGACCTATCATGTATTTTTCTAATAAATCTATTCTCACAGATAATTATCTCAAAAACTTATCTGAGCCCTTTAGGTTCATTCTATTTATTTTCATAGGCAGTATATTACTGACAATATCTGCAAAAATTAGTATACCCTTCTATCCAGTTCCTATGACTTTACAAACATTGGTAGTTTTATTCATAGGCATGACTTTTGGAAGAGTTGTTGCTCCTGCAACAATAAGCTTATATCTATTACAAGGTGCTATTGGATTGCCTGTATTTGCTTTAGGTGGAGGTCTTCCTTATCTATTTGGGCCAACTGGTGGATACCTTATCGGCTTCCTAGCTGCAAGCATTATATTGAGTAATTTGGCAACTATCGGCTGGAATAGGAAATATTCTTTAACATTTATATCTCTTGTACTAGGCATATCAACAATATTCGTATGTGGTTTATTGCAATTATCAACTGTATTAAGCCTTACTTTTCTTAAGACTATTGAAATTGGATTTAGTCCTTTTATGTTTGGTGAATTTTTTAAGATTCTAATCTTAACAGTTTTAATTCCTTTTATAATTAATAAAAGTTAAACAGATTAACTTTTGGGAAAATTATTAAATAATGGAAAAGATAAAAATTGCCCCATCAATCTTATCAGCTGATTTTTCTAACCTAGCTGATGAAATAAGATTTATAGAACAGGCTGGAGCAGATATAATACATATTGATGTGATGGATGGTCATTTTGTCAATAATATTACTTTTGGACCAGTATTAATTAAGTCTATTCGGGATAAGACAGATTTGCCATTTGATGTTCATCTTATGATTGATCCAGCCTATAAATTTATCAAGGATTTTGCAGAGTGTGGTTCAGATATCATAACTATTCACTTAGAAATAGACGAGAAGATACATGAAAGTATAGCTTTAATTAAATCATTCCAGAAAAAAGTTGGGTTAGCAATAAATCCTGATACTGATATAAAGGAATTAATCCCATATCTTGATAGAATTGACCAAATAATAATTATGTCTGTATATCCAGGGTTTGCAGGTCAAGCTTTTATTAAAGATACAATAGATAGAATTCACGCTATAAGGGGAATAATTAGCAACAGAAATATTGAAGTTGAGGTTGATGGAGGAATAAACTCTAAAGTTTCAGCTGATTGCATTGATGCCGGTGCAACTATTCTAGTTGCTGGATCATCTATTTTTAATAATAACTCATATAAGCAGAGTATAATGAATATTAGGCAGGGATCGAACAATTAAAATAAATATGAATTGAAAATTAGTCTTCAGGTGTATATTTATTTGTTATGGATTTATTTTTTCTAGTATGTTTTTTTGCAGGGATCTTGAGTTTTCTATCACCATGTGTATTGCCAATAGTACCCTCCTATCTATGCTATATCGCTGGGATTACCATCAAAGATATAAACAATATCCAAGCCGATAGCGAATTACGTAATAGGGTAACTATTCGATCAATATACTTTGTATGTGGTTTTTCACTAATCTTTATTTCTATGGGTGCATCCGTTTCACTTCTGAGACCATTATTCAATTCTACTTTTAATATATTTGAAGTTACATTTGGATTTCAGCAAATTGCAGGGCTAATAATTTTATTTTTTGGGATTCATGTCTCGGGTTTTTTTAGGATATCAGTGATTAATAGAAGTCTATTTTATACTGGTGATATACCAGGAAAGGCAAACTTTTTCTCTTTCCTTTTGGGAATTTCTTTTGGATTTGGATGGACTCCATGTATCGGACCTATTCTTGCTACAATACTTACGTTGGCAGCTATAGAAGAAACAACCTGGGAAGGCGTTTGGTTATTAGTTTCTTATTCTTCTGGGCTAGGATTACCTTTTATTATAAGTGGCATGATGATAGCAAGACTTTCTAAATTCATTAGAACTTTTAGTAAATATATTAAATATATTGAGGTTATCACAGGATTAATCTTAATTATGACTGGACTTGCCTTTATCTTTGGGTGGATTCAGGAAGTAGCTTTTTTCTTACTCGAAAACTTTCAAATTTTATCAATGTTTGGTATCTGATTTCTTATTAGGTTTGAAAAATTATTTAACAAGGTTATTATAAATTATGAAATATATTCCAACTGAACATCCTAATGTTAAACTCGGTAAGGTCGGTGTTCTAATTGTTAATCTAGGTACACCTGATGGTACAGATTATTGGTCGATTAGAAAGTATCTAAAAGAGTTTCTCTCTGATAGAAGGGTAATTGACACAAATAAATATTTATGGTGGTTAATATTAAATGGTATAATTTTAACCATCAGACCTCCAAAAACCGCTAAAGCTTATAAAAAAATATGGAATATGTCATTGGATGAGTCCCCATTAAAAACATATACAAGATCTCAATGCGAAAAACTTCAAAAAGAGTCGGGTCAAAAGAATATTTTCTGGGCAATGAGATATGGAAATCCATCAGTCAGCCAGGAGCTTTTGAAAATGAGGGAATTGGGTATAGACCGAATATTGATATTCCCCCTTTATCCTCAATATGCAGCTGCAACCACAGCGTCAGTGAATGACAAGGTGTATAGCGAGCTTGCAAAGATGAGATGGCAGCCTGCAATAAGAACAATGCCTCCATTTTATGATAATCCTGTATATATAGAAGCGCTAAAAAATTCAATATCAAATCATCTTAATTCTATAGATTGGGTGCCTGAAGTTTTGATAACAAGCTATCATGGTCTTCCAAAGCGTTATCTCTTATCTGGTGATCCCTATCATTGCCACTGCCATAAAACAACAAGACTATTGAAAGATAGTATCAATTCTTACAATGGAGATATTCAATTATCTTTTCAATCTCGCTTTGGTCCTGAAGAATGGTTGCAGCCATATACTGAAGAAACTGTTATTAATCTTGCAAAAAATGGTTGTAAAAAACTTGCAGTTTTATCACCAGCATTTATTTCAGATTGTGTTGAAACACTAGAAGAAATAGATATAGGTATTAAGGAAGTCTTTTTAGATAATGGGGGAAAGGATTTTACTTTAATTCCATGTTTAAATGATAGTGAAGAAGGGATAGGGTTATTAGACAAGTTGGTTATGAATGAGCTTAAGGGTTGGATTTAGCTTATAGGGCTGAGATCTTAATTAAATCATGTAAATGCACAATACCAATAGGTTTATTTTGATCTACAACAAATAGGCAAGTTATTTTTTTATCATTCATAGTTGATATTGCATTGTTAATGGAGCTATCTTTATTAATTGTTACAGGATTATTTGTCATAATTTTAAATGCAGGCTGGTCAAAAATATTACCTGACAAAGATCTTCTCAGATCACCATCAGTTATGATACCTCTCATATTTTTTTTATGATCTGTAAGACCTAGGCAGCCAAACCTTTTTTGAGTCATTATAATAATAGCCTGGTCAATTTTTATCATTTCATTAGCGAGAGGCATACTATCTCCTGTGTGCATTACTTCACTTATATTTAATAAACTTGCACCAATTTTTCCTGACGGATGAAGTGATTTGAAATCTTTTTCAGTAAAATTATTTACACGCATGAGTCCAGCTGCGATCAAATCACCAATTACAAGCTGCATTGTTGTGGACGTTGTTGGAACAAGAGAGTTAGGGTAGGCTTCCTCATATACCGGAAGTACAATAGATATATCTGAATTAGAGGATATAAAACTTTTCTTATTACTTGTTAGGGAAATAATTTCTATTTGATTATTTTGCGCATAATTAATAATATTTTTTAGCTCATTTGTCTCACCAGAATTTGATACTATAAAAAGAAGATCATTTTTTCTTATTACACCAAGGTCTCCGTGGTTTGCTTCTGAGGCATGGAGAAATATTGATGGGGTTCCAGTGGATGTCATTGTGGCTGAGATCTTATTTGCAATATGACCACTTTTTCCTAACCCACAAAATATAATATTACCTTCTATAGATCTTATTTTATCAATGGATCTTAATAAATTTTCTCCTAAGGTATTTTCTAGGTTATCTGATATTGATTTAATACCATTAATTTCAACCTCAATAACATCTCTTAGTATTTTTTTTAGTTTATTGTTCATTATTTACTAAACTAGTTATCTACATTTAAATATATTAAAAAATTAGGTTAACGCATATTAGCTAATATGTAACTTAATTTATTTAACCAATCAAATAATTTATATTTAGAGATGATTACTTAATTGAAATATTATAATTTAATACAGAAAAAAATGAGTTGAGAATATTGCTAGTATTAATATTTTCAGATTTTTTGTTAAAATCAGATTTTTTTTTAGGATATCTATATATTTAAATATAACCTCATAATAAATAGAAGGTTAATAAATGAAAATTTCGGTTATTGGTTGCGGATATGTTGGCTTAGTAACGGCTGCTTGTTTTTCTGATTTTGGTCACGATGTTTTTTGTATGGACAACCAAGAGGAAAAAATAAAGAAACTAAATGAAGGTATTATTCCGATATATGAAGAAAATTTAGATCAACTATTAAACAAAAATCTAAAAGAAGATAAACTGATATTCTCATTAGTAAACGGCGATATTATAGAGAAATCGGAGGCTATCTTTATTGCCGTGGGTACTCCAATGGATATTAATGGTGATACTGACTTAACAATTTTATATGACTGTATCCAAGATATAAAGGTACACTTAAAGAAAGGTAGAAAAAAAACTCTTATTATAAAATCTACTATACCTGTTGGTACATGTGAGAATATTAAATCTATGCTCAATGATAATCAAGATTATGAAATTGATGTAGTATCTAATCCAGAGTTTTTAAGAGAAGGTTCTGCAATCAAGGATTTTATGAACCCAGATAGGATTGTTATTGGAACAGATAATCAAAGATCTATTAAATTACTAAAAACTATATACAAGAAACAAATAGATTTAGGTCATAAGGTTATTTTTACAAATATAAAATCTGCAGAAATTGCAAAATATGCCTCAAATTCTTTTTTAGCAATGAAGGTAAGTTTTATAAATGAAATATCTGACCTATGCGAAACTACCGGTGCTGATATTGACGAGGTAAGAAATGTTATTGGATCTGATAAGAGGATAGGGGATAAGTTTTTAGAACCTGGACCAGGATATGGAGGTTCTTGTTTTCCAAAAGATTTATCATCATTAGTTAATATTGCAAAATCATATGGCAATAGGATAGAAATTATTGAGCAAGTCATAGAATCAAATGATTACAGAAAAGTCAAACTAGCCAATCGAATAATAAGTAAGCTAAATTTGAATGAAATCTCAAATGTCACTGTTTTGGGTGTAAGTTTCAAAGCTGGAACAGATGATGTGCGTGACTCACCTGCTATTCCAATCATACAACAGCTTATTAGAAAAGATATTAATCTAGTTGTCCATGATCCTATGGCATTAACTAACTTTAGTAAATTATACCCTAACATAAATACAGCATTAGACTTATATGATGCCGTAAGGGGGGCTGATATATTGGTTATTTTAACCGAGTGGTCTATATATAGAAAAATTGATATATCTAAGTTAGCAAAACTAATGAAGGGAAATAAAATATTCGATTTTCGTAATATTTATTCAAGGGAAAAAATTATCATACATGGTTTTGAGTATGAATGTCTTGGAAGGTAGTTTTATATCCTTGAAATTCGTTAATGTGATGCTATTTTACCATTATGGAAATTAAGATGTTAAAAAATATACCAGGTATTTTACTTGCCCTCGCAATAGCGTATATCGGAGCAGAGGCAAGTAAGTATATTGGTGTTAATATTTTGGGTTTTGCAAAGAGCCCAATATCATCAATTATGCTCGCAATAATATTTGGTATTGTTCTAGCAAATAGTATCAATCTTCCAAAGCAATGTGATATAGGTTTTAAGTTCTGTATAAAATATATACTTAAATTTGGTATTATTCTTCTTGGTATAAGGCTTGGGTTACTTGATATATTAAAGATTGGAATCATTGGTCTACCCGTTATAATTGTATGCATATCTGCAGCTTTATTAATTGCAAACTATCTATCAAAATCACTCAATGTATCAACAAAAATGGGTGCGCTCATTGCAGTTGGAACTGGAATATGTGGTGCAACTGCAATAGTTGCAACGGCTCCAGCAATTGACGCAAAAAAAGAAGAGGTTACTTATGCGATCGGGGTAATTACCGTCTTTGGAATAATAGCAATGTTCCTGTATCCTTATTTGGCGCATTATATATTTAAAGGAGATGAATTATTTATTGGCTTATTTTTAGGAACATCAATTCATGAAACTGCACAAGTGGCAGGCTCAGGGCTTATATATTCAACACAATTCGACTCTCCAAAAACATTGGATATTGCAACAGTTACCAAGCTCGTCCGAAATACATGTATGGTTATCATTATTCCAGCTGTCAGTTATTTTTATTATTTAAATCAGAGAGATTCATCTGATATTAAAAAAAGTTCAATAGTTAGTATATTCCCATTTTTTATATTTGGATTCATCGGGATGGGTATAATTAGAACAATAGGTGATTATGGAATTGAAAATAGTGATGCTGCCTTTATTTATTTGGATCCAAGTATGTGGGATAGTGTAATCCATATAATAAAAACTTCGGCTGAATATTTGCTTGCAATTGCTATGGCTGCCGTCGGGTTAAGTACGAATGTATCCTCTTTAAGAAGCCTCGGTGTCAAACCACTTTATGTTGGATTAATAACGGCACTTTCCGTTGGTTTATTTAGTATTCTGACAATCTATTTAATTAAAATATTAGGTATAGCTATTTAATTTTTTGATTTTTTTATTAAAATAATATTAGAAGTATAATTCTAAAAACAAAGGTAGGAGTAAAATGCGATTAATTTCATATAAAATAAAGAATGAAGCCTATATTCAAACTGGTCTATTGATAAATGATGACCTAGACGTACTTCCTCTAACTTCAAATGGGTTGCCAGGTGATATGAATGAATTAGTTAAATTAGGTATTAATGAAATCAAGAATATTATTTCTCATTTAAAAGATGACGTAATTAAACTTAAGACTTCTGATGTTAAAATCTTGGCTCCAATTCCTAGACCACTAAGAAATATAATGTGCGTGGGAAAGAATTATCATGACCATGCAAAAGAATTTTATGGATCAGGTTTTGATTCGAGTGGAAAGAAAGCTATAGCTGATTTTCCAGTAATTTTTACCAAGGCAACTACTTCAGTAATTGCAACAAACGATAATATTATTCTTGCAAATGATTATACAAACACAACTGATTATGAGGGTGAATTAGGTTTAGTGTTGAGTAAGGGTGGAAAGAATATTAAATCAGAGGATGCTTTTGATCATATATTTGGTTATACAATTATAAATGATGTATCAGCCAGAAATATTCAAAAACAGCATGAACAATGGTTTATAGGTAAGAGTCCAGACACATACTGTCCAATGGGCCCTTCGCTCGTCACAGCAGATGAAATAAGTGATGTAACAAAATTAAAGTTACGAACTATTGTCAATAATGAAGTTAGGCAAGATTCTATTGTTGAAAGGCTAATATTTGATATACCTACATTGATATCAACTATATCGAAGACAATGACATTAGAAGCGTGTGATGTTATTGCAACAGGAACTCCTGCAGGAGTAGGCATTGGCTCGGTCCCACCCGTATATTTGAAATCAGGCGATCAAGTCGAAGTGCGTATTGACAAGATTGGTGTATTAAAAAATCAAGTTTTATAAATTATTATTTGAGAACTTTTTCAAAAAAATATAGCAAAGAGAGTAATTAATATATATTCTTATATTTCCATATTTTGTCAATCATGGTTGTTCTGTGATATCTATCAGGGAATAAAAGGGCGATAATTAGTACTGAAAGTTTTAAAAAATCTTCCCTTTTTTTAGGCTTTTTGAATAATTTGTGTTTAAAACCAAAAGAATGATTACTCTCTGCAATTTGATCAATAGATGATTTTGGTAGGATGACCTTACCTATATTTCTATTATTTCTATTATTTTTTATAACTATCGCATCCCAAATTTCGATCTTTTTAGTATATAATCCATTATTATCAAGGGTTACCATAATATGATCGGATATATATTTTTTGCAGTCCCAGACAGTTTTGCAGACCTCGATGATCTTTTCTCTTTCCTCATGTGTATATTTGGATTTTCTTCCAGATCCAATTCTTTTTCCGCCTGAAGCCATATATAATTTATTGATTTTAATTATTAATATTCAATAAGTTATATTATTATGTAGTTAAATAACCATTAATAATTGATTTATAAATACAAAAGATCACTAATGTTATTAATGGATGAGTTTAATAACTTTTCTAAGGATTTTTGCTAGAAAAATGCTAGTGATATTTTTGAAGTAAATCTTGTACCAATCAATAAACAGCACTAGAATATAATAAATTTTTAGGGCGCGTAGCTCAGTGGGAGAGCACTACGTTGACATCGTAGGGGTCACAAGTTCAATCCTTGTCGCGCCCACCATTAGAATTGTATAAGTTATGAACGAAAATGAAATATTTAATTTTTTATCGCTATTAGGTGATGAGTCAGCCAAGGTAACTATGTCTAATTTTCGAAGTGATTTTAAGACATTTAATAAGAATACCGGCACTATAAAGTTAGATCCAGTTACTGAAGCAGATAGACAATCCGAGTTATTAATTCGGGAATTGATAGCAAAAGAATTTCCAGATCATAGTATTATTGGTGAGGAATATGAAGATATTGAAGGTGATCCAAAATATAAATGGTACATAGACCCTATCGATGGAACAAAATCTTTTATTTCAGGTATACCTTTGTGGGGGACACTTGTTGGTCTCGAAATTGATGGAATTCCTGAGTTTGGACTTATTGATAACCCAGCTACAAATGAAAGATATATTGGCTCCAATAGGGCGTCCTATAAGATAATTAATAATTTGAAGAAAAAAATAAGAAGCAGTGATCAAAGAGATATTACTAATCTAAGATTTGGTTATACATCTGATGAAATGTTTGACACGGAGAATACAAAAAGAACTTTGAATGCTATTAATGAAAAAGTTGCTCTTACGAGAACAGGAGGAGATTGCTATTTCTATGGTCTCTTAGCATCAGGTTATTTAGATTTAATTCTAGAAAACCAACTAAAGCCATTTGATATAATTCCAATCAT
The DNA here is from genome assembly GCA_029245795.1 of Hyphomicrobiales bacterium. Classification (GTDB taxonomy): domain Bacteria; phylum Pseudomonadota; class Alphaproteobacteria; order Rhizobiales; family TMED25; genus TMED25. Next base: position 10,084 of record JAQWOP010000021.1, read on the forward strand.
TCCCATTATCAAAGGCGCAGGAGGTATAATAACAAATTGGAAAGGAGATGATCAATATAAAGATGGTAATATTATTGCATCCTCCAATCAGGATATCCATAATCAAATTATTAATATAATAGAAAAAGTTTCAAAATGAGCTACTTTTTAGGAATGGTAGTAATTATTAGTAACTAATTACCTTTGAATTTTTTTTAATTCTCAGTTACCTCTTGTAAAAAAAAAAATTACTACATATATCAAGAATGTAGGTGCCTAATGGGCCTGCTTATTATCAACATGTTGCTCAAAGGAGGATATGAAAATGCATACATATGATTTAACACCATTATATAGAACATCAATTGGATTTGATCGTTTAGCACAAATGTTAGACACAATTAATGTCGATGTTCCAACAGGTTACCCCCCATATAATATTGAAAAAATTACAGATAATAAATACTCTATCACGATGGCTGTTTCGGGATTTGAGGAGGGTGATTTGAATATAGATGTAAAAGAAAATATTCTAACCGTTACAGGGGATAGTTCAAAAGAGGATGGTAAAGAATATCTTTATAAAGGAATCTCATCTAGAAACTTTGAAAGAAGATTTAGGCTCGCAGACTATGTTGAGGTCGAATCTGCAAATCTCTCAAATGGTTTGCTGAATATAATACTAAAACGTGAGCTACCAGAGGCCATGAAGCCTCGAAAGATAGAGATAACATCTAGTAAAGTTATAGAAGGTTAACAAATCAAATGTGGCAGAATAATTCATATATTCTGCCTCATCAAATTATAATTTATCAAATAATGATATAAATTCTTCAATTTTTTTATCATCACTATTAAATGAAGTTACAAGTCTTATAAGCTTATATTGTTTTGACTGATATTTGTCTTTTAGAGATATTTTAGTCCAATCGTGATATTGGACGTGGTTTTTCTTTAAATATATATCAACTTCATTTGGGATTATCACAAATATTTCATTAATCTGGGTCTCCCAAGGCATTATTAGGTAGTTATATTTTTGGAGACTTTCACAAATTTTTTTTGCTTTACCATTTGCCTTCTTTGCAAGTTCAATCCATAAGTTATTTTCTAAGTAACCAATAATCTGTGCTGATAAAAACCTCATTTTTGACAATAAATGACCAGAACGTTTCATACTAAGATTCATATTTTTTGTTATATTTTCATCAAAACTTATTATAGCTTCAGCTGATAGTGTTCCATTTTTTGTTGTGCCAAATGACATGACATCAATTCCTAATTTCCAAGTTAAATCAGAAGGACTTTTATTTGTTGCTGCCACAACATTTGAAAAGCGAGCGCCATCCATATGAATCTTTATATTTTTATTTTTTGTAATTTTTATTATCCTTCTTATCTCCTCATCACTGTATATTGTTCCGCACTCTGTTCCTTGTGATAAACTTAAACTTGAAGGAACCATATCAAATTTTTCAGATGGGTGATTAAGGATTACGGTCTCAAGTTGATCTATTAATATTTTACCTGAATCAGTTTTTATTGGGTAAAGTTTCGCGCTATTTGTGAAGAATTCAGGTGCATTACATTCTTCAAGATATATATGGCTTTCAGCTCCACAAAATATTGTTCCAAATGGAGGGGTTATTGCAGAAAGCGATAGAGAGTTTGCAGCAGTTCCGGTTGAAACAAAAAAAGAATAAACATCCTTATCAAATAAATGGGATAATAAATTTATTGCTTTATTTGTAATTTCATCTTCTCCATACGATGCAATTGTTCCTTTATTTGCATTTATAATGGCTTTTATGACTGGGTCGGCAACCTCATGTATATTATCACTTCTAAAATCCATTATTAGTGAATCCTTTGTATATTAAGGTTCTTTTCATAAAATTTTTCTTCTAATTTCATACATTCTGAAATTATAGCTTCATTCTTAAATCCATGGCCTTCATTTTGAAATAAATGCATTTCAGAGTTTATTCCATTACTCTGTAATTTATTATATATTTGATCTGTTTGTTTTGCAGGAACCACATGATCATCCAGTCCTTGAAAAAATATTATAGGTGTATCAATATTATTTACTTTGCAGATCGGTGATCTATTCTTGAACAAATTCTTACGATCCAATAAAATATTATCTTCACCTATAAGTGTTCTAGTATAGCCAGACTCAAATTTATGAGTTTCATTAAGTAAATTCTCAAGATCACTAACTCCATAATAACAACTTGCACAAGAAATCCTCTTTGTTTCACAAAGCACGTTCAAGAGAGTAAACCCACCAGCACTTGATCCTTTTAGTATAAGTTTATCATGATCATACATATTCTTTTCCAAAATATATTCAATAACATCCAATACGTCCTCTGTATCGTAAATTCCCCATTTTCCATTTAATGAACGTCTAAATTTTATTCCATAACTCGTACTTCCACGATAATCAATTTCAATTATACCAAATCCTTTTTTTGTCCAATAATTTCTTTCTGGAGAAAACCCTTTATTACTATGAGCCGTTGGACCGCTATGAATTTTTAATATTACTGGAGGAGAAACATAGATATTGTTAGTTGGCAAAAAGTGAGTAATGTAACTATTATTAATTGGTAATATATTAATTTTTTTAGGAATATTCTTTTTCAATTTTTTTGAATTGATTTCTAAAAGATTCTTTTCAATATAAAATATTTGATTAAGGTATTTCTCTGAAGAACCCGCCATCAGAATATATTCATCTGTAATACAAAGTTCATCTGTAATTATATCAAAATCAAATTCAATATAATTATTTTTTAATATATCTATTAAAATATATTTCATGTATCCGTTATTCCAACCGCAAGTTAAAATTAAATCATCTTTAATTACTTTGTAACTCGATAAACCTAAAATCCATAATGGTCTTAATAAATCAACTGGGATTTCTAACGTAAGATTTATTTTTTTTTCTTTATAATGAAATAATTTACCTTTATCACCTTCTTCTTTTATAAAGAATATACTATTATCTCTATTCCATTCAGGCTGGAATATACTTGTTTCTTGACCTCCATCAATTTTTTCATGAGTTCCAAGATTCTGTTTTTTATCAATATCTGCAATAAATAACTCTGAAGCTTCCCATGGCATATTAGGAAGATCCCATTGAAGCCATAATAGTTTTCCCCCATCTATAGAAATTCTGGGATTTGAGTAGAAGGAACTTCCATAGACCACTTTTTTTATCTCATTTGGATTTTCTATATCTAATGAAGCAATATAATTCAAAGGATAACCATTGCTCAATAAATTGTGATCCTCTACTACAAAATATAAGAAATTATTATAAATCTCTAGGTCGCCAATTCTTAAATTTGAGAAAGTAGTTATCTGTGAAATTTGATCATCTTTAATTAAGTATATATTTTGATCAGCGGAATTAACAAAGAAGACTCGATCACAATTCACAATATAGGCAATTCCGCCATACTCGTGAACTTTACTTTTTACATTATATTTCTTGCCTGTTAGATTAGTTATTTCAGAATTTTCATTCATTCTAATAACAGAGGAGAGACCATTTTTCGCTAGGTCATTTTCAATCCAATAAATATTTTTATTATCATATTGAGGAAAGTATTTTCTAGAATTAGTATCTGGAATATCCAAAGATTTATATGTTTCTAACTTATTATAATTATCAACTTGGTTCAATATCTCTAATAAATTAATCATTATGTTTTTTTAATTTGAATTTTTATATGGAATTAAGCCATTAATTTAGCACATTTTTATTAAAATAAAAAAATATAATCTAGTTTTTTTTGGTTTTAATTATTATATTAATTGTGTATCTATATATACTAAAGTGTCATGCAATTTTTCATTTTGTTATTGGAGTTCAAATGTGGAAGCAATACGACAAAAACGTTAATAAAGCTATAGAAAACGGTATCTATGATCCAGATACTGAACATGATGCTTGTGGAATTGGTTTTGTAGCGCATATAAAAAATAAAAAAACAAATCAGATTGTACAGGATGGTCTCTCTATCCTAAAGAATTTAACACATAGGGGCGCTGTTGGAGCTGATCCAAAAGCAGGTGATGGGTGTGGTATTTTAACACAAATTCCAGATAATTTTTTAAGAAAAGTTGCCAAGGAAAATGATATACATTTACCACCAGAAGGACAATATGGAGTTGGTAATTTTTTCTTACCAAAAGATGCCGATAAAAGAAATAGTTATTTAACTCAAATATATAAAATGGTAGATGAAGAAAATCTTCATATATTAGGCCTGAGAGATATTCCAGTCAACAATGAGGGACTAGGGTACTCTGTAAAGCCAACTGAACCATGTCATATTCAAATATTTATTTCATATAACAAAGAAACATTTGATCAGGATGAATTAGAGAGAAAGTTATTTGTTGTTAGAAAGAAAATCTACAGTACTTTTCTTGGTCAATCAGAAAAACCATTAGACGATTTCTATATTTGTTCATTATCATCTCGTACCATTCTCTATAAGGGTATGTTGCTTTCCGATCAACTCTCAGAGTATTTTCTTGATCTTAATGATACTGATTTCCATTCAGCAATAGCTTTAGTCCATCAAAGGTTTTCTACAAATACTTTTCCAACATGGAGTCTAGCGCAGCCATTCAGAATGATATGTCATAATGGTGAGATTAATACCCTTAGAGGGAATGTAAATTGGTTAAAGGCTAGATTGTCTACTTTAAAGTCAGAAGTGCTTGGCGAGGATATTAAAAAGATTTGGCCTATTGTTGTTGATGGACAATCTGACTCTGCAAGTTTTGATAATGTACTGGAGCTACTTGTAAATAGTGGCTACTCGATATCTCATGCAATGATGACAATGATTCCTGAAGCCTGGACAGGTAATAATATAATGCCAAGAAAAAGGAAAGCATTTTATGAACATCAAGCTTCAATGATGGAGCCTTGGGATGGCCCTGCAGCTATGGCATTTACAGATGGTAAAGAAATTGGAGCAACATTAGATAGAAATGGATTAAGGCCTGCAAGATATATGATCACAAATGATGATAGGGTAATTCTATCATCTGAAATGGGTGTACTTCCTGTAAATGAAGAGAATATTGTCAAGAAATGGCGATTACAGCCAGGTAAAATGCTTTTAATTGATCTTCAAAAAGGTAAAATAATTTCTGATGATGAGTTAAAAGAGGACATGGCTAATCGTCACCCATACGAAGAGTGGTTATCAAAGAGTCAAATAATTCTAGAGGATCTTCCATCAGTTAATCAGGTAAATAATTATGCCAACAGGGATGTGCTTAGTCTGCAAAAAACTTTTGGATATACTCAAGAGGATATTAAATTTTTGCTTTCACCTATGGTAACTAGTGGGCAAGAGGCAATCGGCTCAATGGGAAATGATGTTCCTCTGTCATCTTTGTCAGATAGATCAAAATTATTATTTACATACTTTAAGCAATTGTTTGCTCAAGTAACTAATCCACCTGTAGATCCTATTAGAGAAGAATTAGTGATGTCATTGGTGTCTTTTATAGGCCCAAGACCAAATCTTCTTGATCCTCATAAAAATTCTACATTAAAGAGATTGGAAGTTAGGCAACCAGTGCTAGCTAATGAAGATTTGGAAAAGATTAGATATGTTAGTGAATTATCTGAGAATTATTTTAGTACAGTTACACTTGATATAACTTTTTCAAGTGAGCACAAACAGAATGATATTGCAGAAGTTATTGAAAAATTATGTCATAAAGCTGCAAGAAAAGTTAATGAAGGCCATAATATAATAATTCTTTCTGATAGATACACCAATGAATCTAGGATCCCAATCCCTTCATTGCTTGCGACATCAGCTGTTCACCACTATTTAATTAAAAAAGGCCTTAGGACATCAGTTGGTCTGGTCGTAGAAACGGGGGAAGTAAGAGAAGTTCATCATTTCTGTATGCTTGCTGGATATGGTGCCGAAGCTATTAATCCTTATTTGGCGTTTGATACAATTGAGCAGATCCGGAGTTCATTAGATGAAAATATTACAAGAGGAGAATCCCAAAAGAGGTATATTAAGGCAATAAATAAAGGTATCCTCAAAGTAATGTCAAAAATGGGTATTTCAGCTTATCAATCATATTGTGGTGCACAAATATTTGATGCAATTGGTTTGGACCAAAGTGTAATCGATAAATATTTTACTGGAACTCACTCAAAAATTGGTGGTGTCTCTATCCAAGATATTACTAAAGAAACAATATCACGTCATACACATGCCTATAATAGTCCTGATATTCTCAAAATATCTTTAGATGTTGGAGGCGAGTATGCCCAAAGAATTAGAGGTGAGGACCATGCTTGGAATTATAATACTATTAGCTCTTTACAGCATGCAGTGAGAGGAAATTCTCAAGATCAATATGATAAATATGCAAATGAGATTAATCTTCAAGATAAAAGATTATTGACCATTAGAGGCCTGATGGAAATAAAAGATGCTGAGTATGATAATAGGAAAGAAGTTTCTCTTAACGAAGTGGAATCGGCAAAAGAAATCGTAAAGAGATTTGCAACAGGAGCAATGTCATATGGATCAATTAGTCGGGAAGCACACACAAATTTAGCAATTGCAATGAATAGGATTGGTGGTAAATCGAATACTGGAGAAGGGGGAGAGGAAGTAGATCGTTACAAGCCCCTGAAGAATGGCGATTCTATGAGGTCTGCAATAAAGCAAGTTGCATCGGGAAGATTTGGTGTAACAACTGAATATCTCGTAAATTCAGATATGATTCAGATTAAGATGGCGCAGGGGGCAAAGCCTGGAGAGGGCGGACAACTTCCAGGCCATAAAGTTGATGCTGTGATTGCTAAAGTTAGATATTCAACTCCAGGTGTAGGATTAATTTCACCTCCCCCTCATCACGATATTTATTCTATCGAAGATCTTGCTCAACTTATTTATGATTTGAAGAATGCAAATAGAGAAGCCCTCATTAGCGTAAAACTTGTATCAGAGGTTGGGGTTGGAACTATTGCTGCAGGAGTTGCAAAATCAAAGGCAGATCATCTAACAATTTCAGGATATGAAGGCGGAACTGGAGCTAGCCCATTAACTTCAATTAAACATGCCGGTTCTCCTTGGGAAATTGGTATAACTGAAACACACCAAACCTTAGTATTAAATAAATTAAGAAATAGAATTGTTGTTCAAGTTGATGGTGGTATCAGAACAGGTAGGGACGTTATAATAGGAGCTCTTTTGGGAGCAGATGAATTTGGGTTTTCTACAGCTCCATTAATTGCTTCCGGATGTATTATGATGAGAAAATGTCATCTAAATACGTGCCCTGTTGGTATAGCTACGCAAGATCCAGAGTTAAGAAAGAAATTTAAGGGGGTTCCTGAGGATGTGATAAATTATTTCTTCTTCGTAGCAGAAGAAGTGAGAAAATTTATGGCAAAAATGGGGTTCAAGAATTTTAATGATATGATTGGGCAAAGCCAGATGCTTAATAAAAAGGAAGTGATTGAGCAATGGAAAGCAAGAGGAATTGATTTAGGTAAAATACTTTATAAACCAGAAACTGAAAAAGGTGAGAAACTTTTTAATTGTGAAACACAAGATCACAACCTCTCAAGTGTTCTTGATGTACAACTTATAAATCTGTCTAAATCTGCAATTGAAAAAAAAGAGAGTGTTTTTATAGATAAGATAATAAGTAATGTAGATAGAGCAACCGGTGCAATGTTATCAAGTGAAATAGCTAAGAAGTACGGACATAAGGGACTTCCTGAAGATACTATTCATATAAAATTCACTGGAACATCAGGACAAAGTTTTGGTGCATTTGCTTCACACGGAGTCAAAATGGAATTAATAGGTGAAGCTAATGATTACGTTGGGAAGGGTTTATCAGGGGGTAAATTAATAATCTATCCTAACCCAAAGTCAAAAATTATACCGAATGAGAGTATGATTGTTGGTAATACTGTATTATATGGCGCAATAAGTGGAGAGTGTTATTTTAGAGGAATTGCAGGTGAAAGGTTTGCAGTAAGAAATTCTGGTGCAATCGCTGTGGTTGAAGGAACAGGAGATCATGGCTGTGAATATATGACCGGAGGCTGTACTGTCATATTAGGAGAGACAGGAAGGAATTTTGCTGCGGGTATGTCAGGAGGAGTAGCTTATATTTTGGATGAAAGTGGCGAATTTCATCAGCGTTGTAACCTATCAATGGTTGATCTTGAACCGATTGCCACAGAAGATGATTTATTAGAAAGGCTTCATCATCAAGGTGGTGATTTGGAAAATCATGGTAAGGTTGATATTTTGCATTCAATGACAAAATATGATGCAGAGCGCATTTACAAATTAGTTTCAAACCATTACAATTATACAGGCTCCGATAAAGCAAAGCAGATTTTAAGTGATTGGGATAGTTATCTAACTAAATTCGTTAAAGTCATGCCAGTTGATTATAGAAGAGCTTTAATTGAATTAGAAAATGAAAGATTAGAACTAATAAATTAATATAAATATTTTTAGTGAATAGGTGGTCAAATGGGAAAAGTTACAGGATTTCTCGAAATTGATAGACATGAAAGAAAATATAAACCTGCTGCAGATAGAGTAAGAAACTTTAAAGAGTTTGTTATTCCGCTTGGTGACCAGCAAACACAAGAACAAGCAGCGCGATGTATGGATTGTGGAATTCCATTTTGTCATACCGGTTGTCCTGTTAATAATCAAATACCAGATTGGAATGATCTTGTTTATAATTCAAATTGGCTTGAGGCTAGTCAGAATCTTCATTCAACTAATAACTTCCCCGAGTTTACTGGAAGAATATGTCCAGCACCATGTGAAGCTTCATGTACTCTGAATATTGAAGATGAGCCGGTGACGATCAAAACTATTGAATGTGCAGTTGTAGATAAAGCCTGGAAAGAAGGATGGATACAACCACATATTAATGAAATAAAGACAGGGAAAAAGATAGCAATAATTGGTTCAGGACCTTCGGGTTTAGCTGCAGCTCAACAACTTGCAAGGCAAGGTCACTATATAGATCTATATGAAAAAAACTCAAAAGCAGGAGGTTTATTAAGGTATGGGATTCCAGATTTTAAGATGGAAAAACATTTAATTGATAGACGTGTTTATCAGATGGAACAAGAGGGAGTTAATTTTCATTATAATAAGAATGTTGGATTTGACATAAATATCAAGGAATTATTGGATGATTATGATGCATTAATCTTAACTGGTGGATCAGAAAAACCTCGGGATCTTCCTATACCAGGAAGGGATTTAGATGGGGTTCACTATGCGATGGATTTTTTGCCTTCTCAGAATAGAATTGTTTCTTCCGAGATATCGGAATATGACAGAAAAATATCTGCAAATGGTAAGCGTGTTGCGGTTATAGGTGGTGGAGATACAGGATCTGATTGTATTGGAACTTCCTTTAGACAGGGAGCTATATCAGTTACACAACTAGAAATAATGCCAGAGCCACCTGAAAATGAGAATAAAGGACTATCATGGCCCCATTGGCCACTTAAGATGAGAACATCTTCAAGCCAAGCTGAGGGTGCTGTCAGAGACTTCTCTATTATGACAGAAAGTTTTCTTGGTCAGGATGGAAAATTAACGGGATTAAATTGTATTAATGTAGATCAATCGCTTAAAAAAATAGTTAATTCAAACTTTGAGATTGAAGCTGACCTTGTATTGCTTGCTATGGGTTTTGTACACCCATTACATGAAGGTTTGTTATCAAATCTGGATATTAAATTAACTGATAGAGGTAATGTTGATGCAAATGATATTGATTATAAGACAAACAAAGACAAGATATTCGTAGCTGGAGATATGCGTCGAGGACAGTCGCTTGTTGTCTGGGCAATAAGGGAGGGAAGACAAGTTGCTCATTCAGTAGATAAATATCTAATGGGGCAAACAAAACTCCCAAGATAAAAAGATTTCGAAACATATCTTGACTTTATTCTAATTGAGAAATAATAGTATGTAAGGTGGATGAAAAATGAAAGTAAAGAACTCTCTTAAATCTCTAAAAAATAGGCATCGTGCTAATAGAGTTGTGCGTAGAAAAGGTCGCTTATACGTTATTAACAAGGTTAACAAACGATTCAAAGCAAGACAGGGTTAGTAACATTTATCGATGATAAATGAAAAAATATTAGACAAGTCCCCTTTCCAAATTATTCAAAATAAAGAATCTAATTTAATTTTATTATGTGATCATGCATCTTCTTATATGCCTACGGAATATAATAATCTTGGGCTTTCAAAAAAATTGTTAGCTGAACATATTGCTTTTGATATTGGGGCCTTTGAATTGACAAAGATTATGACAGATATACTCAAATCAAATGCTATTTTTTCAAAATTTTCGAGATTGTTAGTTGACCCAAATAGGGCAATTGATGATCCAACATTAATAATGAAATTTGCCGACGAGTTTATTATCCCTGGAAATAAAGTACTTGATGAAGATGATATTACCGAGAGGATAACTAATTTTTATATTCCATATCACTATCAAGTAGGAATGTTAATTCAATCTAAAATACAAAATAATCTAGTTCCAATTCTAATATCAATTCATTCTTTCACTAAGAGATTTAGAAATACTGTAAGACCATGGGAAATCTCTATCTTATCTGATAAAGATAATCGTATATCAAAACCATTAATACATTTGCTAGAGAATGATAATAAATATAAGATTGGCGACAATGAACCTTACAAGGGTTATTTAAGAGGTGATACATTATATAAACACGGCACACTTCTTGGTTTGCCTCATGTCTTGATTGAGATTAGAAATGACTTAATTAATAGTCGAATAAAGCAAAATAAAATTGCAAATTACATATCAGAAAAATTACAAGAAGTTATTTACACTATCGGTCCAAACTTAAATACAATTAAAAAATTTGGTACAAAATCACTATAAAGGAGATTAAAATGAATATTGATCAGAAAATAGAGTCACTTGTATTAAAAAGATTAATTAAACATTTACGTGAAAATACAGAATTACAAAATATTGATTTGATGAATCTGTCTGGTTTTTGCAGGAACTGTCTTGCCAAATGGTATAAAGAAGCATCTGAAAAAAATGGTGTCAATATAAGCTATGAAGAGGCTCGAGAATTCATCTATGGAATGCCATATGATGAATGGAAAAAAAAATATCAGAAATAGAAAAAATATAATCAAAATTTACGTTCCATACGTTAACTTATAGAGAGGTAAAAAAATGTCAGATAATTTAGGTAAACTCCCACAATGGAACTTGTCAGATCTTTATGAATCACCGAATTCTGATCAATTCAATAAAGATTTTGAAGAACTGCAAGCCAAGGTCAATGATTTTGAGGACACGTATAAGGGAAATATTTTATTAGGCGATAGTGATTATAAGGAATCCATAAAACTCTTAAAAGAGTCTCTTAAATCATATGAAGATTTGATCAATCTAATTGGTAAATTATCTGCTTATTCAACACTATATCATGTCACTAACACAGGGGAACCTGATAGATCAAAATTTTATGGAGATACACATACAAGGATAACTGAAATATCAAATAAAGTAATTTTTTACGAACTTGAACTAAATAAATTACCAGATGATATTTTAAATAAATTACTTACAGATAAAGACTTAATAAGATATAAACCTTGGTTCGAAAATATAAGAAAATATCAGCCTCATCAGCTAACAGATGAGTTGGAGAAAGTATTCCAAGATAAAAGTATCACCTCTTTTAATGCATGGAATAGGCTCTTTGACCAGACTATTTCAAATATGAAGGTAAATTTAGATGGTAATTTAACAAGTCTTGAAGAGGCTTTAAATCAACTGCTGTCAAATAAAGAAGAAAAGAGAAAAGCTGCTTTTCTTTCAGTTTCATCAAAACTGCAAGAAAATATTTCGCTTTTCACTCATATTATGAATACTATCTGTCAAGATAAAGCAATATCTGATAAGTGGAGAAAATATTCAAATCCAGAACAATCACGACATTTAGCGAACAACATTGAACCAGAAGTTATAAATGCATTAGTTGGTTCAGTTGAAAGAAATTATAAAAATACAAGTCATAGATACTATGCGCTGAAAGCAAAACTATTGAATAAGACTCAGTTAGAAAGTTGGGATAGAAATGCACCACTTCCGGATGCAAATACCAAATTAATTGATTGGAATGAGGCAAAAGAAATTGTTATTGAAGCCTATGAAGAATTTTCAGTAGACATAGCCATTATTGTTAAAAAGTTTTTTGATAATAACTGGATAGACGCGAGAATTAATGAGGGGAAGGTTAATGGTGCATTTGCTCATCCAGTAACAACAGACACTCATCCATATATACTGCTTAACTACCAAGGAAAACCAAGGGATGTAATGACACTTGCTCATGAACTTGGACATGGCGTTCATCAAGTTTTAGCATCTGATCTGGGACCTCTATTATCTGATACTCCGCTCACTCTTGCAGAGACAGCAAGTGTTTTTGGTGAGATGCTGACTTATAAGAAGTTAGTTAGAAAGACAGAGAATAATTTAGAACGGAAAATTTTATTAGCATCTAAAATCGAAGATATGATCAATACTGTTGTTAGACAGATTTCATTCTTTAAATTTGAGCAGCTAATTCATCAAAATAGAAAAGCCGGTGAATTAACAGGAGATGATATAAATAATATATGGATTGAGACACAATCAGCAAGCCTTGGGCCAGCCATAAATATGCATGAACAACACAAATATTTATGGGCTTACATTCCTCACTTTATTCATAGTCCTTTTTACGTTTATGCTTATGCCTTTGGCGATTGCTTAGTTAATTCTCTTTATTCAATATATGAAAACCAGCCATCAAATTTTGTAGATAAATATATGAACCTCTTATCTTCTGGAGGCTCAAAGCATCATAAAGATCTTTTAAGGCCATTTGGGTTAGATGCTTCGGATCCAAATTTTTGGGATTCAGGCATCTCACTGATTTCAAGAATGATTGATGAATTAGAAAAAATTAGTTAATGGCACAAAGTTCAAAAGAAACAAATAATTATACAAAAAGATTATCTAGATATTCAAGTGTTGGAAAAGAGGTTGGAAAATTTGCAGCAAAGTTTCTGGTAAATACAGTTATTTCTGATAATAAATCTGAAAAGAACGCAGTTGCCCTTAAAAATGCCCTTGGAAGTTTAAAGGGACCATTAATGAAGATTGCTCAGTTACTTTCTACAATTCCGGGAGCAATCCCTCCAGAATATAAGGATGAGCTATCAAAATTACAAAATATGGCTCCTCCAATGGGTATGGGTTTTGTAAGAAGAAGAATGCAAACAGAACTTGGAAAGGATTGGGAAAGGAAATTTCTTAAATTTGATTATAAACCATTTGCTGCAGCATCTCTTGGTCAAGTGCACAAAGCAAAAGATAAAAAAAATCGAGAAATTGTTTGTAAGCTTCAGTATCCAGATATGATTTCAGCTGTTGAAGCTGATTTAAAACAGTTAGATCTAATATTTAAGATAAATAAAAATTTAGATCCTGCAATTGGAACTAATAAAATCAGAGAAGAAATTGCTGAAAGACTTAGAGAAGAACTTGATTATAGGAGAGAAGCTAATCACATTAAATTATTTAATGAGATTTTATTGAAACATGAGGATATAAGGATCCCGAGTGTAGATGAAGATATTTCAACTGATAAATTATTAGTTATGAGTTATTTAAAGGGTAAATCACTTATGGATTATAGGGATTCAAGTCAAGAAATTAGGAATAGGATAGCACATTGTCTTTTTAGGGCTTGGTGGGTGCCCTTTGGTCAATATGGTGTTATCCATGGAGATCCTCATTTAGGAAATTATTCAATTATAGAAGAAGATAATAATGTACTTGGCATAAATCTTCTTGATTTTGGTTGCGTTAAAAGATTTAGACCAATATTTGTTGAGGGTGTCATTAATTTATATAATGGTCTAAAGAATCACGATCAACAAATGCTTATAAATTCTTATGAGTTATGGGGTTTTAAAAATTTAAATCAAGATCTTATTGATATTCTTAACATCTGGGCAAATTTTATTTATGGTCCAATTCTTGATAATAGGAATAGAACTGTAGCTGATGGTATTGAACCAGAACTTTATGGTAGGAAAGAAGCTTTTAATGTTTATCAGGCATTAAAAAAAATCGGGCCCGTTGAAATCCCTAGGGAATTTGTTTTTATGGACAGAGCTGCCATTGGTTTAGGGTCAGTTTTTTTACATTTAAATGCAAATTTAAATTTGCATAAGCTTTTCGAAGAAGCTATACATGGATTTAATATTGAAAAGCTATCACAGAAACAATCTGATGTTTTTAGAAAAACTGGAGTTGATTATGGTTTATAATAGCTATTTAAGTCTTGAATTCTTATTAGAATATGTGTATTTAGATTACTAGGTAAAAGTCAAAAATGAGTGAAGATAAAGATTTTATAGAGATGGATTACAAAGAGCATAATAAAACATATGATGGTTTTATTAAATTCACAAAATATACAACAATATTTGTTATCTTAGTTTTGGTATTTCTTGTCACTTTTGTTTATTAGAGTTACTAAAAATAATGCAAATATCAGTACTAACCGAGTCCGATCAAGCAGAAACAAGAGTTGCTATAACTCCCGATGTCGCTAAAAAAATAATTGTGAAGGGTGTGGATGTAGTCATACAATCCGGTTGTGGTGAAAAATCAAATTATACTGATCAACAGTATGAAGCAGTTGGAGCAAAAGTAACCCGTACAATCAATGAATCAGTTTTAAAATCTGATATTCTAATTACTGTTAAAAGACCAGAAGATAAGATTTTACAAAAATTCAATAAAAATACGCTAATTATTGGACAGATGGATCCATATGGATCAAGTTCCGAGTTAAATAGTATTGCAAAATTTGGGCATCAACTTTTCTCGATGGAATTAATGCCGAGAATTACACGTGCTCAATCTATGGATGTTCTCTCATCTCAATCTAACTTAGCAGGATACAAAGCAATAATTGATAGTGTAGCGGAATATAAGAAAGCCATTCCAATGATGATGACAGCTGCTGGGACAATAGCGCCTGCAAAGATATTTATTATGGGTGTAGGAGTTGCAGGTCTTCAGGCAATTGCAACAGCCAGAAGGCTGGGGGGTATTGTAACCGCAACTGATGTTAGGCCAGCCACAAAAGAGCAAGTCGTTTCCCTTGGAGCAAAGTTTATTGCAATCCAAGATGAAGAGTTTAAATCTGCTGAAACTTCAGCAGGATATGCAAAAGAAATGTCAAAAGAATATCAAGAAAAACAAGCAGAACTTATTTCAGAGCATATCAAAAATCAAGATATAGTGATAACAACAGCACTAATTCCTGGACGTAAAGCCCCTATTCTTATCACAAAGAAAATGATTGGATCAATGAAAAATGGGTCTGTTATTGTGGATTTGGCTACTGAGAGAGGTGGTAATGTAGAAATGTCGCAAGTTGGAAAGAAATTTATTCATGATGGTATTACTATTCTTGGATATGAAAATTTTGCAAGACGCTTGCCAACAGACGCATCAAATTTATATGCTCAAAATATACTAAAATTTTTAGATGAAATCATAGACTACGATAACCAGCAGATATCAATAAATTACGAAGATGAAATAGTAAAAGGAATATTGATTTCAAAAAATGGTAGTTTAGTTCATCCAATGTATCAATAATTAAAGGATAATTAATATGGTAGGGGAACATAATATTATTGCTGAAGCATCAGATATGGCTCATAGCATAGGTCTGATGGGAGTTGTGGATCCATTGATGTATAAGTTTGCGATATTTATATTAGCAATATTCATTGGCTATTATGTAATTTGGAGTGTTACTCCAGCATTACACACACCGTTAATGTCAGTAACTAATGCCATTTCATCGGTTATTATAGTAGGTGCTCTTTTAGCAATTGGAACAGAATTTATTGATAATCAAACAAATTTAAATAATTTTTATATAGCAAAAGGACTTGGATTTTTTGCCCTTATCCTTGCGTCAATAAATATATTTGGTGGCTTCTACGTTACGTATAGAATGCTTGCCATGTATAAAAAGAAAGTAAAATAAAGTGTCAGCAAACCTAATCGCATTTTTATATCTTATATCTGGGATATTTTTTATTCTAGCATTGAGAGGATTGTCAAACCCAGAATCCGCGAGAAAAGGTAACTATTATGGTATAACAGGGATGATTATTGCAGCTGTTACAACCCTATTCATTTCGCCACCAAATCAAAATCTAGATATTATTTTGCTTGTGGTAGGCATAGGAATTGGTGGCTCAATTGGTCTTATTATTGCAAAGAAAATTCCAATGACAGCGATGCCTCAACTTGTTGCAGCCTTTCATTCACTTGTAGGACTGGCGGCAGTCCTTGTAGCGTCTGCTGCTTTATATGTTCCTTCATCAATGGGTATTGGAATAGTTGGTGATATATACTTGGCTAGCCTAATTGAAATGGGATTGGGTGTGATTATTGGGGCAATAACTTTCTCGGGCTCAATAATTGCTTTTCTAAAATTACAGGGTTTGATGTCTGGTTCTCCAATTACTTTTCCTAAACAACATCTCATAAATCTTCTTTTAGCTATTCTTATTTTAATCTTACTTGTTATATTTGCCATTACACAGTCCTATACAATTTTTTGGATAATTGTACTTTTATCATTTACGATTGGTTTCCTTATTATAATACCGATTGGTGGTGCAGATATGCCAGTTGTTGTATCTATGTTAAATTCATATTCTGGATGGGCAGCGGCTGGTATAGGTTTCACTTTAGGAAATATTGCACTTATTATTACAGGTGCATTGGTAGGCTCTTCTGGAGCTATTCTATCTTATATAATGTGTAAAGGTATGAACAGGTCATTCTTTAATGTTATTCTTGGTGGCTTTGGTGGAGAGTCAAATGTAGCAACTCAAGATACAAATGATAATCGTCCAGTCAAAAAAGGTTCAGCAGAGGATGCTGCATTTATAATGAAAAATGCAGGATCGGTTATTATTGTCCCAGGATATGGTATGGCAGTTGCGCAAGCACAACACGCATTAAGAGAAATGGTAGATCATCTAAAAGAATCAGGTGTGAAAGTGTCTTATGCAATTCATCCTGTTGCTGGTCGAATGCCTGGACATATGAATGTACTGCTTGCTGAAGCTCAAGTTCCCTATGATGAGGTTTTTGAGCTTGAAGATATTAATTCGCAATTCAGTCAAACAGATGTTGCTTTTGTAATTGGTGCAAATGATGTAACTAACCCGGCTGCGAAAAGTGATAAAGATAGTCCAATCTATGGTATGCCTATATTGGATGTTGAAAAATCTGGAACTATCTTATTTTTAAAGAGATCTCTTGCTTCTGGATATGCGGGTGTTGAAAATGACCTTTTCTTTAGGGATAATACTATGATGCTATTTGGGGATGCTAAGAAGATGGTTGAAGATATCGTTAAGGCTTTTTAATTCTTCTAGTTTTTATTAATTCTTTTTTTGCTTTTGTATTATTTTTCTCATTCTTTAATATCTGTTGATAGTCAATAATAGCCTCTTCTAGATTATTAAATCTTTTATGAATATCTGCTCTTATAAATAGAGCTTGAGTTAGATTTGGGTCAATATATAAGACCTGGTTAAGGTCATCAAGTGCATGGTAGAATCTTGATAATTCATTATAAGAAACAGCCCTATAATATAGGGATGAAGCATTATTCGGTTTTAGTGATATTGCTAGATCAAAATCTTGAATTGCATCAAGATGCATATTATACCTCTGGTAAATTTTACCTCTTAATTCATACGCAGAAAAATTATTACTATTATACTCAATTGAAGAATTTAAATCTTTTAGAGCTAATTTATATTTTCCCTTTTGACTATAATATGAAGCTCTATTGAGGTATACAACTGAAGATTTTGGCTCAATATTCAGGGAGGTGTTGTAATCTTGCAATGCTTCATCAAATTTTCCAAGAAGAAAATAGGCTCTTCCTCTAGAGTTATAAGATTCAAAAGAATTATTATTACTATCTATAGCAATAGTTAAATTATAAATTGCATTTTCAAAATCTTCATTATTTAGGTATTGGTTTCCTAATAGGGTATATAGCTCAGAATTATTTGGATCTTCTGCAATTACTGATTTTATTGATAGGATATTATTATCAGTGAAGGTTGATTTTAATAAATTAGTTTTACTTGGATTATTTTTAACAACTATATTGTCTGTTGTAGAGCAGGAAATTAATAAAAAAATTAGTAACACAATTAATTTATTAAGTACAATTTTTAGTTTATTATAGATTTTCTGCAAGGTTACCAATTGATACCCCATAATTATGATCTATAATATGATAATAGTATTTATATTAATATCTGTTTAAAAAATACTTGATCCATCACGAAGCAATTTTTTTCTCGCAAGTTTTCTTCCTCTGCGGATAGCTTCAGCTTTTTCTCTTGCACGTTTTTCTGATGGTTTCTCATAATGGTTTCTAAGTTTCATTTCTCTAAAAATTCCTTCTCTTTGCATCTTTTTCTTTAGAGCTTTTAGAGCTTGGTCAACATTATTATCCCTAACAGTAACTTGCAAAATATTCTCCTATAATGTATTTTTATATACTAATTTCATTACTTATATTCTTATTATATATTCTTGTAAATAGAAAATGGCTAATAATGGCACTAATTTTTATTAATAAAATTAACATGACCCATCTTCCTGCCTTTTCTAATACTATCTTTTCCATATAAGTAAATTTTCTTATTTTCTGTGCTATTTAATTTATTCCAATAATTGATATCTTCTCCAATAATATTAAGCATTTCAGTTTTAAATATTAATTTAGGTTCATTAATCTTTTTACCTACTATAGATTTTATGTGTTGTTCAAATTGAGAGATATCCGATCCGTCCAATGTCCAATGGCCAGAATTATGGACCCTTGGAGCAATTTCATTAGCTATGAGTTCTTCTTCTTTTGTTTGTTGATTTACTCTTACAAAGAATTCAATAGATAAAATACCGATATAGTTTAATTCTGATAATATTATAGAGGATATTTGTTTTAATTCCGTCCCAAGATCTTTACTGATACTTGCAGGGACAAAAGATCGATCCAGTATATGATCCTTATGTATATTTTCTGAAGGAAGATAAGTGAAAATATTTCCAAAGGTATCTCTTGCTGATATTGTTGATACTTCTTTGGTATATTCTACAAATTCTTCTATTAAGCATGGATATTCATTAAAATCTAAGTAGGCTTTTTGCGCATCTTCAAGGGAAGTAATAATTTTCTGTCCTTTCCCATCGTATCCAAATCTACGAGTTTTAAGTACACTCTTCCTATCAAAAGTCCAACTATTTAGATCATTTATAGATTCAATATTTTTGAAGTTATTAGTTTTTATTTTATTTTTTATAAAAAAATCTTTTTCCTTTAGTCTATCTTGACTAATCTCTATCGCCGCGGGTGGAGGATATATTGGCTTATGTTGCGAGATATATTCGATTGTGGTTAATGGAATATTTTCAAATTCTATTGTCACTAAATCTACAGTATCAATGAACTTTTTTAACTTCTTTTTATCTTCAAATTTTTCTATTGTGTTATAAGTAGCATTTCTAAAAGCTGGCGAGTTTACATCGGGACTGTATATATGTGTATTAAAACCAAGTTTAATAGCTGCATCAGATAGCATTTTCCCTAACTGCCCACCACCTAAGATACCGATTGTTTTCTTATCTTTTTCAATCATTTTGGGGTTATATCGACAGAGCTTGTCTGTTTATTTTTCCAATCTATAAGAGCCTGCTGCAGTAATAGATCATTTAAGGATAGAATAGATATTGCTAGCAATGCCGCATTTATTGCACCTGCTTTTCCAACAGCTAGTGTGCCTACGGGAATACCTTTTGGCATTTGCACAATTGATAATAAACTATCCATTCCATTTGAAAAATTAGACTCTATCGGAACCCCCAGCACAGGAAGTGGAGTTAGTGAAGCAACCATTCCAGGTAAGTGAGCCGATCCACCCGCACCAGCTATTATTACTGAATAATTATTATTTTTCGAATTCTTTGCAAAATCATACATCCTATCGGGAGTTCTATGAGCTGAAATTATTAATTTGTCATATTTGATGCCAAACTCATCTAAAATATCAGCAGCAAATTGCATGGTTTTCCAATCAGACTGCGATCCCATTATAATAGCAATTTTATTCATATGAAATAAACCTTATGATATGGATAGTATATTTGATATTCCATCTATTATTAATTTTATACTTACTAAAAATAGCAGAATATAAATTATTTCATAGAATATTTTTGTGGGTAATTTTTTTACAATCCAAATACCTATGAATGCAAATATAAGGGATATAGGAAACAGTATACTGGATGTAATCAATGTACTTTTATTCATTTGACCAAGCATCATAAAGGGAACTATTTTTAGAATATTATTCATCCAAAAAAATATCATAAAGGTTCCTGCATAGGTCTTTTGCTCTAATCTCAAAGGAAGCAAGTACATTTGATAGGGAGGTGCGCCTGTTAAAGTAACAAAACTTGTGAAACCTGTTATGCCTCCCCAGATAGTGCCTCTTGAGAGACTGTGACCTTTGGGTTTAGTTTCATTCTTTGACCTCCAATATGAAATAGTAAAAGATATAGCTATAAATCCAATTATTACTCTGATCCAATTTGGATTAATTTGTGAAACTAATATATAACCAATAAGAATACCAAGTATTGATGCCGGGATAGTTATTATGAGTGTTTTCTTGTCGTATGTTTTCCGGTATGTCCAAACCGCAACAAGGTCTAGAATTAATAATATTGGCATAAGTACTGCCGCAGCTTGCAATGGAGATGCAACAATTGCCATGAGCGGCACTGCTAATGCGCCTATACCAGTTAATCCACCTTTAGATAGCCCAATAAGTATTACTGAGGGGATTGCCATAGCATAGAACAATGGGTCTATTATCATTAAATTAATTTTTCAATAAGTTATTTAGAATAAAATAAGGTTAGTTAAACAAATTATTTTATATATTTGAGGTTAATTTCCAATTGATTGAAGAGTCTTATTTTCTTTAAGAGCATTTTTTTCTTGTCTCTTGGATGCTTTTAATACTAATCTATCCAATTCTATCTGGGAACATAGTGCAAGTACAACTGGGTCTTGGGGTTGTATATTTCCAATATTCCAGTGACTTCTTGAACGAATTGAATCGATTGTAGACTTTGTTGTCCCCACAAGTTTAATGACCTCACTATCTCTTAGTTCAGGATGATTCCTTACTAACCATGCAATTGCTGCCGGTCGATCTTGTCTTCTAGATAGAGGCGTATATTTTTTCTGTTTCTTTGTTTTGATTTCCGGGAGTTGAACAGCACTTTTATTTAATTCTAACATATGATTAACATCAGCTTCGGCAGATTCAAGTTCTAATCTGGTAAGCTCACCTGACATAATAGGATCCATACCTCTAATTCCTTGAGCTACGTCACCATCAGCAATACCTTTTATTTCAAGGGGATGTATATTACAAAAGTTAGCTATTTGATCAAATGTTAGAGCAGTATTTTCAACAAGCCATACTGCTGTAGCTTTTGGCATAAGTGGTGTTTGCGCCATATTTTAACTCCATAAGAACGAAAATTTAATTAATTATTATACCAATATCATTTTTATTGCTATATGTTTCAATATTTTTCTTATTTTGTGAGAACGATCTTCCCAAAATGTTTTCCACTCTTCATTAAATCATGGGCAAATTTAGCATCTTTTAATTTGAATGTTTCGTATATTATAGGCAATAATCCTCCCTTACTAATTTTTGGTAGAATATTATTTTTAATATCATCCGCAATTGCAGATTTATATTCTAAATCTTTTGGTCTTAAAACTGAACCTGAATGTACCAAACTTTTTCTCATAATATAGGAGAGATCAATTTCTACATTATTACCTTTGATGTAAGCAATCTGAATTATTCTACCATTCATTGCAGAAATAGAAAAGTTCCTATTTGTATAGTCACCACCCACAATATCTAGGGTAATATTAACATCTCTATAATCTGAATTCTTTATTACATCAACGAAGTCATGGGTGTTATAATTTATTACCATATCCGCACCAAGCTGGTAGCATTTCTCTGCTTTATTTTTATCACTTGTAGTTGTTAAAACAATAGCACCGAATGCTTTAGACATTTGTATTGCCGTGGTACCAATTCCACTTGATCCACCGTGAATAAGAATTTTTTCATTTTCTTTCAATCTCCCTATTCTAAATACATTATTCCAAACTGTGAAATATGTTTCGGGGATCGCGGCGGCTTCTATGAAGGTAATATTTTTAGGCATTGGTAGGGTTAGATATTGATTTGCAATACAGAATTCTGCATAGCCTCCTCCACCGAGTAGCGCCATGACATGATCACCTGGCTTAAAATTCTTGACATTTGAACCAATTTTTTCGACTATTCCTGAAACTTCCAGTCCTGGATGAGATGGAGATCCAGCTGGAGGTGGATGTAACCCAAATGTTTGTAATATATCGGGACGGTTTACGCCACTTGCTTGAATATTTATTAGGATTTCATCTTCATGTGGTATTGGAATCTCTTTTTGAGTAAGAATAAGTTGGTTATTTTTACCATGATTAATAATATCTATAACTTGCATATTATCTTAAAAATTATTAAAAATTACAGAGAACAGAATTGAAACAGTTTATTTGCTTAGCAAACCCTCAAATCTTTTATTAAATTTACTTACTCTTCCACCTCTATCAAGCAATTGCTGCGAGCCTCCAGTCCATGCCGGATGACTTGATGGATCAATATCTAAAGTTAGTGTATCACCTTCAGATCCGTATGTAGAGAAAGTTTCATATTTAGTCCCATTTGTCATTACAACTTCTATTTTATGGTAATTTGGGTGACCTTCTTTTTTCATCTTTAATCCTATAAATAAATCTATTAAATTTATATACATTAATATTATATTTATCTCAACCTTTAAATTATAAAGCTATTTATTTTAACTTTCTGTAAGTTTTATTTCAATTCTTCTATTCTTCTTATAAGCTTCCTCATTCTGTTCAGAATCCAGTGGAATGAATTCACCTCTACCAGTTGCTGCAAGTCTATTTGCTGGGATACCTGTTCTATTAAGAAACTCAACAACAGAAATTGCACGGGCCGCTGATAGATGCCAGTTTGATTGATATCTAGAATTATTGATTGGTATTGAATCCGTATGCCCATCTATTCGAATTATCCAATTAATTTCAGGAGGAATTTCATTAATCAGATCTTGCACTGCCACAGATAATCGTGCGAGTTGTATTTGCCCTTCTATACCTATATTTGCTTCACCACTGGCAAATAATACTTCAGATTGAAATACAAACCTATCCCCTATTATTTTAATATCATCTCTGTTCCCGATAACCTTTTTTAACTTACCAAAAAATTCTGATCTATATTCTGATAATTCCTTTACTTTTCGCGCTAGTGCAACATTTAGTTTTTTACCTAGATCCGAAATTCTTGCTTGCTGTTCAACATCTTTTTGAGCTGATTCATCTAATAGAGCCTGTAAGGAGGTAATTTGTTTTTTTAATTCTAGCAACTGTATAGTTAACAATTTAAGGTTTTGGTCAGCAATCATTGCTTTTTTTCCAGTTGAGATTATTCCTTTTTTAAGTTTTTCGATTTTATTATTGCTATCAATTTCTTTATTTCTTAAATCAATTATTTTTTGTTCATTTTCTATATTTTCAATTTGTAAATCAGAAGATGATAAATTTAGGTTGTCTAGTCTTTGAACATACTCTGATATTTTATCAGTATTTATTTTTTCTTTTTTTCTCAAATCTATAATTAACTGCTCTTTCTCATCCAGTTTCTTATTAACTAATTCTGTATTTTCAGTTAGTGCTAGAATCTCATTCTGGTATAGATTCATTTTTTTATTTTTATTTTTAAGTTCGGATTCTTTCATATTTAGTAACGATGAAATTTTGTTATTCTCAGAGACCAAACTAATAATTTTATTATTTCTCTCGGCTGATTCATCTCTTTTTGTATTAAATATATCAATCTGTTTATTCAGATTATCTTCTAAAATTATAATTTTATCTTCATAGTCATTATTAATTTGAGTAATTTCGTCTTGAAGCAATATTATTTTATCATTGGCAACTCCCAAACTTAATATCAAATCATTATTCTGATTTGTAAAGTCAGCTAAATCTGCTTCCAAGGATTGTATGCTATTCATAAGTTCTTGATTTTCAGCCTCCTCTAATGAAAGAAGAGATGATAATTCTTGAAGTTGATTTCTTAAATTAGATAGAGCATCATCTTTACTAGATATTTCCGTTGATAAATAAAATTGAGAGAGAATAAAAACAGTGAGAAGAAAAATTATCACAAGTAATATTGTAGCCATAACGTCAACAAAACCGGGCCAATAATTAGCTGAATTAGTATCATTATTACGGCGACTGTTTCTTGGCATTATTTATCTCAACTCTTTGAGTGAAATTTCTTAATTATCATTATTTTTTTTAATTTCTTCAATAATTTTATTTTGAGCTTTGACTTGTTCACCCAACATTTTTTCTAATGAAGTTTGTTGATCTTTTATCGTTTTACTTACATCTAGGAGTATATTACTCATATCTTTTATGTTCTTATTTAGATAAAAATTCATTTTATTATCAGTCCTATCATCATTGATTTCTGTAACAGTTGATAGCCATTCTTCTAACTCATTATAAAATCTATTTTGAGCTTGATTATAAATTAAATCGAAGAAACCGAGTATTAATGATCCAGATAATCCGAATAGAGATGAAGAAAATGCAATTGCCATACCAGATAGAGGAGACTCAAGGCCTGATTTTAGCTCTTCAAACATCTCTGTTGCCTCACCAGCACCAATCGATAGAGAACCAATTGTTTGGCCTATTGAGTCTACCGTTAGCAGAAGCCCCCAAAATGTTCCCAGCAAACCCAAGAATATTAGTAATCCAATCATATATCTAGAATATTCCCGTGCTTCATCAAATCTAAAGGATATTGAATCTAGAATAGATCGCATAGATGTTGCTGATAGAGTTATTTCATATTTATGATCTAGCATCATTGTTGCCATAGGGGCGAGAAGAGATGGAGGAGATCCTATATCTGCATGGTAATCTCCATTTTGAAAATTATTTACCCATCTTACTTCACGAAATAATTTTATAGTTAAAAGCATTATATAGAGTATTCCAAAAGCCAGAACGGAAGCGATTATGCTATTTATTATTGGGTTAGCAAAAAATGCTTTAAGAAGATTTTCTTGGATCATGAACATGAACATTCCTATAATTACTAAAAAAAGGAACATTCTCAGAAGGTATATTCTTGGATGCGTGAAATTCTTTGTAATAGGGATATCAGTCATAACTCGTAATACCTTAATTTAATTATTTAGATGAGTTTGCTTGATAAATTGTCGTATATTTTTTCGTTTGATACAATAAAATAATTTGATTTAGTTTTTATGCCATTCTGAAGTGTATTATATTCGCCGCCTGATTCTTTTAGAACTAATAATGCTGCATCAAGAAGATTTGGTTCTTCAATATAATTCATATATGCATTTAACTTACCTGCGGCAACTGAACAAATATTCAAGGCTGATGACCCAAATGACCTAATTCCAATTGCAGAGTCCAATAATTCTTTTAAATTTTCATTATTAAAATGATCATAAAAATTATTGATATGATCTATACCAAGCAGACTATATTCTATCTTTTGTTCACTTGATACTTGCATTCTAATATTATTATGAGTTGCGCCAATTCCTTTTTCTGCAATAAAGATATCATCTGTTATGGGATTATAAACAATACTATTTTGTAATATATTATCTTTCTTATGAGCGATAGTTATACAAAAAAAAGGAATTGTGCGTTTGAAATTCAATTCTCCATCTAAAGCATTTATAATAAAACAATTCTTACAATCATTAATATCTTTTTGATTTTCAGTTTTACTATCTCCTATTGAAAAAAATTCATAACTATTATTAGAATATTTATCTGTCAATTCTTCAAGGATAATGGATTCAACCCTTTTCTTACTCTTTTGAACAAAATCATTAACGGATCTATTTGTATTTTGGAGGTTTTGAAGTTCACCAAAATCTCTTATGTATACTCTGGCGACATTTCTTACTAGTGCATACAAAATATTAGTGTTTGGGGAGCGCCTCATTTATTTAATCAGCACGTTTAATATAGGATAAATCATTGGTATCGATTATAACAGTTTCATCATTATTGATAAATGGCGGAACCATTACTCGTATATTATTTTCTAAGATTGCTGGTTTAGATGATGATGAAGCAGTTTGACGTTTAATAGCTGGCTCGGTATTTATAACTTTTAAAACAACAGTCTCAGGAAAAATAACTCCAACTGGTTTTCCATCATATAATTCAATTTGAACAATCATACCTTCTTTTAAGAGTAATTTCTTTTCTTCAATTAGCTTCTCATCTAGGCTTATCTGTTCGTAAGTTTGATTATTCATAAATATTAATTCGGTGTCACTAGAGTAAAGATACTGATAATTTTCTGAGTCAATTCTTACTTTCTCAACAATTTCATCTGCACGGAATCTTTCGTTTAATTTAGTAGTATCCATTATAGATTTTAATTCCACTTGATTAAAAGCTCCGCCCTTTCCTGGTTTAACAGCTTGCGCCTTAGTAACAACCCATAAAGACCCTTTATGCTCAAGGACATTTCCAATTTTTATTTGATTTCCATTTATTTTCATTTTTTCCCCATATTTGCATCCTTATTCAATAAAGCAGGATAATATTTATTGAGATCACAGGCTATTTTATTTCATAAACTCTGGTATTCGTAAATACGTTATACTATTTTTATTCATTCTAGGTCTAAAATTTGAATAATTTTTGACAGCAATTTCTTTTTTTTCTGGAGATACCACAGTCATATTCATATCCAATTCCACATCCGATATTCCAAGTTGTTTTGCCAAAAGGTAATATTCATAGGCTTTTATATCATTTTTTTTAATACCTTCACCATAAAAATACATACTTGAGAGTTTCTGTAATGCTGGAGGATAAGCTTTTTGTGCAGATCTTTCAAGCCATAGTAAAGCAGTCTTCGTGTCCTTCTTTAATCCAATTTCATTTAGTATCATTATTGCATAATCGTGTTCAGCCTCAGTATAACCTTCATCTGCAAATTCAAACATCATATTTGCCGCTGTTTTTTTATCAATTTTTGTTCCAATTCCATGGATGAGATAATCAATAAGCTCGTATTTTGCTATAATTAGATTTAGATCACTAGATTCTTTGATATATCCATAAGCTTTATTTTGGTCACTAATAGTACCAATTCCATATCTATGAAATATGGAAAGGTAATATTTTGAGTAGGCAACAAGAAAATTATTTTCAGTTTTTGCAATTTTGTAGAATAATTCTAGTGATTTGTTGACATCTATTTTGTAGTGAAGTAAGAGCTCAGCCATTTGAAACATTGAATTATAATTTCCATCATTAGATGACTTATCATACCAATTTAAGGCTGAATCAATTTCATTTAGGCTTAGATATTTTTGGGCAATCCAAAATGACCAGTTATTATTTTCTGACGATTTATAGATCTCTATTGCCTCATCAATATTGTCACTTATAAGAAGATTTCTAAATGCATCATCATTAATATTTGCTTTACTATCATTGGGGTTAAGAGACAGGAGTAGTATAAAGAATATTAATATAATTAAGAGTTTTGACATGATAAGTGTTTCTTATTATTTATTGATCTAATTCAATTGACCATTGACCAATAGATGCTAATCCATTCATATGAGCTCTATGTATAAAAGCATTTTGTGCTCTTGTAATATTCTCTTCTTTCCCATTCCATGCAATTAAAGCACTTTGTTGAAGGGCTCGACCGTATGAAAAACTTAGTTTTTGATTTGTTTTTTTTATACTATTCATGATAGACAAATGTTCAGTGGCTTGAATATCAGATTGACCTCCAGAAAGAAAGCAAATTCCTGGCACTGAAGATGGAACATTATTTTCTAAACAATTTAAAGTCTGCTCAGCAACTTCATTTGGTGATGATTTTTCTTCACATTTTCCTCCAGGAATTACCATATTAGGTTTTAAAATTATCCCATCAAGTTCAACTTTTGCTAAAGAAAGTTCTTCAAAAACTGTTTGTAAAGTCTTTGTTGTTATTTCTTTACATTTATCAATATTATGGAATGATTTTTCTCCATCCATTAGCACTTCAGGTTCGACAATTGGAACTAACCCAGCTTCTTGGCACAGTGCCGAATACCTAGCTAATGCTTGACTATTTATCCTAATAGCGTAATCGGAAGGGGTACTATCTGATATATTTATTACTGCTCTCCATTTTGCGAATGACGCTCCTAATTTAAGATATTCATCAAGTCTTTCTCTTAGGCCATCTAGTCCTTCTGTAACTGTTTCGTGATTGAACATGGCTAGCTCTTTTGCGCCAGTATCAACCTTGATTCCAATCAAAGTATCAGTTTCTCTTAGAAGATCAGTAATATTTTTTCCGTTCCGACATGTCTGTCTGATTGTTTCATCATATAATATCACTCCAGAAATATTATTTTCCATCGCATCTTTTGCATTAAATAACATTTCACGATAATCTCTGCGACTTTCTGCGGTACTTTCTTTATGTATTTGATTAAATCTTTTTTTTATTGTTCCATTACTTTCATCAGCAGCTAATATACCCTTCTTCTCTTCAACTAGCTTTTTTGCTATGTTCTGTATATTATTATTCATCATTAAACTCTCTATTTTTTATTAAGTATCGCACTTACACCAGGAAGAGTCTTACCCTCAAGCCATTCTAAAAATGCTCCCCCTGCTGTTGAAACATGCGTAAAATCTTCAATACAATTGGCTAGATTGATACCATAGACAGTATCACCACCACCCGCAACTGCCTTGATATTTTTAATTCTACAATTTCTAGCCAGTTCTTTTGCCACAGCAATCGTAGATTGATCAAATGGCGGATATTCAATGGCACCAAGAGGACCATTCCAAATTACTGTTTTTGCAATTTCTAACTCACTTAATATAATTTTAATAGATTCTATTCCGAGGTCAAGAATCATATCATCAGGTTCAATTTCATCTAGATTTTTATTTTTAGAGAGTTCGCTCTTTGAAAAGGATTTTGAAACCTTCCCGTCAACTGGAAGTATTAACTTAACATTCTTTTCTTTAGCATTTTTCATTATATCTTTTGCAATATCTAAACTATCACTTTCATATAGAGAAGACCCGACATTTATATCTTTTGCACGCAGAAATGTATTAGCCATGGCTCCCCCAATTACCATTATATTTACTTTATTAATAAGATTTTTTAGAACAGATATTTTTGTTGATATCTTAGAACCACCAATTATTCCAATAAAAGGTTCTTTAGGTTTGTTAAGTGAGTTTTGGAGGGCTTTAATTTCTTTGGACATACATAATCCAAAATAACTTGGTAAAAATCTGGGTATTCCGCACAATGATGCATGTGATCTATGTGATACTGAAAAAGCATCATTTATAAATATATCTGCCATTTTGCTCAATTCTTCTGCAAAACTCATTTCATTTTTCTCTTCTCTACCATCAAATCTTATATTTTCAAGCATAAAAATTTTTTCAGGATTATTATCTATTTTCTCCCCAATATTATCAATAAATTCAATTGGTTTTTGTATAATATTTTCAACTTCTTTTGCAACTGGCACCATTGATAATTTCATATCAATTTTTCCATTTGGCCTTCCTCTATGCGTTAAAATAATAATAGTAGCTTGTTTTTCGATCAAAGCTTTTATGGTTGGAATGGACTCATTTATCCTGGTAAAATCAGTTATTTTATTACCTTTTGTGGGAACATTGAAGTCAGTTCTTAGCAGAACAACCTTATTTTTAAGGTTTTCATCCATAAAGCTCCTGATCTTTGCCATAAAATAGGTCCTTGATTATAATAACTTTCCAATAAGAGAGGCTATATCACACATACGATGTGAAAAGCCCCACTCATTATCATACCAAGCCATTACCCTAACAAACCTCTTATTTAGAACTTTAGTTTGATCAATCGCTATTATTGCGGAATGATTATCATGATTTAAATCAATTGAAACAAGTTTTTCTTCTGTTATATCAATAATATTTTTTAGAATAGTTTTTGAAGCATCTATAAAAATCTGATTAATTTCTTCTATAGTGGTATCTCTTGAACAGGTGAATTTTAAGTCAATTACCGAAACGTTTGGAGTCGGAACACGCATTGCGACACCATCAATCTTCCCTTTTAGTTCTGGGAGCACTTCTCCAACAGCTTCAGCAGCCCCTGTAAAAGTTGGTATAATAGACTGTGCGGCTGATCTTGAACGATATAAATCCTTGTGGTTTCGATCTAATGTAGGTTGGTCGCCTGTGTATGAATGTATCGTTGTCATGAAAGCACTTTCAATACCAACTGAGTTATTCAAAACCATAGCAATTGGTGCTAGGGCATTAGTTGTGCAGGATGCATTCGATATAATGGTATGATTTTTACCTATATTTTTATGATTCACTCCAAAAACAGAGGTAATATCAGCTTTTAGAGCTGGCGCAGAGATTAAAACTTTCTTTGCCCCAGATTGTATATGCTTGATTGCTAAATCTTTATGATTAAATTTACCAGTGCATTCTAGAACTATATCTATATCTAAATCTTTCCATGGGAGTGTTTCTGGGTTTCTATTTGATAGCTTTTTAATATGTTTACCACTGATATTTATTGTTTCCATATCATAAATGTCAATATCTTTTGGAAACCTTCCGTGGACTGAGTCATATTTTAATAAATGTATATTTGTCTCTATTGACCCTGAATCATTTATAGCGATTACGTCAAGATTTTCTTTTCTATCTTCAACTATTGCTCTTAGAATATTTCTGCCAATTCTACCAAATCCATTTATTGCAATTTTTGTTACCATAATTTCCACCAATTAATTAGATTTTTTTATTCTATCCATGATATAATCTTTAGTAATATTAAATTTTTTATATAGACTCTTATATGGTCCACTTGCTCCAAAAGATGACATACCAATAAATATCCCATCTTCCTTGATTATACTTTCCCAACCTTGAGATATTCCAGCCTCAATTACAACATTAGTCTTTGACTTTTTTGTAATTTCATTTTTAAAAATTTGGGTCTGCTCATTGAATAAATCCAAGCATGGGACTGAATAAACGCAGGCAGTTTTTCCAAGTTCTAATAATTCCTGATAGACTTCAATAGCAATTTCAACTTCAGATCCAGAGGCAAATATAGAATATTCAGGTTTATCTGAATTACTAATTGCAGCATAAAGTCCTTTATCACAGAAATTAACCTTATAATTTTTTTCATCACTTATTCTAAATTCTTTTAAATTTTGTCTAGATAATGCAATCAGACTAGGACTAGTTTTATTTTTTAAGATTAATTCCCAACACTCAATTGTTTCAATTGCACTTGCGGGTCTAAAGACATATGTATTTGGTATTGCCCTTAGACTTGCAAGATGCTCGATTGGTTGATGTGTTGGGCCATCTTCACCTAAACCTATTGAGTCATGTGTCAAAACATATATAACTTGTTGCTGCATAAGTGCTGCAAGTCTAATCGCAGGTCTGCAATAATCTGAAAATATAAGAAATGTTCCTCCATATGGGACAAAACCACCATGTAGTGATATTCCATTCATAATTCCACCCATAGCATGCTCTCTAATACCATAATGAAGATATCTTCCTCCAAAGTTGGTTGGGACAATAGACTGGATATTGCTTGTCTTTGTATTATTTGAACCTGTAAGATCAGCAGACCCTCCTAGTGTAATTTCACTGCTACTATTAATAACTTCCAATGTTAGTTCAGATGATTTTCTGGTAGCAATATCTTTTGGATCACTCATATAATTAGCTTTAAGTTTATATAAGTTTTCATAGACTAAATTAGTAATTTCTTTCTTTTCATGTTGGTACAATAAGTCTTTTTTTTCTTTTGTGAGAGTGTTTAAATCCTCTCCCCAACGCTCTCTTTCATGCATATTTCTAACACCGGCTTTTCTCCACTCATCAAGGATATTAGAAGGAATTTTAAAAGGTTCATAGTTTATATTTAATTTTTCTCTTGTTAATTTATATTCACTCTCTCCAAGTGGAGAACCATGAACTCCAGATGTTCCTTGTTTATTTGGGGAACCAAAGCCAATTATTGTTTTACAACAAATTAATGTTGGTGCATCAGAATTATTAGCACTTCTTAAAGCTTCTTCTATTTGTTTTTCATTATGCCCGTCAATCTTAATAACATTCCAACCAGACGCCTTAAATCTCTCTGCCTGATTGGTTGAGTCAGTTTTTGAAATTGGACCATCTATTGAAATATCATTATCATCGAAGAGAAGAATTAATTTTTTGAGCTTAAGATGGCCAGCCAGTGAAAGGGTTTCTTGAGATATACCTTCCATGAGGTCACCATCTCCAGCCATAACATAAGTTTTATGATTGATAATTTTACCAAATTTTTCTGAAAGCAATTTCTCAGCTATAGCCATCCCTACTGCATTTGCGATACCTTGACCTAAGGGTCCCGTAGTAGTTTCAATACCCTCTGCATGTCCATATTCAGGGTGGCCAGCCGTTTTTGATCCCAATTGTCTAAAATTTTTAATCTCATCTAGTGTTATATCTTTATAGCCGAGCAGATATAATAGAGAATATAGTAACATTGAGCCATGACCTCCGGACAACACAAATCTATCTCTATTGAACCATTGAGAATCTTTAGCGTCAAATTTGAGGAATTTTGTAAATAGAACAGTTGCAACATCAGCCATACCAAGCGGTAAACCAGGGTGACCACTGTTTGCACTTTCAATGGCATCCATTGATAAAGCACGAATTGCATTGGACATATCTTGGTGATTAACTTTGTAAACCATGAGACTTATTTTTGTTATTAAGAATTCTTGCTATATTTTTTATAATTCAATCTAAAATATTATCAAACAATTTTTACTAAGAGTAGGTGATTTCTTGTATAAAATATAATTGAAAGACAATGATTTAGTTAGAAATCTAATTTTTTTTTATTGCTTTTTACTACTCATTTCTATTATATTTTAAGAGTATGTTATATTCAGCTATTAAAACTTTAATAGTGCATTCTTTTTTGAGATGAGATATGAACGGGCAGAATTTAAAAACAGAGCAAGAAGTTCACCTACAAAATCTTGATGATATTAATCCAAGATTAGGGAAAGCCATGGTGGAACTTCGTAGAGCAATTGATAACTTAGATCAAAAAAATAAACAGTTACTATTTCATCCCAATAAAGAAGCGGGATTAGAAAAAAATATCCAAGAATTAGCAATAGAAAAAGAAGATCTTTTCAAAAAACTAGAAGATCTAAAAGAAAGAAATTCAAAACTTGAAAATGCAAATAGGCAAGTGCAATCTAAAATATCAGGAATGATAAAGACGTATAATCAATTTCTAGACAACACATCATAATTTCATAATTATCATCCAAGGATATATTTGTGGGCAAAGTTACTGTAAACATTAATAATCGAACCTTCCAAATAGCATGTGAGGATGGTGAGGAAGCGCGTCTCAAGGAGTTAGCCTCATTCTTTTCCCGCCATGTAGACCAATTACAGGGAAGATTTGGTCATATTGGTGATGCAAGAATATACGTGATGACTGGACTATTGATAGCGGATAAATTATCAGATGCAATTACTCAGATCGAAGAAATTCAAAATGAAATAAAAGTCTTACAATCTAATAATGATAGATATAAGACAGACAGCCATTCTTTAGAGGAATTACTTTTAAATGATATAGAATTACTGACTAATAAATTAAATGATATCAGTAAATCTCTCTCGATTTAGTTTAATTTCAAATTCAATTTTTATTTTTTTAGTGTTATAATATCCTAGCTATACGGTTTGTGAGATAACTATTCCTGGCGCCATAGCAATTCGATAGGGAACTGACGCTGGTTTGGACCGTGGTCCATTTCATTTGGTGCCCACCTATATATTAGGAGCCTAGGATTGTAAAATCCACGGCCGTATGGCATTTATTTATGGGTATGAATTTGCAAAAAATATTATATAAAAAACAATCTCTAAGAAAAATTGCTATTGAGGAGAGAAAGTTAATCAATACGTTAAATAGAAGTGACTTTGAACATAAGTTAGCTAATATGAGTCATGATTATTTAAAAGATGGTGCTATTATTGCAGGTTATTATCCAATAAATCATGAGTTAAACATCATACCATTATTAAAAAAACTATCATCAATTGGACATAAAGTTTTATTACCATGTATAACAAAAAGTAAAATATTAGATTTTCGAGAATGGGAAATGAATAAAAAATTAACTAAAAATTTTTATTCAATCCCCGAACCAAATAATGAACTATTATATACTCCAGATATTGTATATGTTCCAGCCCTTCAGTATGGAAAAGGACTCCACAGACTCGGTTACGGAGGTGGTTTTTATGATCAAACAATAAATTATTATCGTAAAAATTTTTCAACAAAATTTATTGGAGTTTGTTTCCCAAATCAAATAAAAAATAATATTCCTCATGAAAAATATGACCAAAAAGTTGATTTTATAATTGATTTAGGTGAAAAACAAAGTATTGGTTAGTATTAATTTCTAAAGAGATGATAAATGAGAACACTTTTTATAGGGGACATTGTTGGTGAATCAGGCAGAAGAGTTGTCATTGAAAATCTTCAAAAAATTATTAGCTTTTATAGCCTTGATTTTGTTATTGCAAATGGAGAAAATTCAGCTTCAGGTTTTGGTATAACAGAGAAAATATTTCATTCTTTGATTGATGCGGGGGTCGATGTTGTGACATCAGGCAATCATATTTGGGATCAAAGAGAGACCCTCATATATATAGAAAGAGAGCAAAGATTGCTTCGTCCTGCCAATTATCCTATTGGATCACCTGGGAGGGGGGCTTTTGTATATAACACTAAGAATGGAAAGCAAGTTCTCGTCGTAAATTTAATGGGTAGAGTATTTATGAATCCATTAGATGACCCATTTAAAGTTATTGATGATATTATTGAAGAAACAAGTCTTCAAAATAGTGTAGATGCTATTATTATAGATATTCATGCTGAAGCAACATCAGAAAAGCTAGCTATGGGCTATTATCTAGATGGTAGAGTAAGTATGGTAATTGGTACTCATACACATGTTCCAACATCTGACAATAGAATACTGAAAAACGGGACAGGTTATATATCTGATGTTGGGATGAGCGGAGACTATGATTCTATATTAGGATTTAATAAAAGGAATCCTATTGAGAAATTTATCACATCAATGCCAAGTGGAAGATTTATTCCTGCAAATGGGGATGGTACTTTATCAGGTATATTATTTGAAATAAATGATCTTGGTTTTGTATCAAAATTATGCCCAATTAAAATTGGTGGTGTATTAGGTGAAGAGTATCCAGATTTCTAGAATTTAATTCTTTATATTCTTTGAACTTTTAATTAACTTCTATTAGGTTAAGATAAAAAAAATTTACTAATGGAATTTACTAATGGCTGGTCATTCAAAATTCAAAAATATACAATATAGAAAAGGCGCGCAAGATAAAAAAAGAGCAAAACTTTTTTCAAAACTAGCAAAAGAGATTACTGTTGCGGCTAAGCTTGGTCTCCCAGACCCCGGAATGAATCCAAGATTACGGTCTGCTATTCAAGCAGCTCGAGTTCAAAATATGCCAAAGGACAATATAGAAAGAGCAATAAAGAAGAGTCAAGATGCGAATGGGGCAAATTTTGATGAGGTAAGGTATGAAGGTTTTGGTCCAGGTGGAGTAGGTTTTGTTATTGAGACACTTACAGATAATAGAAATAGAACAGCTGGAGATATAAGGGCAATTTTTACCAAATGTGGTGGTAACCTTGCAGAAACAGGATCAGTTTCATTCTTGTTTAATAGAGTAGGTTTAATAGAATTTGATAAGTCAAAACATAATGAAGATGAAATCATAGAGCTATCAATTGAGCAAGGGGCCGAGGATTGTGATTCTACTGATGAGTCATGTGAGATATATTGTGCTCCAACTCAGCTACATTCACTGGGGGACATCTTAGAAAAGAAATTTGGCGATTCAAAACTTATGAAAATAATTTGGAAACCAGAGAATAATATTGAAATTGATGATGAAACTCTCATAAAGTTGGATAGATTGTTAGAAATGATAGATGATAATGATGACGTACAGGATATATATTTTAATTTCGATTTTCCTGAAGATTATATGGTTTAATATAGAAATAAAATTTGAAAAATGCTAAAAAAGATCATTGGTATTGACCCTGGTTTAATTCACACTGGATGGGGTTTGATTGAAACTGAAGGAAATATAATTAGACATATTGATCATGGACTTATTAAGATTAAGACTAATGATGATATAGCGATTAGATTATTAAATATATATGAGTCTCTAATTTTAATTTTATCAAAACATATGCCACATGAGGCTGCAATAGAGAAGACTTTTGTAAACAACAATCCTTCTACAAGCCTAAAACTAGGACATGCGAGAGGGGTAATATTACTCGCCCTTGCCAAAAAGAAACTGAGATGTTTCGAATATGCGCCAAACCAAATTAAGAAATCTGTTGTTGGGCGAGGACATGCGGATAAGGATCAAATAGCTAAAATGGTTATGATGTTATTATCAAAAAATATTGAAGGAACTTCAGATGTTTCTGACGCTCTGGCTATAGCAATAACACATGCTTACCAGAAACATAATAAAATTGCTCAGGCTATATCATGATAGGTAAATTAAATGGATATGTAGATCAGATTATTGGAAATAGGGTAATTATTGACATAAATGGGATCGGATATGAGGTTTCTTGTCCAGAACGTTCAATTAAATTGGTCAAAGAGAAACAAAAAATAATAGTCTACGTAGATACCATATTTAGAGATGATTCAATAAACCTTTATGGGTTTCTTTCTATTGAAGAAAGGCAAATATTTAGAACTCTCCAAACTGTTCAAGGTGTTGGAGCTAAATTAGCTATGACAATATTAGGATATTTTACTATTCATGAGCTAGAGAATTTTATTGGGCACGCTGACGAGAAATCGATTTGTACTATACCAGGCGTTGGTTCAAAAGTTGCAAAAAGGATAGTTACAGAATTGAAAGATATTTATAGTAAACAAATAAATTCATTTAATGAAGTTTTGTCTACGAAAAGAAATAATATTATCTCTGCACTTACAAATTTAGGCTATTCAAGAGCAGAGGCCATCAATCTCATAGACCAAATAAAAGAATATATTAATGAGGAAACAGAAATAGAGGAATTGATTAAGCTTGCTCTTAAGAGGTCAAATAAATGAGCCAAGATAGAAGAATTTTTAGACCCAAACTCTTAGATCAATTTATTGGTCAAAATTTAATTAGAAAAAATTTGAAGGTTTTTATAGAAGCAGCACGTGAAAGAAAAACTAGTCTTGATCATGTCCTTCTCGCAGGACCTCCAGGACTTGGAAAAACTACACTTGCGACTATTATAGCTAATGAAATTGGAGTGAATATAAGGATCACATCTGGGCCTCTAATTACAAAAGCAGGTGATCTTGCTGCAATAATAAGTAATATTGAAGAAAATGATGTATTATTTATTGATGAAATTCATAGGTTAAATAGTAGTGTAGAAGAGGTTCTATATGCAGCTATGGAAGATTTTGTTTTAGATATATTAATTGGTGAGGGACCAGCGGCAAAATCTGTTAGATTAGAATTAGCGCCTTTTACACTGATCGGTGCTACAACAAGATTGGGACTAATTTCTAATCCTCTGCGTGAAAGATTTGGTATACCAATTAGTTTAGATTTCTATAAAACTGAGGATCTAAGTAATGTTGTTAAAAAAGCAGCGGATGAATTAGGAATCCTTATAGATGATAGCTCTGCAATGGAAATTGCCGCAAGGTCAAGGGGAACTCCAAGAATTGCTAACCGATTATTACGTAGAGTACATGATTATTCTATCTATAATAAAGATAAGGGAATAAGTATTAGTCAGACAAAAAACTCTTTAAAAGAATTGGAAGTAGATGATATCGGCCTCAATGCACTCGATTATAGATATTTAAATTGTATTATTGAGAATTATAATGGCGGCCCAGCAGGTATAAACTCAATTGCAGCATCAATGGGGGAAGCAAAAGATGTTATAGAGGATGTTGTTGAGCCTTATTTAATTCAAAAGGGACTTGTAAATAGAACTTCAAGAGGTAGAACTGTAGCAAAGAAATCAATTGAAGATTTAAAAAATAAAATGACAGAAAAGTAGAGAATGACAAAATTAAGTCATATTTATTTTCTATTTTTAATTTTTATTCATAATTAAAGATATTATTTAACTATGAGCTATAAGATTTTTTTACTAAGTAATAATACGGACACAAGATAATGGATGAATCAATTTTATTAAATGAAAAACTATATGAGACTGATCTTAGTCTAATGGGCTTATTCATAGAAGCAGATATTGTTGTCAAAATAGTAATGCTTGGTCTCATGGTGGCATCCATAATTTCATGGGCAATAATTATTGAAAAGTTAGTTGTGATTAAAACAGTAAATAGAAATGCCATTAAATTTTACCGTGACTTTTGGAGCAGTAATATTAATGATATTGATGCTACATATCGAAATCCTAGGAATAATCCAATGGCAAAAATATTCAATGCAGGCATAAAAGAATGGAATACTACATTCAAGATTAATAAAAATATGTCTATTGAGGGGGTAAAAGGTAGAATTGAAAAAACAATGAATGTTCAAATGAACATTGAACTTGATAAATTAGAAAAGAAATTACTATTTCTAGCATCTGTTGGCTCAACTGCGCCATTTATTGGATTATTTGGAACAGTTTATGGAATTATGAATAGTTTTTCAGCAATCGCTGCATCAAAGAGCACTAATCTAACAGTGGTTGCTCCTGGTATAGCGGAAGCACTCTTTGCAACTGCAATTGGCTTATTTGCAGCAATTCCTGCAGTCATGTTTTATAATAAAATTTCAAGTGATATATCAAGGGTCACATCAAATCTAGAAAACTTTAGTGATGAGTTTATAAATTATTTTAGCCGTCAAATTGATGCACAGATGGTTGAAGGTGATATGGAAGATCAATTTGATGAAAATGATAATAATTTTTAAAATATATTATTAAATATTATGGCAGTAAATATTAATTCTTTACCGAATAATAGAAGAAGAAGTAGAAAAAATAAACCTATCTCTGATATCAATGTCACACCTTTAGTTGATGTTATGCTCGTACTATTAATTGTGTTCATGGTAACTGCTCCATTACTTACTGTTGGTGTTCCAATTGAGTTACCAAAAACTGCTGCAAAACAAATGACAGATGATAGTGAACCTTTAACAATAACTATAGATAAGCAAAATAATATTTATATCCAAGAGTTGGAGATAGAGTTTGAGGAACTTACAGAGAAGTTAGAGGCAATCAGAAAAGATAATTTTGAAAAAAAGATATATATCAATGGAGATAAAGATATCAATTATGAAATTTTAATGAAGGTGATGGCAAAGATAAATTCAGCTGGCTATACATCAATAGGGTTAGTAACAGATATAGAAACTTAAAATGATATTAAAGCCTATTTCCATATCATTCATTATTCATCTTATTTTTATTACACTTCTTGTGACTGGCTTGCCCTCACTTGATAAATATGATGATATGTCAGTTCCTGTTATTGAAATTGAATTGATTAATACCTCGACCATGCAGGAGGACTCAAAAGAAGATGATCTTAAAAAAGAAGAGCCCAAAAAAGATAAAAAAAAATATAGCTCTACACCAAATATCAAGCCTTCAATGAGGAGCGATGAATCAAGTAAAATGAATGTAGTAGACTCGCAAAAAGAGGTTGCGCTTAATGAGAAGATGGAGAATGAAAAAAAGACTGAGAAAAAGTCTGAGGAAGTCTTTTCAATACCAACAGAAAAACCGAGTTTGAATAAAATTAATGATAAATTATTAACTAATTTAAATTACAATGAAGAAAAAGAAGAATCAAAAAAAGTTACGGCATTACTTGATAAATTTCCTGATGATAGGGACGTTGGTGAAGAAAAGGAAAATCAATTGGAAAAAAGTGACTCACCTAAAAAAAATAACTCAATCACAAGTGATGAAATTTCAAATATGAAAAGGCAAGTCGAGATGTGTTGGAATCCACCTAGAGGTGTTAGAGGTGCTAGTGATCAGAAGGTTCAGGTTCTTATTAATCTTAATCGTGATGGTTCGATAATTGATGTAACACCTATAACAAGAGCAAATAATGATATCAAAAAAATAGCAATTGAATCTGCTACTAGAGCTGTAAAACAATGCCAGCCTTATGAACTACCAATTGATAAATATGAATTATGGAAAGAAATTAAATTTACTTTCGATCCAAGAAATATGTTAGGTGGATAGTATGAAGAAATATGCAATACACTATTTGTTATTAATCCTAATTTTATTTTCATTTCAAACAAATAAGACTTTTGCCGCATTAGAAATAGATGTAACTGAGGGTAATATAAAACCTCTTCCTATTGCAATTTCCTTTGTACGTGACATACAAAACAAAGATGAAGATTTAGGTATAAATATTTCCAAGGTTATCGCAAGTGATCTAGCTGGTTCTGGTTTATTTTATCCTATAAACCCAAAGGCTTTTCTTGAAGAAATAGTTTCCCTTGATAAGAAACCTAATTTTAATTCTTGGAGAGTTATCAATACTGAATCATTGCTTACAGCTCAGGTTTATTATGAAGAAAATGATAGGTTCAGAATACAATATGAGTTATGGGATGTTGTTGCTGAGAAGGCACTTATTGAACGTGAACTTTTTACTTCAATTAATAAATGGAGGAGTGTTGCCCACGTTATTGCAGACGCAGTTTATGCTAGATTAACAGGAGAGAGTGGATACTTTGACACCAAAATAGCATTTATTGCCGAAAGTGGTTCAAAAATAAATAGAATTAAGAGGCTGGCTATAATGGATCAAGACGGATATAATCCGAGGTTATTAACAACTGGAAATGACCTAGTATTAACACCTAGATTTAGTCCAAATTCTGAAGATCTAGTTTATTTATCATACAGGAATGGACAACCACAGGTATATATCTACAATGTTGATTCTAATCAGACATATGTTGTTGGATCATTCCCAGGTATGTCATTTGCCCCTCGATTTTCGCCAGATGGAATGAAAATTATGATGAGTTTACAGGAGGGGGTTGGATCAAATATATTTGAGATGAATTTAAGTAGTTTTGAGAAAAGAAGATTAACAAATACCTCAGATATAAATACGGCACCAAGTTACTCCCCAGATGCAAAGAATATTGTTTTTGAATCAGATAAATCTGGAACTCAACAGCTTTATGTAATGGACTCACAAGGAAATAATGTAAGAAGAATAAGCTATGGAACTGGAAGTTATTCAACGCCAGTTTGGTCGCCTAGAGGCGACTATATTGCATTTACCAAGATCTCTAAAGGGAGGTTCATGATAGGTATAATGTTTGCTGATGGAAGCGGTGAACGTATCATCACTGATGGTTACCATAATGAGGGACCAACATGGGCTCCAAATGGAAGAGTTTTAATGTTTTTTAGGGAATCTCCTGGAGAAAAGGGAGGAGCAATGATATATTCTGTAGATGTGACTGGCTATAATGAGAGACTCATTGATACTCCTGGCTTTGCATCAGATCCATCTTGGTCGGCGCTATTGCATTAGGGATCTTATTTCAACTCTCATCAGAGATTACATAATTTGTTAATAATTATGTGATATTTTTTTTAAATAACTCTATTCAAAAAAGGAAAATTAACCATGGTATATAAAAAAGTACTAAATTTTTCCATGACTTTTTTATTAATTTTTATCCTCGCGGGATGTGGCTCAAGACAAAAAATTGAGCAAGTCTTATTTGGAGGAGGAACTGATAATGAAGCTGACATAATTTCAAATGCAATCCCAGGTTCATCTCAAGATTTTACAGTTAACGTCGGTGACAGGGTATTTTTTGCAACAAACTCATCAAGTTTAGATGGTGATGCGAAAGCTATACTAGAAAGACAAGCATCATGGCTAGCTTTATATCCAGATATCGAAATCATTGTCGAAGGTCATGCCGATGAAAGAGGTACTAGGGACTATAATCTTGCGCTAAGTGCAAAGCGAGCTCAAGTTTCTCTATCATATCTTGAAAGTTTAGGTATACAAGCTGATAGAATTGAGACCATGCCATATGGTAAAGAAAGACCGGTTGCAGCATGTGCTTCTGAAGCATGTTGGTCACAAAATAGAAGAGCATCATCAGTGGTTGTAACTGATCAATAAAATATCAGCTGGATCTTTTGGTTCTTATATTATATTATTTCCACCTATTGATTAATAGGTGGATGGTATATTTTTTGAATTACCTGTAATGTGATATAGAAAATGCTAAAAATAAAACCTTTCCCGCTATCTGATAGTAAAATATTAGATATTTTTTCATTCTTA
This sequence comes from Hyphomicrobiales bacterium, assembly GCA_029245795.1. Lineage (GTDB taxonomy): Bacteria > Pseudomonadota > Alphaproteobacteria > Rhizobiales > TMED25 > TMED25. Next base: position 53,035 of record JAQWOP010000021.1, read on the forward strand.
TCGAACAAAAAAAGAATTGCACTAGCTGTTTCTGGGGGCCGTGATAGCTGTGCCCTTATGCTTCTTATTAGCAAATGGCTATCAATTAAAAAAATAAATATTGAAGTACATGTTTTAACCGTAAATCATAAATTACGAAAAGACTCAGATTCTGAGTGCCAACAGGTCTCAGAAATTGCCAATGCATATGGATTTAATCATCAAATACTTGTATGGGAACATAAGGAAATAAAAGCATCAATTCAAGAAAAGGCAAGAGAAGCAAGATATAAATTAATGCTAGAATATATTGAAGAAAATATGATCGACGCATTATTAACAGGGCATACATTAGATGATCAGGTTGAGACATTTATTATGCGTTTATCTAAAGGTAGTGGATTGGACGGATTAAGATCTATTCAAGAGGTTAGAGATATAGACGGTGTTCTTCTTTATCGACCTTTATTGTCCATAACAAGAAATATGACAACTGAAATACTTAAATCTTCTAACCGAGAATGGATTGATGATCCTTACAATCAGGATCAGAAATTTGAAAGGATTAAAATAAGAAAAAATATACATCACCTTGAGAATTTAAATATATCCAGTGAAAATATTTCTAAGAGTATAAATAGATTGGCAAGATCTCAGCAAGCTATTCAACACACTGTGAATTATTTATTTCATGAGTTGGTCGAGATTAATTATCTAGGTTATATAACTATTAAAAAGCATAAGTTTGATCAATGTCCTGAAGATCTGGCAATTAGAATTATAGAAAGATGTTTGAGGATAGTTAATGGCGAAAAAAGGGTTTCACTTAGTTCGCTTGAGAAGGTTTATATAGATCTAATTAGAACAAAAAAATCAAAAACTATAAATGGGTGTGTCATTAAGGTCCTTAAATACAAATATATAATTACCAGGGAAATAAGAGATATTAGATTTATAGATTTGAAATTAGGAGATGAGATTATTTGGGATAATAGGTTTAATGTTAATTTAAAATCTGGAGCTCATAGTGATTTCACTATTAAAAATCTAGGCAGATCAAATAATTTAGGGGAATCTCTCAAAAATACATACTTTGAAAATTTACCAAGTTATATAATTGACTCACTGCCTGGTGGATTTATTAAAGATAAACTTGTATTACTTCCGAATATACACAATATATATAGTAGTAGTAATTTAATCGTAAAATTTATATCTTTTGAAGAAAGAACTAAGATATAACCATTGCTTATAAATAAGGAGTGAAGAATTGGGTGGTTTTAAAAATATTGTTATTTGGTTAGTTATTGGTTTACTAATGATGGCGCTTTATAACGTTTTTCAGACGTCTAGTGAAAATCGAGGTATAAACGAAATAAGTTATACGACGCTTATATCGGAAGTATCTGGAGGTAATGTAAGGGATGTTCTTATTTCTGGTGATGAAATAACTGGAACATTTAACGATGGAACAAAATTTCATTCATTTTCTCCTGATGATCCCCAATTAATAGAAAGATTAAATGACCAAGGCGTAAATATAAATGCCGAGCCTATCAAACAAAGTGCATTATTCTCAATTTTTATATCTTGGTTCCCGATGCTTTTACTTATCGCAGTTTGGGTCTTTTTCCTAAGGCAAATGCAGTCAGGTGGAAAAGGGGCAATGGGTTTCGGTAAATCGAAAGCAAAATTATTAAATGAAAAAAAAGGCAAGATAACTTTTAATGATGTTGCAGGAATAGATGAGGCAAAAGAGGACCTTGAAGAAATCGTTGAGTTTCTAAAAGATCCCAAAAAATTTCAGTACCTTGGTGGAAAAATTCCCAAGGGAGCATTGCTAATAGGCCCACCTGGTACAGGAAAAACATTACTTGCAAGAGCTATTGCTGGAGAGGCCGGTGTTCCTTTCTTTACCATATCAGGTTCTGATTTTGTTGAAATGTTTGTTGGTGTGGGTGCAAGTAGAGTTCGAGATATGTTTGAGCAAGCCAAAAAAAGTGCCCCTTGTATTATATTTATTGATGAAATTGATGCTGTTGGTAGACATAGAGGAGCTGGTCTAGGCGGTGGGAATGATGAAAGGGAGCAAACTTTAAACCAGCTTTTAGTAGAAATGGATGGTTTTGAGGAGAACGAAGGAATTATATTAATTGCAGCAACAAACAGACCTGATGTATTAGATCCTGCTTTACTAAGACCTGGTAGGTTTGATAGACAAGTTGTAGTGCCTAACCCAGATCTTCTCGGTCGTGAGAAAATTTTGAAAGTGCATATTAGAGCAGTTAAGTTATCAGAAGAAATAGATCTTAAAGTAATTGCAAGAGGAACACCTGGATTCTCTGGAGCAGACCTTGCCAACCTTGTAAATGAAGCTGCGTTGTTAGCAGCAAGAAGAGGAAAAAGAGTGGTAACCCAAGATGAATTTGAGGATGCAAAAGATAAAGTTATGATGGGTTCAGAACGTAGAACACTTGTAATGTCTGATGATGAAAAGAAATTAACAGCTTATCATGAGGCAGGGCATGCTCTTATCGCTATAAAGCAGAAAGCATCCGATCCTATTCATAAAGCGACAATTATTCCAAGAGGACGTGCATTGGGAATGGTCATGAGGCTTCCTGAGAGAGATCAACTTTCAATGACAAAAGAAAAACTCAAGGCTGACCTGGCTGTGGCAATGGGAGGTAGAGCTGCTGAAGAATTGATATTTGGTCATGAAAAAGTTACTTCTGGTGCGCAATCTGATATAAAAATGGCAACAAATATGGCTAGAGCTATGGTAACACAGTTTGGGATGAGTGATGTATTAGGACCTTTATCATATGGTAATAATGAAGATGAAGTTTTTCTTGGATACTCTGTCGCCAAAACACAAAATTTATCAGAGCAAACTCAAAAGGTTGTTGATTCTGAAATACATAAGTTAGTTGGTGAGGGTCATCAGGTTGCAACAGATTTAGTTTTAAAATTTAAAAATGAACTAGAAACTATAGCAGAAGGACTTCTTGAATATGAAACATTAAGTGGGCAAGAAATTACAGACTTGTTGAAAGGTATTACGCCAAAAAGAGTTGATTCAGAAGAAGAAGATCCACCTGGTGATGCCTCAACTATTCCAACTAAAAATAATAAGGACACCAAAGAATCATCAGGTACAAAGAAGTCGCAGAAAATGAAACCTCAGACACAATCATAGAGTTGTCAATTTTATAACTAGGTACCTTGTTGTAATTTAAATTGTGTATTATAACATGAAAAAAAGATATTTCGGTACAGACGGTGTTAGAGGTATTGCAAACAATAGTCCTATAACTGCTGATATTGCTCAAAAAATAGGAATAGCAACAGGCCTATATTTATCCAACGAGGCTCATCAAAAGAGAGTTGTTATAGCTAAAGATACAAGACTTTCGGGATATATGCTAGAATCGGCATTGACCTCCGGTTTTACTTCTGTGGGTATGGATGTATTTTTATTGGGTCCAATGCCTACGCCAGCTGTTTCACTCCTTACAAAAGCATTGCGCGCAGATCTAGGGGTAATGATTTCTGCTTCCCATAATACGTATGAGTATAATGGAATAAAAATCTTTGGCAGCACAGGATATAAACTTAATGACTCCGAAGAGATAGAAATAGAAAATATAATTCAAAATATTGAACAGTTGGACATCAGTACAAAAGGAATTGGTAAAGCAAAAAGAATTGATGATGCGCAAGCAAGATATATTGAATATGTAAAGGGTACAATCGATAGAAAATTAACTTTTGAAGGAATGAAAGTAGTAGTTGATAGTGCTAATGGAGCTGGTTATAAAGTGGCCCCACAAGCATTATGGGAACTAGGTGCAGAGGTTGTATCTATTGGTGATAAGCCAAATGGGTTAAATATTAATCATGAATATGGCTCAACTTCTCTTAAGAATATAGTTGATAGAGTTAAGAAAGATAAGGCTGATATTGGTATAGCTCTTGATGGTGATGCGGATAGGGTTATTATTATAGACGAAAAAGGGGATATTATTAATGGAGACTCTTTACTAGCAATAATTGCTTCTGAGTGGCAAAGTCTTGGTAAGCTTCTAAATAATGGAGTTGTTGCAACAACTATGTCTAATATTGGTCTTGAGGAGTATTTTGAAGAAAAAAAAATAAACCTTATTCGAACTGATATTGGTGATAGATACGTAGTTGAATATATGAAAGAGCATGGATATAATATTGGTGGCGAGCAATCAGGTCATATTATAATTGGAGATTATTCAACAACGGGGGATGGACTCCTGACTGCAATTCAAGTATTAGCAATTATGAAAAAATACAAAAAGAAGATCAGTGAATTATCAGATCAAATGAAAGTTGTTCCTCAGATATTAAAAAATTTTAAATATGATAAAGCTAAGAATATTGATCCATTGGATATAGAGGAAATTAATAAAATAGGCCAACTTAAAATAGGTAATTTGGGAAGAATATTAGTACGTTTATCAGGTACTGAACCTCTAATTAGAGTCATGGGGGAGTCGAGGGACAAAAAGCATTTAAATAAAACTATAGATGATATTATGCAAATTATAAAAAAAAAATTTAATTAACTATTTTTTTGTCTTGAACCAAATCTAGTAACAATTATTCCAAAAATTATTATAACCATTCCTAGAACTTGACTAAATTGTAGTGTCTCTTTTAGAAATAACGTACCAACTAATACTACATAAATAGGTAAAACATAGTGCGTTAGTGATACAAAGGTAGGACCAGCTATTTTTGTGAGATTAAACATCACAATACTTGCCATAGCTGTTGAAAATATTCCCATAATTAAGACTGAAATAAATGATATATCTAAGATTACTATGGAAGGAGCTCCTTCAGCAAATAGAGCAATTCCAATTGCAAAACTTGAGCCTATCAAAAAACTTCCAGAAGTTTTTTGCATGAGGGAGATATTAGGCATTATATTAACTGCTATATTTTGAATCGAATATCCAATGGCGGCAAGTAATATAGCTATTTGAGGGAAAAGGTTATGATAGGTAGAATCATTCACAGCACTTAGATCCTCTGATAAGAGGGTGTAGAGTCCAATAAAACCAAAAACTACACCAAAAAATTTAATAAGATTAAGTTTTTCATTTTGAACAAGAAAATGTGCTGCTATTATTGTAAATAGAGGACCTATCCCAAATAAAATTCCTCCAATACTAGTATCCAAGTATATTGTCCCCCAGCAAATGAGAAAGAAAGGAATAAAAGCCGTCATACCAATGAGAAATAACCATAACCAGTTAATATAACCTCTTGGTAGTTTTTCTCCCTTAAATTTAAGTATTGAAAAAATAATTATGAAACCAATTGCCAATCTAATAGCAACTATCCATAGAGGGCTAAAGTCAACTAATGCATATTTTGTTAGGGCAAATGTAGAACCCCAAAATATTACAAGTAATGATAAATAGAACCAGTTAAGGAGGGAAGAATTTTTCATTTAAGATGAATAATTATTTATTTATATATATATTGATTATGCTCAAAAAGAGATCAAGTCAAATTAATTAATTTTATAATTGATATATTGTTTTTTTTGAAGTATTAAAGAAATGGGACAGCTCTCCCCAACGAGAGTCAACTATCTGGAAGGGTAGATAATGATACAGAAACCAAATAAAAAAACAAATAGGCCTTTGTTCTCATCAGGGCCATGTGCTAAGCACCCAAATTGGTCAATAACTAATCTTGATATATCTGTGCTTGGAAGATCTCATAGGGCTAAGAAACCAAAAGAACTTATAGATCTTTCAATAAATTTAACTTCTGAAATACTTGAAATACCTAGTGATTATAAAATAGCTATTGTTCCAGCTTCTGATACGGGAGCATTTGAACTTGCTATGTGGAATGTACTCGGCCCAATTGGTATCGATGTACTTGCATGGGAGTCATTCGGTAAGGGATGGGTTACTGACATCATTAATCAGTTAAAGTTATCAGATATTAATAAAATTGAAGCAGATTATGGTTTGCTTCCTGACTTATCATCTGTAAATTCTGATAGAGATATAGTTTTTACTCTTAACGGAACAACATCAGGAGTTAAAGTTCCAAATCTAGAGTGGATTAGTGACCAAAGAAAAGGGCTAACACTATGTGATGCAACTTCAGGACTTTTTGCGCAAAGAGTGGATTGGAAAAAATTAGATATTACAACTTTTTCATGGCAAAAGGTTTTGGGTGGTGAAGCACAGCATGGTATAATAATTTTATCTCCAAGAGCAATTGAAAGGCTTAATAGCTATAATCCACCATGGCCATTACCGAAGATATTCAGAATAAAAAAGGGTGGTTTGGTTGATGATGCTATATTTGCTGGTTCGACTATTAATACGCCTTCTTTATTATGTGTTGCTGATTATGTGGATGCACTCAAATGGGCAAAAGAAGTTGGTGGTTTGACAAAATTAATAGGTATTGCAGATAATAATCTCAAAATAATAAGAGATTGGGTTGATAAAAATGAATGGGTATCTTTTTTAGCAAAAGACCGAAATACTGTGTCTAATACTTCTGTTTGTCTCCAATTTTCTCTCGAAGATGAAGTAGCTAAGTATATTGATACTGTACATTTTTCAAAATCAATTCAAAAGAAGCTTGAAGAGGAAAATATTGGATATGATTTAGGTTCCTATAGAGATGCACCTCCTGGATTAAGAATATGGGCAGGTGCAACTATTGATCCTGATGATATTAGGATTTTATTATCATGGGTTGAATGGGCATATTTGACTGTTTTGAAAGAGCAATAATTTTTTGAAAGGATTATCCGTTATGACAATAAAGGTATTAGTTTCAGATAAACTAAGTGAAGAATCTGTAAAGATTTTCAAAGATAGAGGGATTGATGTAGACTATCAGCCAGAAATTGGAAAAGATAAAGAAAGATTAGCTCAAATAATAGGAAATTATGATGGTCTCGCAATAAGATCAGCAACAAAAGTGACCGAAAACATTCTTAAGAATGCAAATAAATTAAAGGTCATAGGAAGAGCTGGAATTGGGGTAGACAATGTTGATATTGTAGCCTCTACATCAAGTGGTGTTATTGTTATGAATACTCCATTTGGAAATTCAGTGACCACAGCCGAGCATGCCATTACTCTTATGATGGCTCTTGCAAGGCAAATACCTCAAGCAGATCATTCAACAAAATCAAGCTTATGGGAAAAATCAAAATTTATGGGAGTTGAAATTACAAGTAAAACTCTAGGAGTTATTGGTTGTGGTAATATTGGATCTATTGTTATTGATCGAGCTAAAGGGCTTAAGATGAAAGTCATTGGGTTTGATCCATATTTAACCGAATCTCGGGCGGATACATTAGGCATAGAAAAAGTGGAGCTTAATGAAATATTTAAACGATCTGATTTCATTACAATACATACTCCTCTTACTGATAAAACAAAGAATATTATTAATTCTGAAGCAATAAAAAAAATGAAACCTTCGGTAAGAATAATTAATTGCGCGAGGGGCGGATTAATTGATGAAAAAGTACTCACTAAAGCTTTAAAAGAAAATAAAATAGCAGGAGCTGCAATTGATGTATTTGAAGAGGAGCCTGCAAAAAATAATCCTCTCTTTGACATTAAAAATGTAATTTGTACTCCACACTTAGGAGCCTCAACTTTAGAAGCTCAAGAAAAAGTTGCTATTCAAATAGCAGAACAGATGAGTGATTTCCTCTTAACGGGAGCTATAACAAATGCTATTAACTTCCCATCTGTTTCAGCTGAGGATGCATCCTCAATGGAACCATATCTGCTATTAGCAAAAAATCTTGGTTCTTTCGCTGGACAAATTACTGAGACTGCAATTCAGAATATAGTCATAGAATACTCGGGTGATATTGCAAATATGAACATTGAAACACTGACATCCACTATTGTCTGTAGTTTATTAAAGCCTCTCCTTGAAGATATTAATATGGTTAATTCACTTATAATTGCTAAAGAAAGAGGTATCAAAATTGAACAAATCAAGACAGATAGTCATGGTGTATATGGTTCTTATATTAAGGTTGCCGTGGATACAGAAAGGCAGCATAGATCACTAGCTGGTACTGTTTTCTCAGATAGATCTGCAAGAATTATTCAGATTAAGGACATAGATATGGAGGCAAAATTTGGCAGTTATATGATTTATATAACAAATAATGATAAACCTGGATTAGTTGGTAAGATTGGTGAATGTCTTGGATCACAAGGTGTTAATATAGCTAATTTTAATTTAGGAAGAGATAAGATTGGTGGTAATGTAATTGAGTTGATTGAAGTTGATACTCCAATTAATGATCGTGTCCTAAAAAAGCTTTCTGATATAGACGGGATTGTCCAAGTGAAGAAATTAAATTTTTAATGTAATATTATGTCAAGTGTTGTTATTGTTGGTACTCAGTGGGGTGATGAAGGTAAGGGTAAAATCGTTGATTCACTCTCACAAGATGCTGATGTGATTGTGCGCTTTCAAGGTGGACATAATGCAGGGCATACACTCGTTATTGATGGCCAAACAATAAAGCTTTCCTTATTACCTTCAGGCATTGTAAGAAGAAATAAACTCACTGTAATAGGAAATGGAGTAGTACTTGATCCTCAAGCCTTAATCACTGAAATTGAATATCTTTCAAAGTTAAATATAAGTGTCACTCCAGAAAATTTAAAGATTGCAGAAAATGTAACTTTAATATTACCCTTTCATAAGGAATTAGATATAGCGAGAGAAAATCAAGCTGGAAAGAGTAAGATTGGCACAACAGGTCGAGGTATTGGCCCAGCATATGAAGATAAGGTTGCAAGAAGATCAATAAAATTAATTGATATCGAGGATATTAGTAATATTGATGAAAAAATTACAAGAATTTTAGATCATCATAATATATTGCGTAAAGCTTTTGGATTATCAGAACTAAACTCAGATATTATTGTTGATTATTTAAAAGATATAAAATCACAGATCATTCCATTTATGGATAATACTTGGCGTCTTTTAAAGGAAATGAGATTAAGAAATAAGAAGGTCTTATTTGAAGGAGCACAGGGTCTTTTACTAGACGTTGACTTTGGGACTTATCCATATGTTACTTCCTCAAACACTTTACCTGCGCAAGCTGCTATCGGATCTGGTGTGGGACCAAAGTATTTGGATAGTATAATTGGAATAACCAAGGCATATACAACTAGAGTCGGAAGTGGACCGTTTCCAACGGAGTTATTTGATGATGCGGGAGATAAGTTAGGTAATATTGGTAATGAGTTTGGGACAGTTACCGGTAGAGAAAGGAGATGCGGTTGGTTTGATGGAGTTCTCGTTAGGCAGACAGCACAAATCTCTGGTATTGATATGATAGCGCTCACAAAACTAGATGTTCTAGATACTTTTGAAAAGATAATGATTTGTGTGGGATATGAAATTGATGGAAGAAAGATTGATTATCTTCCATTATCCGAATATATGCAAAACAAGATAAAACCCATATATGAAGAACATGATGGCTGGCTATCTGACACATCTGGCGTAAATGATATTAATGATTTACCAGATAAAGCCATACAATATATAAAGAAAATTGAGGAATTTGTTGAGATTCCAATTAAGATAATTTCTACAAGCCCAAAAAGAGAAGATATTATATTCTTAGAAAATATTTTCTAAATCCATATCAATATATTATAGTTTCTACATAAGGTATATAAAAAGTATCTAAAAAAGGTTCCATAAAAGGTTTGTAAAAAGTATAAATAAATTGACAAAAAATATACAAATACTACTATATATTTTTCGTGTAAACTTTATTATGGTGTATCTGTGTTATTAGAAAAATTACTAGGACCAAGAGTAAAAACTAAAGTATCTAGAAATAAAGAACAATTATCTCCAAAAGAAACTTTATTAAAAGAAATTGATGATCAAATACTATTGATTATTGGTAAAAATCCTCCAAAGAAATATATGAAAAAGAGTGGAAGAATATGTAAACATAAAGATGGAACCCCAAAGATGAGGCCAATTAAAAGTTGGTTTTCTGATGAAAATCAATTTAAGCCAACTCCACTTGGAATAACATTCTTGCAGGGTGATAGAAATTGTTATGATATTGGTCATTATGATAAATTAGAAATTTTGAATAATTTCAAAGATGAGGTTTCCAGAGGTTCTTATCGTGATGATTTGTCAAAATGGAATGAGCTTTGTGAAAAACGAAATAGCATTATAAAAAAATCTAAGAAGATAGTAATAATTGAGAAAATTAATGATCGATAATTATATTAATACAAAGAAATCAAAACATAGCCTTATGGCTAGAATATTTCATTGGGGATTTGTCTTGCTATTTGCATATGGGCTGATTAAGCAAGTTCAAGATCTTAATCAGTTGGAAGAAGTTTCTTTATTAAGGTTTGAGGTTTTCTTTGCTATACTTTTTGTTTTACTGCTTTTTATTAGATTTGTGTATATGAAGAAGACTCAAAAAAGCTTCTTACCAAAAAGCACACCTAAAATACAAAAATTTGCAGCTAAAACTGTTCATTATACAATGTATATAACTTTAGCTATAATACCGCTCACCGGTCTGGTAATAGGTTTTTTATATTGGATAGGTCTAAAGAGTAGTTTCATAATGGATGGTATTATTTCAATTCATGAAACTTCAGTACTTGTGATGTATTGGCTTATTGCCATACACATATCAGCAGCTATATTTCATAGATTTCGTAGAGATGGAGTTTGGTCATCTATGGTCCCATTATTTAAAGAGAAAATTAAGTAAAGTATGGGTAATAATTATGTATGAATTTATTAAAAAAAATCACAGTTATTTACAAGCAGGTTTCTTTCTAACATTTGCTGCTAGTATAGGACAAACTTTCTATTTCGCTTTATACGCTGGTAATATCAGAGATGAATTAGGTCTATCTCACGGTTCATATGGTGGTTTATATACTGCCGCCACACTTCTTAGCGCTTTGACTATGCTCTATACGGGTAAGATGGTTGATTATGTAAATGTGCGCTATTTATCATTTTTTGTATTGATACTATTAGGATTGTCATCGATAGCATTTTCATTTATAAACTCTGCTTTCTTCCTATTGATTGTTTTTTATCTTTTGCGAATAACAGGACAGGGGATGTCAACTCATACTTCCTCAACTTTTATTGCAAAAACTTTTTCTTCAATGCGAGGTAAGGCTATTGCAGTTACAGTCCTTGGAAGAGCATTTGGGGAAATGATTATGCCTATTACAGCACTTCTATTGATTGCCTTTGTTGGATGGCGTAATGCATGGATATATACTGGTCTATTTATATTATTTATAATAGCGCCGTATGTTTTTTATCTTCTAAAACAGAGGGATATATATGAACCAGACTTAAATAAGAAACTCAATACGACAATCTACGAAAATCAAATTAATTATCGTAGGTCCGATGTTATTAAAAATAAGTTTTTTTATCTTATCCTTTCATCTATTTTAGCACCTCCATTTATCTGTACTGGTATCTTTTTTCACTCTTATCACCTTATTGAAATTAAGGGATGGTCTCCTGAAATCTATGCTCTTACAATGCCAATATTTTCACTCTTACTCATAATTTTTGTTATTTTCTCTGGCTGGGCAGTAGATAAATGGAGTGCGAAAGACTTGACTTCATTTTATCTTATACCATTAGCTATTGGCTGTATAATTTTGGCAATTGGAAAAAATGATGTTGCAATGATTTTATTTATGGTTTGTGCCGGCACAACTACTGGATTTGCAACATCAATAGCTGGTTCATTATGGGCAGAATTGTATGGTACTAAATATCTCGGGGAAGTGAAGGCTCTTGTTATGTCGTGTGTTGTAGCCTCTACGGCGATAGCTCCTGGAATTATGGGATACCTAATAGATATTAGTGTAAGTTTATCTGATCAGATCCTAGTATGTTCAGTTTATATGATTATGATAACTGGATTTCTGCTGTGGAAAAGAAAAGCAATCTAAATTAATTAGCTCGGTTTATGAATCCTCTGACTTTATCAAAGGATTTATTTTCTATTTGCCTAACTCTCTCTCTGCTAATGCCAAATTCTTGGCTTAATTCTTCTAATGTTTTGGAATCTTCATCAATTCTTCTAGATATAAAGATTGATTTTTCTCTTTCATTTAGACAATCAAGAGATTGATAGAGTAGTTTCTTTCTTTTATCCATTTCATCATTGATTACAAGAGCAGTCTCTTGGTCTTGTTTCTCATCAACAAGGAAGTCTTGCCACTCTCCATCTCCTTCATTTGATATATGGGTGTTGAGCGATGAGTCACCACCTAAGCGTCTATTCATATTAACAACATCTGTTTCTGTAACCCCAAGATTTTCAGCAATATGAGAAATTTGATCAGGTTTAAGGTCGCTATCTTCTAGAGCTTGAATATTATTTTTGATCTTTCTTAAATTGAAGAATAATTTCTTTTGATTTGCTGTTGTACCCATTTTAACAAGGCTCCAAGAACGCAGAACATATTCTTGTATTGCTGCTTTAATCCACCATATCGCGTAAGTTGCAAGTCTAAATCCTTTATCAGGATCGAATTTCTTTACTGCTTGCATTAACCCAATATTTCCTTCTGCAATGAGATCGCTTAAAGGCAAACCATAACCCTTATAACCCATAGAAATTTTTGCAACAAGCCTTAGGTGACTCGTTACAAGCCTGTGAGCTGAATCTGTATTCCCTTCATGATTTAGCTTATTAGATAAGTCTACTTCTTCTTCTTTAGTAAGCAATGGGAACTTCTTTATCTCTTTTAAATATAAAGATAAACTGTCATCATTTGATATTACAGGTATTGAACCGTACATTTCTTCTCACTTTTCTTTTAATAAGTTATATAATTTAGTGAACATAGTAAAATACACTTTTATTGATTTCCTGACAATATATTTTTCAAAATTTTTAAATCATCAGGTAATTCGGATTTAAAAGTCATAATTTCATTATTTGTAGGATGCATAAAAGTTATATTTTCCGAATGAAGTGCATGCCTTTTGCATTGGCTAAGGATCTCTTGATCTTTAATATTTGATAATTGTTTCATTTTTGTATTAAAGCCTTTTCCATATTTAGCATCGCAAATTACAGGATTTCCTATGTGTTCTAGATGAACACGAATTTGATGTGTTCTTCCTGTATATAGTTTACAACGTAATAATGAAGCTAATGGATCATTCTTTTTATCAAAATATGTTTCTATAGTTTCATATTCTGTTATTGCTTTTCTTCCCTTTAATGGATCTCTTAATACCATCATTTTTGTCCTGTCAGACATACTTCGTAAAATTTGCGTCTCGATTCTATGTGTTCTTAATTTAGGGATTCCCCATACAAGCGCTAAATATATTTTTTCAAGTTTTCCTGTACGTCCCTGCTCTGAGAATTGTTTAGATAGATTGTTATGGGAGAGGTCATTCTTAGCAACAATCATTAGGCCACTAGTATCTTTATCAAGTCTATGGACTATTCCGGGTCTTCGATACCCACCAATCCCCGATAGTGAATCTCCAGAATGATGAAGGATTGCATTTACTAGAGTACCGGATTCTATGCCAGCTCCAGGATGAACAACAAGATTGGCCTGTTTATTGATTACTATAATATCTTTATCTTCATAGACTATATCTATTGGAATATCTTCAGGTAATGGTTTCAAATCTATAATTTTTGGTATAGTTATTTCTATTTCTTCTTCACCTTTTATTCTATATTTTTTAGAATTTATAATTGAGTTATTTAATTTTACATAACTTCCTTCAATAAGATTTATTATTCTTTGGCGGCTAAATTCTGTATTAATACTGATATATTGATCTAACCTTTTGCCGACATCAATTTTTTTTGTTATAAGATGTATAATATTATTTAAAACTTTATTCATATTGATAAGACATGGAAGAAATAGAAAATACTGAGCAAAATATAAAATCTACTAGGGTTCTAAAATTAGCTATTCTAATTATGACATTATTATTAATCATTGGTTTTTGTATAGTTTTTCTAACAATTGGTTTTAGGTTATCAAACGGTTCAACAAATCAAGATCCAATTATACCCTTAAATAATAAAATAACAATTGAAGCTAATCAAGAAATTCTCTTTATAAATGATGGTGGAAAGAATATTCTCATAACTCTTAGCGATGAAAAAGGTAATTATACTATTTTAAATATAGACAAAAGAACCAACAACATTAAATCTACCATAGATTTAGATAAAAAATAGTAGTCAGATAATATCAAATCCCCGCGCGATCAATAAGATTGAAGAAATAGTACAAATTGTAAGGATGTAAGGTTTTAAAATATTATTAGAATATTTAATTAAGTATCTAGAAACATATGATGCCAAAAATAATGGTGGAAGAAGCAAAAATCCAAATAATATATGATAGATTTTCATAACACCTGCTAATAAAAGTATAACAAAAGATATGAGGCTACCAACTACAAAGAAGGCATTGTTATTTGCACGGACCATAATTGGATTTTCATTCTGATATATAATTCCCATTGGTGTTCCGCCAACTCCTACCACAGTCCCAAGAATTCCAGATGCTGTTCCAGCAATAAAATGATTTGTTGCATTCTGCTTAATCTTTTTAATTGTAAATATACTAATAATAATAGAAATCAATAGAACAATTCCTAAGGTAATTTCGATTTTTCCAGATGCAACAACATAAGCTGTTATCCAGCCTGCAATGATTGAGCCCAGTGCTCTACCGCATATGGAGGGTTTATATATATGCCAATTAATATCTCGAAAATATCGAAAACTTGGATAAAGTGCAGCAAAAAAACCTAAGAAAACAATCGTTGAGGGTATTAGATCAGGATTCATTAGAGCAAGTAATGGTGCCGCTATCATACCCCAGCCCATACCAAATACGCTTTGTGCAGTAGAAGCAACAAAAACAATAACGAAGGCTATTATTAACTGAGATAAGATAATGTCACTAAAGAAGTTTTCAAACATTAATGATGGCTTTTAACTAAAAAGGTAGCCATTTAGGGTTATCAGAAAATTTGATATATCCTATATTTGCACCTAACCTAAGTCCTGCACCAGTTTTTATTGTTGCAACTGTAACTCCAGTACGATTATAAAAACTTCCCCCCATACCACCGACAATATAGGCAGTTCCATTGGTTCCAGGAAATCTTTTGTACATATCCTGGACATTATCTAGGTTGTATATGAGGAACATTATTCTTGATCCATCGGCACCAGTATCAAAACCAATACTTGGACCCTGCCAGAATATTTTTTCTTCACCAAGTGTTTTGGTTGAAATTGTTCCTTCGCCATAGGTTAATCCTGCAATAAATGCTGCACTGGCTTCTTCTCCAATAATATAAGCATCTGGTCTACCCAATGATGAAAAAATAGTTTCAATTGCAATGCCAAGTCCTTCAGTTGCTGTTCCAAAGAAATCATGCCCAGCAAGAACAAGCTCATTTATAGTAAATTCACCATTTTGAACCTCTCCAGTAGTTGGTTCATCATACCATTCTGCTTGAAGGTTAGTAGGCAATATAGCTATTAATATTAGAGTATAAATTAAAATTAATGATTTATTCTTTAAGTATCTCATTTTTATTCTTCTATAATTCTTTAGTAATTTATATATGATACACAAATAACTACTATTGGTAAAATCAATTCATTGTAGCATATCTTTATTAAATAATTGTTTATATGCATCATCTCCAAGTGATATAAAACCATCTTCATTAAGATAATTTTTATTACTCTTATTATACATTAGATTATTCAATTCTATATCATACAAAGTTCCACCAGCACCTGTTAAGATTGCATGCCCAGCTGCCGTATCCCATTCATAACAAGGATCATGCCTTATATATAAATCAGCAACACCTTCAGAAAGTAGGCAGAATTTTAGTGCAGAGCCACACTGTATAATCTTATTAATATCTAGTGTATGCATTATTTTTTTAATTTTTACTGAGGGTGTTGATCTGCTATACAGAATTGTCTCAATTTTTCGACTTTTTCTTGTATATATTTGGTTAATGTTAGATTTAGTATCTATTTTATATGAATTTTTTGTATCACTTGAAAAATAAATCTGATTATATGCAGGGACATTAATAACTCCTAATATGGGTTTATCCTTATTAATAAGTGCAATATTGATTGTAAATTCATTATTTTTTTTAACAAACTCTCTAGTCCCATCGAGTGGATCGATTAAAAAAAAATAGTCAGTGGTTGCCGTTGTTTTTTCTGCTGAGTATTTTTCTTCAGATATAATATCAACTCCAGGTTCAATCTTACTTATTTCTTCTAGAATGATATCCTCAGATAGTTGATCTGCTATGGTTACGGGTGATAAATCATCTTTATAGTTGATATTGAATTCAGAACTGTAAATTTCAAGGATACGTTGAGCAGATTTCTTTGATATTTCAATAAGTTTTTTTGTTAGAGATTCATTGTCATTCATAATTTTAGCAAACATTTCTAAAAATTAACATATAAGGTATAATTTTCATATTAATATCACATATCTATATATACTATTAATAGTATGATTAATTATATTCTATAATAAGGTTAATAAAATTATGAACGAAATTAGATTATTCACGGCATTAAGTCAAAAAATCTTTCATGATCTAATTAACCCGGCTTCTGCTGCTCTAAATGGATTAGAGTTACTCCATTCTAGTATAAATAATAATGATAGAGAAATTATAGATAATGATATTCTTGATCTTTTGCAGAAAAGTATAGAAAAAATTACAGCACAAATAAAATTCTATAGATTTTTATATGCAGATCCAAATAATGATAAGGAAAAGGAAATACAAAAGTCATATATTGAGGATCTTATAGATGATTATAGTAAGTTCTTAAAATTAGAAATTTCTCTAGAATCTGATCACATTTTAATTAGAAAAGATCATGCTCAAGTATTTTTAAATTTAATAATAGTATTTATTCAATTATTCCCGTTGGGAGCGCAGGTCAATTATCAATCAAAGGATAAAGAAAGATTTTTTATTAGAGCTAAGCCAATATCTGGAAAAATAAATAGTGAAATATTTGAGGATTTAAAATTGACGAAAATAGAAGAAATCAAAAATATACAGGTAGAATATACCCAGCGTCTGCTGAAGGAGATTAATATATGTTATGAGATAAATTTATTAACAAACAATGAGGTTATAATAACACAAATTTGAATTAAGCTGATTCTAATAATTCTGTTGGATCTCTCAAAACATAGCCTCTTCCCCAAACAGTCTCAATATAATTTTCATTATCTGAGGCTTGCATAAGTTTTTTTCTAAGCTTGCATATGAAAACATCAATAATTTTTAGTTCAGGTTCATCCATACCACCATAAAGATGATTTAAGAACATCTCTTTAGTAAGGGTTGTACCTTTTCGCAAAGATAAAAGCTCAAGCATTTGGTACTCTTTACCTGTCAGATGAACCCTTTTATTACCAACCTCAACTGTTTTTGAGTCAAGATTAACATCTAATCTTCCTGTTGTTATTATTGACTGTGCATGACCTCTTGATCGACGTATTATTGCACTAATTCTTGCAATTAGTTCGTCTTTATGAAACGGCTTAGTAAGATAATCATCAGCCCCAAAGCCAAAACCTTTTACTTTATTTTCAGTGGAACCTAATCCTGTCAAAATTAAAACAGGTGTATCAATCTTTTGTGTTCTAAGGTTTTTCAAGACTTCATAACCACTCATATCTGGGAGATCTATATCTAACAAAATGATGTCATAATCATAAAGTTTACCCAGATCAACACCTTCCTCACCCATATCCGTAGTATCAATTTTAAAATTATCAGACTTTAGCATTAATTCAATACTATGTGATGTGGTTGGATCATCTTCTATAAGAAGTACTCTCATGTCAAACTCATTATTTATTTACAAAAATTTTCAAAACGAATCAACGTATGTATCCATTTATAAGAATATATCTTGTGATTCTGCTAGCAAGTCCTTTTATGTTATTTTTATCTTAATTTCCAAGATATGAACAAAAAAATTAAAAAAATCTAATTTATGAACTGCTCAAGAAGATAATAAGACATTATCTGAGTATTATATATTGTCTTTATTAGTTTTTAATATTATATAAATTAGGTAAATTTAATTAATTATAGTAAAAAAATGCCTACTTTTGATATTGTTTCTAAATTTGAGGTTTCTGAAATTGACAATGCTTTGCAAAATTTACACCGCGAAATAAGCCAAAGATATGATTTCAAGTCATCAAAATCTGAAATAGTTCTTGATAAAGATCAGATTTCTATCTCAACTGATGATGAATATAAACTTACTCAGTTACATGAGATGCTTAAAGTTCATTTAACAAAAAGAGGTATTGATACGAAAGTATTAGATATGGGGAAAATAGAGAGTGCAGCTGGTCAATCGGTAAGACAAATAATTACGTTAGTTCAGGGTATAAATAGAGATCTATCGAAGCAAATTATAAGAATAGTAAAAGACTCTAAGATTAAGGTGCAGGTATCAATCCAGGGTGAAGATTTAAGGGTAAGTGGTAAGAAAAGAGACGAACTTCAAGATACTATTTCTCTATTAAAAGAAAAAGAATTTGAATTACCACTACAATTTGTGAACTTTCGTGATTGAAAAATATTAAATTTGGATGAATACCTTGGGCAACCCAGCAGTTAATACTAAAAAAAGAAAGAGAGTTGTTGTAGCTATGTCAGGTGGCGTTGACTCTTCAGTTGCTGCAGCTGTATGCGCTAAACAAGGGTATGATGTTATTGGTGTAACACTTCAGCTATATAAAAATGATCTTCCTGCAAAGAAAAAAGGATCATGTTGTGCAGGACAAGACATATACGATGCAAAAAAAGTAGCTGATAAAATTGGTATAAAACATTATGTCTTGGATTATGAAGAGCAGTTCAAAAATGAGGTTATAGACGATTTTGCCCAGTCATATGCTAATGGGATGACTCCAATACCTTGCATAAGATGTAATGAAAAAATCAAATTTAGAGACTTATATCAGACCGCAAAACAGCTTGATGCTTCGACCTTAATTACTGGACACTATGTATCTAATAAATATATGAATGGTGAAAGGGCTCTATTCAGAGCACGAGATGCTTCTAAAGATCAAAGTTACTTTATGTTCACTCTTAAAAAAGAACAACTTGATTTCATAAGATTTCCTTTAGGGGATTTAACTAAAGAACAAACTCGTCAAATTGCAAGAGAACTTGATCTATCAATTGCAGAAAAACCTGATAGTCAGGATATCTGCTTTGTTCAAGAGGGACGTTACACAAATTTAATTAACAAGTTACTCCCAAAATCGAATACGAAAGGTAACATCATAAATATGAGTGGTGAGGTAGTTGGTGAACATGATGGGATTGTGAATTTTACAATTGGACAGAGACGAGGTATAGGTTATGCGAGTGGAATTCCAAACTACGTAATTGATATAGATAGCCAATCATTAAATGTTATGATAGGACCAAAAGAATGTCTTGGAGTAAATCAAATTATTCTAGACGAAGTAAATTGGCTTGGTCCTAGCGAAATTTTCAGTAAGAAAGAATACGAGACTCCAATATTTGTAAAAGTAAGATCAACATCAGAACCTGTTGAAGCAAAATTATCAAAGAAAAATAATCAAATACTTGTTGAGCTTCAAAAACCTGAGTATGGTGTATCACCTGGGCAAGCCTGTGTGTTTTATGATTCTATTAAACCGATCTCTAGAATCTTAGGGGGCGGATGGATTATTAAAGATAATAATAAAAATTTAAATTAATAAATTTCTATACAATTTAGGACTAATGAAGTAATAATTTATAAGATTTTTCAAATAATCATGGCGGAGTAGCTCAGCAGGTTAGAGCAGAGGAATCATAATCCTTGTGTCGGGGGTTCAAGTCCCTCCTCCGCTACCAAGTTACTAATGTTAGGTAAGTCAAACCATATGCATCCAATATTGCGAGATTTTCGTGAAATTAAAAATATAAAACCACTAGTAATTGTTAGCTTAGGGCATGGTGCTACACATTGGGTTAATGGTATATTTTTAGTTTTATTGCCATTTATTGTTCAGGATCTATCTCTGAGCTATACTACTGCAGGGACTATGGTTTCTATCTTTTTTATTGCAGCAGTAGCTATTACTATTATCAGCGGTCCGATTATTGATATTACAAAAAAATATATTACTGCTCAATTTTTATGCTTATTATCTGGGTTTGTTGCTCTAATAATAATGGGTCAATCAACCTCAGTATATACGCTTGCAATTGCAGCGATATTCATAGGGATATGTGTAAGTGGTTGGCACACACCATCAATTCCATATTTATCTCAATTATATGAAAAAAATCGTGGTCTTGCTCTATCAATACATACAGTAGGCGCAAGCCTAGGTGATGGAATAGCACCACCAATAGCCGGTTTAATAATGCTATATGTAACATGGCAAGAAACTTCCATGATATTATCTATCCCTATAATAATTATGGCTATCTATATTACAAGATCGTTACCAAATATAGAGAGAGACAATTCATCCGAGGACTTAATAAGAAATATTAACTATTTGAAAGAATTAAAAGTTCTTTGCACTAGCATAGATCCGATAAGGTTTGTTCCAATATCTGCCTTGGCAATGGTATCTCTAATGAGGCTACAAACCTCTTTTTTATTAGCAATTGCTATGGCTATTCCAATAGCTCTCTTGATTGAATTTAGCTACCAATTATTAAAAAGGAATACCAAATATGTAGAAGGAGTAAGAGGTCTTATTAGAAGCAAGGATATGCTGAGGTTATGTCTCTTAGCAGGATTATGGTCAATGACTCAAAATGGGGTAACAGTATTTTTGCCACTATATTTAGTTTTTGTAATGGATGCCAGCCCGTCCCTAGTGGGCTTTGCACTATTTTCAATACAAGTTGGAGCAATATTTGGTGGTCCTATAGTTGGCACTTGGTCAGATCAGATTGGAAGAAGACCTATAGTAATATATGCTTTATTAATTGCTGCGTTTCTACTATTTTTACTACCCTTATTTGGTAATATATATCTTTTCATAATTATAGTTTCTCTGGCAGGTTGTGCTTTATATTCAATCCGTCCAGTTATTCACAGCTGGACAATGGATTTATCTGATAAAAATTCCTCAGGAAGTGCTGTAAGTATGCTTTTTACTGCACAGGCTGCGATGACTGGAACAGTTCCAATAATTGGAGGTTTGATTGCTGATAATTTTGGGTTAGAATTAGTTTTTATATTATTAACTATAACAAGTCTATTGGCTCTGATTTTATCTCTATTGATGCCAAAAAAATAACTTTGGAGAATTTCTATGTTAAATTCAACTAAATATAATCTAGCAAAAAATAATTTAACCTTAGGTGTTGGGATTGTGCAATCTCGCGTTGTAGAGATTGCTCCTTTAATGAAAACAGCTGGATTTGATTGGCTGTTTCTTGATCTTGAACATGGAGCAATGTCAACTGAGACATTATCACAAATCTCAGCTATGGCTCTAAAAACAGATATTACACCAATAGTTAGGATTCCTATTGGCGGTTATTCAATGATATCAAGAATACTTGATAATGGATCAATGGGAATTGTATTGCCGCATGTGGAAAAACCAGAGGAAGCTGAAAGACTCGTTGATGTGGCTAAGTTTGCGCCGGAAGGCACACGAGGTGTTGGCGGAGGAATCGTTCAATACGATTATAAGAATGTAAATCTTACAGATGCTACAAATGAATTGAACGAACAAACACTTCTTGTCGCAATGGTAGAAACTCCAAATGCTATCGAAAATATTGATGAAATAGCATCAGTAAAAGGTATTGATGTAATTATGATCGGAACAAATGACCTTGCTATGGCAAGTGGCTGTCCTCAGGACTTTGGCAATCCTATAATAGTAAAATCATATGAAAAGGTTGCTATGTCCTGTGAAAAGTATGGAAAATGGCTTGGATCAGGAGGTGTTAAAGATCCAGATATAGCAAAAAAATATATAAAAATGGGGGCAAATTTTTTTCTAGCAGGACAAGACATTGGTTTCCTGTTGTCCGCATCAAAAGATAGGATTGATTTGCTTAGAGAAAGCTAAAAATTTAGATGATGAATATAAAAAATATATTGAAAACCCAGATTCCATCGATTTTAGTTTCTATGGGCCATGGAGGAACGCACTGGGTTAATGCTTCCATATATATTCTGCTTCCATATATTACAATTGATTTAGGGCTGTCATATACACAAGCTGGATTGGTAATGACAGTTTTCCATTTATCTACATTTGCTGCAAATGCTATAAGTGGTCCTCTTGTTGATATTGCTGGTAATGGCAAATATACTAGTTTTCAGGCTTATTCATTAGCAATTGGGGGTATGGCGATGCTAATTATGAGCTTATCAAGTACGATTTACGTACTATTCCTAAGTGTAGCATTGATTGGTATTTCTATCAGTTTGTGGCATCCAGCTGCATTGACATATCTATCACTTGAATATCCTGGAAGTCGAGGTTTCGTATTATCTGTACACAGTATCGGTGCTAGTATTGGTGACGCTCTATCTCCTCTACTCGCTGCTTTTTTATTGACTTATGTGACAATAAATAACACAAATTTATCTTGGAATATGACATCGGCTATATTATCTATCCCATTATTTGTAATGATGTTTCTGATACTGTTTTATCTCAAAGATAAGATAAAACCTGAGGTAAAGTTAGAGGGAACAAAATCTAAACAAGAAAACTATTTCAATAATCTAAAATTATTATTGAAGAATGCTCAACTGATTCCACTTTTCTTAGTCGCAGGAGTTAGGACTGTAACCCAAAATGGTATTTTAGTATTTATGCCACTTTATCTTGTTGCTAATCAGGGTGTTAGTGCAGCAGCAACTATAGGTGCATCGCTCTTTACAATGCAAATAGGAGGGTTATTTTCAGGTCCTATAGCTGGTTATTTATCAGATAAACACGGAAGAAAAATAATTGCAGTAGTTGCTTTGTTAATATCATCCCTTCTTGCGCCTCTATATATCATTATAGAGAGCAATTTAATGATTATTATATTATCTGGTGCTATTGGTTTTGCAATTTATGCAGGGAGACCAGTAGTTCAAGGTTGGGCATTAGATATAGCTCCTGAAAAAACATCAGGTAGTGTTATCGGACTATTATTTATGGTCCAAGTTGGTTCAGCTGCAATATTTGCAATTATTGCAGGAATTATTGCAGATATCTATGGTCTTGAGGTTATATTCATAATATTATCGTTTATTTGTCTTCTGACTCTTGCCATAGCATCTCTAGTTAAATATCCAAAACCAACTTTAGAATAGATTAATTTAATTTAGGCAGCACGAGTATCTAGATCTACAATTTCTATTTTATATCCATCTGGGTCTTCAATAAAAGCAATATGAGTAGTTCCATGTTTTACTGGTCCAGGTTTGCGGGGAATATTAACACCATTTTGCTCTAGTTTTTCACATATTTCATATATACCTCTAACACCTAACGCAATATGACCGTAAGCTGTGCCATGGTCGTAATCTTCGTCTTGATCCCAATTATAAGTTAGTTCAAGTACCGCATGTGTATCTTCTGGACCATAACCAACAAAGACATTTGTATATTTTGCTTCTGGCACTTCTCTTTTCCTCAGCAAATCCATTCCTAGAAGACGGGTATAAAAATCTATTGATTTTTCAAGATCCTTAACTCGGACCATGGTGTGTAGAATTTGAAATTTAGTATTTTCTGTCATATAAAAATTTCTCCTTATTTTTTAAAATTATTTTGATATCTTACAATTAATATATTAGCATTCATACTTTAATGATTTTTATTTATCAAGACCATTTAATAGGAGACAGAAATGGATAATGCAATTTGGGCTATATGGTATGATTTGAAGAAAGAACAGGAAGAGGATTATTTAGAATGGATGCATGGAACTTACCTTCCCAAAATTCAATCTGAAACTGGATGTTTATGGGTAGCTCATTATAAAGCTGGTGCTAAAGAAGGAAGTGGTATGAAATCCATAAGAGACAAATTACCAAGGGCATCTGAAGATATAGGTCAAGGATCGCAATATATTCAGCTAGTTGGAAGCGCATCTATTGCTACACTAACGGGAGCTAATAAATTCATAAATGACTTAGATATAATAAATCAATTTGAACTAGATAAACGTTTAGGTAAGCGTGAATGCATATTTCAGGTTGTATCAAGAGTAGATGGTCCTGAAACAAAGAAAAAAATTCCTGCAACCACTCCGGGTCCAGTTATTCAAATGGGTAGTTTTAGAACGAAAACAATAGAGGATGAATTTGATGTTTGTTCATGGTACTCACAGCATAGATTACCCGCAATAGCTCGTTTATCTGGGTGTATAACTGCAAGAACTATGCTAAGTGCGGCTGGTTGGGCAAAATTTTCTGTTCTTTATGAATTTACATCTTTAGAAGATAGACAGAAGAATTTTGAAGAAAAGCATGAGGCACTTGGTTTAACGGATGATAAATGGACACATAGGATACACAACTATACTGTCCACGCTCCCGGTTCACCTTCTGTTGCAGAGAGAATCTGGCCAAAAGTATAATTAATGGGATTAATAAGTTGTTTGATTATATAATAGTAGGTGGTGGTTCTGCAGGTTCAGTCCTTGCCAATAGATTATCGGCAAAATCTAAAAATAATGTTTTATTATGTGAAGCAGGCCCGGATACTCCTCCAGGGAGAGTTCCAAACGAAATACTAGATACTTATCCCGGTTATGCTTATCTCGATTCAAGATTTCATTGGACAGATCTAAAAGTTACAACGGAAGTTAAGTCACATAATATGAGGAATGAATCATCGGCTCCACTTCGTAAATATGAACAAGCACGAGTACTTGGGGGAGGTTCATCAATTAATGGACTGGTTGCGAATAGGGGTGCACCAAATGACTATTCTATGTGGGAAGACAGAGGTGCTAAAGGATGGAATTGGGATCAAGTTCTACCATATTTTAAGAAAGTAGAGCGGGATAATGATTTTCAAGGGCCACTTCATGGCACTTCAGGGAATATACCTGTAAGTAGGATTTTTCCAGATATATGGAATGGACACGCAAAAGCATCTGCAGCGGCTTTTGAGGAGGAAGGCTTTAAATATCTCGAAGATCAAAATGGCAAATTTGAAGATGGTTATTTTCCTGTAACGGGTTCATTCATCTACGAAAGAAGAGTATCAGCTGCAATGGGATATTTAACTCCTACAATAAGAAATAGAAAGAATCTAACAATTCTAACAGATGCATTTGTAAATGAATTGATATTTGAAGGGAAAAAATGTGTAGGAATAAAAGTTAAATTTGCTGGTGAGGAAAAGAAGTTCCTTGGAAAGGAAATTATTTTAAGTTCTGGCGCTATTCATTCTCCGGCACATTTAATGAGATCAGGAATTGGTCCAGCAATGCATTTAAAAGAAAAAGGAATTAATATTCTTCATAATTTAGATGGTGTAGGTCAAAGACTTATGGACCATCCATCAATTAACATTGCTTCTTTTATCAAGCCGGAAGCTAGAGTCAATGACTATACAAGAAGACATTTGATGTTAGGATTGAGGTATTCGTCAAATCTAGATCAAATACCACAAGGTGATATGTACGTTGCAGTATGCTCAAAAACTGCCTGGCATAGTATTGGAGATCAGCTGGCAGCATTTATTTTATTTGTGAATAGAACATACTCTGAATCTGGTCAAGTTATTCTTGACTCAGGGAATCCATATGATGAGCCAATTGTTGAATTCAATCTTTTATCTGATGATCGAGACCTTCAGAGGCTAATGGATGGATTTCGTAAGATGGTCCTAATCCAGCAATCAAATAAATTCAAGAAGATTTCAAAAGAAGTATTTGCTGCAGTTTATGGTGATAAAGTTAGGCAAGTAGGTAAAGTGAATTTTAGAAATAAGTTAATGACAAATATATTTTCAAAATTATTGGATGGTCCTGATGTACTTAGAAAGTATCTATTAGATAAATTTGTTGTTGAAGCTCCAGAATTATCTATCCTCATGAAAGATGATGATGTTTTATCGGAATTCATAAAAAAATCTACCGTTGGAGTCTGGCACGCCTCATGCACATGTAGGATGGGAGATGTTAATGATAGGATGTCAGTAACAGATAATCAAGGAAGAGTTCATGGCATTGAGGGATTGAGGGTTGTGGATGCCTCAATATTTCCAATTGTACCATGTGCAAACTTAAATTTTCCAACTCTAATGACCGCTGAAAAGATTGCAGACTATATCTTGAACGAATAATTAAGCACGATTAAGCTTCTCCGCGAGCCATTCGAAAGATGCTTCAGCCCAATGGCTCTGATACTTGAATGCACAGTGTCCAGCATCTGCATATATTCTAGCTTCTCTTCCATATGCAGGACCATTTTCTAGCATGAAGTAAATATTACCTATTGGCGCAAGGTGATCTTTTTTTCCGTTTATCATTAGCATAGGTTGATTAATATTATCTAATATACCAAGGTTTTTTAGGGACCATTTCTCAAATAGCATTTTTTCTTTTTCAACTGTCCATGGTGGAAATGATGGAGGATCTCCAATTTTACCAAATACATGCTTAGCTCTTTCATTTCTTGCTTTAACAAAATCTTCAAGTTCTTTTTCTGTCATTTCATAGCCAAATGGGTGGCCAGCATTAGCAACAATTGCTTTGACCATATTTGGATATGAACCAGCGAGTTGAACCACGGAGTATCCTCCACGACTAATTCCAAATGCTCCTATTTTATTATTATTAACTTCAGGCCTATTAGCAAGATAATCAATTGCTGCCATCCATGCTTTTACTGACTCAGGCTCCCATGGAAATGGGTTCTCGCCAGTACCGGGACCATCCATTACTAAAGATGCTAATCCATTATCTATTGCATGCTGAGATGCCCATCCTCTATCTTCTTTGAACATATCGGCACCACACATTATTAAGACTGCCGGCACACCTTTCTTTTTTGGTGGACACCTATAGTGACATAGGATTTTTTTTCCAGAGCAATCTACTTCAACAATCTCTACTTTTGGATCAAGAATCTCACAAGCTTTCCTATATACTCTTGCACATTCTTCACTAACTTTTTTTTTATTTGGGGTAATTTCTCCTGGATATCTAGCGATAGACAGGTAAGTTTTCGAAATCATATATTCTGAGTAAGCTTCCTTTTGATTCCCATTCTTTAACAACAAATCACCATGTTTTTCATGTTTTGTAGCAATTTCTTGCCATATAGGTATCCATATTTCTTCAGTAGTCGTAGTAATTTTTTTGACAGTAGTAATTAAATCTTCAAGATCAGGTAGCATAGGTATCCACCTTCGATAGAAACCACCATGTTCAACTATATAGGGATTTTCACCGGCGCTAAATTTAATTTTATCTTCCATTTACAAAGCTCCTTAGATATATATATAATATATATTCAATCGAATTATAAATAAATGATCAATATCATTCATTAATTATTTTCTTGGGGTAAGAAAAATATGAGAGCTGCGGTAATTGGACTTGGTTGGTGGGGTAAGCAGATTATTAAATGTTTACATGATAGCCAAAAGATAACTATTACGCATGCATATGATCCTAAGGTCGATAAAAATGACTCAATATTTTCTGATTTTTCTGTTAGTTCTGAAAATGACTTTGATGGTATAATTGATAACCCAGAAATAGATGCAGTTATTCTTGCAACTCCAAACCAATTTCATGAATCACAAGTGATATCTGCTGCTAATAAAGGCAAACAAGTTTTTTGTGAAAAACCTGTTGCATTAAAGTATGAAAGTGTAAAAAAAATGGCCCAAGCTTGTCGGGATAATAACATTATATTAGGCGTCGGCCATGAAAGAAGATGGGAACCTGCGATGGTGCGTCTAAAAAATATGTTAGATAATAATGAATTAGGGAAAATTCTTCACATGGAAACAAATTTTAGCCATGATATTTTTATGAAATTAGACAAAGATAGTTGGAGATTAAATCCCAAATCTGCTCCAGCAGGTGGCATGACCGCTTTAGGTATTCATTTAACAGATTTTTTTGTTTCATTTCTTGGTTCAGCAGAGAGGATTTATGCAAAAACAGGATCTATTGCTTTGGAACATCCCCAAAAGGATACTCTTTCAGTTAATATAAAATTTAAAAACAATATTACAGCTTCCTTGGCTGTAATGATATCAACGCCCTTTTATGGAAGGTTTAATGTATTTGGAGAAAAAGGTTGGGTAGAAATAAGAGAAATTTCTAATGTAGATTATGATGATCCAGCAGAATTTATTTATTGTGATAAAGATGGAAAAAGGTTTGTAGAGCAATATGATGTTGTAAATACCGTTAAGATGAATTTTGAGGAGTGGGCAGACGCTATTTCAGGAAAATCTGATTACAGAATAAAGATTGAAGAAGTCATATCAAATGTCCAAATACTAGAGTCAATTATTAAGGCATCGGCTTTAGATCAGGTAATAGAAATAAACGAATAGGCAAAATATATGCCAACTAATAATTTCATAAATAAAAATTTATCAGACGAGGATATTAAGAGATTGCATCGTAAGATGCTTTTAATAAGAAAATGTGAAGAACATTTAGGTGAGGCAACAAAAAACGGTGCCTTTCCTGGGGCCGTACATTTATATATTGGTCAGGAAGCAATTGCTGTACCGCTATGTGATCAACTTGAAGATACTGATTGGATATCTAGTACCCATAGAGGACATGGGCATTTCATCGCAAAAGGTGGTGATATAAAACAAATGATGGCAGAAATCTATGGTAAATCAACAGGTGTATGTGGTGGTAAAGGTGGATCAATGCATGTTGCTGATTTTAAAAAAGGTATAATTGGAGCTAATGGCGTTGTGGCGGGGGGTATGGGACTAGCTGTTGGTGCGGCATTAGCTGCTAAAATGGATAAAAAAGGTGCAGTCTCTGTGATCTTTTTTGGTGATGGCGCTGCAAATCAAGGTGTCTTAATGGAAGCACTTAATATATCTTCTTTATGGAATTTACCTATGATATTTGTGTGTGAGAATAATCAATATTCAGAATTTACACATACCTCAGAAGTAACATCTGGTAAAATATCAGATCGTGCTCGCCCATTTAACATTCCAACTCATGATATTGATGGGAATAATGTAATAGATATGTGGCAAGCATCTTCACATGCAGTTCGGAGAGGTAGAAATAATGAAGGTCCAACTTTTATTGAAGCCCATACATATAGACAAAGGGGGCATGTGGAATTTGAATATACATTCTTATCAAGGTCTTATAGAGATCAATCAGAAGTAGATCTATGGAAGAGAGATGATAAAGATCCACTATTAAGATTTGAAAAATACCTTTTGGAACAAAGTCTATATATAAAAAATGATATAGAAAGGATGCATAAAGAAATACAAGATGAAGTGGATGAGGCAGTTAGTTTTGCATTGAATAGTAGTGAACCTGATCCAGAGACAGCAATACTTCATATGATTGAGGAATGATTTAATGGCTAAGAAAAGAATGATGCCTGCAATTAATATGGCACTAGAGGAAGAAATGAGTAGAAATAGTAAAGTTATTCTCTACGGAGAAGATGCTGGTATCTCATTGCTTGGACAAACAACTGGATTGCAAGAAAAATTTGGTAAAGATAGAGTTAGAGATACCCCGATTTGCGAAAATATTATGACGGGTATGGCAGTTGGTGCCGCAGCAGCAGGATATAGACCAATCTGTCATCTTTTATATGGGAACTTTATTTATACAGGTTTTGATTCAATAGCAAACCAGGCTGCTAAATTAAAATATATGACAGGAGGTCAAGTAAAGTTACCAATTGTATATATGGCTGTTATTGGAGGTGGAAGATCAGCTTCAGCGCAACATTCAGATATCCCATACCCAGCTCTCATGAATTTAGGGGGGATAAAGATTGTAGTACCTTCAAATTCGAGGACAGCTAAAGGTTTATTAAAATCTGCAATAAGAGATGAAAATCCAGTTTTTTATTTAACTGCAGCGAGTGGAGGAAAACCAGAAGAAGTTCCAGATGATGAAGATTTTCTTTTACCAATTGGCAAAGCGGAATGCATAAGGGAAGGAAGTGATGTTACTATAATATCCATAGGTTCTATGACGATAAAAGCAATCCAGGCATCTCAGGAGCTTGAAAATAATGGTATTAGTGTTGATCTTATTGATTTATTGTCGTTACTACCAATTGATGAAGAAACTATTATAAATTCAGTAATTAAGACTGGCAAAGTTGTCATTGTAGATGAGGCAAGGGATGTTTGCAGCGCAGCTAGCCACATTGCTGCAATAATATCAGATAAAGCGTTTGAATATCTTAGAGCTCCAATTAAAAGAATCACTGTACAGGATGTTGCTATACCTTACGCTCCAATATTAGAAAATTCAGTCATACCAGATGTCAAAGATATTATAAATACAGTAAACTTACTCATCAGTAGCAGGAGTTAAAATGAATAGGATATTAAAAATGCCAAGGATGGGAATGAATGTTGATGAAGGTACAATCGTAGAATGGCATAAAAAACCAGGTGAAAGATTTGTATCTGGTGAAGCACTTTATTCAATTGAAACTGATAAAACAACAGCTCAAGTTGAAGCTCCATGTGATGGTGTATTAGAGTCTATTGATGCAAATGTTGGAGATGATGTATCTGTAGGTGATAATATATGCTCAATCATTGATGATTAATTGTAAATAGATTTAGATAATTCATCAAAGTAAATATTAAATGGCAATAATCAATTCAAAGAATACCTATAGGTATCATTATCTAGATACTTTGAGAATGGGGTTTCCAATAATTATAGCAAGGACTTCAATCCTTATAATGGTGACTATTGATGCTATAATGACAGGGTGGGCTGGGTCTGAACAACTTGCATATCTTGGTCTTGGATTAGCCCCTGTCATCGCTCTTATGGTTATATTCATTGGTGCTTTAAATGCAACAGTTGTACTAGCTTCTCAAGCAATAGGAGCAAAAGAAGAAAAAAATGTTGGTGGTATATGGTGTGTTAGCATGAGCCATAGTATAATATTTTCACTTATATCTATATTTTTAGCTTTCTTTGTAGAAGATTTATTCTTACTTACTGGACAAGAACAGCAAATAGCAGAGGAAGGAGCAAGAGTTTCGCTTGTTTTTGCTTTTGGTATTCCTGGGATGCTTTTTTTTGTTGCAACAAATTTAATTCTTGAGGCAATTGGTTATCAAAAAGCTGGAATGTTTATAATGATATTTGTAAATATATTAAATATTTTATTTAATGGAATATTTATCTTATCATGGGGTTCATTCTATTTAGATGGAGGTGCTTATGAAGCGATAGTAATATCTTCTATATTAAGGTGGTTAGCATTTTTCATATCAGTCGTATACTTAATATACATATCTTCAGGTAATAACAATATTTATAATATTAAACAAAGTATATCTAATACAACGAATGATTTCTTTATGTTGAGTAATGCTTTGGCATCTAAGTTCAGAAAGATCGCATTACCAATGTCTTTGCTGCAAGGTGTTGAGACATTAGCATTTAGTGCTGTAATTTTTATTGCAGGTTGGTTTGGATCAGAAGCTCTTGCAGCCCAACATGCAACATATACAATTATGAACCTAATATATATGAGTGCTATTGGTGTAGCAGGGGCAACTTCTATAAGAGTTGGAAAAGCAGTTGGAAATCAAAATATTCAAGATACTCAAATGGCAGGAATAATGGGTATATTAGTTGCTTTTTCGATAACTATTCCAATATCGCTTTTTACAATTCTCTATCCTGAGTTAATAGCAAGGATTTTCTTTGAAGATACTGCAATGATTGAACTTACAAGAGGTATTATATTTTTTGTTGGATTTCTATTTGTGTTTGATACGATGATGGCTGTATCATTAGGGGCACTTCGGGGAACAGGTGATGTTTGGGTTCCCTTCATAATTTTAGCAACTTGCTTTTGGATATTTGGGATTCCTTTTTCTTATTTATTTTCAGTTATTTTAGGATACGGATTAGTGGGATTATGGGTTGGAATAGGATTTGCTATCATAAGTTCATTATTGCTTCTAGCGCCAAGATTTTATATAATTTCCTCAAAACCAATAAAAAAAATATAATCAATCGGATAAAAAAATGCACATACCAATAATTGACAGTCATCATCATGTATGGGAAAAAAAAGATATTGAGTGGTTACAGGGTGATGTTCAGCCAAGAATATTTGGCGACTATACTTCAATAATGAAAGATTATTTGATCGATGATTATATTGATGATGTAGTAGATTTTGGAGTTGAAAAATCTGTCTATATCCAGTGTAATTGGCCTATATCCAGATATCTTGATGAAGCTAAATTTATAGATAATTGTTATAATCATTCTGGTTGGCCAGCTGCTTTTATTGGTTATTGCAATCTATTAGATGATAAAGCTCAAGATATGTTAGATAGATTATTTGACTACCCTCTTACCAGAGGAATTAGGATGCAATTACATTGGCATGAGAATGAACTATATTCATTTGCTAATTCACCCAATATTATGGATGATAGAATCTTCAATAAAAACTTTGAATATCTTATGAAATATGAATCTGTATTTGAATTACAGGTTTTTCAAGGCCAAGCTGAATCAACAAAGAAATTAATTAAAAGATATCCCGAAATTAACTTCATTCTGCAGCATGCAGGAATGCCCCATGATTTATCTGAAGATAGGATGAAAGAGTGGTATGATTTTATTGGAAATATCTCAGAATTTGATAATTTATTTATTAAGCTATCGGGCCTTGGTACTTTTATAAATAAGAATGACCCTAAATTCATAAACGAAATAGTTAATAAAGTTCTAAATATTTATAATTCAAATAGATGCCTATTTGGTTCAAACTTTCCTATTGAGAAAATCTGGTGTAATTACAGTGATATTATAGAAGCTTATCAATTTGCTACTCAGAAACTTCAAATGAGTGATAAAAAAAATATATTTTATGAAACTGCAAATAGATTATATAGACTTTAATATTATTTAGTTCCAAATATGACTATTTCTTTATCCTTAATTGGATAATGAAGAAAAGCCGCAAATATCCCTAAAAGCACTGAAAACCACCACATGATATCATAATTGCCGGTGAAGTCATATATTTTTCCACCTATCCAAGCGCTAAAGAATCCTCCAAGTTGATGTCCAAAGAACACTATACCATATAGCATTGACATATATTTAGGTCCAAAGAAAGTTGCTACTAGACCACTAGTTAGAGGAACTGTTCCTAGCCATAATAGACCAAGCGTAAATGTAAATATAAGAGTTGAAGCAATACTAATTGGGGTAATTATATATATAATAAACACTATTGCTCTTAGTGAGTATAACACAACCAAAACATCACTCTTTGCGAATTTATCTCCAAGTCTTCCAGCTATAGCTACTCCAAAAATATTAGCAAAACCAACCAATGCAAGAGCTGTTGTTGAGACATCTTTTGGTAAAGACATATCGGATATATAAGCTGGGAGATGAGCAACTATAAAGTTTACATGAAAACCACATATGAAGAACCCACAAACAAGGAGTATGAAGTGCCTTGAATTTAAAGCCTGATTTAATACTTCTTTGAGCGATTCATCAGATTCTATTCTTGTGTTATTCTCATTGGTATTTATTTTTTTAGAAACAAGTCCATATACCAAGGGGATGATTAGAAGAGAAATGATTGCTAACCAAAAAAAAGCTGATGACCAACCTGTGGCTTGAATCAAGGACCCTGAAACAGGAATTCCAAGAAACATTCCAATAGACCCACCCATTGTAGTTAATCCAAGAGCAGTTCCCCTTTTTTCGGGTGGTGCAAACTTTCCAACAGCTCCAAGTATTACTGTGAAGCCCATTCCTGATAGACCCATCCCAACTATAACTCCGCCAATAATCAAACTCATTCCCTGATCAGCATTTGACAAAATTAAGATACCTAATGCATATGTAAGAGTACCAAATATTACTACTTTTTTAAGGCCATATTTATCAGAGAGAGCTCCAGTAAATGGGGCAAGTGCTCCCCAAAGAAGATTGACTAGACCTATAGATAAAGCAAAAGTTTCTCTACCCAAATTTAGACTTGTACTCACAGGTTCAAGGAATAAGCCAAATGATTGTCTAATACCAACGGCTATAGCAAGTATCAATCCAGCACAGATCATTTTTATATGTAATGGAGATAATTTATTCATTGAAAACTCTTTCAGTTATATCTTCAGATATAAATCTTTTAATAGATATATTGTATGAACGACGGTATATGCTGAAATTCCATTTGTCATCTTTTTTCCCAATTTTATATTGAAGATATGAAATTTGATTATTTATTATTCTTGAACTTGATGGCGCTCCAATACAAGGAATAAGTTTATCATTAATTTTTATTAAATTATGAATTTCATTATGTAAATGTCCGTGGAGAATAAGATTAACATTATATTTGGAGATGGTTTTTAATAATTCTTCTCTATTTAATAATCCTTTTAAATTCATTAAACCATATTTGTGAAGAGGATGGTGAATAAGAATGATAGTGAAATAGTTATTACTATCAATTGACCTTAATATTTCCTTGAGATCATTAATTTGTTTATTGGATATTTTCCCCCAGCACATTAGTGGTGGGGTAACTACAGCACTTGATAATCCAATAATTGCAATATCATTAATTACTTTTAAATATGGAAAAGGATCTTGATTTAATGAAGGGTTGTTTCTTTTACTAAAGTATTTTTCTAAATATGATAATGACTTTTCATAATTAACATTAATGTAAGAGTCATGATTCCCTGGAATAAAAGATAAATCTTGATCTCTGAAGTGATGATTTAATATTTGACTTGCCGATCTAAATTCATCTTCCAAAGATAAGTTTACTATATCACCTGTAAAAACAGTATGTGAATTATCTGTCTTGGTTATATCATCAAATATTATATTTAAATTTTCTAATTTATAAATATTTTTCCTTTTAGATGAATGATTAATATAACCAAAAATTCTTTGGTTCATTAGTTGAGGAAAGGTCGGTCTATTCTCCATAGGCAAATGCAGATCTGATATATGGGAAATGATTTGACTCACTTGCTGCTCTCCAAAAAGTTAAGTTTTTATCTAAATAGATATTTTTGATGATATTCTTCCGCAGCATAATAAACTAGATTAGTATATAGAATAGTAGCAATTGGTTTAGAATATTTGTCTGATGTTTTTAGTTTATTCAATTGATTCTCAAATATTTTTATGCTCGAATCATTGTTTGTAAATACACAAGATCTATATTGGCTTCCAACATCAAATCCTTGTCTATTAATCTGTGTAGGATCGTGAATATTCCAGAAAATATTTAGCAAATCATCAAATGAGATAATTATTTCATTAAACTGAACTTTTACAACTTCAGCATGGCCCGTTATCCCCGAGCATACTTCTTCATATGTGGGATCAGATTTCACACCTCCAGCATAGCCAACTTCAGTGTCTAAAACACCTTCGGTGAAATGAAATATTTTTTCAATATGCCAAAAACAGCCAGCACCAAAAAGAGCCGTTTGGGAATTCTTATTTTGCATTTAATTCATCTCTATTATGTGGATCATCAAATTCAAATTTTGGTCCATGTGCTATTATCCCCGTCGGATTTACTGTTTCGTGACTCCCATAATAATGCATCTTACTGTATTTATCATTATATGTTTCCTTTATGCCAGGGTATTGAAATAGATCTTTCGTATAATTGAAAAGATTATCATATTCCCTTAACTTTTTCTTATTACATTTAA
Source organism: Hyphomicrobiales bacterium (assembly GCA_029245795.1). Classification (GTDB taxonomy): domain Bacteria; phylum Pseudomonadota; class Alphaproteobacteria; order Rhizobiales; family TMED25; genus TMED25. The sequence continues at coordinate 89,097 of JAQWOP010000021.1, forward strand.
AGTGACCATGGTAAACACTATCAAACCGAAGCAGTGTAGGAATGAATCTCCAATCAGACTCAGTGATCTTATCACCGATCAGATATTTCTGGTTTGAGAGAATGTAATCTAATTTATCGAGACCCGTAAAGAGGGTTTCAATCGCTTCTTCATATGCTTCTTGCGTAGTTGAAAACCCTGATCTGTATACACCGTTATTTATATTCTCATATATAAAGGTATTCATCTCGTCAATAGCATCTTGCTTATCAACTGGGCGATAATTACCTTCTTTTGCACCCAAATGATCAAATTCGGAGTTAAACATTCTAATTATATCAGCAGATTCATTATTAACTATTGTGGATGTTTTTTTATCCCAGAGCAATGGCACTGTAACTTTTCCTGAATAGTTCTTATCTTCTTTTAAATATACTTCGTATAAGTAGTTAGCATTATTTACAGAATCTGCGATTACTTGGTAACCCTCGTCAAAAGTCCATCCTTTTGATCGCATTATTGCATTGACAGCAGATATTGAAATTATTTCTTGGAGGTTCTTAATGGACCGGTAGATAAGGGTTCTATGTGCCCATGGGCATGCCCAGGATATATATAAATGGTATCTATCTTTTTCAGCTTTATAACCAGATTTTCCAGTTGGGCCTGCTTCTCCGTTAGCAGTAATCCAATTACGGTAAGCAGAAGCTTTACGAACATACCTTCCTTTGGTTATTTTAGTATTATACCATTCATCAATCCATTTTCCGTTTTCTAATCTTCCCATTTTTATCCTCTTACTAATTGAATCTTTTTTCTAGTATTTTTAGCATTTTTAATTTATTAATTCTATCATTACATTTCAATATCTATATTTAGAATATAGAAAAACATTATGAATCATAAAAATAAGATTAATATTAGATTAGAACAATATCAAGACAATGAGTCTATTGAAGAACTCTATAGCCTATCTTTTAGTCCAGGAAGGTATGTTAAGTCTGCTTTTAGAATGAGAGAAAAATATAGTCATTTAATAGATATTTCTTATGTATCAACTATTGGAAGAAATATAATTGGATCTTTAAGATACTGGAATATATTAGTTAATTCAGAGCCGGCTTTACTTTTGGGGCCTGTAGTCATCCATCCTAAGTATAGAGGCAAAGGTTATGGTCAAGAATTATTGAAGTTTAGTATTCAAAATTGTAAACTTAATAATTTTAAATTAATTATTTTAATTGGTGATTTGATTTATTATTCTAAAATTGGATTTAAAAGATTTGAGAAAAAAGATCTATCATTCATAGGTCCAGTTAATAAAGATAGATTATTGTATATTGACTTTGGGAGTAATATAGTTCAAGAAAGTGAAAAAATTGAAATCAAAAGATATATAGATTAAATATCTAAGTATTAATATTTTATGCAAAAAAAAAATAATGAAATGGGTTCTGCAATAACGAGTCAAATAAAATTTTTTATTGACGAAGAATGCCGTTGGTTCTTTGAAGGAAGTGAAATAAAAAGACAATCTATGGTTTGCCTCTTTGCAAAATATTTGCAAAAAGATTCAAAAGGCGAATACAATATTATTACGCCATACGAAATTGTTAGGGTAAGGGTTGCCAATGTTCCATTCAAAGTTATAAAGATTTGGATAGAGGGGATAGAAAAAGAAAGAAATATATCTATTGAAACAAATGTTGGTGATGTATTGGAGATTAAAAAACAGACCGCAATGAGATTTTCAAAGGACCCATCAAACAAAGGTATTGTCCCTTATATAAATTTTAGAGATAATATAGAGGCTATATTCACTAGATCCACAGCTCACGATCTTATCAGTCATTGTAATTTTTTTATGGTCAATTCTAAAAAAAGATTTGGCTTCTGGAGCAACAATACTTTCTTTCCAATTGACTGATTATTAAATTATTCTCACTGCTATGAATTTCCTCTCAAATAATGAAATAAGAGATAAACTTCTTCAAGAACTACCAGAGTTTGATAATTCATATAAGAGTAAATATAGTATAGAAAAACTTTATTCAACTATAAATGAAATAAGATATCGTCATGCATCAGTTCTTATTCCACTTACTGTTTATAACGATAATATCCATATAATACTGACTCTGCGCTCGATAAATCTTCCTACACATGCTGGTCAAATATCTTTTCCAGGTGGTAAGGTTGATGAATATGATATGAATCCAATGAGGACTGCATATCGTGAGGCAGCTGAAGAAATAGGGCTTAATGAAGATTTGATATCTCTTCAAGGTTATTTAGATATTTATAGAACTGGAACAAAATATATTATTTTGCCGGTAGTTGGTTTTGTATCAGAAGATTACGAACCAAAATTAAATAAAGGAGAAGTAGAAGATCTCATATATCTGCCTCTAGATTTTATTGCAGATAAATCAAATTTACAATATAGAGAGCAGGAAATAAACGGTGAAAAAAGATTTTTTTACGTATATGAATATAATGATCATTTCATTTGGGGAGCAACAGCACATATGTTAAAGTCATTATCAGAAAGGCTTTTTGAGAATGATTAAACTGCTTGTATTTCATATTTTAATATTAATATGCCCGTTTTTCATAATTAGTATATTCTATTGTTTAATAGGAAAATATTCTAAACTTAGAGAAATTCCAGATCGCTATGGTTATAAACTTCTAGTTTTGGGATTGTTCATTTCAATTACAATATTCTATTTAAACCCAATCCTATCAGGTTCTTCAGTCGACAATAATTATATTCCTCCATATATGGAAGGTGGAAAAATTATATCAGGAACTATAAAAGAAGAGTAATATTATCGGAGGAAAGAAATCCAGTTAATAGAAAAATTCTTCAAAAAAAAAATTGATATTAGTGATCTTATTGATGAGGATATTAGAGAGCTAAAACTTTTCTTTGACACTATTGGCTATAATTTATGGATAGTTGGAGGAGCCGTCAGAGATTGTATTTTAAATCTAGAAATTCAAGATATTGATTTTGCAACAGACGCGAATCCCAACGATATTCTAAAATATTGTAATAATTCTAATTTTAAGATAATAAAGATTGCTAAAAAATATGGTTGTCTTGTTTTTATAAAAAATAGAAAACGATTTGAAGTAACCAGTCTTCGTCAGGATATAAAAAATTATGGAAGAGGCGTTGATGTTAAATTTACTCAAAAAATAGATGAAGATTCTAAAAGAAGAGATTTTACAATAAATTCCTTATATCTCTCTTTCGGAGGTGATTTATATGATCCATTAAATGCCTATGAAGACCTTATAGACAGGAGGATTATATTTATAGGTAAGGCGAAAGATAGGATTAAAGAAGATAATTTAAGAATCCTACGTTATCTAAGATTTGCAGCAAAATTTGGAACAGAAGGTATCAAACTTGATGAATTACAAGTTTGTATTGATCACAAGAATTTATTGCTTAGATTGTCAAAAGAAAGAGTAAGAGATGAAATTCTAAATTTCATCTCATGTTTGAAATCATCAAAGGTAATCAAAGTTCTATCAGTACCAACATTCTTTGATGTTATCGGACTTAAAGTAAATGATTTCGTACATATCAATAATCTCAACAAGATAAAAGATAATATAGATTTTGATATTTCAATAATCTTTGAATTTGCATTGGCTCTTGATAAGAATGAAGAAATTATAAGTCATCTTACAATGATGAGGGACCTAAAATTTAACAAAGAGAACATAAAATTTATAACAGAAGTACTCTCTTTTAAAGTTTGTAATAAAATAGAAATTGAACGAAGTATCAATCTTACTATCTATAAATATGGCATTGAGATTACTAAGTATATGGTTATAAATAGCTGGATATGGGAAAATAATTCATATGAATTAAATGATTGGAAAAATTTATTTAAATCAATTGATGATAGAAATAAATTAGTTTTTCCAATTAAACCAAATGATTTAATTAATATTGGTGTACCTCAGGGACCTAAAATTGGAAGTTTATTAAATTATCTAGAAGAAGTTTGGATTGGAAATAATTGTGATTCTAGTAAAGAAGAGCTAATTCAATTAATAGAACGATACCTACCAACTCACAATAGGGGGAAGGGAGGACAAGATTGAGTCAATATTTCCACCTGTTTTTAAACCAAAAAGAGTACCTTTGTCATACATCAAATTAAATTCAACGTATCTTCCTCTATAATGTAATTGTTCCATTCGATGATTATCATTCCACTCTTTTGACATATTGGATAAAATGATTTGCTTATAGGTTTTAATAAAGTTATTTCCTACATCATTTAGAAAAAGAAAATCTGAAGAAGTTTGTTCTGATTTAAATCGATCAAAGAAAATACCACCAGTGCCCCGATTTTCTTTCCTATGTTTAATAAAGAAGTATTTGTCACAGTTTGCTTTGAATTCTTTATATTTTGCAAATGGATATTCCTGACATGCTTTTCTCATAGATTCATGAAACAATATTGTATCTGTGTCATTGGAATTTCTTTTTGAGTGCAGCATAGGGGTTAGATCAGCTCCACCTCCAAACCAGAAATCATTTGTAACAATCATCCTAAGATTCATATGTACTGATGGTACGAAGGGGTTTTTTGGATGAACAATAACAGAAATTCCACTTGCCCAAAACTCACTAGTATTTGTCGATTTTTCTTCATCAAGAGCACCATAAGGTAATTCACCAAAAACTGTAGACAGGTGAACTCCAGCTTTTTCAATTACTCTTCCTCTAAGGTTTCTTGATTCCCCACCACCTCCACCTTTTCTATTCCAACTATCTATTGAGAATTGTATTTTTTTATCTGTATCATAGTTTTCAATCTCTTCTATGGTATTACAAATTTTATCACGCAAGCTTTTAAAAATAGATTGTGCTTTTTTTCTATCTTTTTTAGTTTCTTCTAATAATAAGGTATGCGTCTTATTTTCTGTTTTATTCATGATCTAACAATTAATTTGCCTAATAGCTTCACTTAATATTATAGCGCAAGAGTTTGCTACATTAAAAGATCTAATCTCATTTTGCATAAAGATCTTGATTCTGTTATCGCAAAGAATATGAACATTATCTGGAACACCTGAACTTTCACGTCCAAATAAAAGTATATCATCTTTCCTAAAGTTAAAATTTAAGTATGAAACTTTAGACTTAGTTGTAGCAAGTATTATTCTTCTCGATTCATTAATAGCCCAACTATGGAATGCATCCCAAGAAGTATGTTTTTGAAGTTTCAAGTGTTGTATATAGTCCATTGCTACTCTGTTAACCCTCTTATCATCAATATGGAATCCAGCTGGTTCAATTATATGAAGTGAGACACCAAAGCAAGCAGACAATCTCATTAAAGCTCCTGTATTTTGTGGAATATCAGGTTGGTATAAAGCAATTGATAAATTATTTTTTGTAATCTATTTATCCTTTTTGTTTAAAAATCTATTAAGTACTATTATATATAAATTATAATTATTTTATTTTAAAAATAGAAAAAAAATCAATTAATAACATGCATAAAGGTATAGCATTTTTTTACAAATCAGTATAAATATATAAGAAAATTATGAGGGTAAATTGTCAGAAAAAGATGTAAAAGAGCCAACAAGAAGAGATTTTATATTTTTAGCGACAGGCGCTTTAGCTGTTGCGGGAGCTGCTAGCGTGGCTTGGCCTCTTGTTGATCAAATGAATCCTGATGCTACAGCTTTAGCATTATCTAAAATAGAAGTTGATGTTAGCCAAATTGAAAGAGGGCAATCAATAACTGTAAAGTGGAGAGGAAAACCTGTATTTATAAGAAGAAGAACAGACGAAGAAATTCAAATGGCTAGTCGAGTTGAACTCGATAGTTTACCAGATACCAATGCGAGGAATTATAATTTAAGTCCAGAATCTTCTGCTTCAGACGCAAATAGGGCCCTTGATGATAATAAAGAGTGGCTAGTAATGGTGGGCGTTTGTACCCATCTCGGGTGCGTTCCAAAAGGACAGTCTTTAGGAGATGCTAAAGGTGATTTTGGAGGATGGTATTGCCCTTGTCATGGTTCACATTATGATACAGCGGGGCGAATTAGAAAAGGTCCAGCACCAAAAAATTTAGATATACCAAATGCGGAATTTATAAATGAAGAAGTTATAAGAATAGGCTAAATAAAATATGAGTAAAGAATCAACATATATCCCAAAAACAGGTTTTGCAAAATGGTTCGACCAGCGTTTACCTTTGCCAAGAATGTTACATGATAATATTAATGCATTTCCTACTCCTCGGAACTTAAACTATTGGTATACCTTTGGTGGAATTTTAACATTTTGTCTTGTTACTCAAATAATCACTGGGATTGTTCTTGCTATGCACTATACCGCAGATGCAGGGCTAGCTTTTGCATCAGTAGAGCACATTATGAGAAATGTTAATTATGGATGGTTAATAAGATATATACACGCTGTTGGGGCTTCTATGTTTTTCCTTGCTGTATATGTTCATATTTTTAGGGGGTTATATTATGGATCTTATAAGGCGCCAAGGGAAATGCTATGGATACTTGGAGTGGTCATATATTTATTAATGGTAATAACTGCTTTCATGGGATATGTCTTGCCTTGGGGCCAGATGAGTTTTTGGGGTGCAACTGTTATAACTAATTTATTCTCTGCACTACCAGTTGTTGGTACAACAATTACCGAGTGGTTATGGGGTGGCTTTGCAGTAGATAACGCTACTCTGAAAAGATTCTTTAGTTTACATTATCTAATGCCATTTATGATTTTTGGTGTTGTTATTCTCCATATTTGGTCTTTGCATGTCACCGGAAACAATAACCCAGTTGGTATTAGTGTAAAAGACAAACAAGACACAGTTCCTTTTAGCCCTTATTATACTGTCAAAGACTCAGTGTCGCTTGTCATTTTCATTATTTTCTTTGCCTGGTTTATATTTTTTAATCCAAATATATTAGGTCATTCAGATAATTACATAATGGCAGATCCATTAGTAACACCAGCTCATATCGTGCCTGAATGGTATCTTTTACCATTTTATGCAATTCTAAGAGCAATTCCATCAAAGTTAGGTGGTGTATTAGTAATGGGTGCAGCAATTGGGATATTATTTGTTTTGCCATGGCTAGACACCTCAAAGGTAAGGTCTGCCACATTCAGACCACTTTACAAACAGTTTTATTGGATATTTCTAGTAAATTGTATAGTACTTGGCTACCTTGGATCTCAAAACCCAGAAGGCCTATTTCTTGTTGCTTCAAGAATATGTACTGCATATTACTTTATCCATTTCTTAATTGTTTTCCCGCTTCTTGGCTTGATTGAAAAGCCAAAGCCACTACCTGAAAGTATAACCAAATCGGTACTTGAGAGGATGGAAATTAAAAATATGAAACAAAAAAGTGTAGAGGCATAAACTGAATTATGAGAAAGCTCTCTTATAAAAGTATTCTTGTGGTACCTTTATTGGTCCTGATATCTATCTATTATTCATCATCTTATTCAAATGCAGCAAGTGGTGAGCAAAAGAGGGTAGAAAAGCATGAATGGACATTTGCTGGCATATTCGGACATTATGATAATGCTCAATTACAAAGAGGATTTCAAGTCTATAAAGAAGTCTGCTCTTCAT
>JAQWOP010000016.1 GCA_029245795.1 Hyphomicrobiales bacterium
CGGTATTATAAATTTTATTTATTTTTAAATTAGATAATTCAGCAACCTGAGAATCATCAGTTATTTGTAAAATTTCTAATGATTTTGTGTATTTATGGGCTCCTAATAATTTACTATATATAAATAGTTGTGGTGTTTGCGATAGAACATAATTATCTCGATTAATAGTAGTTAATTTATTTTCTTCAACTTTCTTTAATGTATCGGTTATTTTTGTTACCGGTATTATAGCGTCATAAGTCGATAAATTATCAATTAATTTATCAATAAGATCTTCTTGAAAATTTGGTCTTGCGGCATCATGTATAAAGACGATATCAGTTTTACTTTTCTTCAAATAATTAAGTCCTTTATTAACTGATTCAGATCTAGTATTACCTCCTTCTATAAAAACTATTTTATCAAACTTAGAGTATTTATTTTTAATATCACTGTAATAATTTATATGTGTATTATTTACGCATACAATTATATTATCTATTTTAATATTTAGAAGAAATTTATCTATCGAAAATTCTAAAATTGTCTTATTGCATACTTGCAAATACTGCTTTGGAATATCAATATTTTCCAGTAATCTTGAACTTTTACCTGCAGCACAGATAATGACTGATTTTACCATTAACAACTCTTGCAATTAACTAACAAATAAACTATAAAATACATAATGATTAATTTTTAGTCAATTATTATATGTGCCTTATTTTTAATCAGTTATATATATAATTAATTTATATCATAAAAATGGAAACAATTTTAAATAAAAAAGATTTAGACTTTGATTCCCTTTTGAGAACTATCAAATATCCATTGATAATTTTAGATAAGGAAAATATTATTTGCGCAGCTAATGATGAAGCAGAAATGTTTTTTGGAATTAGTCGGAATATTTTAAATAAATATAAATTTTCATCCTTATACCCTGATACATCTCCATTATTTTACTTAATTAATCAATCAAGAGAAAATGGAAATACAATTAGAGAGTACTCATTAAGTTTAACAAATCCTATTAATCAAATAACACATGAAGTTGATATACAGGTTTCTCCCTTCGAAGAAAGTGATTATCTTTTATTGATAATTATTGAGAGGGGTATTGCAAAGAAATTTAACAAACAATATCTTCAAGCTGGATCCTCAAAGTCTTTAGTGGAAATGTCATCTGTACTAGCTCATGAAATTAAGAATCCTTTATCTGGTATAAAAGGTGCCGCTCAATTATTAATAGATGGAGTAACAAAAGAAGATCAGGCACTTATAAATATTATTTGTGATGAAACCGATAGAATTAAGAATCTCATTAATAGTATAGAAATTTTTTCGGATAACTCGCAAATTAAAACGGAAAAAATCAACATGCATACTATATTTAACCATGTAAAAATGCTTGCTGAAAATGGATTTGCAAAAGATATTAAATTTATAGAAACCTTTGACCCATCACTTCCTGACATTGATGCAAATAAAGATCTTTTAATTCAGGTTTTTTTAAACTTAATAAAAAATAGTAGTGAGGCTATCAAAAATAATAAGATTAAAGGAGAAATAACTTTAAGCTCTTCATTCTTATCTAGTGTTAGGATTACTTTACCAACTTCAAATAAAAAAATTGAATTACCATTATGTTTTTCAATTGAAGATAATGGAGGAGGTATAGCAGAAGGTCTTTTTGATAATATTTTTGATCCATTTATTAGTAGTAAAAAAGATGGTAAAGGACTTGGTTTAGCGATTGTTTCAAAAATTATTCAGGATCATGAAGGTGTTATTGAATGTCAATTAACAAAAAAGGGAACAAAGATGTCAATTTTACTTCCAATTTCAAAATAGAGGAATCTAAATGAGAAAAATTAATATTATAGTTGCTGATGATGATAAAGCTATAAGAGTTGTCTTAGATACAGCTCTAAAAAGATCAGGGTACGAAGTGACTATGGCAGAAAATGCTGCTGGATTATGGAAGTTAGTTCAAGAAAATTATGCAGACTTAATTATAACAGATGTTGTTATGCCAGATGAAAATGCTTTTGATTTAATTCCAAAAATAAAAAAAATAAATCCCAATTTACCAATTATAGTAATGAGTGCTCAAAACACGTTAATGACTGCAATAACTGCCAATGAACTTGGTGCATTTGATTACTTACCTAAACCGTTTGATATTAAAGAACTTTTAAGTATTGTAAATAGAGCAATCTCAGAAAAAAATAAATTTATAGATAAACCTAATTTGGATAAGAATGAAGATATATTCCCACTAATAGGTAGATCTAAACCAATGCAAGAAATATACAGAGTAATGGCTCGATTAATGCACTCAGACTTAACAGTATTAATTACTGGGGAATCGGGGACAGGAAAGGAGCTTATAGCAAAAGCATTGCATGAATTTGGAGATAGAAAAGATGCTACATTTGTGCCAATCAATATGGCTGCTATTCCACGAGAACTTATTGAATCAGAACTATTTGGTCATGAAAAAGGCTCTTTTACCGGTGCAATTAGCAGAAAGGTTGGGAAATTTCAAATAGCGGATGGTGGTACCTTATTTTTAGATGAGATTGGAGATATGCCTATAGATGCTCAAACAAGACTTCTTAGGGTTTTGCAGGAAGGTGAGTTTTTAACAGTTGGGGGAATAAGTCCAATAAAAACAAACATCAGAATTATTGCAGCGACAAACAAATCTCTACAAGATCAAATAAAGATCGGAGCATTCCGAGAAGATCTTTATTATAGAATAAATGTAATACCAATAAAATTACCACCACTTCGTGATAGAAATGAAGATATCCCAGCTTTAGTGAATCATTTTATAAGTAAAAATTCAAAGGAGATAAATAATATAGATCAAGATGCATTAATGTATCTAAAAGATTATATATGGCCTGGTAACATAAGAGAGTTAGAAAATTTTATTAAACGTATCGTAACATTATATCCAAATGAATCTATCTCACTGGAGTTAGTCAAAGAGGAGCTATCCGGATTAAATAATACACTAGTTGCCGATGGAGCGTCTTTAAGATCTTTAAGTGACTATATAGAAAAATATTTAAGCCAATTTACTTTAGATGAATTAATTGCCAATCAGGACGATCTCTACCAAAGAGTATTAGTTGAGTTTGAAAAACCGATATTAAACTATGTTATGAAAAGAACTAATAATAATCAAATAAAAGCTGCCAAGATTTTAGGTTTAAATCGCAATACACTGCGAAAGAAATTACGTTCCCTAAACATGGATTTATCAAAGCTCTAGATTAGGGTATTATTAATATAATATTTATTATTAGAAAATATATTATACATATACAGTAGATTTATGATGAATTATATAAATAGCTCAAGGCTTTTTAAGCCATTAAAATTGTTTGTTTTAAATAAAAAAGAAATATTATTTAATCTTATAATATTGTTAACAGCTGGCTTCCTCATAACATCAACTTATCTAATACTTCAAGCTCAAGTTTTTATACCATCTAACACGGTAATTTTTTTACTTTTTTCTGCAAACGCAATCTTTATTGTAATGATGGTACTTTTGATTGTTAGCAGATTCTCTCAAATTTTATTAGCTAGGAAAAGAAATGTTGCTGGTTCAAGTCTGCAAATAAAATTAATTACATTATTTGGTTTTGTCTCCGCATTGCCTGCGCTCTTAGTTGCTGTACTTGCAACTGTTACATTAGATAGAGGTCTAGATAAATGGTTTTCTGATAGAACTAAATCTATGCTAGAAAAATCAAATATTGTTTCTAATAGTTATTTACGTGAGCATTCTAATAATCTTCGTGCTGAAATTGATGCAATGAAATTAGATTTAAATAATTCTGTAACAATGTTTGAAGAGGATATAGAAAAATTTGCTAATTACTTCTTAAGGCAAGTAAGGTTAAGAAAACTTACGGGTGCTTATATTATTAATAAAGATGGTGATATTATAATCAATACTTCAACTCCTGACTATGAGATAGGATATTCAAAACCCTCTGCATTATCTTATGAACGTTCAGAAAGTGGAGATATAATAATTTTCAAACCAAATGATTATAATATGGTAAGTGCATTTGTCTTACTAGATAAATTTATAGATGGGTACTTATTAATATATAAAGCTGTTGATCCTATTGTAATAAATCATTTAAATCAACTTGAATTAACGACAAACGAATATATTAATCTTGAAAAAGGACGTTTTAATACTCAAGTAACTTTTGCATTACAATATGTTGGTTTTTCTCTTATTTTTTTAACAGTTGCTATTTGGTTTAGTATCTTCTTCGCAAATAGATTGGCTGCACCTATTGCTAAATTAATTTATGCTTCGCAGAGGATATCTGATGGCAATCTGGATGTTAATATTGAAAATCAATCAAAAATTGATAATGATATGTACAATTTGGTTAATACCTTTAACAATATGACTAATGATTTAAAGAATCAAAGAGAAAATCTTGTATCTAATAATCTATTATTAGATGAAAGAAGAAAATTTACTGAAGCTGTTCTGTCTGGAATAACCTCATGCGTAATCAGTATAGATTCCAATGGTAGTATTCAAATTGCCAATCTTTCTGCGTGCATCTTTTTTAAAAAAGAATTAAATCAGTTACTAGGAGTGAATATTATAGATATCATGCCTCAATTTTCTGATATTTTAATTAAAGCATATAAGAGTAAAGATAATATTGATGAATATATAACTATAAGAATTAATGATCAAAATCGGAATTTGTATATTAAAATAACAAAAGAGGAAGAATCTAGAAAAAGTTCTATGGTAATTGCCTTTGATGATGTAACAGAACTTGTGGATGCCCAAAGAACCTCTGTATGGGCAGATGTTGCAAGAAGAATCGCACATGAAATAAAAAACCCTCTTACCCCTATACAATTATCTGCTGAAAGGTTAAAAAGAAAATATATGTCTCAAATTAAAGATGATGTTGAGATATTTGAAGATTGCACTGATACAATCATAAGACAAGTTGGTGATTTAGGAAAAATAGTAGATGAATTTTCAGCTTTTGCAAAAATGCCAACTGCATCAATAAATAATTTTGATATTTGCGATACAATAAGACAAGCAGTCTTATTACAGAAGATTACTCTAGACACTATTGATATAATATTAAATATACCAAATGAAGAAGTTTATATTAATTTTGATAGACGCCTTATTAGCCAAGCACTCATAAATATTATTAAAAATTCATCTGAGTCAATTTTTGACACTCATAAAGCTGATAATTTTGGGCAAATTAATATAAATCTGACGAATGATAAGGATTTTTTATCAATAAAAATAGTAGATAATGGTTCAGGATTTATAATAGATCATAAAGAAAAATTATTAGAGCCTTACTATACTACTAGAGAGATGGGGACAGGAATTGGATTGTCAATGGTAAAAAATATTATGGAGGCTCACGAAGGGACTATTCATTTAGATAATCATATTTCAGATGACGGATCTATAAATGGAGCAATTGTAGAAATAAGAATACCTAAAACTTTAATAATTAATTCAGCTAAAAATTAATGAAAAATAAAAAAAAAATATTAGTAATTGATGACGAAATTGATATTTGTAAATTAATATCAGGAGTATTGGATGATGAGGGTTATTCTACGCTTAATGCCCAAAATAGTGATAATGCAATTAATATTTTAAATAAAGAAAACATAAATCTGGTTATATTAGATGTTTGGCTAGAAGGGAGTAAGCTCGATGGTATTGAGTTATTGCAGCTTATTCAAAAAGAAAACCCTGGAACGCCCGTTATTATTATATCAGGGCACGGCAATATAGATACTGCTGTGACGGCTATAAGATTGGGTGCATATGATTATCTTGAGAAACCTTTCAAGACTGAACGTCTGATGCATACTATAAAAAGAGCAGTAGAGGCATATTCTTTAAAACAGGAAATCACTGATATGAAGAATAGATCCGATTATGCCACTGAATACATAGGCACTTCAACTGCGGTAGCTAATTTAAATCAAACAATTATAAGGTTGTCTGAAACTAAAAGTAGAATATTAATTACTGGTTCTATGGGTGTTGGTAAGGAGCTAGTCTCAAGGTTGGTTCATAATAAATCAAATAGGAATAATTTCCTATTTACTAGAATAAATGCTAATACTTTAAATGCTGATGATTTTGAGAAAGTTATAAATGATCAAGAGAATGTTTTTTTAGAACAGTTAAAAGGTGGAACACTTTTTGTAAATGAAATTTCTGAGATGAATTTAGAGGTTCAAAGAGTTTTTCTTAATTTTATTAATAATAAATATGGTCATAAGACACTTGATTGTAGGATAATTGCAAGCACATCAAAAGATTTAAAGGCTTATGTATCATTAGGTTTATTTTTAGATGAATTATATAATAGGATATCAGTTGAACCAGTTCATGTACCTAATTTGATAGATAGAAAAGAAGATATTCCAATATTGGTTAATTACTTTATAGATGAATATTATAGATCAATAGGTGAGGAAAGTGGGGTAGTGGTTAATGATGATGCTATTATTTTATTACAATCATATTCATGGCCAGGAAATATAAAAGAGCTAAGAAATATTATTGAAAAAATTATTTTACAAATTAACGCAGAAAATATAAATATGATTACAGCGGATTTAATACCAATTGAAATTAAAGAAAAAAATCCAAATATTATAAGTGATAATGAAGTTTTGATATCATTTAATATGAAAGATGCTCGAGATTTATTTGAAAGAGACTATATAATCTCTCAACTTGCAAGATTTAACGGTAATATATCAAAGACGGCTGATTTTATAGGCATGGAGCGAACAGCTTTGCATAGAAAATTAAAATATCTAGGAATTGATAAAAAGTTATAAAAGGACTCATCAAATGAAGATACTTATCTGCGGAGCAGGACAAGTAGGTTATGGAATTGCAGAACATCTCTCAGAACAAAAAAATGATGTTACTGTAATAGATAATGCACAACAATTAATTGAAAATATTAATGCATCACTGGACGTGAGGACAATTAATGGTAATGGCTCTTTTCCTGATGTATTAGACAATGCTGGCGCAAAAGATGCAGATGTAATTATAGCTGTCACGCAAGCCGATGAAGTAAATATGATAATTTGCCATATGGCTCAAATATTGTTCGATATCCCAACTAAAATAGCAAGAATACGTTCAGGAAACTTCCTTAACCCATTGTATGAGAATATCTTTACGAGAGACAATATTCCAATTGATGTAATCATCTCACCCGAAAAAGAAATAGCCGAGTCAATTCTAAAAAATCTAACTTTACCAGGTGCTTTTGAGATACTTGAGTTTGGGGATAAGAGAATTACATTATTAGGTGTTGATATAGAAAAAAATTGCAATGTTACTAATGTTCAGCTTGGTGCGTTAACAAAAAAATATCCTGACTTAATATGCACAATTGTTGGCATTAATAGAAATAATAATATTATAATTCCTACACAAAAAGATATTTTAATATCTGGTGATAAAATTTATTTAGTATGCGAGTCGGAGCAAGTAAATAAAGTTTTGTCAATTTTGGGCCACACTGAAAGTGAAGCTCATAATATAATAATTGCGGGAGCAGGAAACGTTGGATTGTATTTAGCTAAGTCCCTCGAAACAAGCAAATCAAATATAAATGTGAAATTAATTGAGTTAAACAAGGAAATTGCTGAGAAAGCTGCTACAGAATTAACAAAATCAATTGTATTAAATGGGGATATATTAGATAAACATTTGCTTGAACAAGCTGGCATTGAAAGGTCCGATGCATTTGTTGCTCTTACAAATAATGATAACGTAAATTTTATATCTTCTGTAATTGCTAAGGAAATGGGAACAAAGCAGACTTTAAGTCTCCTAGTGGACAATAACTATAATGATCTTCAAGATAGATTGGGTATAGATAATTTTATAAATCCTAGAGCAACAACTATTTCAAGTATTCTAAGATACCTTAGAAAAGGCAGGATTCGAGATGCACATTCATTATATAATGGAGCCGTTGAAGTTGTTGAAGCAGAAGTTGTAGAGGCTTCTCCTTTAATTGGAAAACAATTAAAAGAAGCTGATATACCAGATGGTTTGCGATTTGGTGCGATTTTAAGGAAAGATAATGTTTTAAGGCCAGATGGAAACATTAAAATTGAACTGCATGACAGGATCGTTATATTTTCTTTATCAGAGAGTATTCATGTTGTAGAGCAGTTATTTAGGACAAGTCAAGATTATTACTAGAAAGATTTTCAATTCAAAAAAATAATTCAACTCAATTTAAGCGTTATAAATCAATAGTTTATCATCCAAACTTAAGATTTATTTCTTCATCAAAAACTATTGATCCCGAGGATTGTCTCGCGGAGGCAATTCTATTGGCAAAGTCATTAGGCATAAAAGTTGTTATGTCAGATATAATAAGAATTGATAAGCCAAATAATAGCACTTTACTTAATAAAGGAAGGTTAGAGGATCTGGCTGGTAAAGTTAAGGAATTGGAGGTGGATTTGGTTATTATTGATGGAAAATTAACGCCAATTCAACAAAGAAATTTAGAAAGATATATAAAGATTAAGGTTATAGATAGAACCCGTTTAATTCTTGACATATTTGAGAAGAGGGCATCCACAAGGGAGGGGGCTTTGCAAGTTGAGCTGGCGCAACTTGACTATCAGAAAACAAGGTTAGTTAAATCTTGGACTCATCTTGAAAGGCAAAGGGGGGCACTTAGTTTTATTGGTGGGCCTGGCGAATCTCAACTTGAGATTGATAAACGATTAATAAATGATCAAATTATAAAAGTTAAGAAAAAACTCAAAGAATTTAATAATACAAGACAGTTGCATAGAAATCAGAGATCTAAGAAACCTTATTGTATAGTAGCTTTAGTTGGGTATACAAATGCAGGAAAATCAACATTATTTAATGCATTAACGGGCGAAGAGGTTCTTTCAAAGGATATGCTTTTTGCTACTTTAGATACAAAAATGAAGAGATTAAATTACACAAATGCAAAAAATATTATTTTATCTGATACAGTTGGTTTTATTTCAGAACTTCCAACGGAACTTGTGATGGCTTTTAGGTCAACACTTGAGGAAGTTTTGTATGCGGATATTGTAATAAACGTAAGAGATTTATCATCTAGATACCATGATGTGCAAAATTTAGATGTAATTAATACAATTGATCAAATAGGTAAAGAGGTAACTAGTGGTAATTACATAGAGGTGCTTAACAAAATTGACTTAGTTGAGGAGGAGACATTAGAGTTAATTAAAAAGAATAAAGCAGATAATCAGGTCCTGATTTCATCTGTTACCGGCAAAGGATTAGATGATTTATTGCAGTTAATAGAAAAAAAAATTAATATTGAGAATGAAATACATGAAATCCAATTAGATTATACTAAAAGTTCTATAGAAAATTGGTTGTATGAAAACGCAACAGTACTAAACAAAGAATACAAAGATAAACATATTTCTTTTAAATTTCAAATTTCTAAAAGAAACCATACCAGACTGCTCTCCTTAATTTCCAAATAATTATCTACTTTCTCATTGGCGTTAACTAAATCTATTCGTATAATATATATTATGGAAAGTATAAGTATATATAATTAAAACAGTGATTTAAAGAGTATATTAAATGTGTAGTATTAATCCATCATAAGCTGGCACTACATTATTTGGCAGATATCCTTTTAATACTTTGTAATCCAAATCAATATGTAGATTAGTTAAAATACCGTTCTTCACATTTAATTCTTTTATTAGTTTTAAGGCCTTTTCTACATGAAAATGAGTTGGATGTTTATCCCATCTTAATGAATCAACAATCCATATAGATGAATTTGTAATATATTCTATTGTTTCGTCCGGAATATCACTTATATCAGATGAATATATGAAATCATTAATTTTATAACCAAAGGAGTATATGTTTCCATGTATTTGATTAATTGGTGTTATTTCTATGACTCCACCCTCTCCTTTAATCGAATAAGTTTTTCCATGCTCAATTATATTTAAGTTTAATATAGGTGGATATGAACCGTTCATTTTACTTGTAAAACAATATCCGAACTTTTCTATTAGATTATTTGAAGTACTTTTTGAAGTGTATACATTAATCTTTTTTCTGTCACGAAGAGCATACATTCGAAGATCATCAATACCATGCGTATGATCAGCATGTTCATGGGTATAAAAAACAGCATCTATTTTTTTAACAGATTCTCTATTCATTTGTATCCTAAAATCCGGACCAGTATCAATTATAATTGTTGTCTTTTTATTATTATTATTAATTCGTTCTACCTTTAATGAACATCTCGATCTTAAGTTTTCAGGTAGATTAGGATCACATGCTCCCCAGTCATTACCAACTCTTGGTACTCCAGTCGAGGATCCGCAACCAAGTATAGTAATTTGTAAATTATCTTTTGGCATTTAATCCTTTATTTTAATCTTATTGAAAAAATTTAGTGCATTTTGTGTGGTATGATTAAGCACTTCATCATAGGTTAGTCCTTTTATATTTGCTAGACATTTGGCAATTTCAACAACGTAGGAAGGTTCATTCCTTTTGCCACGATAAGGTGTTGGAGCTAAAAATGGTGAATCTGTTTCAACAAAAATTCTATCATTGGGGATTTTTAGTACGATATCTCTTAAAGAATTAGCATTTTTAAAAGTAATTATACCAGTAAAGGAGATATTTAAACCAATTTCTATAGCCACTTCAGCTAATCTTTCAGAGGAACTAAAGCAATGGAATACTCCATTTAATTTATATTTTTTTGCCTCATCTAATAGTATCCTCTCCATATCCTCATCTGAGTCTCTATTATGAATTACAAAAGGTAAATTAGATATATTTGATGCCTCAATTTGAGCTCTAAATATTTTTTCTTGGATTAACTTATTATCTGATTTCATCTTTGAATAATCAAGCCCACACTCTCCTATCGCTGCAATCTTATTATCTTTGCATTTTTCAATTATATTATCAATTTTATATGGAATGCTCTCATCATCAACATACAATGGATGTGTTCCAACTGTTCCATATATATTTTTATATTTATGGATAATATTTTTAATTTTATCAAAGTTTGATAAGTTTGTTGAAATAGTAATTATATATTTAACATTGTTTTTGAAGGCATTGTTTACAACATTTTCTAGATCATTTTCGTAATCAACAAAATCTAAATGACAATGCGTGTCTATTAAAAAGGTGTAATTTTTTTTTATTTTATTCATCAATTTTAGGAAAAATTGGTGTTACATTCCCAATTTTTTTAATTATGGACTTTGTAGTTTTGTTTTTAATATAATTAAAAGATCTTTCATTTAATTCAACCCCTAATACATCTAATATTTTATTTGCAGAATCTGGCATAAATGGCATCAACATTAAAGCTATTTTTCTTATATTATTTACTGTAACAAAAAGCACAGTATTCATTCTTTCTATGTTTATACTTTTAAGTTCCCATGGCTTTTGATCGGAAAAGTATTTATTTAATATTGATATTTGATCCCATATTTCATTTAAAATTTTATTGAGTTCTATTTTTTCAAATAAAATATCAATTTTTTCTACTAAATTATTCAAATCTTCATTAATTTTATTATCTTCATTTGAAAGTGTACTTGGTAATGGAATAATTCCATCACAATTCTTATTTATCATTGAACAAGAACGTTGAACAAGATTTCCAAGATCATTGGCCAAATCAGCATTTATCCTTTTTATAATACTATTATCATCATAGTTGCCATCATTACCCATA
The DNA here is from genome assembly GCA_029245795.1 of Hyphomicrobiales bacterium. Classification (GTDB taxonomy): domain Bacteria; phylum Pseudomonadota; class Alphaproteobacteria; order Rhizobiales; family TMED25; genus TMED25. Next base: position 11,832 of record JAQWOP010000016.1, read on the forward strand.
GACACTTCTCTTAAAAAGAAGTATCTCAATTGATCTATTCCATATTTATGAATTAAATCACTAGGATCAACAACATTACCAAGAGATTTTGACATTTTTGATCCCTTATTAAACAAAAAACCATGAGCAAATATTGTTTTTGGAAGCTCTATTCCAGCCGACATCAAAATAGCAGGCCAGTAAACAGCATGAAATCTAAGTATATCTTTGCCAATAATATGAAAATTTACTGGCCAAGAATCTTTATAAGATTCATTTGGAAAATTAACCCCTGTTAAATAGTTTGTCAGTGCATCAACCCATACATACATGACATGATTTTCATCATCGGGTACTTTTATGCCCCAATCAAACGTTGTACGTGATATTGATAGATCTTTTAATCCAGATTCTACAAATCTTAATACTTCATTTCTTCTTGACTCTGGCATAATAAAATTTGGATTATCCCTATAATGGCATAGAAGTTTGTCTTGATACTCTGAAAGTTTAAAAAAGTAGCTTTCTTCTTCAACCCAAGTTACTGGTGTTCCCTGAGGGGATAAATATGTATTATCTTTTTTGGTAAGTTCTTTTTCTTCATAGTAAGCTTCATCTCGGATAGAATACCATCCTGCATACTTATCTTTATATATATCATCATTAAGAGACATTCTTTTCCAAACTTCAACGCAGGCATCTCTATGGCGATCTTCAGTTGTTCTTACAAAGTCATTATGGGTAGAGTTTATTTCATTTAGCATCTTCATAAACAATGGAGCATTAGAGTCTGCTAACTCTATAGCAGATAGGTTTTGTTTTTTTGCTGTCTGTAGCATCTTTATACCATGTTCATCAGTCCCAGTTAA
>JAQWOP010000023.1 GCA_029245795.1 Hyphomicrobiales bacterium
AGCCTGACAAACATAGATTTTATATTTAAGAATATAATTCCAGATAATCTAATTTCCTTAAAAAAAGAAAAAGATTTTAATTCATTGTATAATGGAGCTTTATCAGGTCGATTAAACATGGATGTTAATAATCTTGGGAGGGTTATCCAATCAACTATAGATTTGAATGTAAGCCAAGGTGAAATGGACATAAGTCTTCCATTTACAAAAAACAAGAAACTAGAGATAGAAGATGCATACATTAGTATTGATTATAAAAGTGCTAATGAATCATTCATTATAAATGAACTGATATTAGAGCAGGATGGGTATAATATTAAAAGTAAGGGTTCTCTTGGCTTAAATTACAATACTTATGGAGGTGTTGATAAGATTGACACAAAACTATCAAATTTAAGTATTGAAAAAGATAAGATTTTTTTAATCAATGAATCAGATCTAGATTTAAATATTAATATGATTGATGGAGTTCTTTTATTGAAGGAATTATCAGGGGAAATGTTAAATGGAAAAATTTTAATTACAAATACAAAGAAAATTGACCATCAAGAATTTAACTTATCTCTTACAAATACTAATGCATTAGATATCAAGAGTTTGATTGATAATATAGAAGGTCTTAGTTTTGCGAAATGGTTTAAAAAGAACGTTAATGAAGCAAAAATAAATGAAGTTTTATGGTCTTTCAAATTATTAGATTCAGGAGAATTTCTGGACTCATATCTTACGATGGATTTTGAAAACTCTTCTTTTTATTACTTCGATAAGCACCCCCCCATTATTAATGCCAGTGGTATTTTAGAAATTAAAGATGAAAAAATATTGTTAGAATTGGCTCAAGGTGATGTGGATTTAAGTGAAGATCGATATATAAAAATCAATTCAATCAATGGATCTATTGATATTAAAAATTCAAATAAATTTGCAGATTTTACTTTAGAATTAGATTCTGATATTGACTATTTTTTGTCTTATCTCGAAAGTATTAATTTTAATAATTTTGATTTTTTAAATCGGAAAGAAAACCTAAAAGGGCAAGCGAATATCGATACTAGAATTCAATTTCCAATCCCGATGGAGTCTTATAAGGACTTTGAAATTGATGTAGATATGCAGATAGAAGATGGAAGGTATCTACTCTCGGAAGAAGACTCATTAATTATACCCATTGTAAATATAGATTTTAGAAATAATATAATAAAATCGAATGGTGAATTAAATTATAAAGGAATTCCATCTCAATTTACTACCACGACATCTCTAGACTCACAACTCACAACTCAAATAGAACTGTCAACTAGTGTTAGCCCAACAGAAATTAATATACTTGCTCCATACCTTGGGGAATATGTCGGTGGCTTTGGAAGGGTTCCAGCTGATATTATTATATCGACTTCATTAAATGATTTCTCTCCTGAACAAGCAGTTATAAAGGCAGATTTGACAGATATTATCCTTCAATATTCTGGATTTAATTGGCAAAAAAATATAAATGATAGAGCAGAATTGACATTAATTATGAATAAAATTGCCAGTGATGCTGAATTAGAAGGCAATGATTATAATATAAAATTCTTATATGACTCTGATAGTAATGTTCTTGATGGGTACATTGTTGTTGACTCAGGGTTTGGTAGAAAAAGTCTTACAATTTTAAATTATTCTTCAAAAAATACTAAAAACCTCCAACTTGATATAGAACAAAATATTGATGGTCCGGCTGATGTCAATCTTCAAGCTTCCTCAATCGATATTTCATCATTTATAGATAGTGATATTTTTATGAGATCTAATAAGAATATTCAAAATATACTCACTGCCAATTTACTAAATGCAAATTTAAATATTGTGGGGATAGATAAAGTTATTGGAAAGAATGGAGAAGGTATAAGCTCATTTAATGGCCGTATAAATTTAAATGATGGAAAAATTCAAGAAATGGATTTAACAGGTAATTTTAACCAAAATGAGAACACTCCAATAAAAATAATTTATAGTGGAGCTCAAGAGAATTTAAATTCACCTGCTGATTTAGGTGTTACCACAGATGATGGGGGGGCTTTCTTAAGATTTATGGGTATATATAATCGCGCCCAGGAGGGGTATATGCAATTGAGAGCTACAGGTAGGAATATTAATAATATGTCTGGTCAGATGGGTATTGAAGATATCCTAGTTTCAGATGATAAAAATCTTGTTACTATTTTTGCAGAATCAGGTCCAAATCCAAACCGTCCAGATATATACAATGTAAGGTTTAAGTTGCTAAAAACTGAATTTCAAATTGAAGATGAAATAATTTATGTTCATGATATGCAATTATTTGGACCTTCCGATAGATTAAAACTTAAAGGAAGAAGCGATAATGTTTCTGGAAGATTTAAATTTCAAGGTGATTATTGTGCCGATTATATTTCTAATGCCTCTTTTGGGTCTATACCTTTATTTGGCCCATTATTAACTGGAGGAAATGAAGACTGCCTTAGTGCTACACCTGTAAAGATAGAAAGGGATCAGTCTGGAGGAAATATAATTTTGAGTGTAAATCCATTGGGAACTGTTGCTCCAGGTATATTTAGAGACTTATTTAATTATAATTAAAGCCCCAAATTTAATAATATATGTTTCTTTTTACCGAAGGAAAGCTTTAGTTTAGATATATCTGATTTGGATAATTCTAGAGATGGATCCGATATAGTGTGGTCATTAATTCTTATTGCTCCATTTAATATAGACTTTCTAGCATCACTATTAGATTTTGAGAAACCAACTTTAACTAGTAAAGCAAGAAGTCCAATACTATCAATGCAATCTTTTTTATTTAATTCAAATATTGGTAATTTTTCTGAAATTATTTTTTGTTCAAATGTTTCTAAGGCGGATTTATGAACTAAATCAGCGATATCATTTCCGTGTGTATTTTTTGTGACTTCGTTAGCAAGTATTTTTTTAGCTTCATTTAATTCAGATCCCTGAAGTGATTCAAGTTTCTGAATTTCATTCATTGGTAAAGTAGTGAATAATTTTATAAAACGTATCACATCTTTATCATCTGTATTTCTCCAAAACTGCCAGAATTCATGTGGGTTTGTTAGATCTTCATCTAACCAAATAGCGCCGTCTGCAGTTTTACCCATTTTACTACCAGATGAAGTTGTTACAAGAGGCGTAGTTATTCCATAGGCCTCACTTCGGTCTACTCTTCTAATTAATTCAATTCCATTAATTATGTTACCCCATTGATCGGATCCGCCTAGCTGCAATCTACAATCATGACGTTTTTTTAATTCCCAAAAATCATATGCTTGGAGAATCATATAATTGAATTCAAGAAAAGAGAGAGGCTGTTCTCTATCAAGCCTTAACTTAACTGAGTCAAAAGATAACATTCTATTAATTGTAAAATGTTTTCCAAAATCTCTTAAAAAAGTAATATAATTAAGATCTCTAAGCCAATCTAAATTATTTTCAATTATTATTTTTTTATCATCAAAATTTAGAAATTTTTTAAAAACCTTAAATATGCCATCTTGATTCATCATGATATTGTTTTGATCTAATATCTTTCTACTTTCATCTTTACCTGAAGGATCTCCTATTAATGTTGTTCCTCCACCCATAAGGACTATTGGTTTGTAGTTATATTCTTGAAGCCATTTTAAGAGCATTATTTGCAACAGAGATCCAACATGTAGACTCTTTGCTGTTAAATCAAACCCTATGTATCCTATAACTTCATTTGAATTGAAATATTTATCAATCGCATCACCATTAGTGGTTTGATGAATAAAACCTCTTTCATTTAGTATATTGAGAAGTTCAGATTTGAATTTTTTTTTTGTTGTAATTGGCATTCTCTTAGCTAAATTGAAAATAATTAAAATAATATTAAATACCTAAACCATTTTAATAGAAATGAAACAAGAAATAAATTTAAAAAAATTTTACTCTTTGGGAATTATGAGTGGAACTTCAATGGATGGAATTGATGTATCTTTGATATTGACCGATGGATATGAGTTATTTGAAGTTGTACATAGTGTTTCTTGCAGCTATCCAGTTGCTCTTAAAAAAGATCTTCAGGATCTTCAAAAAAAAATTCAAAAAAATATCAAATTTTCTGAAAATATAGATGCAATAGTAAAATCTCTTACAAATTTAAATATAGAAGCAATAAAACCAATATTCGATTTTTCAAAAAATAATAATATTAAAATTGATCTTATTGGTTATCACGGGCAGACTATTTATCATAATCCAAAAAATAAAATTTCAATTCAGTTAGGTGATCCTCAATATTTATCAAATTTTTATGAAACAAGTGTAGTGTTTGATTTTAGAATAGATGATATTTTAAATGGAGGGCAGGGTGCGCCATTGGTCCCAATTTATCATAAAGTAAAGTTTCATAGTATTCTTGAATATCCATATGTTATTTTAAATATTGGTGGAATTTCAAATATAACATACATTAATAATTCGGAATTGATTGCATTTGATAGTGGGCCAGGGAATTGTTTAATAGATGATTTGGTTAGTTCTTACTACAATCAGAGTTATGATAAAAATGGAAAATTAGCTTATTTGGGTAATATAAATTATGAGATTGTAAATATTTTTATGAAGGATGTTTTTTTTAGAGAGGGTCCCCCAAAGTCACTCGATAGAAATTATTTCCAAAAATATATTGATTTATTGACAGGTGATGCTGTTGATAAAATAGCAACCGCATCATTTCTTACTGTAAAGTCTATTATTGATTCATTAAAATATCTTCCAAAAGAACCATTGAATATAGTCATTTGTGGGGGCGGAAGTAAGAATAATTTCTTGGTCCAAAAAATAGTAGAAAATTCAAGCTCTAAAGTGCTATTGGCAGAGGATTTAGGCTTTAACTCACAATTCATTGAAGCTGAAGCATTTGCATTCTTGGCAGCAAGAAGGAAAATAAATTTACCAATTTCTTTTCCTAATACAACAGGTGCAAAGAACCCAACTGTGGGCGGAAAAATCTATAATCCATCATCTATTTAGACGTATCTTTAAGGCGAAGATCGATATACTTAGATATTTCATTATTCAGTTCATCAATATTATTATCAAAGAAATGATTAGCACCATCTATAAGGGAATGATTTACTTGAATACCTTTTTGGCTTTGTAGTCTATCAACAAGTTTTTGGATATCTACTTTTGGAGCAACTATATCATCATTACCATTTACAATTAGGCCAGATGATGGGCATGGAGCAAGAAAACCAAAATCATATAAGTTTGCTGGAGGTGAAATTGATATAAAAGACTCGATCTCAGGTCTTCTCATTAGTAATTGCATTGCAATCCATGCACCAAATGAAAACCCAACAACCCAACATCCAGTTGAGTCTCTATTAAGTGATTGAATCCAATCTAGTGCTGAAGCCGCATCTGACAACTCTCCAATTCCAGCATCATATTCCCCTTGGCTCTTGCCAACACCTCTAAAATTAAATCTAAGCACAGAGAAGCCATTTTTTACGAAAGTGTAATAAGCATTGTGAGTAATGGGATTATTCATTGTGCCACCAAACTTAGGGTGTGGGTGAAGGATCAACACTATTTTTGAATCTTGACTTTCATTATGATGGTAACGACCTTCTATGCGCCCTGATGGTCCGTTGAACATGATTTCTGGCATCATTTTCCTCAATAAAATTAATAAAGCATAATTAACATATATGATTAATACTAGTAAATATAATTATGTATTTAGATTTTTTTATTATTATCTAGAATGTAATATATATAATAAATATTAATTAAAAGTGAGTAATAAATTTTGTTTTTTTATTTTGAAATAATTATTATTGGTATTTTTGCTTGTGTAATTTTTGATCTTTGGCAGCGTATTTTTCTATTTCTTACCACAATACCTCCAAGTAATTGGTCTTTGGTGGGTCGTTGGGTAATCAACTTATGTAATAAACATGTGATATTCGTTAATCATATTAATGAAATAAAAGAATATAAGTATGAAACAATTGCTGGTTGGTCACTTCATTACATTGTTGCGATTTGCTACTCGGCAATATATGCAATATTAATGGAACTAGATATAGTAGATGTTGGTTTTGTTGATGGTATGATTTTTGGATTTTTGAGTGTTGTCGTTCCATGGTTCTTTTTCTTGCCTGCTCTAGGAAATGGTGTGCTTGCAAAACGGGCACCAAAACCAATATTAGTTTGTTCTTTAGCTCTTATGATGCATACTATCTTTGGTATATCAATTGGTATGGGCTATTTAGTTTTTGATAAGTTTTAATTGAGAAAAAAAATGAGAATATATTTTGATCATGCGGCCACTAGTTCAGTTAGAAATGAAGTTAAGAATTTTTTATCTGATAAGGGTAATTTAGAATTTTTTAACCCATCCTCAGTCCATGCAGAGGGGCAGAGCTCTCGATCAAAGATAAATAATGCAAGAGATATAATTGCTTCGCTGATAAAAAGTGATCCTGATAATATTTTATTTACATCAAGTGGAACAGAGGCTTGCAACTATATCATAAATATGACTATTAAAACCTATGGCATTGAAAATATTATATATTTACCAACTGAACACAAAGCTGTTGTGGACACTATTTTTAATAAAAAAATTAATCAGTATCAATGTAAAATAACTAATCAAGGTTTAATTGATTTAGATAATTTTCAGGAGTGTATATCTCAATGTATTGGTAAAACATTGGTTTGCGTAATGCTAATTAATAACGAGACTGGCCTTATACAGCCCATTGAAAAAATCTCAAAGATTTGCCAACAATATGATGCCTACCTATTTTCAGATATGATACAGGCACTTGGAAAAATTAATATTGCTCCATTTATTGGTATGGTAGATTTTGCATCATTTGCTTCTCATAAAATAGGAGGAATACATGGAGTTGGCATGGTTTATTTTAAAGATAAAAATAAAATTTATAAAGAAATTCATGGAGGAGAACAGGAATTCGGAAGAAGAGGTGGGACTGAAAATGTAATTGGTATCATTTCTTTTAGCATTGCACTGCAAGCAAGTCTTGAAAAAATAGATTTTGAAAATAAAAAAAATAATTTATTATATAATAGATTATTAGATGGATTAAATTCTATTTCTAAAAAAATCATAATTCCTTGTAAAAACTCTATAAAGCATTCTTCAATAACAACTATAATTTTTCCTGGCTTAAAGGCTGAAAGCCTAATTATGGGTCTAGATATGGAAGGTGTTGCCGTAAGTTCAGGAGCTGCTTGTTCATCTGGTAAGATTGGAGGTTCTCATGTACTTAATGCAATGAATTATTCTCATGAACAAGTCATTGGGGCAATTAGGTTAAGTTTTGGGTGGGATAACAATGAAGATCAGGTGGACTTCTTCCTTAATGTAATAAATAATTTATTACAGGGGATGAAATTTAAGCACTAATTAACTATATATATAATAGTGCTATTAATAAATTAATGATGAAAAAAATAAAATGCCAGCTGTAAAAGAAACTGTAAAACAAGTCGATGATATAAGCGTCGATAAGTATAAATTTGGTTGGTCAACAGAACTTGAGACTGAAAAGGCTCCAATTGGTCTTTCTGAAGACACTATTAGATTTATTTCTAAGAAAAAAGATGAGCCTGAATGGATGCTTGAATGGAGATTAGAGGCTTATCAGAGATTTAATACTATGAAAGAGCCAAATTGGGCTAAAGTGGATTATCCAAAGATCGACTTTAATGATATTTACTTTTATTCAGCTCCAAAAGACATAGATGGTCCAGCATCGTTGGATGAAGTTGATCCTGAGCTTCTTAAAACATACGAAAAATTGGGTATCCCTCTATTAGAACAAGAATTACTTTCAGGGGTAAAGAAAAATATTGCTGTGGATGCGGTTTTTGACTCCGTATCAGTTGTAACTACTTTCAAAGATAAGCTCTCAGAAGTTGGTATTATATTTTGCTCTATTTCTGAAGCTATTAGAGAGCATCCAGATTTAGTTAAAAAATATCTAAGTTCAGTTGTTCCAAAATCAGATAATTATTACTCTGCACTAAATTGTGCCGTATTTACAGATGGGTCATTTGTATATATACCCCCTAATACACGTTGTCCTATGGAACTATCCACATATTTTAGGATCAATGATAAAAACACTGGTCAATTTGAAAGAACACTCATTATTGCTGATAAAGGTTCTTATGTGAGTTATTTAGAGGGCTGTACTGCACCACAAAGAGATGAGAAACAGCTTCATGCAGCTGTAGTTGAATTGGTTGCTCTTGAGAATGCTGAAATAAAATATTCTACAGTACAAAATTGGTATCCTGGTGATGAAAATGGTGTTGGTGGTATATATAATTTTGTTACAAAAAGGGGTGATTGTAGAGGGAAAAACTCAAAGATATCTTGGACTCAAGTTGAAACTGGTTCAGCTGTTACTTGGAAATATCCATCATGTATATTAAGAGGAGATAACTCGGTTGGAGAATTTTACTCAATAGCAATCTCTAATGCTTATCAGCAGATAGATTCTGGAACAAAGATGGTGCATTTGGGCAAAAATACTACAAGTAAAATTATATCTAAGGGTATTTCAGCTGGTAACTCATCAAATGCTTATAGAGGTTTAGTTTCATCCCACCGTAAGGCTGAAAGAGCTAGAAACTTTACGCAATGTGACTCACTTTTAATAGGAAATAAATGCTCAGCTCATACTGTGCCATATATAGATTGTAAAAACTCATCATCGATATTTGAACACGAAGCTACGACTTCCAAGATATCCGACGATCAAATTTTTTATTGTGGCCAAAGGGGAATTGGAGTTGAAGATGCGATAGCTCTCATAGTAAATGGTTTTTGCAAAGAAGTACTTCAAGAATTACCAATGGAGTTTGCCGTTGAAGCCCAAAAACTTGTTGGTATATCTCTTGAGGGAAGTGTGGGATAAAAGGAGTTATGTATGTTTAAAATTTCTAATTTAACTGTTTCAATTGATGATAAAGAGATACTTAAAAATTTTGAAATAAATGTTGGGCCTGGCGAGGTTCATGCAATAATGGGGCCAAATGGCTCTGGAAAATCTACACTTGCCCATGTATGTGCCGGAAAAGAAGAATATACTGTTATAAATGGAAAAATACTTCTTCACGATCAAGAGATTCTCGATATGGAACCTGAAGATAGGTCTACAAAAGGTCTTTTCCTAGCGTTTCAATACCCAATTGAAATACCCGGTGTGACGACTATGACTTTCTTGAAAAGCTCACTTGAAGCCCATTATAAGGCTAACGGAAAGAAGCCCCTAACAACGCCAGAATTTATGAAGTATGTCAAAGAAAAAGCTCTAGAATTAAATATTGATGATTCAATGATAAAAAGGCCATTAAATGTTGGTTTTTCTGGTGGAGAGAAAAAACGTAATGAAATATTACAAATGGCTCTTCTTGATCCAAAGATTTGTATTTTGGATGAAACCGACTCTGGCCTAGATATTGATGCATTAAGATTAGTTGCTCAAGGAGTTAACAATCTAAGAAATGAGAACAGATCATTTATTGTTATAACTCATTATCAAAGGCTTTTAGATTATATTAAGCCAGACTTTGTTCATATTATGTATGATGGAAAAATTATTCAAACCGGGGACAGTAGTCTTGCTTTGGAATTAGAAAAATCAGGCTATAATAATTATATAAATCAGTAGCTTATATGTCAGATACAAATATTAATCAAGATATTGGTCAACAATTACTATCATATTGCAAAGACGATATTTTTTCTCAGGACAAACAATCAGATCTTTACGGTATTAGACTTGGGGCATATGAGCTCTTTAAAAAAAATGGTTTGCCAACATCTAAGAATGAAAATTGGAAATATACAAATATTTCTCAAAAACTTAAAAAAATACCAGAATCAACAAGTGATTCACCGGTTCCATTGAATTTAAATAATTTCATCAATAATTTTGACATTATGAGAAAGTTGAAAGACACAAATGATACAGTCCTTGTCTTTATGGATGGGTCATTACAGATGCAATTATCGATTATTGATAAAAATCTTAAAAATATTGAAATTGTATCACTTAAAAATGATGTACCAGAATGGGCACTTGAAATTATCTCTGATAAGCATTCAGAAAATACTAATGAAATATTTAATCTAAATACAGTTTTAATGCAAGACGGAGCTTTGATTAATATAAAAGAAAATAATGGGAAGACCGATAACATATACATCGTCCATGTTGGAAATAATAATGGGTTTTTCAATTATAGGCATGTAATTAATATTCAAGATAGTGCAAGAGTTAACGTAACTGAATTAAAAATTTCAAATAGGTCGGATATATGTGCTCTGTACACATCATCAATTATATGGAAAATAGGTGACAACAGTATTGTAAATAATGTGAAATATCAAGTTCACAATCAACTAACCGTCGGGTTTAATCAACAATATGCAGATATTGGAAATAATGTGGAATTTAATAGTTTTACAATATCATCTGGTTCAAAATTATTAAGAGAATTTAGAAGTGTAAATTGTAATGGATCTAGGAGTGATATTTCAATATCTGGAATTAATTTGCTTGATGGTGATAGCCATATCGATACATCTTTATTGGTTAGACACAAAGCTCCTAATACGACAAGTAGAGAAAAGTATAGGTCTATCTTAAATGATAATTCTAGAGGGGTGTTTCAGGGTAATATTATTGTTGATCAAGACGCTCAAAAAACAATAGCCAAACAATCTATTGATGCCTTAATTCTCTCTAACCATGCTGAACATGATGCAAAACCCGAATTAGAAATCTATGCGGATGATGTTCAATGTGGTCATGGAGCTACAACAGGCCAAATCAGTCTAGAATCACTTTTTTATTTAAAGTCACGAGGTATCCCAGAAGAAGAAGCAAGATCACTACTAATTCAGGCTTTTTTATTAGAAGCTCTAGATGAAATAAAAGATAGAAGTGCAATCAAAATTTTTGGTGATGTTATGAATAATATATTAAATCGGGTTTCAAAAGGTAGTCTTCATGTTTGATGTTGATAAGATTAGAAGTGATTTTCCAATCCTTAATAGACATATTAATGGTCAGGGACTTGTTTATTTAGATAATGCAGCATCATCGCAAAAGCCCCAAGTAGTTATTGATGCTATAAGTAAAGTTTATAGTGAAGAATATGCTAATGTTCATAGGGGTATTCATTACTTATCTATGAAAGCAACTGAAAATTTTGAAAATGCACGCTCTGAAGTTTCAAATTATCTTAAATCAAAATCTGACCAACAAATAGTCTTTACAAAAAATGCTACCGAGGCAATAAATCTAGTTGCAGCATCTTTTGGAGAAACTGAAATTAATGAAGGTGATGAGATCATATTATCGGTCTTGGAGCACCATTCAAATATAGTGCCTTGGCATTTTATTAGAGAGAGAAAGAAAGCCATTATTAAGTGGGTGGATATTGATAGTAAAGGTCTAATTGATCTAGAAAAATTGAAATCTTTAATATCACCAAGGACGAAGATAATTTCTATAACTCATATGTCAAATGTGCTGGGTACCGTTCAACCTATAAAAGATATAATAGATTTAGCCCATGAATATAATATCCCTGTATTGATTGATGGAACTCAAGGAGCGGTTCATAATCCTATAGATGTTATGGATCTAGATGTCGATTTCTATGTATTGACAGGCCACAAGTTATACGGCCCTTCGGGTATTGGTGTATTGTATGCAAAGAGTGATTATTTGCAAAATATGAAACCCTTTCAAGGTGGTGGTGAAATGATTGATGAGGTAACTAAAGAAAACGTAACATATGCAAGTGGCCCTCAAAAATTTGAAGCTGGCACACCTCCTATTGCACAAGCAATTGGTCTTGGTGAAGCAATAAAGTATGTTAATCATATTGGTTTGGATGAGATACACAAACACGAACAATCAATAACTGATTATGCAAGAAATAAATTAATGGACATTGACGGTTTATCTTTTTTATTAGAACCAAGTCAGAGTAGAGGAATTTTCTCTTTTACAATGTCAGGTTCGCATCCTCATGATATTAGTACTATCATAGATAAAAAAGGAATTGCGATAAGAGCTGGGTCACATTGTGCAGAGCCTTTATTACAAACTTTTGGTATGACATCTACATGTCGTGCGTCGATTGCAATGTACAATAATAAGAAAGATATTGATAATTTATGCGAGTCTTTGCTATATTGTAAGAAATTCTTTTCATAGGATGATTTTTTTATAATGGAAAATAACTCAGTATTAGATGAAAATATAATAGCAGAATTAACTGATAAAATAGTCGTAGCTTTAAAAACTGTCTATGATCCAGAGATACCTGTTGATATTTATGAGCTAGGTTTAATATATAAGGTGGATATAGATGAAAACTATCATGTTGACGTTGAAATGACTCTTACTGCTCCAGGTTGTCCAGTTGCGGGAGAAATGCCAAAATGGGTTGAGGATGCTGTTCTTTCAGTTGGAGGTATAGCTACAACTAAAGTGAGATTGGTTTTTGATCCTCCATGGGATATTTCCATGATGTCTGAAGAAGCTCAAGTTGCACTAAATATGCTTTAAAAAGGATAATATATAAATGTCAAAATCAAATGTTATAACACTAACTCCTAATGCCGTAAAAAGGATAAGGTATTTGATCGAGAAATCAGAAAATAAAGAAAATATTCTCCGTGTTGGTATAGAAAAGGGAGGTTGCGCTGGTCTCACTTATTCTATGGATTATGTTTTGGATATTGATAAAGATGATGAGGTTATTGATCAAGATAATGTAAAAATTGTTATTGATCCAAAAGCAATATTATATTTACTCGGAACTGAAATGGATTATGTGGAAGATAAATTTAGCTCTGGATTTAAATTTAATAATCCTAATGAGGTTTCTGCATGTGGATGTGGTGAATCAGTTGAAATAACTCCTTTGGAATCTATTGATAGTAATGTCTTAAATAGTTAGTCTTTTCTTATGGAATAACCAAATCCATGAATAGTAGATATTTTGCAGATACCATTATAGTTACTTTTCAAAGTTTTTCTTAGTCTACTAACGTGGACATCTACAGTCCTATCATCAATATATGACTCATTATTCCAAACTTTTTCAATAATTTGATCTCTTGAAAAAACATGCTCAGGCCTCGTCATAAGAAGTGAAAGTATATTATATTCTATCTTTCCAACTTTTAAAATAACATTACCAGCTCTCACTATTCTTTTGTTATGATCAATGAATATGTCGTAGAATTCTTGAAAGGATAATTTTGATTTCAGGTTAGATCTTCTTATTAGAGAATTAATGCGTGCTATTAGCTCGATAGGAGAAAAAGGTTTAATAATATAGTCATCAGCACCTGACGATAGTCCGTGAGAGGCATCAATATCTTCACCTCTGGCACTAAGGATTATTATAGGTAAATCTTTTATTTCAGGTGTTGATCTAATTTTTCTACAAACAGAAATGCCAGAAGATTTGGGCATCATCCAGTCTAAAATTACAATATCTGGCTTATTATCTAAAATTAATTCAAAAGCATCTTCACCATTAGTGGCAGTTAAGGTTTTAAAACCATTTTTTGCAAGGTGATGGGAGATAAGCTCTAATTGATTAACCTCATCATCTGCAATAACAGCAACATTCATATAAAATCCTTAAATAATAATACTTGCCTTTGGGCGTTCAGATTTTGGAACTGTTCCTTCAACTAGAAAATAAGTTTGTTTTGCGATGGATGTTGTGTAATCTCCAACTCTTTCTAGGTTTTTTGAAATAAAGATCATATGGGTGAGCATTTTTACATCATCGGGTGTATCGGATATGTAGCTAAGTAATTCTTTGAAAATACTTAAATAAAGGCGGTCAGTGTCCACATCTGATTCCCATATTCTCATAGCTTCATCTATATTTAATTCCATATATGCATCAAGTGATTCATGAAGTAAATTCTGAACGTGTTGACCAAGCCCTATTATATTTACTGGAAGTGTTTCAAAATGTTCTTCGTTAACAATAATTTGGCTTCTTCTAGCCATATTTTTTGAATAATCGCCAATCCTCTCAAGCATTGAACCAATCTTGTCAGCAACTAATATGCTTCTCAGGTCATAGGCTATAGGTGACCATAATGCTAGTGTTTCAAAAACTGATGCGCTTATAGAATCATTGATTTTATCTAGTTTCTTATCTCTTTCTATTATCTTTTCAAATTTATAAATATTTTTCTTTTGCAAAGCTACAAGAGTTTCATCAAGTTGTGTTTCAGCCAATGCACCTAGCTTTGCAATTTTATTATTTAGATCTTTTATGTCATCATCAAAAGCAGAATTTATATGAGTTACCATTTTTTTCTCCTATCCTATCTTACCTGTAATGTAAGATTCTGTCATCTCATGTTTTGGATTTGTAAATATCGTTGATGTATCATCAAACTCTATCATTTCACCTAAATGAAAATAGGCAGTTTTTTGAGAAAGCCTAGCAGCTTGTTGCATTGAATGTGTAACTATTACTATTGTATATCTTTCTTTTAATTCATTTATTAATTCTTCAATTACTGCTGTCGCAATTGGGTCCAATGCTGAACATGGTTCATCCATTAAAAGGACATCTGGATTAACGGCAATAGCTCTTGCTATACAAAGCCTTTGCTGTTGTCCTCCAGATAATGATAGTCCTGAAGCATCCAAACGGTCACTTACTTCTTTCCATAATCCTGCTCTTTTAAGACTCTTTGTTACAACATGATCTAGATCATCTTTGTTTTTTGTTAACCCGTGGATACGAGGCCCATATGCAACATTATCATATATTGATTTTGGAAATGGGTTCGGTTTTTGAAAAACCATTCCTATTCTTGCACGAAGTTCTACAATATCTGTTTCTGGTAAATTAATGTCTGTATTATCAATAAGGATGCTACCATTAACATGACAACCCATTATAAGATCATTCATTCTGTTTAGACATCTAATAAAAGTTGATTTTCCGCAACCCGATGGGCCAATAAGTGAGGTTACCTGATTTGATTGAATATTTAGATTTATTCCATGGAGTGCTCTTTTATCGCCATAGTCAACAGTGACATCATTAGTCTTTATTTTATAATTTTCGTCTGGCATATCTGGCATATTACCACCTTCTTTCGTATTTCTTTCTAAGTATTATAGCTAATAAATTTATAACAATCAAAATTACTAAAAGTACTAATATAGCTGCACTAGTAAGATATTCAAATGATCTTTCTGGATTATTTGCCCACATATATACTTGTGCCGGCAAAACAGTTGCTTTATCTGTTATTCCCGTTGGTATATCAACTATAAACGCCATCATTCCAATCATAAGCAGAGGAGCTGTTTCTCCTGCAGCTCTGGCAATGCCAATAATTGTTCCTGTTAAAATTCCGGGTAGTGCAAGAGGTACAACATGGTGAGTAATAACTTGCATTTGTGAGGCACCAACACCGTATGCGGCTTCTCTAATTGATGGGGGAATTGAGGCAAGGGATGCTCTCGTTGCTATGATGATTACTGGAAGTGTCATAAGAGCTAGTACAATTCCTCCAACTAATGGAGCAGACCGAGGCATATTCATATAGTTTAAGAAAATAGCAAGACCAAGTAAGCCATAGACTATTGAAGGCACAGCAGCTAAATTATTTATATTAACTTCAATAATATCAGTTAGTCTATTTTTGGGTGCTATTTCCTCGAGATATACTGCTGCTAAAACGCCTACTGGAAAACTAATTATTAGTGTAACAAACATTGTTAGTAATGTTCCGACAATGCCACCCTTTAATCCAGCTAGCTCAGGCTCTCTGCTGTCTCCATTTGAGAATAGTCTCCATGAAAATGATTTTTTTATCCTGTCTTCTTCAATCATTGTGTCAAGATAGGAAAGTTGTTTATCAGAGATAGTCCTCATGTTTTCTGGTAAGTCTCTATCTGTAAGATTTTTAATAATGAGGTCGATATCATCTGCTGCTGGAACATAAATTTTATTAGTCTGTTTTATTAAATCTCTATTTCTATTATAGAATTTCTCTATTTCTAAATATGCGCCCGTTGATACGATTTTATTCAACTCTCTTTTATCTGATCTTGATGTGATTTCAGGAAACATTTTGTATATTGATTTTTTTTGAATGGTTCTCCAAGATACATCTGTGGGGTTTTCTTTGAATGTTTGTATATCATCATCTTCCAACTGAACATCAATCGAAATATTTATTTGAGTAAATGCTGGAATAGCAGATATAGTTATACTAGATATAAGTGTTAATAATATAATCATACCAATTGCAAGAGCGCTTGCACAGTAGATTTTAAACCTAACCTCCGCACGATATCTTTTCTTTAACCTTATATTTGGTTTAATATCAGTCATATTGTTCTCTATATTTTCGAATTATGTAAATAGATAAAATATTTAATAAAAGTGTAATAATAAATAGAGTGAAACCTAAAGCAAAAGCTGCAAGTGTTTTAGCGCTGTCAAATTCCTGATCTCCAATGAGTAAAACAACTATCTGAACAGTTACTGCAGTAACTGACTCAAATGGATTAGCTGTCAGATTTGCTGCAACCCCAGCTGCCATTACAACAATCATGGTCTCTCCAATTGCCCGCGATACAGCTAAAAGAATTGCACTTACGATACCAGGCAGTGCCGCAGGAAGTATCACGCGCCTTACAGTTTCTGATTGAGTTGAGCCTAGAGCCGCAGAACCTTCTCTTAAGCTTTGAGGTACAGCGTTAATTATATCATCAGAGAGCGATGAAATAAGCGGAATTATCATAATACCCATCACAAGTCCAGCAGCTAAGGCTGATTCGGAGGATAAATTTAAACCTACTGTTGCTCCATTATTCCTAAGAAATGGTGCAACAGTGAGTGCAGCAAAGAAACCATATACTACAGTTGGGATACCAGCTAAAACCTCAAGCATTGGTTTTGCAAAGGATCTTAATCTACTATTTGAATATTCAGATAAATATATTGCAGATAAGAGTCCAATTGGGATAGCTACAAACATAGCTATTAAAGTAATTAATAAAGTTCCTGCAAAGAGTGGGACCGCACCAAATAGTCCTTTATTGGCAATTTGGTCTTCTCTTAGTGCAATTTGTGGACTCCATTGTAAGCCAAATAGAAAATCAGTAACATTAACTAACTTGAAGAATTCAATTGTTTCAATTATTAAAGATAAAAGTATTCCAAGTGTTGTTAATATTGCAACAAAGGATGCAGCTATCATTGTATATTTTAGTATATTTTCAACTTTGGATCTTGCATTAAAACGTAATGAAATATTTTTATATGCAAAATAAAAAAATATAATTGAAAAGATGGAACTTAATGCAATAATTAAATTTATGCTGAACTTAGAAATGTTCCTGTAATAATCAACCAAAAAGCCTGTTTGCTCTGAATCTATGGGCAAAATACCATTTGATGCGGAAATTACTTTAGATTTTAAAATGTTAATT
>JAQWOP010000013.1 GCA_029245795.1 Hyphomicrobiales bacterium
TTTAAATGAAAAAACTAATCTCAAAGAAGATGCTATAATTGGAATAATATTCACCTCATTTTTTGCAATTGGATTATTTATGATTTCAGTCTCACCATCACCTATTGATATCCAAACTATAGTATTGGGTAACATACTATCAATTACTCCGAGTGATACCGCTCAACTAATTATAATATCAATTATAACCCTATCTATATTAATTTTGAGATGGAAAGATTTAATGCTTCTATTTTATGATGAAGCGCATGCTCAAAGCATTGGCATAAAACCAAAACGTTTAAAACTGATATTTTTTATTCTTTTATCAGTTTCCACAGTAGCGGCAATGCAAACTGTTGGGGCTTTTTTAGTTATTGCCATGGTCGTTACTCCAGGGGCTACAGCTTTTCTATTAGTTGATAGGTTTTCAAAACTTATACTAATTAGTGTTTCTATTGGTATATTTTCATGTGCTTTTGGAACTTACTCAAGCTATTTCTTGGATGGGGCCACTGGAGGAATGATAATATTAATTCAGACTATTCTTTTCATATTAGCATTCCTTTTATCTCCTAAATATGGGTATATAAAAAATATATCCAACAGAAAAAAACAGAGGAATTAAGAATGTTAGATCTACTAATATCTCCTTTTGAATATAAATTTATGCTTTATGCATTGATTATATCAGTTTTAATTTCAATTCCAGCGTCATTATTATCTTGTTTCCTTGTTTTAAAGGGTTGGTCTCTTATTGGAGATGCTATATCACATGCTGTATTACCAGGAATAGTAATTGCATACTTACTTAATATACCTCTGCTTATTGGCGCTTTCGCAGCTGGTTTATTTTGTTCAATTGCAACAGGGTTTATAAAAGATAACTCTAGAGTTAAAGAGGATACAGTAATGGGGGTTGTATTTTCTGGTATGTTCGCTCTTGGTATTGTGATGCATACAAAGATAGAGACAAATGTTCATTTAGATCATATTTTATTTGGTAATCTTTTAGGAATTAATCAAGATGATCTTATATTTTCTATCTTATTATCCTCTATAACAATCAGTATTCTCGCGATAAAATGGAAGGATCTACTAGTTTTCTGTTTTGATTTAGTTCATGCAAGAACTATTGGTTTGAACTTAAAAACATTACATTATGGTCTTCTAATAATATTATCTCTTACCATAGTATCAAATCTTAAGGCAGTTGGTATAATACTATCAATTGCTTTATTAATTATTCCTGGTTCAACAGCTTTCCTTTTAACAAGAAACTTCAAAAAGATGCTGCTTATTTCAAGCATTACAACAGTATCTTCGTCTATTATGGGGGTTATTACATCATTCTACCTAGACAGCGCTACCGCTCCAACAATAGTAATTTTTATGTCAATAATATTTGTTTGTTCTTATGTAATATTTTCCCTTAAAAAAATTTACTACACCACCAAACATGCAAAAAATTAACTATTGTCAACACTTACCCACTCATAATTATTTAGTGCTGATTTAACCATTGCTTCAAATGCTGCAACGCCTTGAATTGCCTCATTATTAGTAACTGGGAATGCTCCTTTCCCTTCTATATCATCAGCAAACGCTTCCAGAGTTAAACCAACAATATTTGTAGACGGATAGTTTGTTGTAATTTCTTTGTTATCAAGTGTTTTCTTTATTAATCTAGTTTCACTATCCATCAGCAAATAACCCTTTGAACCATAAACTTGTAACCTCCATATATCAGCTGTTACATAAATTGTTCCTAAGTATCCTGAAACTCCACTTTTAAACTTAACCATCATAGAAGTGGTGTCGTCTAAATCAATGTCCAATACCCTTCGTTCACTTATACATGATATTCTTTCGACTTCACCAGCTATACTTATCATTGCATCCATCACATGAGTACCACGCGCCGCCATTGCACCTCCAGGACTTTCTTCTTTCTTTCCCCTCCACATCCCATCTTTTATTTTATATGCACTAGGTCCAGATTGTTCTCCTTCTATATGCAGAATCTGACCAATTTCTCCATTCTCTACCATTTTGATCAAGTCAAGATATGCCGGCTGGAAACGTCTACTAAATCCGACTCCTAATTTTAAATTTTTTTTCTTTAATGCATTAATGCATCTAACAGCATCAGATTTAGTTAGTGTCAATGGTTTCTCAGCGAATACGTGTTTATTATGACTTGCTGCAGCGATAATCTGTTCTGTATGCGTTGAATGAGGCGTTGTTAATATAACGGCATGCACATTATCATCCCTTAATACATCTTCATAATTATTGTAAATCTTTAAATCATTTTTTTTGAGATAATCTGAATGTTGTTCTGTATTTCTAGAGCAAGCACCAATAATGTTAATTTTTTCACTTTTACCCTTAACGGCATCAATGGAATGTTTTCCCCACCATCCAAGGCCAATCATAACAGCATTTATCATATTAAAATCCTTTCATCTCTGATATATTTATAGCAGTTTAATTTTTTTTTGTAATATATAATTTATAATGTTTGAGAAATACAAATGGAATAAAAGAATTGTTATTCATTATCATAATTCTTCAGATCAGCATTTAAAAACTAATAATACTATAAGAAGATTCTTTGATAAAAATATTAATGAAATTAATGATAGAAAATTAAAATTCCTAGAGATTTATGAAATTAATTCAGATTGGGCATTATCACATATTTTTAATAAAAATGGATTTGGAATCTATCTAATTGGCCTTGATGGTTCAATTAAAGAATTCTCAAAAGATACAAGCATACTTAGAGAGTTATTCTTAATAATTGATAGTATGCCCATGAGGCAGAGCGAGATAAAAAAATGATGCCTTCTTTTAGTAAGAGACAGATATTCACTTGTATTCGAGATACTATAATTATTAGTTTTTTTCTATTTCTAATAAATAATTATTTCATAGATATTAAAAATGCTCAGCTTATGTATATAATTATAATTTTAATATCATTTATCTTAATATATTGTTTTTTCAGGTGCTTATGGGCCTTTTTTTCTTCTATTCTAATACTAGCAAGTATAAATTATTACTTTCAACACCACACAACTAAATTCAAGCGTTTCATCATAGATTTTAGTGCACTTTTTAATTTCTTTGTTTACCTATACTTGTTTTCTATCAACATTCAGTCCTTAGAAAAATTTAATAAGATAGATATTTATCTCTTGATATATAAGGCCATCACATTCTAGAATTAGTAAATAATCTGATACTTCCTTGATTTATAATATACAAGATAATCAAATGTGTTAAAATATTTTAAGATTGATTATATATATTTAAGTTTTTTTAATTGTAATGAATGACACACTAGTAACTGTTAAAAATATCGTCAAGAAATTTGGCGGTTTAGTAGCCTTAAATGATTGCAATCTTGATATTAAAGAAAAATCTATTACTGGTATCATAGGGCCCAATGGATCAGGAAAAAGCACTCTTTTTAATGTCATTACTGGACATATGAAGCCTGAATCTGGTTCAGTTTATTATAATGGAATAGACATTACAGGATTTGAATCATATGAACTCTTTTCTTTGGGTATGCTAAGAACTTTTCAAATTGCCCATGAATTTTCCCATATGACAGTATTAGAAAACCTTATGGTTATTCCAGGAAACCAAAAAGGTGAGAGTCTAATATATTCACTGATTAATAGAAAGAAAATTAAAGAAGAAGATGAAGAAATAATTCAAAAAGCGTTTGAGGTATTGAAATTCTTAAAAATAGATCATCTAAAGAATGAACTTGCAGGTAATTTATCTGGTGGTCAAAAAAAACTATTAGAACTCGCTCGAACAATGATGGTAGATGCTAAAATAGTATTTCTAGACGAAGTCGGCGCTGGAGTTAATAAAACTCTCTTAAACGATATCGCTGACTCAATTCTTAGATTAAATAAAGAAAAAGGATATACATTTTGCATGATTGAACATGATTTTGATCTTATAAGTAAACTTTGTGATCCAATAATTGTTTTAGCAGAAGGCTCCGTTTTATTCAAAGGTACTGCTAGTGAAATCAGAAAAAATGAAGAAGTTATCGAGTCATACCTTGGCAGAGGTCTAAAAAAATAATGTATTTCTCAGCAAAAAATTTAACTGGTGGATATGGTGGCGTTAATATTATTGAAGATTGTTCTTTTGAGGTTGATCAAGGAGAAATAGTATCTATATTGGGTCCTAACGGGGCGGGCAAATCTACCGCCATGAAGGCCATTCTTGGTATTTTAAATAATAGCTCTGGAGAAGTAAGTTTGAATGGGCAAGATATTACTAAATTGAAAACCCAAGATAGGATCAAATCAGGAATTTCATTTGTACCACAAACTAATAATATCTTTACAGAATTAACTGTCCAAGAAAATTTAGAGATGGGTGCATTTTTATTTGATGGTGACATTAATAAAAGAATTAATGAAATGTATACACTATTCCCAATTATAAAAGAAAAGAAAGATCAATCTGCGGGTGAGTTATCAGGAGGACAACGACAACAGGTAGCTCTTGCAAGAGCATTGATGACCAATCCAAAGGTGCTAATGCTTGACGAACCAACTGCAGGTGTTTCACCAATAGTAATGGATGAAATATTCCAACATATTTTAAATATAAAAAAACAAAATATTGCAGTTTTAATGGTGGAACAGAACGCAAGGCAGGCATTAGAAATATCAGACCGTGGATATATATTAGTCACCGGCAAAAATGCCTATGAAGGCAATGGTGATTATTTATTAAATGATTCTGAAATACGAAAATCTTTTTTGGGTGGGTAAATGGATTTTATAAATTCAATAGTTTTATTATGTAATTTCTTGATAATACCAGCCCTTACTTATGGCTCGCAATTGGCATTAGGTGCAATTGGCGTGACACTAATTTATGGCGTATTAAGATTTGCAAATTTTGCATATGGAGATCTTATGGCATTTGCAACAATGTCCGTGATCTTAGTAACTTGGTACTTACAATCAATTGGTGTTAACTTAGGTGTCCTTCCCACGGCTTTAATTGCCTTACCCTTTGGTATTATTGCAACAATAGCAATTAGTCTTTTTTTTGATAAAACAGTATTTAAATATTATCGTGAGAAGAAAAGTGACCCAGTTATTTTGATAGTTGTTAGCTTAGGCGTTATGTTTATCTTAAATGCCCTTGTTAGAATAATTATTGGACCTGGTGATGTTGTTTTTATGGATGGGGCAAGATTTATTATAAAAGCTAGAGAATTCAAAGATTTAACAGGGTTTGATGAAGGTCTTGCTCTAAAATCAACACAATTGATTACCTTCCTTACTACAATAGCAACTGCTTCACTTTTATTTTATTTCTTAAATAAAACTAAAACAGGGAAATCAATGAGAGCTTATTCAGATAATGAAGATTTAGCTCTTTTATCAGGAATTGATCCAAATAAAATTATAACCTTAACATGGGTCCTAGTTTCTATCCTAGCTACAGTTGCAGGTACTTTATATGGCCTCGATAAGAGCTTTAAACCTTTAGCCTATTGGAATAATTTATTACCAATATTTGCGGCAACAATTGTGGGAGGTATTGGAAATCCTCTAGGTGCATTTTATGGAGGTTTTGTTATTGCTTTTACTGAGATAGCATTAACATATGCGTATAAGAAGTTCTTTGTATATATTTTACCAGAACATCTGGAGCCAAATAGCCTAGTTCAATACATATCTACTGATTATAAATTTGCTATATCATTCGCTATTTTAGTTATTGTCCTCATTTATAGACCTAATGGTATTTTTAAAGGAAAAGTGATTTGAGAAATAATCTTGATATAAAAATAGCATTCTCAATTATGGCTCTTTTATTGATAATGGTTGGTTTTTTACAATCATGGGGTGTTGCTCTATCGATAATTAACCTTTGTCTTATTTCTGCTGTTATGACGATGGGTGTGAATATGCAATGGGGATATTCAGGTTTGATTAATTTTGGGGTAATGGGGTTTTTGGCAATTGGAGGAGCAGCAACAATAATTGTTTCTGTCCCACCTGTTCCTGAAGCCTGGGATGCAGGAGGTAATGGTATTATCTTATCTGGTATTCTTCTTGCAATACTAATTTATTCTATATTTTTCATACATAAAAAAACAAAATTTAAATTCAAAAATTATATAATATTTTTTTTAGTGATTTCTATTATACCAATAATGAAAATAATTGCTGGACCATCTATAGAAGCAATAGAGTCAATAAATTCAGCAACTACCGGTTTTCTGGGGGGCTTTAACTTACCAATTATATTTTCATGGTTTGTAGGAGCTATATTTGCAGGAATGATAGCATTCGTTATTGGTAAAGTTTGTCTAGGTTTAAGATCAGATTACTTGGCTATCGCTACATTATTAATTTCTGGTATTGTTATTTCTGTTGTTAAACATGAAGAGTGGCTAACAAGAGGTGTAAAAAATGTAATTGGGCTAAAGAGACCAGTACCATATGAAGTTAACCTCCAAAATTCTGAATGGTTTATAAAATTAATTGAATACCTTCACTCTAGTAAATTATCTAGTATTGAGATCATAGAAGAAAGATCTGCTATGTTAAGTGATTTAGTGATTAGCTCCTCAGGTGTATTCGTTAAACTAAGTTTTAGTTTAATTTTTTCTATTGTACTAATAACTTTACTCATTTTTTCTGAAAGAGCATTAAAATCTCCTTGGGGTAGAATGATGCGAGCTATTAGGGATAATGAGGACGCTGCAAAAGCAATGGGAAAGAACGTAGTAAAAAGACATTTACATATATTCATTATTGGATCAGCAATCATCGGTTTCTCAGGAGCTATGCTTGTTACTTATGATGGTCTATTTACACCGGCCAGCTATCAACCTTTAAGATACACCTTCATAATTTGGGTAATGGTTTTACTTGGGGGAACTGGGAATAATTATGGCGCTATTTTAGGCGCTTTTGTTGTTTGGTTTATTTGGATTGAATCAGCTCCATTCGCGCTGTTCATCATTAATATTGTGCTCAGTCATGTTGATAGTGGAAATGAATTTAAAATACACTTAATTGAAAGTATACCTTATTTTAGATATTTAATGATGGGTTTAGGTCTTTTGGTTGTAATGAGATATAGGCCCAAAGGCTTGTTGCCTGAAAAAATTATTAAAAATTAGGTTTTTCACCCCACCAGAAAAAACGATGGGGTGAAATGATTTGTTATCTTTGTGCTACGTTTACGAAAGATCCACCCTCAATACCTTTTTCTAAGAAAGCACCAAAAGCTTCACCTACATCTGTAAAGAAAACATCAGAAGCACCTTGATAGTTTATGGCATTGCCTGCACTTGCAAGTCTAATACCTTTTGCAAGTTCACCAGCGTATATTTTTACACCTGGGCCGTTTGCAACATTCATGATATTTGCTGCAATAGATGCACTATCATCAGAGCCAGCACAACCACTTATATCACAATCTCCAGAAGCTATAGCCAATACTATTAAAGCGGCAGCGTCATAAGACTCAGGTACATATACAGCTTTACCATTAACTCCATTTTCAGCAGCATATCCGGCAAATTTCTGTGAACTTTCTCCCATTGAACCTGGCATTGAACCAAATGATCCATTTAAATCAGATCCAAATTGATCAGTTAACGAGTCACCAATCATACCATCTGATAAAACAAATATGTCGTATGCACCAGTATCTAGAGAACCTCTAATGATTTGATTACCACCTTGGTCAAGATAACCAAGAACTGCGAGAGCATCACCACCAGCTGATGACAAAACACCAACCTCAGCACTATAATCAGCCTTATCACCTTCATGAGGTATTTTTGTTGTTACTTCAATTCCATTAGCTATTGCAGCAGCCTCAAAAACGTCCGCCAAACCAACACCATAGTCAGTATTGACATATGTAATTGCAACACTGTTAATGCCTTTATCAGCAGTTATATCTGCTAAAACTACGCCACCTCTTGCATCAGACGGTGCAGTTCTAAAGAATAAACCATTATCTTCAGCATTAGTTAATCCTGGTGATGTGGCTGAAGCTGACACCATAGGAATACCATTTGGTACAGCGACATTTGATAATACAGCTCCTGTAACACCTGAACAATCAGCACCTTGGATAGCAACTATACCCTGACTTACAAGTCCTTCTGCAGCAGTAACAGCAGCAGCAGAGTCAATACAAGTAGAGTCAGCTCTAAGTATAGTTATTGTAGAACCATCTAATAGTGCACCAGATTCAGAGGCCTCGTTAAATGCAAGTTCTGCACCAGATGCCATATCAGGAGTTATTGATTCAAGTGGACCAGTAAAACCTAAAATAATACCGACTTTAATTTCTTTAGCGTTAGCATTACTAAAACCAAAGGTAACAAAAGCAAGCACAAACATAAAAATTCTGAACATTTTTTTCTCCCTTAAATAATTACTAACAATATGTTAATCGAAAATTAAAGAAAATTATAGTCATTTATGCATGCATAGTAAATATCGCCAAATTAAAATGATCATTACATTACAAATTTTATAGATTAGTTTTGATAAATAATGTCAAAAAGATCGAATAGAAAGAGCTCTGAGTTTATCAATTTTTAAATACATTGATCAGAAATGTTATTATTGGTGGGCCCGGTAGGATTCGAACCTACGACAAAGTGATTAAGAGTCACCTGCTCTGCCAACTGAGCTACGGGCCCAAATTTTAACTAGATATTCCTATCTTTAACAATCAATAGCTTATTGAGAGCATTTAAATATGCTCGCGCGGATGCGACTAAAGTATCAGTATCTGCACTTCTCCCTGTAGAAGAAACTCCTTTATCTTCGAGCTTAACACTTACCTCAGCTTGTGCATCTGTACCTTCTGTAACAGCTTGCACTTGATAGAGTGGTAAAGTTGCTTGATGCGGAAAAATAACTTTAATACAATTAAAAATAGCGTCGACAGGTCCATCACCAGTTGATTTATTTTTCATTAGTTTTCCATCAACTTCAATTACCAGCTCAGCACTTTGTGGACCTTCAGTACCTGCATGAACAACAAGAGAGTTAAACTTCAATCTATCACTAGAGCTTGCAATTTCATCATCTACAAGTGCCATTATGTCCTCATCGTAAACATTCTTTTTTTTATCAGCTAAAGATTTAAATCTTTCAAATGCGTCCTGAAAAGCATTATCACCCAAAACATAACCCAGATCTGCTAATTTCTCTCGAAAAGCATGTCTACCTGAATGTTTCCCCATAACAAGTGAAGATTCCTTTAAGCCAATACTTTCTGGGTTCATAATTTCATATGTTTGGCTATTTTTTAGCATTCCATCTTGATGGATTCCAGACTCATGAGCAAATGCATTTTTTCCAACTATTGCTTTATTATATTGCACTGGAAACGATGTTATAGCTGAAACTAATTTAGATGCCCTTAAAATTTTTTTTGTATCTATTTTTGTACTATATGGTAGAGCATCAGACCGGGTGCTTATTGCCATAACTACTTCTTCAAGTGCGGCATTTCCAGCTCTCTCACCTAGCCCATTTATTGTGCATTCAATTTGCCTTGCCCCAGCTTCCACCCCTGCCAAAGAATTAGCTACAGCAAGACCCAAATCATTATGACAATGTGTAGAAAATATTACTTTATCAGCTCCAGAAACTTTTTCTTTGAGCGTTTTAATTAAATGGTTAAATTCTCTTGGTATTGCATACCCAACAGTGTCCGGAATGTTTATAGTTGTTGCACCATTCTTTATAGCAATTTCGCAGCATTTACATAAAAAATCTATTGGAGTTCTAGTTGCATCCATCCCCGACCACTCAACATCATCAATAAGATTCCGAGCTTGAGTAACTGTTTTCTTAATTATCTCAAGTACTTCATCTTCTGTTTTCTTCATTTGATGCTGAAGATGAATTGGAGAAGTTGATACAAATGTATGAATTCTACCCCGTGCAGCTTTTCGAACAGCTTGTCCTGCTCTATCTATATCCTCAGGAATTGCTCTTGCGAGACCAGCTATAATCGAATTCTTTGATCTTTCAGCAATAGTTGAAACAGCCTCAAAATCACCATTTGAAGCTATTGGAAAACCTGCTTCAATTATATCAATACCCATATCATCTAACAACTCAGCTATTTGGACCTTTTCCTCCAAAGTCATTGTTGCTCCAGGTGATTGTTCTCCATCACGCAAAGTGGTATCAAATATTCTTATGTGATTATCAGTTGAGCTCATAAGTGCAATTAGTTCTTTTCTTTGTCTACTAGTTTTCCAGCTTTAATCCAAGGCATCATTGACCTTAATTTCTCACCTACTTCTTCAACTGGGTGCGAGTCATTTATTCTTCTGATAGCCTTAAATGTTGGCTGACCAGCCTTACATTCGTTCATCCAATTTGTAACAAATTTACCTGTTTGAATATCATTAAGTATTTGCTTCATTTCAGCTTTTGTCTCATTTGTTACTAATCTTGGACCAGATTGATATTCTCCATATTCAGCTGTATTAGATATGGAATAATTCATATTTGCAATACCACCTTCATATATCAAATCTACGATAAGTTTTACTTCATGTAAACATTCAAAATACGCCATTTCTGGTGCGTATCCTGCTTCGACAAGAGTTTCAAAGCCTGCTCTTATTAATTCAACAAGCCCACCACAGAGAACTGCTTGTTCACCAAAAAGATCTGTTTCACATTCTTCTTTAAATGTTGTTTCAATAATTCCAGAACGGCCTCCACCTATACCACTAGCATAAGAGAGAGCAATATCATGTGCATTACCAGTTGAATCTTGATGAACTGCCATTAAACATGGAACTCCACCACCTTTTTCAAATTCACCACGAACAGTATGACCTGGTCCTTTTGGAGCAACCATTATAACATCAAGATTCAAAGATGGTTCTATTAGACCAAAATGAATTGTTAAACCATGAGCGAATGCAATTGCAGTACCTGGCTTGATATGATCTTT
>JAQWOP010000020.1 GCA_029245795.1 Hyphomicrobiales bacterium
AAAGTAAATTATTGTTACCTTCAACTATTTATGATGAGGATGATGAATACACGGCAGAAGAACTTGCAAGTCAATTATCACACAGAATGAGAAGGTTGGAATCTATGAAGGTTGCCACTATGGAATTATTTGATAGACCTATAGTAAATAAAGATATTTATCTTCGAGGGATGCCAGAAGAAATTGATGAAGTCAAAAAATTAATCTATAACGCTACACTATTTGATGTAATAAAATCGTATATAGAAAAACAAAATTCATATGTTCCTGAAAAATTAAAACTTTATAAACTTGATTTTTTTAGTGTTGATAACGCTAGAAGTTTTTTGTCTGCAATATTGAATAAATTCACAAATTGGATAAGTTTTAATAACATTTTTGTCGATAGTCTGCCTGAAATAAATAAAAGAAGCAGGGTTGCTAGTACATTCAATGTTCTTCTGGACCTTGTTAATGAACAAAAAATTGATACTAAGCAAAGTTACTTATTTGGAGAAATCCATATCAAAGAAAATAAGAAGGATTAATACGTTTTAAAAATGAAAAAAAATTTTTTATCAAATCTTAGCTTTAAATCAAATATTAAAAGCGTTAAGGGAGAGCATAAATTTGAATTTGATGATCTCTATTTAATAGAGGCTATTGTATTCGCAAGTAGAGAACCAATACATATTGATTATCTAATAACTAAAATATCTCAAAATAATAGGACATATTTATATGATCTGTTAGTAAAGATTAAAAACCACTATCAAGATAGAGGTGTTAATTTTATTTATAATGATAATTATTGTGTTTTTAAAACTTCACCTCTACTAAAAGAAGCATTAGTTGATGAATTTGAAGAAACAAGAGATCTATCAAGGGCGGCAAAAGAGACGCTTGCTATTATTGCATATCATCAACCTACAACTCGTGCTGAAATTGAAGAAATTCGTGGTGTTTCTTCAAGCAAGGGTTCGCTTGATATACTTTTAGATTGTAATTGGATTGAAATTAACGGTAAAAAAGATATTGCTGGTCGTCCATTGCTATATAAAACAACGAAAAAATTTCTTTTAGATTTTAATCTAGGTGATATAAATGATTTACCAAATATAACAGAATTGAAGAGAGAGGGCTTGCTATCGGCGTATCAAGATACTCAAAATTAAATAAACTGATCAAAATATTAAAATAATGAAAAAAATAGTAAATTATTTATGTGCTCCACGTCTAAGAGTTGATTCTATATCTAAGAATTTTCAAAATAAAAATATACTTAATAATGTCAGTCTTAGTTTGTATCCTGGAGAGGTTTTGTGTTTATTGGGAGATTCTGGTTGTGGAAAAACATCACTACTCAGAATCATTGCAGGATTAGACAAATATTTTTATGGAGAAATTTTAATTAATGAAGAAATAGTATCATCTGCCGATATATATATATCTCCAGATAAGAGGCCTATAAGTATGCTTTTCCAAGATTATGCTTTGTTCCCTCATATGACAGTTGAAGAAAATATAAAATATGGTCTTAAAGATCTTAAAAAAGATCAAAAGACTTATAAAGTAAATAAAATTATAGATGACCTTGGTTTAACACTTCATAAAACTAAATACCCACATGAATTATCAGGTGGAGAACAGCAAAGGGTAGCTTTAGCTCGAGCAACTGCCCCCGAACCAATTATTTTATTAATGGACGAGCCTTTTAATGGTCTTGATCGATCCTTAAGAGAATATGTTAGAGAAGAAACTATTTCAGTCTTAAGAAATAGTGAAGCTGCTGTCATAGCTGTTACACATGATCCTGAAGAGGCTATGATAATGGGAGATCGGATAGCATTAATGAGAGATGGAGAGATTGTACAAGTGGGAACTAATGAAGAAATGATCTTTAATCCACTTGATAAGTATACAGTCAATACTTTTTCAAATGTTAATACGTATGAATCAAAAGTTAAATCAAATCAAGTTATAACACCATTTGGTAAATTTGATTCAAATGGTATTGAAGACGGTAACGATGTTGAGGTTTTAATAAGAGATCAAGCTTTTAGTGTAACTGATGCCACAACTAATAATAGCTATATTGTAAGGCAAATTGATTTTACAGGAGAGAAATCTAGGATGCAATTATCGGCTATAGACTCAGAGGACGTTATAAAGATAACGATTCCAGGAAAATCTTCTATTAAACTGAATGATAAAATTGGCTTATCAGTTGATAATCGTTATGTACATATATTTAATTAGATGGAGAATAAATTGGACTATAATCATACAATTAGATTAAATAACACTGATATATCAAATAAAAATCCATTAACGGTAATTGCAGGTCCTTGTGCAATAGAAAGTAAGGATCATTGCATTTTTATGGCTAAATCATTGAAAGCTATTTCGGATGAAATGGGCTTCAATCTTATCTTTAAATCTTCTTATGATAAAGCAAATAGGACCAGTGTTAATGGAAAAAGAGGAATGGGTATTGAGGCGTCATTAGATATTTTTGATACAATAAAAAAACTTACAAATCTCCCAATACTTACTGATGTACATGAGGCTTATCAATGCGAATTAATAAAAGATTATGTAGATATTATTCAAATACCAGCTTTTCTTGCCAGACAAACAGATCTAATTACAACGGCAGCTAACACAAATAAGATAATTAATATAAAAAAATCTCAATTTATGTCACCATGGGATGTGAAATATTCAGTGGAGAAGGTTTTGTCTAGGGGAAATAGGAATGTATTATTAACTGAGAGAGGTGTTTCATTTGGTTATAACAATCTAGTGGTAGATTTTCGTTCATTGGAAATAATGAGAAAGATGAATATTCCTGTTGTTTTCGATGCAACTCATTCCGTTCAATTGCCAGGGGGTGGATCTGGAAAGAGCACTGGTCAGAGAGAGTTTGTGGAAACACTATGTACCGCAGCGGTTTCAACAGGTATTGCTTGCTTATTTGCAGAAGTACACGACAATCCGAAAAATGCAATATCAGACTCAGATAATCAATTAGATCTTGAAGATTTTAAAAGTCTTATTTTAAAGCTTTTAAAATTTGATGAGTTAGCAAAAAAAATATAAGAATATATATTTATAGGGAATTTACATGGCTAAAATTAAAAATATTATTGGAAGAGAAATACTCGATAGCAGAGGAAATCCTACAGTTGAATCTGATGTTATTCTTGATAATGGTATTATATCTAGATATTCAGTGCCATCTGGTGCATCTACTGGAGTTCATGAGGCTGTGGAATTACGGGATAAAGATCATAGATATCGTGGGATGGGTGTGTTGAATGCGGTGAATAATGTGAACACAATCATTAAAGATGTTTTAATTAATCAAGATCCTTCAGATCAGTCAAATATAGATAAAATATTAATTGATCTAGATGGCACCGACAATAAAGCTAATATTGGAGCAAATGCAATATTAGCAGTTTCATTAGCTGTTGCAAAAGCAGCGGCTCAAGATGCAAATAAACCTTTATATAAATATCTTTCAAAAAGTAAGTCTTTTAAAATACCTGTTCCTATGATGAATATTTTAAATGGTGGTGCGCATGCTGATAATCCAATAAATATCCAAGAATTCATGATAATACCTGCACGTTTTGATACATACCGAGATGCATTAAGGGCTGGTGCGGAAATATTTCATGCCCTAAAAGATAATTTAAAGTCTGAATCTTTAGGTACATCTGTTGGTGATGAGGGTGGATTTGCTCCCAACCTAAAGTCTACAAATGATGCAATAGAAATTATAATTAAATCAATAAGCTCTGCCGGATATAAAGCTGGGAAAGATATTTTTTTATCTTTAGATGCAGCATCTAGTGAATTTTTTGTAGATAATTTATATAAGATAGAAACAGATCAACCTTTAATATCAAAAGAACAGTTGGTAGACTTTTATGAGAACTTAATAAAAAAATATCCTATAATTTCAATTGAAGATGCAATGTCTGAGGATGATTGGGATGGTTGGTCTCTTCTTACAAAAGCCATAGGTTCAAAATGTCAATTAGTGGGAGATGATTTGTTTGTAACTAATAAAAAAAGATTACTACAAGGAGTTGATAATAATATAGCGAATTCAATACTAATAAAAGTAAATCAGATAGGCTCACTAACTGAAACATTACAAACAATTAATATAGCAAAAGAGTCTAATTATACATGTGTTATTTCACATAGATCTGGAGAAACCGAGGATACTACAATAGCAGATCTATCTGTTGCAACAAATTCTGGTCAAATTAAAACTGGATCTCTTTCAAGATCAGATAGGACTTCAAAGTACAATCAGTTATTAAGAATAGAAGAGGAGCTTGGTGACAATGCTCACTTTGATGGGGTCAGTGAATTTAAAGGTTATATTTAATTAAATATTAAATCTTATAACACATAATTAATTATGTTTTTAATACGACTAAAAAGATATATATCTTACTTAACATTGCCTATTCTTTTAATATTATTTTTATCATATATATCTTATCATACTTTTATAAGTAATGCTGGCTTGTCAAAAAACTTAGCATTGAAGAGTCAATTATTGGAAGTTAATGCTGAGTTATTAGTTCTACATTCTGATAAGGCTAGATTAAAAAAACACATAACCCTTTTAAAGAAAAATATTGATGCAGATATGCTTGAAGAAAAAGCAAAAAGAATTCTATATTATGCGCATCCAAATGAAATTATTATCAATACTAATATAAATTAAGAAATTCGAATGATCGTTCTGTTTTAGTAGTATTATATATATTTCTATGAATATATATGTATAATATAAATAATATTTAATTTTTAAAAATTACAATTTTAATAATGACAAAAAAACCATTAAACAAGAAATCTTCTAATCTTACAAAGAAACAAATGATGGAAGCTTATGAAAAGATGCTTCTAATTAGAAGGTTTGAAGAAAAAGCTGGACAATCATATGGATTAGGCAAAATAGGCGGATTTTGTCATTTGTACATAGGACAAGAAGCAGTTGTTGTAGGCTTGCAGATGTGTATTGAAAAAAAAGATCAGGTAATCACAACTTACAGAGATCATGGCCATATGTTGGCATGTGGAATGAATCCGAATGGAGTAATGTCAGAATTATATGGTCGTATAGATGGTTATTCAAAAGGCAAAGGTGGTTCTATGCATATGTTTTCTAAGGATAGCAATTTCTTTGGTGGGCATGGAATTGTAGGAGCATCTGTGCCATTGGGAACTGGACTTGCCTTCTCAAATAAATATAAAAATAACAATGCTGTTACATTAACTTATTTCGGTGATGGTGCTGCTAACCAAGGTCAGGTTTATGAAAGCTTTAATATGGCGAAGTTATGGAATCTGCCTTGTATTTATATTATAGAAAATAATCGATATGCAATGGGAACTTCTGTTCAAAGATCATCTGCACAAAAAGATCTCTCACAAAGAGGTGTTAGCTTTGGTATTGATGGAGAACAAGTTGATGGGATGAATATTGAATCTGTTATCGAAGCTGGAAAAAGAGCTGTGCAAAAAACTAGAAGTAATGAGGGGCCATATATATTGGAAATGTTAACCTATCGTTATAGAGGTCATTCAATGTCAGACCCTGCTCAATACAGGTCTAGAGATGAAGTGAAAGAGGTAAGAGATTTTTCAGATCCGATCGAGAACTTAAAAAATAAAATTATTTCTAAAAAATTCTCAACAGAAGAAGAAATTAAAAAAATTAATACTGAAATCAAAAATATTGTAGATCTATCAGCGGAATTTGCAGCAGAGAGTCCTTTTCCGCCTGCTGATGAGCTGTTTAAAGATATATATATATAATATATATAGGTAAATAATGAAAATAGAAATTTTAATGCCAGCAATGTCTCCTAGTATGACTGAAGGTAATTTAACAAAATGGTTTGTGAAGGTGGGTGATTTTTTGCGAGTAGGAGACCCTATTGCAGAAATAGAAACAGATAAAGCAGCTATGGATGTTGAGTCAGATAGTGAAGGTACTGTTATTGAATTGCTTGTAGAACAAGGACAAGAAAAGATAGGTATTAAGACTCCGATAGCAGTTATTGACACAAATACTGAAAAACTTAAGGGTAAATTATTTACAAATACAATCGATGATCAATCGGCAACTAAAATAAAAAAAGAAGAAGTTAAAATAACTAAATCAACTGATCAAGGAAGCCAAACAACAGTAAGAGAGGCGATACGGGATGCTTTAGCTGAGGAAATGAGGCTTGATAGTGATGTTTTTGTTATGGGTGAGGAAGTTGCAGAATACCAAGGGGCTTATAAAGTAACTCAAGGTCTGTTGCAAGAATTTGGACCATCGAGGATAATAGACACACCAATAACTGAGAATGGATTTACTGGTATTGCTATTGGTGCATCTTTTTCGGGATTAAAGCCAGTAGTTGAATTTATGACATTTAATTTCTCACTTCAGGCTATGGATCATATTATTAATTCAGCAGCTAAAACGCTTTATATGGGTGGTGGTCAATTAAACTGCCCAATCGTATTTAGGGGGCCAAATGGTGCTGCTGCAAGAGTCGCTGCTCAACATAGTCAGGATTTAACTGCGTGGTTCTCGCATATACCTGGTCTAAAAGTAATTTCTCCATACACAGTTAATGATCATAAAGGCTTGTTAAAGGCAGCAATTAGAGACCCAAATCCAGTAATCTTTTTAGAAAATGAGATTCTCTATGGAGATGTAGGAAAAGTATCTTTAAAAGATGATGAAATTATACCAATTGGAAAAGCTAATATACTCAGGGAAGGAATGGATATTACTTTAATATCACATTCAATTAACCTTAGGTTATGTGAGGAAGTTGCTGATATTCTAATAAAAGAAAAAATAACTTGCGAGATTGTTGATTTAAGAACAATTAAACCATTAGATAAAAATACAATTGTAAAATCAATCAAGAAAACAAATAAGTGTGTCGTTGTTGAACAGGGATGGTCTCAATCTGGAGTATCGTCTGAAATTATATCTGTTATAATGGAAGAAGCATTCGATTGGTTGGACGCTCCAGTTGTTAGGTTAACAGGAAAAGAAGTTCCAATGCCATATGCTGAAAATTTAGAAAAGATGGCGCTTCCAAGCAAAGAAGAGCTAATAAAAGCAATTAAAAATATTTTGTGATGTAGGAAATTAAATGTCTATTACAATTTTTATGCCAGCTTTATCTCCAACTATGGAAATGGGAAACCTAGTTAAGTGGATAAAAAATGAAGGTGATCAGGTGGCTTCTGGTGAAATTATTGCAGAGATTGAAACTGATAAAGCAGTAATGGAATTTGAATCTGCAGATGATGGTATACTTGGAAAAATTCTAGTTAAAGAAGGTACTGTAGATGTAAAAGTAAATCAACCCATAGCTATACTTCTTGAAGAAGGAGAGAATATTAATGATT
Organism: Hyphomicrobiales bacterium; assembly: GCA_029245795.1. Classification (GTDB taxonomy): domain Bacteria; phylum Pseudomonadota; class Alphaproteobacteria; order Rhizobiales; family TMED25; genus TMED25. The sequence continues at coordinate 7,435 of JAQWOP010000020.1, forward strand.
TAAAGGATCTAGATAACAAACAAGCTGGTGAAGTTGATGTAAAAATAAAACCCTTAGATAAGATTGTTGATGACGTTAAAATTGAAGGTAGTCCGAAAATAGATGATAACAATCTTATGAAATCAGAAAATATAATTCCTCAAAGTGAAAATGTTAATAAGCAAAATGAATCTAATATTTTTGAGGAAAGAAAATTCATTAGCCCACTTGCTAAGAGAATTGCAATAGAAAATAATATAGATATAACAAATTTATCAGGATCTGGTCCTAATGGACGGATTATTAAGAAAGATATAAATCAAATTATGAATGTTAATCCAATTAATATTAAATCTAATAATAACTCTATATTATCTTTCTATGATAAATCAAAATATGCTGAAAAACTTAATGATAATATGAGAATGGTAATAGCAAAGAGATTAGAAGAGTCAAACACTCAAATACCCTCTTATACATTAAATTTAGATTGTAGTATTTCTAAATTAAATGAAATTCGAGAAACTATGAACTCTAATCTTTCCGATCAATTAAGATTGTCAATAAATCACTTTCTTATAAAAATCACTTCAATGGCTATGTTAAAAGTACCTGAAGTAAACTCAACCTGGCTGAGTGATAGAACTTTATTCCACAAGAATACTGATATTGGAATTGCTGTGGCTCTTGAAAATGGTTTAATTACTCCAATAATTAGAGATGTTGAAAAAAAAGGTTTGATGGCTGTAAGAGATGATATGAAGATATTAGTTGAAAAGGCAAGGGAAAAGAAATTGTCTCCTAGTGAATATCAGGGCGGGACTATATCGATTTCAAACCTAGGTTCATATGGTATTAAAAACTTTACTTCAATTATTAACCCTCCCCAATCGTCAATACTATCCATTGGAACTGCGAGAAAGGTTCCAGTTATAATAAATGATGCAGTTTCTATTGATGATGTTATGTCAATAACGCTAACTGCAGATCATAGATTGATAGATGGTGCTGTAGGTGCAGCTTTTATTTCGTATATGAAGCAAGTAATTGAAAATCCTACGCTAATGTTACTATAGTCACTAGTACTTTCATAAATGGAGAATAATATGGAATTTGAATATGATGTTATAATAATTGGCTCTGGTCCTGGTGGTTATGTTGCTGCGATTAGAGCTGCTCAATTAGGCCATAAAACTGCTATTATTGAAAAAGACAAATTAGGAGGAATTTGCCTTAACTGGGGATGTATTCCAACGAAGGCTCTTCTTAAATCTTCTGAAATTTATACAACTATGAAGAAATCAGATTATTATGGAATTACTGCAAAGGATATTTCTTTTGATTTTTCAAAAGTAATACAACGTTCAAGAGGGGTTGCAAAATCACTTTCAGACGGGATTGCATTTCTTTTAAAAAAAAATAATATAACACATATTACTGGTACGGCTGAGTTAGTTAATGGAAATACTATTAAAGTCCAGAATGATAAAAAAGAAACTAAATTAAATTCTAAACATATAATTATATCCACTGGCGCAAGACCTAGAGAGCTTCCTTCAATATCTTTTGATGATGACATTTGGTCGTATAAACAAGCAATGAATCCATCTAATTTACCAAAATCTCTTGCTGTCATTGGATCAGGAGCTATTGGTATTGAATTTGCAAACTTCTATAATGCACTAGGTGTTGAGGTTAACGTTATAGAACTAGCTGAACGTATATTACCTAACGAAGATAATGAGATTTCTGATTACGCAATAAAGGATTTTGAGAAACAAGGAATAATCTTTCATTTAAACACTTCTGTTGAGAAAGTTACAAAGATAAAAGGAGGTTGCTCAATAAGTTTGCAATCAAATGGTAATAGCAAAATTTCAATGATAAAAGCAGAAAAAGTTATTATGGCTGTTGGTATAACAGGAAATATTGAGAACATTGGATTAGAAAATCTAGGAATAGAAATTGAAAATGGTCATATTAAAACAAATGAATATATGCAAACAAATATTGATAATGTTTATGCCATCGGTGATGTTGCTGGAGCACCATGGCTAGCTCATAAAGCTTCTCATGAGGGAGTTGTGTCTGTTGAACATCTCTCTAACTTAGATCCGAGAACAATTGATAAAAATAATATCCCTGGATGTGTTTATTCTTCTCCTCAAATTGCTTCAATTGGATTATCTGAAATTAAAGCAAAAGAGTCTTATGAATCAGTGAGAATTGGTAAATTTCCATTACTAGCAAATGGAAAAGCAAAAGCAATATCAAGTGAAAGTGGTTTTGTTAAAGTGATATATGATAATAAAACTGGAGAATTAATAGGAGCTCATATGATTGGAGATAGTGTAACAGAACTAATCCATGGCTATGCTATTGCAAAAAATATGGAAGGCACGGAAGAGGATATAGTATCAACAATTTTTCCACATCCAACAATCTCCGAGTCACTTCATGAAGCTGTGCTAAATGCTTATGATATGGGAATTCATTATTAATGGTAAATCTGATTGATAATATAACAGATAAATCTGTATTACGTCATCCACACTTAAAAAATAAGAGTAGTAATGTTAGCGTTGATAAACCTGATTGGATTAAAGTAAGGTATAAAAATAGTGATGGCTATAAATACACAACAAAGTTAGTTAAAGAACTCAAATTAAATACAGTTTGCCAAGAGGCGGCATGTCCAAATATATCAGAGTGTTGGGATCAACGTCATGCAACATTTATGATCATGGGCGACACCTGCACTAGATCATGCGCATTTTGTAATGTAAAGACTGGGATACCAAATCCACTCGACTTGGATGAACCAAAAAAAATAGCATACGCAGTAGAGAAGATGAACTTACGCCATGTGGTAATTACATCAGTTGACCGAGATGATCTTGAAGACGGTGGCGCCAAACATTTTGCAGCTGTTATAAGATCAATCCGAGAAAAATCTCAAGATACTACGATCGAAATATTAACACCTGATTTTCTAAGAAAAGATGTTGCTTTAAGAATAATATCTGATGCTAATCCTGATGTCTTTAACCATAATCTTGAAACTGTTCCAGCCCTTTACCTAAAAATACGACCCGGTGCAAGATATTTTCATTCATTGAGTATACTCAGAGATATTAAAATAAAAAATCCTGATATATACACAAAATCTGGCATAATGGTTGGTCTCGGAGAGACTAGAGAACAAGTCCTTCAGGTAATGGATGATCTTATAAGTGCAAATGTTGATTTCTTAACAATTGGGCAATATCTCCAGCCGACACCAAAGCATGCTCCTGTAAAAAAATATGTTACACCAGATGAATTTAAAAGTTATGAAACAGTTGCAAAAGCAAAGGGATTTAAGATGGTTTCGGCA
>JAQWOP010000001.1 GCA_029245795.1 Hyphomicrobiales bacterium
ACAATTGGGAGATTTGTCAGATATTTTTTGATAACACTCTATACATCTAATTAACATATCAAAATATTATCATAGGAATGGTTGGTTTTGTACTAAATTCTAAGTGTGTTTTATAAAGAGTTAGGATAATTTACATATAGATTATCATTTCACTTAAAAACAACTTCCTATAGTCGTCCTAAAGGGGTTTAGAGGTATATCCTTTGTATCTAATGTTTAATGATTTCAATTATAGTTTTGTGAGATTCCTATCATCTAAAAAACAAATCTCTTCTCTAATACTTAAGTACTTTTTAGTATCGTATCTTCTTAATCTTTTTTTGTATTTGTCTAATAAAACCCAAATCAGTTTTGGTGAATAAACATCATTCGTTCTGACTGTTTTAAGATTTCGGCCATTAAGGTAATCAGAGATTTGTTTATTCGAATAGTGTTGTTGATTAAGATTATAAATTAGTTCTAATCTATCCAATCTTTTTTTACCTAATCTGAAGATTCCCAATTCATTCGTTTCAACTAACACATTGAAATGAATATAAAATTTATTGTTAATATAGGGACTTTTAGATTTATTCAACAGTCACAGATTTTGCTAAATTTCTTGGTTGATCTATATCTTTATTCTTAAGCTTTGCAACGTGATATGCCAATAATTGAAGAGGAACTGCCATAATAATTGGTATATTAAATTTACCAGTAATATCGATATCTATACCATTTATTGCAAGACCTTTCAGGTGTTCATTATCCACTTTTCCAATCATAGTAATTTTACCAGATCTTGCGTATACTTCATTCATATTTGATAAATTTTTGACATAAAATAAATCATCTGGTGCCAAAACGATAACAGGAAGATTTTTATCTACCAATGCGATTGCACCGTGCTTTAATTCCCCAGATGCAATACCCTCCGCATGAATATATGAAATTTCTTTTAACTTTAAGGCACCCTCAAAAGCTAAAGGCAAGGTACTACCCCTACCTATAAAAAGAGCGCTAGATGATTTATATATATCTTTTGAAATCTTCTTAATAGTTTGTTCAAATTCAAGTGATTGTAATATCTGACTTGGTATATGCATTAATTCTTGAATATATGTTTCTTTCTGTTCTTTTGTAATAGCACCCTTTAATCCCCCAAGATACAGAACTAAACTAGCAATAGTTGCCAGTTGGCATGTGAATGCTTTCGTTGAGGCCACTCCAATCTCTTGACCTGCAAATATAGGCAGCACTAGATCAGATTCATTTGAAATCGATGACTCTTCGGCATTTACGATTGATATTACCCTCTGTTTATTTTGCTTTGCATATTTCAGTGCAGCCAATGTATCTGCTGTTTCTCCTGATTGAGATATAAATAATGATATTGATTTTTCATCAAAAAACATTTTTTTATATCTAAACTCGGAAGCAATTTCTAAATCAACTTTTATATTAGCTATATTCTCTAACCAGTACTTTGCTACCATGCCTGCGAAATATGCCGTACCGCATGCGGATATAATAATTCTCTCCACATTCGAAAAGTCAAAATCAAATTTATTTTCTTTTATATCAAATTCTGTAAAATCTAAATAATTTGAAAGAGCATAAGATAACACATCCGGTTGCTCTTTTATTTCTTTCATCATGAAGTGTTCGTGTCCATTTAGTCCATCTTTAGTTCGTTTGCTAATTCTTTTTGAAGGACGTTTTATTTTATTTAAAGCTCTATCGAAAATATGTATTTTATTATTTTGAGACGTAATAATATCTCCGTCTTCAAGATAAGTTATATTATTTCCAAATTCAGCAATTGAATAAGCATCGGAAGATATAATTGTTTTATTTTTTGATTTCATAAAAACAAGAGGGCTTCCAACTTTTGATGCAATCATCAAGTTATTATAATCTGAGAATATAGCGGCTATCGCATATGCACCTTCCAGTTTACTGATAGCATGAATAAATGCATCCAATGGCTGTTTGTTATTCATTAGTTCTATATTAATTAGCTGAGATATGATCTCTGTATCAGTGTCACTTATGAAGTTGACTCCATTATCTTTTAATGTAGTTTTTAATTCATGGTAGTTCTCAATAATGCCGTTATGTACAATTGATATTTTTGATATTGTATGGGGATGTGCATTAATTGTATTTGGTTCACCATGTGTAGCCCATCTTGTATGTCCAATACCACAGTTTCCTGAGATTGGATTATTTTTTATATAGTCTTCTAAATTCGATACTTTACCTTTAATTTTTCTTTCAGAGATTTGACCATCTCCGACCATTGCCATTCCAGCCGAGTCATATCCCCTGTAACTTAGAGATTTTAAACAAGTCATTATGTCATTTGAGACATCTGCTTTTGCAGAGATTCCTATAATACCGCACATGATCTATTTCTTTTTCTTCATTTTTTTTGCCCAACCTATTTTATTTTCTTGTTTCACTCTTGATATTGCAAGAGCTCCAGCTGGGACGTCTTTGTTAACAACACTACCTGATGCAACATAAGTTTCATCTTCGATATTTAATGGTGCAACTAGTGATGAATTTGATCCAATAAATACATTTTGTCCAATTTTAGTTTGATATTTCTTTTCGCCATCAAAATTACAAGTAATTGTTCCAGCTCCAATATTTGTAGACTTACCTATTCCAGCATCCCCCAGATAGCTTAAGTGGCCGACCTTGACACCTTCTGATAGATTTGAATTTTTTATTTCTACAAAATTACCAACTTTTGAATCTTTACCGATAATTGAATTAGACCTTATTCTTGCAAATGGACCAATAATTACATGCTCTTTGATTTCAACACCCTCAATATAAGAAAAAGATTTAATTGTTACACCATCACCAATCTTAACATTTTTTCCAATATGGACATTTGCCTCAATGGTTACATTCTTTCCTATTTTTATATCAGGGGAAATATGTGAGGTCTCCGGGAGGCTAATTTTGACTCCCTTTTCCATATGATATTGAGCTATTCTTTTTTGCAAAACTATTTCCGCTTCTGATAATTGTTCATAAGTATTTACACCTTTTAAATGATCATACTCCATTATAATATTTCTGACAGTTCTTCCACTCTCGCTGGCTATTTTTATTACATCAGTATAGTAGTATTCTTTTTTCTTATTATCATTTTTTATTTCAGTTAAAAGAATTGTATCATCTATATTCTTAAATACCATTATACCTGAAAAACATATTTTAATTTTTCTTTGATCATCATCTGCATCTGCCTCTTCGACAATTTTTAAAATACTATTATTTTGATCGTGAATAACTCTTCCATATCCATATGGACTCACGGTATCAAACGATGCAATTAAAATATCCGTTTCTTCTAATTTTGATGACAAGGAATGTATATCATTTTTTGTAAGAAGTGGCGTATCTCCTAAAAAAATAAAAACACTTGAAATATCTTGATATATAGTTTCATTTATAGCAGAATTAGCTGCGTCAGCAGTGCCTATCTGCTTCTTTTGTATTACAAAATCAATATTATCAAATTCATTTAAATTACCTCTTATTAAATCAATATTTTCAGGGTTACAGACTACAATATATCTTTTAAAACCTGACTTTTTTAAAACATCAATTATTTGATAAATCATTGTTCTGCCTAGTATAGTATTTAATACTTTAGGACAGTTAGATTTCATACGGCTCCCTTTTCCGGCACAAAGTATCACCGCAACTGCATTGCTATCAATCATTGTACCGGAACTTGCCATTATATCTTTATGAGAGTTTCTTTTTCTGCTGACTTAATAACTGCCTCAAAGACTTCTGCGCCATGGATTCCCTGTTCGGCTGTCACTGGATAGTCTGCATGACCATTCACAGCATCAGCAAATGCTTCTAATTCATTCTTACACATATCCACGTCCTTAACTTCAGTAATCTCAATATCACCCTCTCTTGGAGTATATTTCATGACCGATAAGTCCCTTGAAGTAATTTCGATTGCACCATTTTCAGCGATCACTCTGAAATTATATAAAACTGATGACGCAATTGAGGTACCTAAATAACCTGTTGCACCATTTGCAAATTTAAATAGAACTGAAGTGACCTCATCAAGTTCACCCATTTTTATAACCTTTGCAGTCTGGGCATAGGCACTTGATATATTACCATTCGCAGATATCATTTGATCAATCACATGAATTCCCATCCCAGTCATTCCACCAGCAGGCGTCTCTGCTGAACTAGACCTCCAACTTTCTGGTTTATACATCCACAAGCCTGGTGCATTTATTGTTCCTTCAATATGAACAATTTTTCCTAATGTATTTGATTTAACCATCTCTATTATTTTCATGAAATTAGGATGGAATCTTCGATTAAAGCCGACAGCTAATATTTTATTATTTTTCTTTGCCTCATCGAATGCTATTTTTGCATCTGCCGCCGTAAGTGTTATTGGTTTTTCACAAAAAACGTGTTTACCATTGTTTACAGCTTGAACAATTTGTTCTACGTGTTTTGAATGAGGAGTAGCTAATATAACCGCATCAACCTTATCTGATTTGACTACTTCATCATAACTTGTGGCTATTTCTGCATTTATTTCCTTGCAATAATCTTCAATATTATTGAGTGTTTTAGTTGTTGCCATAACAACATTAATCTTTTCGCTATTTTGTATTGAGTTAGCAAGAGTTTTTCCCCACCAACCTAATCCGACAGAAGCTGCTCTAATCATTATATAATCCTTTAAAAATATGATTTAACATTACACTTTTACATTAATAAATGTGTTTACACTGATTTACTATATATTTATATTTAAAACTATAATAAAAAAATACATTATTTAAAAGATAAATCAGGGAGATAAATTATGCCGCCATTAAAACAACCATTACAACCATATAAATCAACTACAGCAAGAGAACATTTGGGTGAATACGAAAGATCAAGCCAAATTACAGTCGACATTCACGGTCATATTGGAGTCCAAGAAGCTGCAGACTTAGTTGCAAAACATATGCCAGCTGATGGTCATGCTGGATTCAAGTATGCCCCACCAAAAACAAGAGAAATTAACGCAAAACAAGGTGTAGATAGAAAAGAAGCCCTTTTTGGTTTAGATGAAAGAATAGCTGAAATGGATCGTATGTTAGTAGATGTAATGGCAATTTCACCATGGCCTCCACAACTTTATCCGCCAGTTGATCCTACTCTTGGAGCTGAAGTATCAGAAATTATTAATAATGAAATAGAAAAAAAATGTGCTGAACACCCTAAAAGACTTGTCGGTCTTGGTGCCGTCCCTCTTCAAGATGCAGATAATGCAAATAAAGAACTTGATAGAATTCTTGCCAAACCTTGTTTTAAGGGTATTGAAATTGCTGCAAAAATGGGATCAGAAGAACTTGATGTAAGACGTCTGGATCCATTTTGGGATAGATGCCAACAGCATGATATACCAATATTTATCCATCCAACATCCTTCGCAAGTGAAAGATTTTCTGCTCATTATTTGACAAATATTATTGGCAACCCACTAGATACAACTGTTGCAATGCACTACCTTATTTTTGGCGGTGTTCTTGAGAGATTTCCAAATTTGAAATTTGTACTATCTCATGGTGGTGCATTCGCTGCAGCCTATGCAGGTAGAATGGATCATGCTTATGGTTCCAGACCTGATTGTAGAGAAAATATATCTATGCCACCTAGTTATTACTTAGAAAAATTCTATCCTGACTCACTTGTCTTTACAATCGAACAGCTTCAATATTTAATTAATAGGTTCGGTCCCGACCATGTATTAATTGGTACAGATTATCCATTTGATATGGGTGAATATGATCCCGTGGAACATGTTTATCAAGTGCCTGGCTTGAGTTCAGCCAATAGAGACTTGATCTGTGGTGGAAATGCGCTGAGACTTATGAAGATGACTGAAGAAGATTGTAAGTAATATTATAATTTAACATTGTACTATAAGTAATTGTAAAACAATAAATAATGAGGTTTACATGTCTGAAAAATTTAATGATGGTTGTGATCATGAGTTTCTTGCGATACACGACTCAGATATCGAATGGGAAGAAGGTTTGGCTAATGAATTGCTAACTCTTCCAAAGGGTGTAAAAGCAAAAGTTTTTGCTCACGATAAAAAAATGGGTAGGATAGATATGAAAGTAAAATTTCCACCTGGTTACGTTGAGCCTGCTCATTCACATAAAAGTTGGCACTCTATTCTCGTTTTAAAAGGGCGAATGTGTGTTGATGGAAAGGATCTAAGACCAGGAGATTATATTTTTGGCTGGGATAAAATTCATGGCCCATATGAGTATCCAGATGGTGCGGAAGCATTTGTCGTTTTCCTTGGAGAAGGGACTGAGCATATATGGGATGAAGAAACTCATAATTCTCATAAAAAAATATGGGAACCTGAAACAGACGAGGGTAAAAGCGCCAAGTAAATCTTACTACTTTATGTAAGGTAAAAGTATATTTGATGGGTAATTTTCGCCAGTATATATGGTGATATTCCCATCATATATCTTCTCCGGTCTATCAGCTCTATTTTCATGTTTGAATGGGCCAACACCTGTGAATACATCATCTAAATTTCCAAGACCTTTGACCTCACCTCCTGGCCATGCATAATCTTTGCCCCTTATAGACACTCCTAATCTATGCTTTTTTGGTATAACTATTGAAGTGGGCCATACTTCGATATCCAATTCATAAATTTCACCTGGAACTAAAGGCTGTACCTCATCATGGCTATGATAAGGTTGATAATCTTTTGATAAATTTTTATCAAGTTTTCTATGGGATGCCCTCAGCCACCCCTGTGATATAGGTGTATGTGGATCAATAGCTCCTTGGAACGTCACTTCTTTTAGCTCCTCATCAAATAATCGTAGAACAACAAAAATATCGGCATCTTCGGTATCAGATGACATGTAGAGCTTTAGACTCATTGGCCCTGTTATCTCCACCTCTTCATTAATTGGATCCTGTAGAAAAGTAATACCATCAGAAAATCCTTTATACTTTAATTTAGAATCCTCTGTTTTTATTCCAGACAATGAGTGATTCTGAGCGTTTAGGTATAACTTACTCCAATTTGTATTTTCCAATGGCCATGATGCATAATAATTTTCCTTGAATATTTCATTTGGGTATCTTGTAAGTAAATTTATTTTCGGTCTATCTTGCCAACCATTATCAATTTCTTTTAAATAATAGTCAAAAAACTGCTTTTGGATATTAACTCCATAATCTGTATAAAATTCGGTCCAATGCTCAATACCATGAACTTCTAGCCATTTTTCTTTTGAAGCTGACCTCGTATATCCATCAAAATTCCCTCTACTATGCAAGCCTTGACCGCCCCAATTAGCAGATGATAACAGAGGTACATTAATTTTTGAGAAATCTGGCATTCTAGATGTCCAGAAATCATCTGTTGCAAGTTTATTTTCAAGTATCTGTTTTGGAAGGTTAAATCTATTTTTTTCTAAATCTTCCTCTGAGAGCGTATTTGGTCCTGAAACCCAGTCATCTTTTATATCACCAAGGATTCCGTTCTCACCTTTACCATTTTGAACAGTAAGTATTTGTTTTTGAAACCATGCCTCAGTAAATGAGCAATATATACCCCCATGATATCCGAGCTCTCGGTAGTAATCAGCGGCCCCCTCCCAAACACACATTGCTGTTAAATTTTTAGGCTGCAGTGACGCAACTTGCCATTGATTCATCCCATAGTAAGATATACCATTTATACCAACCTTACCTGAAGAATATTCTAACTGAGAAGCCCATTCAATACACTCAGCAAAATCTACTGACTCTTGGTAAGACCATAAATCCATGACTCCTTCAGATCTCCCTGCACCCCTTGAGTCAACTCTAATAACCACATACCCATCTGTTGCCCACTTCTCAGGGTCAACAACCTCCCAATTTTGATAAATATTACTTGAACCATTCGGCACATCAGGGTGATCTTCACACATTCTTTGCCACTGTTCGGAATATAATTGTGAAAAATGGAGCCATTTACCGTATGGACCATATGTAATGATTACTGGGTACTTTCCTTTATCATTTGGTTTAAAAATATCACATCTCAGCTGGGTACCATCCGACATCTCAATAATATCATCCCAAATAACTTCAACTTTATTGTTTAGTATAATTTCTTTTTTTGGATATTTTGAACTCATATTAAACCCATCTTATTTTGGTTTCCTTTTCAGTAAAAATGCTTGAATAGCGTCTTGCACCATTTCGTCGTTTTGATTATAAACTTTTAAACTTCTTTTCATAACACCACGATCTGTTTTAGAAGTTTCTCTTTTTTCTGTAACAATAATTTTAGCGGTTATAGTATCGCCTGCAATCACATGTTTAGTAAACTTCAGGCTATCAAAACCCAAAAATGCAATCAAAGTATCGTCATAAAGATGAAGTTGAAAAAGCAAACCAGCGGCGATTGAATATACGAGAGGCCCATGGGCAATTCTTGTTCCAAAAATTGTTTTTTTGCAGTGTTCTTCATTAATATGCAATGGATTATAATCTCCAGATATTCCAGCAAAATGAACTATATCAGCTTCAGTTATCGTCCTACTTGGGGATACATATTCTTTGCCAATTTCCCAATCTTCCCAATACATTCCAACCATAATTATCTTCTCCTTATTTTATTATATTTTCATTAATTAATTTTTTAATTTCATTCTCATCCATCTCTAATAATGAACTTAAAATTTCAGTAGTATGCTGCCCTAGTGTTGGAGCGGGGTTTGAAATAGTCCCCTCAACATCTGCAAATTTCATAGGATTTCCTGGTAGTTTTATTTCACCTGCTGTTGGGTGTTGATATTTCACAACCATATCTCTCTCTAAAACAGGTGGCTCATTAAATGCTCCATCAAGATTATTTACAGGTGCACATGGCACCTCATATTCACGAAACAAATCTATCCATTCTTTTACACTTTTTGTTATGAAAACCTTTTCCAGAATAGGAATTAATTCATCTCTGTTTTCAACTCTTTTTGGGTTTGTTGCATATTTTTCATGTGTTTTTAGATACTCTAAGTTCATTGCATCACACATACGCTCCCAAAAAACTTCTTGCCTTGTAGCTATAACAACATAACCATCATTTACTTTAAAAGCCTGCCATGGCACAGAATACATATGAGATGATCCTGGTGGTATTGGTAATTCGCCTTTTGTCAACCAAACTGTTCCAAGGTATGTAAGCAGGCTTAACATACCATCAAACATTGATAAGCTTATAGACGACCCTTTTCCAGTCTTCTCCCTCTTATACAGAGCTGCTAAAATTGCTTTACAGGAAAATATTCCACCAGATAAATCCGCAAGTGGTATGCCTGTTCTAACAGGCGGTGTATCTGGTTCACCAGTAATTGCCATATAGCCACTTATAGATTGAATAATTATATCAAGCGCTGGTAGGTTTGCGTACTCTCCAGTCTCCCCATAACCTGTAACTGAACATTGAATAATTCTTTTATTAATTTTTTTTAATGTTTCATAATTTATCTTTAATCTATCAAGTACACCTGGTCTAAAATTATCAACAACAACATCAGCTTTTTTAATAAGATTATAAAATATCTTTAACCCTTTTTCAGTTTTAAGGTCAATCACCATACTTTTTTTATTTCTGTTAAATGTAAGAAATAATCCACTTTCTCCATTGATTGGGGCAACAGAAGGTATCCTTCCTAAATCACCATTCGGAGTTTCAACTTTAATGACTTCAGCACCAAGGTCTGATAATACCTGGCCACCATAAGTGCCAGCAATAATTTGGCCTAATTCAATTACTCTTATACCTTCTAATGGATAACTCATTCTATAGTCCCAAACTTTTAGCAATTATATTTCTTTGAATTTCAGACGTCCCTGCTCCGATGACAGACAATCGTGCATCTCTAAAAAATCTTTGAATTGGATACTCCATACAAAAGCCATACCCTCCATATATTTGCATAGCATGCTCTGTTATAGTTTTATAAGATTCACTTGTATAAAGCTTTAGAATAGCAGCTTCATGCCTGCTGGCTTCATTGGCATTAATAGATGTTGCAAATTTATAAAATAACAAACGCGACAACTCTATCATCACCTTCATATCAGCAAGTTTATGTGATATGGCTTGGTTTTTACCTATCGGTTTGTCAAATTGTTCTCTTGTTTTAGCATATTCGAGCGCTAAATTGAAGCATGCTTCGGCAGCTCCAGTTCTTGCTGCTGATAAGCATAACCTTTCATACCAAAGACAAGAGTCACAAATTTTCCAACCACCACCAATTTCGCCGATAATATCATCTTTTGATACTTCTACATCATTATAAAATACTTGAGTAGTTCCAATTGATCTATGGCCTAAAGTATCAATTTTCTTTATTTCAATACCCTTCTTTTTTGTATCAATCATAAATGTACTAATACCTTTTTGTTTCATATCTTCTTGCGAGGTTCTCAGAACTACCAAGCAATAATCGCTTATATCCATCCCAGATGTAAAAACTTTTTGTCCATTTATTAGGTACTTATCATTACCGATTGCTTCAGCTTTCGTTTTTAGGGCTGCTGCGTCAGATCCAGATGATGGCTCTGTCAGTCCAAAGGCGAAGGAAAGTTCACCCTTTGCTATTTTAGGAAGAAAGAATTTTTTCTGATCCTCCGACCCATGAGCCATTATTGCAAAAGCACCCCATGTCATTGTTCTAAATAGCCACATTGCCAGTTCTTCAAATCGTTTACCAGTCTCTTCAAGTAATATTGCAAGATCTATAGCATCTCCTCCCGTACCACCATATTCTTCAGGTATAATTAAACCGAGCCAACCACCATCACATAGAGCTTTATATGCCTCATAAGGAGGTACTCCGTCATTATCACATTTTTCTACGTATTCATCTGGGCAAATATTTTTAAGAAAGCTTTCAAGATGAGTTCTCATTTCTTCTTGCTCTTGAGTAAAAGTAAAATCCATTATTTGTTATTCTCCTTATCCTTATCTTCCATCCATTGTTCATAATTTAACCTTTTTAATTCAAAAAAGTCAGATAATTCTGCATACATATTACCAAAAAGTCTCGCAATTGGTTTATAATTATCAATATTTACATAATTTTTTTCCGTATCAAGAACATCTGTATTTGTTGAAATATTTATTACTTCGCCAAGAGTTAAATTTCTCTCATCACCGAGTTTTATAATAGAGTGTAATTTGCATTCAAGCGCAACTAAACTTTCATTTATAGTGGGAGTTTTTATCAAGTGTGATTCACGTAATGTGAAATTTGCTTCATCAATTTCACTCACTTCTGGTGGAAAGTTAACACAACTAATGTTCATTTGTTCGGCAATATCAAATGTGACCATGTGAACAACAAATTCTTTTTGATCTTTAATATTAGCAGCAGTATCTTTTAAACCACCATCTGGTCTTGCATTAACTCCTAATGCAACAATTGATGGTTTGTCAGAAAAAACATTAAAAAAAGAAAAAGGAGCTGCATTTACAATCCCTTTTTTTGACATTGTCGTAACAAGAGCAATTGGTCGGGGAATTACTAATGCACACATTAATTTATATCTATCTGGTCTAGATAGTGTATTTGGGTCTATGTTTAATTTAGACATGCAAAAATCTCACAATTTTATTGGAATACCCTCTTTTGCTGATCTATCTGCAGCCATCGTTAGAGCAAGGACTAAACGTGCTTCTTCGCCGGTTGTCAAACCAACACCACCCATTCCGAGTGTATGTCTAATAAATGCATCTGTTTCTTCTTTCATGGGGCCAAAAAACTCACCCATCACAAAATCTCCAGGCATTGCAGATCCTAAGAAAGCAACATCGACGTCATATTGAGGTGTATAAGGGCAAGGTATGGGTTCACCGGGAACTAATATTACATCTCTATGCGCATCATCAATGCTTAATGATCCTGTTGTACCTTGAAGATCTATTTCCATGGTTGCTGTATAAGCGGGCCAATGTCGTGGTTGTAACCAGCTTGTTCCAAGGGATGAAACTGAACCATCGTCAAATGTAACCAACATCCACTGAAAATCATCTCTATTATAACTTTTAAACACATTACTTGCTGATTTTGCATATACTTCAATTGGTTTTTTTCCCTCATTATACCATAACATCAAGTCAACTAAATAAGTACCTGTATTTATTGAAGGAGTTGTGTTAGGTGATCTGCTGGCCACTGCCTCACCGACAGCTCTCGTCACGTATATTTTTCCCATAGAAAAAACTATGTCGCCGAGCTGACCTCTTCTAACGGCTTCCTTAGCTAATAGAAACTTTCTTCTAAATCTCTGTGTATAGCCAACAAAAACGTCCGCTCCAGTTTCCTTGGCTTTTGCAAGAATATTATCAGCCTCACCAAGATCTAAAACAAAAGGTTTTTCAATTAAAACTGACTTTCCTAATGCAACAGCCTTCATTGTTACATCATAGTGATTTTCTTCATCTGTGGATATAATTACAGCACCCACACGATCATTTTCAATTGCTTCACTATAGTTGTTAGTCGCAACATCAGCCTTAACTGACTCCGCAACTTTTTCTAATTTTTTATCTTCAATGTCACAAACAGCTATATAATCAACTTGAGTAATTTGCTTGCAAGAATGAGCTCTCAAATTCCCAATACCGCCTGCTCCAATTACTGCAATACCTGTTTCTTGTTTATTTGATTTCATGATGACCCTATTAGATTATTATTTAAATTTGTTGTTGTAAGTTTCTGTGAAGACAAAATCCTCGATAGGATTACGGACTCTTTCTTGAAGCTCCCTCTCTGCCAACACTTCCGGTAAGATCTCCGCTTCTCCCTGATAACCAAGTCCAAAACCACAAACAATATCCACATCATCTGGAATTGAATATTCTTCTCTTACCTCATCTATAAGAATCCCACCAGCCTGATGAATATACAAATCGTGTTCTAGAGCCTGAAGTGTAAATTGTGCCATCGCCATTCCGGTATCATAGAAATTTGTTCTACTTTTTCTATCACCTGCCATTAGTTGATATGCACAAACGAAACCTAAAACGGGGGCATTTTTTGCCCACTTTTGATTGTTTTCATTAAAACAAGAAAGTGCTTTTGAAAACTGATCTGTATTTTCTTTTTGTGCGATTATATATCTCCAAGGTTGAGAATTATTGCATGATGCTGCCCATCTTGCGGCTTCGAATAGTGGCCTCAAAGTATCTTTTGGAACATCCTTTTCTGCAAATGCACGTGGACTCCATCTGTTGGAAATCAGTTCTATAATTTTATAATCTGCTTTTGCTGGTTTATTTACTGGCATGTCTTTACCTTTTTTTGTTAATTGCTTAATTATTTTATAATTATTATTACATTTTTTCTAATTATGTAATATATTTTTTTAATGAGTTTTTATAAAGATAGTAGTAAACAATATGGATAAATATGATTTTATAATAGTTGGTGCCGGGTCAGCTGGCTGCACTCTCGCTGCAAGATTATCTGAAAATGGCAAATATAGCGTTTGCCTTTTAGAAGCAGGTCCAAAAGATACCAATCCTTGGATACATGTTCCTATCGGATACGCAAAGTTATTTCATAATAAAAAACTAAACTGGATGTACAAAACTAAGGATGATGATGGCTGGATTAATAGAAGTATCCCAGCTCCCAGAGGAAAAGTATTAGGCGGAACAAGTTCTATAAATGGAATGATATATATACGCGGACAAAAAGAAGACTATGACACATGGAGACAATTAGGTAATACAGGATGGTCCTACGACGATGTATTGCCATATTTTAAAAAATCAGAGATTCAACAAAGAGGAGAAGATGATTTCCATGGCTCTACTGGGAATCTTCACGTTCAAGACCATAGAGACAAACATCCTTTGGCTGATGCCTACATTGAGGCTGCAGTGGATGAAGGTTATGAAAGAAATAATGACTTTAATGGTGAAAAACAAGAAGGATTTGGCCCTTTCCAATGGACCCAAAACAAAGGAAGAAGATGGAGTACTGCTAAAGCATATCTGGAAGATGCAAAAGAAAGACAAAATGTAACAATAATAACCGAATCTCTTGCATCAAGAGTTATCTTCAACGATAAGAAGGCAGAGGAAATTGAATATACACGTAAAGGTAAAAAGATAAGGATTTCTGCAAATAAAGAAATTATTTTATCACTTGGTGCATTTAATTCACCGCAACTCCTTCAATTGTCTGGTATTGGAGATAAAAAAACTCTCAATAAATATGGTATCGAAACTATACATGAATTAAAAGGTGTAGGTGAAAATCTTCAAGATCATATAAATGCACCAATAATGTATGAATTAAATAAACCCTTCACAGCAAATGATGTTTTTCACAAGCTGCATGTTAGGATTGGTGCAGGACTTAATTATATTTTTAATCGTAAAGGACTACTTGCTATGGGGGTTGCCTATGCTGGTGGATTTTTTAAAACAAATCCTCTACTCGAGACACCCGATATACAAAGTTTGGTTCTAATGCACTCATCCACAGCAGTTGGCGGTGCACCTCACAAATATCCAGGAGTTACAGTTGTATGTGCATTATTAAGACCAGAAAGTAAAGGTTATGTCAGAATTAAATCAAGCAACCCTGCAGATGCCCCTGAAATTGCACCTAATTATTTAAGCGAAGAAAGAGATCGTCTAAAGCTTTTAGAATCCATTAAGATTATTAGAAAGATATTCAATAATAAGAAAATATCATCTTACGTTGTTGCAGAAAAATATCCTGGACCATCTTTAAATACTGATGAAGAACTATTAAATTATATAAAAGAGTATAGTAGAACTAGCTACCATCCCGTTGGAACTTGCAAAATGGGAAATGATGATATGGCAGTAGTTGATGAAGAACTTAAAGTTAGAGGAATAAAATCTTTAAGAGTTGTTGATGCTTCAATTATGCCTACACTTGTGTCGGGAAATACTAATGCTCCGACAATTATGATCGCAGAAAAAGCAGCTGATATGATATTGAATACATATAAAAACTAAGGAGTATAAATAATATGGATGATTTAAAAGATTTGTCCTTTACAAAATTTGCTATTGGGCAATCAGTATCAAGATTTGAAGATCCTGAACTACTAAAAGGTGAAGGTACATATACAGATGATTACAAGCCTGACGATGAATATAATAATGCTTTTGTTTTTAGATCTCCATATGCACATGCAAAAATTCTAAAAATTAATATTGAAGAAGCGAAAAAACAACCTGGAATAATAGATATACTTACATATAATGACATGGATGATGAGGCTATTGGTCCAATTCCTTGCTTAACTGCTGATAAACTCATTGGTAAAGATGGAAAACCAATAAATGTCCCCCCACTTCTACCCCTAGCTAAAGGAAAAGTTTACTATGTTGGACAGCCTGTTGCATTTATTGTGGCAGACACATTGAATAATGCAAAAGATGCAGCTGATTATATAGAATTAGAAGTTGAAGAACTTGATGTTATTGTAGATGCAAATGATGCAATTACAAATGATGCGATAACCATTCATCCTAAAATGAAAGATAATGTAGCAGTTGATTGGGAGTTTGGCGATGAGAATGAAATTGATCAATTAATTAATAATGCAAAATTTAAAACAACAATAGAACTTCGAAATAGTAGACTTATTGTATCAGCAATGGAACCTCGTGCCTGCTTTGCCAGCTATCATGCTAAAGAAGAAGAATATGAATTACACTCTCCTTCCCAAGGTCTCTTTGGGTTTTCAAATATATTAGCCAAAGCTATTTTCAATATACCTCGTGAAAAAATGCACTGTCATACTCATAGCGTTGGTGGTTCTTTTGGAATGAAATCTAGTCCATACCCAGAATATATTGCTTCTTTAGTAGCAGCCAAGAAAACTGGGAAAAGTGTAAAGTGGGCTGACACTCGCACGGATTCATTTTTATCAGATACACATGGACGTGACTCTTGGATTAAAGCAACTCTAGCTTTTGATGAAAATAAAAAAATGGTTGCAGCAAAAATAAATGTTGTTGCAAATTGTGGAGCCTTTCTTGGATTGATGGGACCTATGGCTCAGTCAGCGAATATAAGAAATAATTTCTGTGGTGCCTACCAGCTTCCAAAAATTTATATAAATACAATCGCATCCTTCACAAACACAACTCCAATTGGAGCCTACAGAGGAGCTGGTAGACCCGAGGGTGTCTATATAATGGAAAGATTAATTCAAAAAGCTTCTTTGGAAATGAATTTTGATCCGGTAGAACTAAGAAAAATTAATCTAATTGACAAAAGCCAATTCCCCTATAAATCAGCAGCTGGACTGACCTATGATAGTGGCGATTTTCATAGTCTATTAAATGATGCATTACTAACGTCAGAGTGGAACACCTATCAAGATAGAGTCGAAGAATCTAAAAAGAAGGGACTTCTGAGAGGAAGAGCTTTGACATACTACTTAGAAGTAACTGCTCCAGTTGGCAAAGAAATGGGGAAAATACGCTTTGATGATTCTGGTGATATAACATTAATTAGTGGTAATTTAGACTATGGACAAGGCCATCTTACCTCCTTTTCTCAAATTGTGTCAGATAAACTTGGAATTCCAATGGAAAAATTTAAATTATTACAAGGTGATAGTAAAGAGCTTATTGCTGGAAGTGGAACTGGTGGATCGCGATCTGCAATATCAGGAGGCACATTACTTTTAAGTGCATCAGATATTGTAATTGATAATGGCAAACAGTTAGCGGCTTATCTCTTTCAAGATAACCCAGAAAATATTGAATTTAATGATGGAAATTTTGAATTACCAAATTCAAATCATAGAGTTAGTATTTTAGAACTTAATGATCAAGTAAAGGATCTAATAAAAAATAAAAAACTCCCTAATCATTTACCACAAGGACTTGATGGCGCTTTAGCTGAAGACACTCCCCCATCGTCTTTTCCAAATGGTTGTCATGTATCAGAAGTTGAAATTAATCCCAAGACTGGCGAAGTCAAACTTATAAAACATATAGCAGTAAATGATTTTGGTAACTTAATTAATCCACTGTTGGTAGAAGGGCAGGTCCTAGGTGGCATTATTCAGGCACAAGGACAAATACTTATGGAGAATTTATGTTATGATGAATATGGTCAATTATTATCGGGATCATATATGGATTATACAATGCCAAAGGCTGCAGATATACCAAAACAATTTGTCTTTAAATCTCATCCTGTCCCTTGCAAAACAAACCCACTTGGGATAAAGGGATGTGGCGAAGCTGGCATATCAGGGGCACTTCCAACTATAATGAATGCAATAGTTGATGCCTTAGAAAGTAATGGTATAGATGGAAAGAATCTAAATATGCCCGTAACCTCAGAAAAGATGTGGGAAATATTGAGTTAATAACATTTTTGTATTATTTTAACTTATTTCCTTTATCTTTGAATGATCTTTGATATATATATGTTAACCTTATTTATGGAGTAAAAGATGAAACAAAAACACCAATATATACTAATGGTTACATTAGTAGCTATTATGGCAATTTCAGGATATTTTTTCTACCAAAGTGATAAAGCAAATCCTAAACCAGATACTTCAGCAGTCACGGATTTTAAAGCTGCGGACGTTGATTTTTGGAAATAGGTATTATATTTGCCAAATTACAATGTAAGCACCTATTATTGATAGAAAAATTCCAAATAAGACTTTAAAATTTATAATTTCATGTTGCCTATTCATTAACCAACTAAAAATTACTCGAAATATGACTGTTGTCTTTTGAATTGGTTCTACAATAGATATAGGTGCTACTCCAAGTGCCATATATCGCAATAAATGCGCAAAAGAACTAAAAACTCCAGCAATAATAAACCAGAAAACACCCTTATTATTTAAAGTATAGACTTCACGAAATGATTTCTTACTAAGAAATATTACTATAAAAATGAGTATTGTTGCAAAAAAGTAAGCAACAAAAGCTCCAACTATGCTCTCTTTAATGCCACCATCTTTCAATCCAACTTTAACTAAATATGGGCTTATTCCAAAAGATAATGCACATAACAAACCCCAAAAATATCCTTTCTTATAATACATAACAACACCAGATCTTGTTTTTGAATTAACTCCACCTAAAAATAGAATAATAGAGGGTCCAATAACTATTAATAAAATACCTAACAAAAGCTCTAAAGTATAAATTTCTTCTAAAACAAAGAAAGCAAAAAATACCGATACCAAGACAGATAATTGTGTTACTGGACCAGATAGAGTAGCGCCAAGTAATTGTGTTGCTTTGTAATTGCAATAACGACCTAAAATTAAATGAATAATGCCCGCTAAACCAAAAAAAAACAATGAATCAAGAGTCATTTCAAATAATATATACGTACAATCAAAAATAATTAAGATTATATAAAACAATGGAAGGCCGATAGGCACTGTAACAGCGATAGCTTGGTAAACAGGAGCTGATAGCACGCCCCTTCTGAGGGTAGTTACATTTCCAGCAAACATCATAGCCGAGAATAATGCTAGTATACTGCCCAACATTTAATTTGAATCCTTTCTAGGATATGTCTAATTGTAAGATAAGTATGTATACCCCAATTAATGACAAGGCTATACCTGATAGAACTCTAATATTTATAATTTCATGTTTTCTATTAACAATATATCCAAATAAAACACGGAAAACAACTGATGACCTATGAATTGGCTCGACTATTGAAATTGGAAGGATTCCCAAAGCTATATATCTTAATAGCTGAGCTGTGGATCCCATTATACCAGTTATAGTAAACCATTTCATTCCATCTGGATTAATTTCTAATATATCTTTGTATTTAACTCCACTTATAAGAATTATAAATACTAGGAATAACATTGCTGATAAATATGATACGAAACCTCCGATAATTGTATATTTAAAATCTCCTGATCCTAATCCCAATTTGATTAAAAAAGGGCTTGTTCCATAGCAAGCGGCACACATCAAGCCCCACATTAAACCCTTATTATAATTTAGTTTAATACCAGATTTGGTAAATTTATCATTTTGCTTCCCAAATAAAATAAATAGTGGCCCTAGCAATAAAAGGCTAATTCCAATAATATGGTATGCATTAATTGCTTCTTTCAAAACAAAAAATGCAAAAAATAAACTAATTAATAAACCTAATTGAACTATTGGACCAGCTTGGGTTGATCCGAGAGATTCAATAGCTTTATAACCAAAATATCTACCAAACACAAAATGAATAACTCCAGCAATCGAAAATAAATAAATTGAATTTAAACTAAGCTCATGAAAACTCGGCCAACAACCAAATATCACTATTGCCATCAAAAATAACGGAACACCAATTGGAACAGTTACAATAATTGACTTATATACAGATGCAAATAATATACCCCTTCTTAGAGCTGTATCATTAGCAGCAAAAGCAATGGCAGAAAACATTGCACAAAATAATCCTAGCATAATGTATCCTGTGTTTAATAGTTCATTTTTAAATTAATTGGAATACCATGATTTAAAGATATAACTGTTTTATCAAATTTAGGTCGTCCAGTTGGAATATAATCATTGGAATATCCAAAGCCCTCTTTAGGAACCCAAAATAACGATGTATTTAATTTCTTATCATTGTTTTCATCATGATATACGAATATTGAAATTTTACCTTCATGCATATCTTTGAGTGGAAATTTTGTAACTCCTTGAGTGGCTATTTTTCTAACATTATAATGCGGTTTATTATTAATAAATGATTCTTTATCCATATAAATACTCATATCAATGTAACCATCTTCACTAGCTACATTTTCAATATTGATAGTAGCATGTGAATGAGCAAATCCACATGCCAAAAAGAGGAATATTGGGATTAATATATGTTTTTGCATTACTAGAAGTCAGGATTTGGAGCAGCAACACATTTCTTAGTAACTTTCATCATCCAAGTATAAAACTCTAAACGATTTCCATCAGGATCTGTAATATAGAATGCATGACTTCCACTTCCTCCAACAAAACCTAATGTATCGTTATCCTCGACATATTTTGCTTCATGACCGTGAACATATGGGCCTGACACAAAAGGTATACCTTTTTTTCTGCATTCTTCTAATGCATTTAACCAGTCCTCCCGTTCAGGAATTTCAAAAGCAATATGATGAACTCCAGGCGCGTGCCTTTTTCCAGTATCTGATTGATCAAGACTTTTTCTATCTTTTGTTTTATCAATTTCAAAAAAAACAATGTCATGATGCCAATCTTCACACCTAACAAAACATTGTCTATCTCTTCTATATGGCTCACCCCATAATCCAGTTAATTTAAGACCAACCACATTTCTATACCAATCCAGTGATTTATCTATATTACTTACCCAAATGCCAATATGACCTACTCTATGAACTCCTTCAAAAGACATTACAACCTCCCTTTAAAAAACATAACTACATAAATATAGCACATTTAGAGAATTTAATGTTAATAAAAATCTATTGATTTTATAGTCTGATCATAAGCGAGATATAATTTATCAACAATTTTATTAATTTGTTTGTTATTGATTATAAAAGGTGGTGCTAATAATATATGGTCGCCATAAACACCGTCTATTGTTCCCCCACCCGGATATACCATCAGACCAAGATCAAGAGCATTTCTTTTTATTTTTTGAAATATTTTATTTCTTGGATCAAATGGTTCTTTTGTTTGCTTATCTTTTACTATTTCCATACCAATTAATAATCCCCTTCCTCTTATATCCCCAATATATTCACTAGAATTAAATTTCTTTTCAAGCTTCTTCTTAAGTAAATCACCTTTATAAGTAATCTTTTCTAACATATTCCCCTTCAATAAAAGACCTAATACAGAAATTGCTGCCGCACATGCAGTTGGATGAGCTAAATAAGAATGTCCATGCTCAAAAAAACCAATATTATTTTTTATTGAAGTATAAATCTCATCATTACAAATCATTGCACCAATTGGCTGATAACCAGCTCCCAATCCCTTTGCGATACAAACTATATCTGGGATAACATTATAATTTTCAAAGGCAAACAAACTTCCACATCTTCCCATCCCACACATTACTTCATCTAATATTAGAAGTACGTCGTATTTATTACAAATAGATCTAATTCTTTCAAAATAACCCTTGGATGGACATACGGCTCCCATTGTCGCCCCAACTATAGTTTCACAAATGAATGCTGATACTTTATTAGTCCCTAATTCTAAAATTTTATTTTCAAGTTCATTAGCTACATTAATTCCATACTCTTCATCACTATAATCTCCGCCCCATCTCCAGAAATGACAAGGGGCTATATGATGTATATGATTCGATAACAAAGGTTCATATGGTTTTCTTCTGGGTATATTTTCACCAGCAGCTAAAGCACCAAGCGTGCTTCCATGATAGGATTGGTGCCTTGATATGATTTCAATCTTATCAGTATGCCCCTTAGATGCATGATATTGTGTAGCAAGTTTAATAGATGCTTCGACAGCTTCCGAACCACCGGATACTATGTAGGTCCAATTTAAAGGCTCAGGAAGATTCTCTGATAATATTTTTGCTAATTCTTCTGATACATCCGTATTGAAAAAACCACTATGTACATATGATAATTTTCTTGTTTGTTTTATTATTGATGTTCTTATTTTACTGTTACTATAACCAAATGTGGAAACAGCTGCTCCACCACAAGCATCAATATAAACTTTACCAGTTGAGTCTTTAATATGAACACCTTTACCAGAAACGGCAACTGGCATTTCATTATTTAATTCTCTGTTAAATAAATTGGTCAATTAAATAATATCTTTTTTTCTATTATATTTCTGATTCAAGAAAACTAATAAATATAGTATTAACCCTGGAATATAAAACCAATGTTTTGTTATTCTTTTTTCTACTTTTTCCACACTTAATACATTCATTCCATTTCTTAAGCCACTTTTATACCCTGGACTCGTAAAATTAGATATCGATACCTGCATAGCGTTATCGTAGATAAATGATTCAAAAGCACTCACACCTAAACTATCCCAACTTATATCAGTTATTTCAAATAAATCTTTATCTATAACAATAGTTTGTTCATTATTTAATAAATCTATAGTTTTTAGAGTAATTAAATTTTCTTCTATTCCTTCTTCTAATCTTTCAGTTTCTATTATAATATTTTTTTCAGGCACAAATTTATCCAAAAAATAACCTGGTCGGAATAAAATAAAACACGCTAATAAAAGTATAACTGATTCATAAAACTTCATTTTAACAATAAACCAGTTTTGTGTAACAGAAGTAAATGATAAGATTGCGAGTAAACTCATAACAAAAACTAATAAACCCTGAAAAAAACTATCCACATTTATTAGCAAAAGTTCTGAGTTAAAAATAAACACAAATGGAAGAATTGCTGTTCTACAATCATACCAGAATGCTTGAATCCCTGTTTTAATAGGATCAGCCCTACTTATTGACGAAGCTGCATATGCTGCTAGTCCAACAGGTGGTGTCACATCAGCCATTAAACCAAAATAAAAACAGAATAAATGAATTGATATTATTGGGAAATCAAAACCCGCCTGTCTTCCAAGTGTAGAAACTATACCAACCATTAATGTGGAGACAATAAGATAATTTGCAGTTGTAGGTAAACCCATGCCTAAGATTATTGATAATATTGCTGTTGCAATTAAGATTGGGATTATTGCATCACCGGCAATAACAGTAAGAAGCTCTTGAATAGCATTCGACAAGCCAGATGCCCCTATTGAACCCATAACCAATCCAGCAGCTGACACAGCAATTGATACTGTAATCATATTTTTTGCGCCACCCATCAATCCTCTTGAAAGTATGCCTCTTGTTTTTTTAAGAGCAGTTCTAATAAAACCATGCTGTCGATCTCTATAAGAAATTATAATATTTTCAATTAGAACAATTAATATAAAAGTCACAATGCAATACAAAGCACTTCTATCAGCGCTATATCTAAATAATGTTAGCATTAAAATCAATACACAAATTGGTATCAAATATTGCCAACCTCTCCTCATAACAATTCCTACTCCTTCTAATATGGGGGTTGGCTTTAAACCTAGTTTTAGAGCTTCTAGATGCACAATATAAAATAATGCAATATATGATATTATAGCTGGAATAAATGCATGTTTAATAATATCAAAATATGGAATTCCAATTACCTCTGCCATCACAAAAGCTGCAGCTCCCATAATAGGTGGCATTATTTGACCATTAGTTGATGCAGACACTTCAATTGCACCAGCTTTCACTGCTGTATAACCATTCTTTTTCATTATCGGAATTGTAAATGTACCAGTTGTTACAGTATTTGCGATTGATGAGCCAGATATCATTCCAGTAAATCCAGAAGCTAGTACGGCTGACTTTGCTGGTCCACCTCTCATATGTCCAACAGCTGCGAAGGCCAAATCTATAAACCATTTACCAGCACCTGAACTATGCAAGAGCGCTCCAAATAATACAAAAAGATAAATTGTTTTTGTTGAAACACCCAAGGGAATTCCAAATATCCCCTCTTGACCATACCATTGAGTTGTTACATATCTTGTAAAGCTTACTGATGAGAGACCAAATGGATCGGGTAAATATTTATTAAAAATAGTATAAAAAACAAAAATAGTTCCAATGATCGCAAGCGGAACTCCAACTGCCCTTCTTGCTGCTTCCAATACGACAAAAATTGCTATCCAACCAAGAATGAATTCAAATGGAATATTATTAAAAAAGAGAAAATCAAAAGTTCTAGTTTGACCTTTATAACCTATAATATCAGCAAAAAAGAATGCTTGCCACCAGCAAGCTAATAATATCAAGAAAGCAAGAACTAAATCATATACTGGAACCACTCTATTAGAAATATTTGTTTTTTTTGCAGGGTATAAAAGAAAACACAAAACTCCACCAAAAGATAAATGCATTGCCCTAGCAAATAGGTCGTTAATTAAACCAAAACCTAAATAACCCTCTAATATACTTCCCAAACTAGAAGATATATAAAGTTGAAAAAGCGACCATAAAATAAGGATATAACTAATATAAGACGAAAAAAAACCAGTAATATTTATATCACCAGTTTCAAGCGCGATTGCATCTTCAGTTTTTCTAGATTTAATCATTAAGGAGTAAATGAGTTAAATTAATGTTATGGGGATAGTTAAATCCCCATAACTAATTATATTACATCCAGCCTCGTTCTTTATAGTATCTGATAGCTCCATCATGCATAGGTGCAGAATTTCCTTCATATACCATTTGTAGAGGTGAAAGATTACGGAAAGCAGGATGAAGTGATTTAAAAGCATCAAAGTTTTCAAACACTGCTCTTACAACTTCATAAACCATTTCATCATCTACATCAGATGAGGTTACAAATGTTGCTTTAACACCAAATGTTGTAACATCCTCAGTAATTGTTGAGTATGTTCCTGTTGGTATTGTAGCGAAAGCATAAAAAGGATTGTCATTTACTAATCCCTGTACAGCATCATTGTTAAGATTGATTATCTCAGCACCGCAACCGTCTGCAGCTTGCGCAACTCCTGCGTTAGGAACGCCAACAGTATAACCATAAGCATCAATATCTCCATTACATAATGCTGAAGATTGTTCTGAAGATGTTAGTTCTGTTGCAGATCCAAAGTAGTCAGCACCAACATTATTGGCATCTAATAATACTTCAAATGTACCTCTTTGACCTGATCCAGGATTACCAACATTAACGGCTTTCCCTTCTAAATCATCCCAAGTTTCTATTCCTGAGTTTTTTGCAACAAGAATTTGGAAAGGTTCTGGATGAACAGAAAAAACAGATCTTAAATTAGCTTTTTGATCACCTTCATATCGGTTTGAACCATTTGTTGCATGGAATTGCCAATCTGACTGAGAAACACCAAATTGTAATTCACCTGATGTTACATTGCCAATGTTATAGTTTGAACCTGCTGTTGAAGGAGCAGAACATCTATACCCATGTTGGCGTCCGGAACTTCTTCCTTCAGCTGCCTCACGATGTACCATTTGGCAAACAGCATTTCCGACTTGGAAATAAACTCCTGTAGGACCTCCAGTGCCAATAGACATGAATTCAGCTGATTTTGCAGTACCCATTGTAAGACCAGTTGAAATCATTATTAAAAATATAAATCTAATCATTTTAGACCTCCCTATAATAATTTGAATTTAGTATCCTATCACGTAAGATAAAAAAAACAAACAAAATGCTTTTAAGATTATTGTTTGTTACTTTTTGTTTTATTGTAAATAATTTTATAAAAAATGGTGGGCCCTATAGGAATCGAACCTATGACACAGTGATTAAAAGTCACCTGCTCTACCGACTGAGCTAAGGGCCCCAATATATATAATAATTTAATATACTTAAAATTAGATTACATCAATACATAATCAAATATTTTCTTTTTTATCCCATTTTTCATATATTTGATTCATAGTTTCATCAAGTTTTTGATCATGAATTGCTTTCCTTAATTGAATCATAAGATCATCATAATATTGTAAATTTATATATGTAAGTATCATTGAACCTAGAATTTCTTTTGATTTAAATAAATGATGTAGATATGCGCGAGAATATTTAGATGTCACTGGGCATAATGAATTTGAGTTTATAGGGCTGTGGTCTTTCGAATATTTTGAATTTCTTATATTAATTTTTCCATTACTTGTGTATGCAAGACCATGACGTCCTGCTCTTGTTGGCATAACACAGTCAAACATATCAACTCCTCTTCTAACAGCCTCCAAGAGATCTTGTGGTGTTCCAACACCCATTAAATACCTAGGTTTATCTATAGGTAGAAGAGGAACTGTGTAATCCAATGTTTGAAGCATTAATTTCTGACCTTCTCCAACCGCTAAGCCACCTATAGCATATCCATCAAAACCTATTTTTATTGTTTCTTCAGCAGAAAATTTACGCAAATCAGGATTTACTCCACCTTGTACTATACCAAAAAGTTTTCTTTTGTTTTTCTTGAAAAATGACTTCTTAGATAATTCAGCCCATTTCAAGGATAGACTCATAGCATTTTTTACAAGAGTTATATCCGTATCATACTCAATACACTGATCTAAAACCATTTGAATATCAGATCCAATTGAATTTTGTATCTCCATTGATAATTTTGGTGTTAGATAAAATTTCTTACCATCTATATGTGATTGGAAATGAACTCCGTCATTATGAATTTTTGTTAATTTAGATAAAGACATTATTTGGAAGCCACCGGAGTCGGTTAAAATTGGCTTATCCCATTTCATAAAATTATTTAAGCCGCCAAAACCATCTAAAACTTCACAACCTGGTCTTAGAAACATATGATATGTATTAGCTAGAATTATTTTAAAACCAATTTCCTCTAATTTCTCTGTGAACATAGCTTTAACAGTTCCCTGAGTCCCCACTGGCATAAAAACAGGAGTTTCAACCATACCATTTGGTAATTTCAAAATACCATTTCTGGCTTTGCCATCAGTTTTTTTAATCTCAAAGGTCATAATTTTTCTTTATAAGGCATGCATCACCATATGAATAAAATCTATAGTCATTTTTTATTGCATATTTATAAGCGTTTTGCATATTTTTAATTCCATAAAAGGCACAAACAAGTACAAATAATGATGATTTTGGTAAATGAAAATTAGTTACCAACATATCTACTGCATTAAATTTAAATCCTGGTGTTATATATATATTTGTTTCACCAATATACTCAGAAAATAATCCATCCTTATTGATTGCAGTTTCTAAAATTCTCATACTAGTTGTTCCCACAGCTATAATTTTATTTTTATTTGCCTTAGTCTGGTTCAGAATTTTGACAGAATCACCATCCAAACAACACCATTCCGAATGAATCTTATGATTTTTAATATTATTTGTTTTTATTGGAGAAAAAGTTCCTGACCCTACATGAAGTAAAACAGTACAAACATTTACTCCCTTAGATTTAATTTTTTTAAGAAGTTCTTCAGTGAAATGAAGTCCAGCAGTTGGCGCAGCAAAAGAACCTTGAGTTTTGGCATAGACAGTTTGATATGATTTCTCATCTTTTTTATCTATATCTCTCTGGGATGTTATATAAGGTGGCAATGGAACAGTTCCATTAACATAAATCCACTTTAGTAATTTATCTTTTTCTATATTAAAAGATATCTTAATATGGTCATCTTCTTCAAATGCTACAACTTTAGCCTCAACTGAATCAACCGCTGAAAATATTATTTTATCGTTGATTTTAATACGTTTTTTTGGCTTGGCTAAAATTAGCCAACATCCATTTCCAACTTCTTTTACAAGATTTAATTTAATTCTTGATATTTCATCAAAACGTTTTTTAAAACATTCAAAGTAAGAAGGAATAACTTTTGTTTCATTAACAACTAAAGTGTCTCCAGGATTTAGAAAAGAAGGCAAATCATAAAAATGAGCATTACCAATACTTTCATTTTCATCTAAAACTAAAAGCTTAGAATTATCTCTAGGTGAAACAGGAGATAAGGCTATGTTACTTTTTTCAAGTTGAAAATCAAACAGTTTTAAATCCACAGTACTAGATTTTATTCTTCAATAAGTGACATTCTGATAATTTTATCTGGATCAGTGGGCGGTTCGCCTCTTACAATTGCATCTACATTACTCATGCCATCGACAACAGTACCCCATACAGTGTACTGACCATTTAGGAAAGGAGCCGGTTTGAAACATATAAAAAATTGACTATTAGCACTATTTGGATTGCTTGAACGAGCCATACCGATAGTACCTCTTTCAAAAGGTTTATTAGAAAATTCAGCTATTACATCTGGATAATCAGAACCTCCCATACCAGTCCCCGTTGGATCTCCAGTTTGTGCCATAAAACCCTCTATAACTCTATGGAAAACAATCCCATCATAGAAACCTTCTTTGACTAATTCTTTTATTCTTTCAACGTGCAGAGGTGCAACATCACTATGCAATTCAATTGTTACCTCGCCATGGGTTAATTCTAAAAGCAATTTTTCATTTGTATTTTCAGCCATAACATCCTTCATAAAAATAATTAATAAAAATAAGAATAATATTTTTTTCATTTGTCTAAACATTCTTCGTAATAGAATTAACATTACTAATCAAGTATTTATTTACAGAAGTTGGCACTAAGGCATCAATTTTTCCACCTAATCTATAAATTTGCCTAACAAGACTAGATGATACATGATTTAAACTATTATCAGTAGCTACAAAAAAAGTTTCAATCTTATCATTCATTTTACGATTGGTATTATACATTCTAAGTTCATAATTTAAATCAGATGTATCTCTAATTCCTCTTACAATCACATCACAATCATTATTCTTGGCAGCATCTACAAGAAGACCATCAAAGATTATGATATCAATTAATGGCAATCTCATATTTTTTACTTTTAATTCATCAATAGATTGTTGTAGAAGGGTTTCCCTAACTTTTATATTAAGAAGACTTTGCTTCTCATGATGATTACCAATTCCTATAATTAAATGGTCGGTAATTTTTGAGACTTTTTCAATTATATTTTGATGCCCTAATGTAATTGGATCAAATGATCCTGGGAAGAAAAATTTATTCACTATCATCCTCCTCCTGATTATCTTCAGTTTCAATATCTCCCAAACGCTCAACTGAGACAACCTGTTCTTCATTATCGATATCAAAAATTCTAACACCTTGTGTGGATCTTGAGGCAATTCGTATATCATCAACAGGACATCTTATTAACTTGCCTTTATCCGTTACTAGAATTATTTGATTTGATGGCTCTACAGGAAATGAATCTGATAAATCACCATTCCTATCATTCACAACCATTGCTATAATACCTTTTCCACCACGACCAGTTACTCTATATTCAAATGTAGAAGTTCTTTTGCCATAACCATTATTTGAAATTGATAAAATAAATTGTTCTGATGCTCCCATCTCAGCGTATTTTTGTTCGCTTAGTATAGTTGGATCTGCATCTTCAATTACATCTTCGGTGGTATCAGTTTCTTGCTCTATATCACCACGGACAGCTTTGCTCATCTTTATATAAGCTAATCTTTCTTCAGTGGTAGCATTTAGTGCATTAATAATGGTTGCTGATATAACTTTATTATTTTTTGCGAGCCTAATTCCCCTTACTCCTGTTGATGATCTACCAACAAATAGCCTTACATCTTTTACACGGAATCTAATACATTGGCCTTTTGAAGTTGTAATCAAAATATCGTCATGGTCTGTGCAAGTTTCTACAGACTTTATCTTATCATCACCTTGAAGTTTCATTGCGATTTTACCGTTTGATCTAACATCAACAAAATCACTTAATTTATTCTTTCTTACATTACCATTTTCGGTAGTAAACATTAAAAGTAGATTTTCCCATTCCTCTTCATTTTCTGGAAGTGGCATTATTGTAGTTATATTTTCTCCTTCACTTAAAGGAAGAAGGTTTATCATAGCCTTACCTTTCGATTGAGGTGTGCCTTGGGGGAGTTTATAACCTTTCATCTTATAAACTATTCCTGTAGATGAGAAAAATAATATTGGTGTATGGGTATTTTCTACAAATATTTGAGTAACGAAATCTTCATCCCTAGTACTCATTCCAGCACGGCCTTTCCCCCCTCTTCTCTGACTTCTATAAGTTGATAAAGGAACTCTTTTTATATAGCCCTTATGACTAACAGTTATTACCACATCTTGCTTTGGAATGAGATCTTCATCATCTACATCTAATTCTATATCCATGATTTCAGTTTTACGAGGAGTTCCAAAAGTATTCTTTGAATAAATTAATTCATTTTCAATTATATCATCCAATACTTGCCTAGTAGAGAGTATTTCAAGATACTTCTTTATATCTTCCCCTATAGTGTTTAATTCTTTCTCAATCTCATCACGCCCTATTGCGGTTAAACGCTGTAATCTTAAATCAAGAATAGCCTGAACCTGCTCAATTGAGAGCATGTAAGAACCATCTTTAGAAATTTTATGACGTGGATCATCTATTAATTTTATTAGAGATTCCACATTTTTTGGTATCCATTTCTTCTTTAACATATACTCTCTCGCTGTAGCAGGATCAGGAGATGATCTAATAACTGATATGATTTCGTCGATATTGGCAATAGCTATTGCCAAACCAACAAGAACATGAGCTCTGTCACGAGATTTATTTAATAGATAGGTCGTTCTTTTGACAACGATTTCAACTCTAAACTCAAGAAAAGCATTAATCACCTGTCTAAGAGATAGTAATTCAGGCTTACCAGAATTTAAAGTCACCATATTACAACCAAATGATGATTGTAATGGTGTGTATTTATATAATTGATTGAGTATTACGTCCGATTCTGCATCTTTCTTAAGTTCTACAACCACACGTATTCCATGTCTATCTGACACATCCCTTATGTCAGAAATACCTTCAACCCTTTTGTCTCTTACAAGATCAGCAATTTTTTCAATAAGATTTGATTTATTAACTTGGTAAGGTATCTCTGTGATAATAATACTATTCCTATTATTTTGCACCTCAATATCCGCCTTACCTCTCATTATAATTGACCCCCTTCCGGTTTGTTGAGCATTTTTAATTCCAATTCTTCCAATTATCATACCTCCAGTTGGAAAATCAGGGCCAGGAATAATTGTATTGAGTTGCTCTTCTGTAATATCAGGGTCTTTTAAAATTGCAATACAACCATCTATAACTTCCGTTAAATTATGAGGAGGAATATTAGTTGCCATACCAACTGCAATGCCGCCTGCTCCATTTATAAGTAGGTTAGGGAATTTTGATGGTAATACAGTTGGTTCACTTTCTGAGCCATCATAATTTTCTTGATAGTCAATACAGTCTTTATCTATATCCTCTAGCATTAATGTTGTTATTTTATCTAATCTACACTCTGTATAACGCATAGCAGCTGGTCTGTCGCCGTCAATAGATCCAAAATTACCTTGACCCTCTATTAAGGGTGCTCTCATTGAAAAAGTTTGAGCCATTCTTACTAATGATTCATAAACAGCTGAATCACCATGAGGATGATACTTACCGATGACGTCCCCAACTACTCTTGCTGATTTTCGGAATGGTTTATTATGATCCAAACCCATTTGATTCATAGAATAAAGAATCCTCCTATGAACAGGTTTAAGACCATCTCTTACGTCAGGGATAGCTCTTGAAACAATAACACTCATAGCGTAATCTAAGTAAGACGCACTCATCTCACTTTCAATAGTTACAGGTACTATTCCTGACTTAGGTTCTGGATTTGGATTTTTTTCGTCTTCTGTCAATTTTCAAACTACTTATTACGAATCATGTTAATTAATAATAGCAGGTTATGAGATACGATAGAAAGAGATAATCAAATATATTCTATCTTTCTGTTGAAGAGAGCTTATTAAGTTTATTAAAATGGTATTTCATCATCAAATTCATCTGCAACTGGTTCTGCAGAGACAACTCCTGTTTGGCTTAACTCACTTTTACTTCCAGTTGATGGTCCTGCAATTGATGCTGAATTATCATTGTTGCTATCAAGGATCGTTAAAGTACCATTAAAATTTTGCAGTACAATTTCAGTTGTATATTTTTCTTGTCCTGATTGATCTTGCCATTTTCTTGTTTGCAATTGCCCTTCTATATATATTCTTGATCCTTTTTTAACATATTGTTCAACAATCTTAGCTAAATTCTCATTAAAAATAACTACCCTATGCCATTCAGTTCGTTCTTTTCTCTCGTTTGTATTTTTATCTCTCCATGATTCTGAGGTAGCCATACTGAAACTACAAACTGATTTTCCATCCTGCATAGCTCTAATTTCAGGATCATTACCCAACCTACCTATTAGTAAAACTTTATTTAAACTTCCAGCCATTAATACAACTCCTTTATTAAGTTTATAATATATTCTTAAATTATATAAATTTATATTTAATTATATTAATTTAGTGATTATATTGTTGAAACCTAATACTTAATAATGGATTTGTAAGATAAATAAATACATAAAAATAGTTGGCGCTTCAGAACATAATTTAAAAAATATTTCAATTAATGTTCCTAAAGAAAAACTTATTGTATTTACTGGACTATCTGGTTCAGGCAAATCAAGTTTGGCTTTTGATACTATCTATGCTGAAGGTCAAAGAAGGTATGTTGAAAGTCTATCTTCATATGCCAGACAATTTCTTGAGATGATGGATAAACCAAAGGTTGAAAGTATTGAAGGTCTATCTCCTTCAATATCAATCGAGCAAAAAACAACATCTAAGAATCCCAGATCAACTGTTGGGACTGTAACTGAAATCTATGATTACTTAAGAGTTCTGTATGCAAGAGTTGGTATTCCTTATTCACCTGCAACTGGTCTTCCTATAGAAGCACAAACTGTATCTGATATGATTGACCAAATATCAAAACTAAAAAATGACGAAAAGATTTTAATCCTATCACCTGTTGCTAAAGAAAAAAAAGGTGAGTTTCAAAATGAATTTCAAAGAATAAAAAAAGATGGATTTCAAAGAGTTAAAGTTGATGGAATTTTTTATAAAATAGATAATTTACCAAAATTAACAAAAAGCATCAAACATGATATTGATATTGTTATAGACAGACTGGTAACTGGAAATATCGACCAAACAAGATTGGCTGATTCTATAGAAACAGTTCTAAAATATGCCGATTCACAAATAATAATAGAATTTCCAGATAAACCTCTAAAATTAACCAAAAAAATTAATATTTCAAAAAATATAACCCATGAAAGAATTATATTTTCTACAAAATTTGCCTGTCCTGTTTCTGGCTTTAGCTTAGGTGAAATAGAACCTAGACTTTTTTCTTTCAACAGCCCTATTGGAGCATGTAGAGGCTGTGATGGTCTTGGAAGTGTTTACTCAGCTGATCCAAAAAAAATAATCCCAAATCCCGATATCTCAATTTCTGATGGAGCGATCAAACCATGGAAGAATATTAATTCTAGTTTAATATTTGATACAATTCAATCTATTGCGAT
Source organism: Hyphomicrobiales bacterium (assembly GCA_029245795.1). Classification (GTDB taxonomy): domain Bacteria; phylum Pseudomonadota; class Alphaproteobacteria; order Rhizobiales; family TMED25; genus TMED25. The sequence goes on from JAQWOP010000001.1 coordinate 33,196, forward strand.
TTCATATAATTTCAATACTAATACACCATGGAAAGATCTTGATTCAAAAGTAAAGGAACTTCTCTTATATGGTTCAAAAAATGAAAATATTGAATTCTCTTATACACATGAAAATGATAAATACAGTTTAAACAAACCATTTGAAGGCATAATTACAAGTGTAAATAAGGCAATAAAACAAGTAAAATCAAGATATAAATATAGGGAACTATCCAGATATCAGTCCCTTCAAACCTGCAAAACTTGCCATGGAAAAAGATTAAGTGAAAATGCGCTTAGTGTAAAAATAAACAATACAGATATTAGCCAATTGACTGCAATGTCAATAAAAGAATCCATAAATTGGGTATCAAATTTACATAAAAAACTTAGTGATAATAAAAAAAAAATTGCAACTCCATTAATCAAAGAAATTCATGATCGGTTAACCTTTCTGCTTGAGGTTGGACTTGATTATCTTACATTATCAAGGTCCTCTAGCACATTATCAGGTGGCGAGGCTCAAAGGATTAGATTAGCAAGCCAAATAGGATCGAAATTATCTGGTGTAATTTATGTATTGGATGAGCCATCAATTGGGTTACATCAGAGAGATAATGGTAGGCTTTTAAAAACACTAACAACACTAAGAGATTTGGGAAATACAGTCATCGTAGTTGAACATGATGAAGAGGCTATCTGCAAAGCAGATCATATTGTTGATATTGGTCCCGGAGCTGGAGTTAATGGAGGGATGATAGTTTCTGAAGGATCTTTAAATAAAATAAAAAATACAAAAGCTTCAATAACTGGGCAATATTTAAATGGTGAACTTAAAATTGAAATACCTAAGAAAAGAAGAAAAGCAAAAAAATCTATTAAAATCATAGGAGCAAATGAAAATAATCTTGTAAATATAAATGTTGAATTCCCATTAGGTGTTTTTTTATGTGTTACAGGTGTATCTGGGTCTGGAAAATCAACTCTAATTAATAATATTTTGTATCAAAGCTTAGATGATAAATTATCCAAGATGAATCAAATGCCAGATAATTTCCAAGAGCTTATTGGATATGAGAATATTGATAAGATTATTGAAATTAATCAGTCTCCCATAGGGAGAACTCCCAGATCAAACCCTGTAACCTATACGGGCACATTCACCCCTATAAGAGAGTGGTTTGCAAATCTACCAGAATCAAAAGCTCGAGGTTATAAAGCAGGAAGATTTTCCTTTAATGTTAAAGGTGGTAGATGTGAAAACTGTGAAGGTGATGGAGTTATAAAAGTTGAAATGCATTTCCTTTCTGATGTTTATGTCACCTGTGATATCTGCAATGGGAAAAGATATAATAGAGAAACGCTTGAGGTAAAATATAAAAATAAAAGTATATCAGATATTCTTGATATGACCGTATTTGAGGCAGTAGATTTTTTTAAAGCAATACCAGCTATTCGAGATAAATTATCAATGCTACAAGCTGTGGGGTTGGATTATATTAAAATTGGACAATCAGCTACGACAATATCCGGTGGAGAAGCCCAAAGAATCAAATTATCAAAAGAATTATCAAGAAAACCAAAAGGTAACACGCTATATATCCTAGATGAACCTACAACCGGACTTCATTTCCATGATGTTGCAAAATTAATAAATATCCTTAGCGATTTAGTTGAAAGAGGTAATAGTGTTATTGTAATAGAACATAATCTGGATGTAATAAAAAGTGCAGACTGGATTATAGATATGGGACCTGAAGGAGGAGATGGGGGGGGCAAGGTTATTGCAAAAGGTAGACCAGAAGATTTAGTTAATTTTGAAAAAAGTTATACTGCGGGTTATCTCAAAAAAATTTTAAATATATCAACTTAATTGCTCATTAATAACGCTATTAGATTTTCGCCAATCATACATCCATTTTTTTAATTCTATTATGATAGGCGGATGACCATTATCTCTGTACCAAGAATCTACAACATATTGTTTTTTTGATGATTTCTCTTTAATTACAGCTGTGTAGTGAGGCCAACGACCATCAATAAGAGCCCCTCTAGACTGTGGTACAACTATATCATGTAAAAAAATTAATTTATGCTTTTGTAGGAATAATAAATAACTAGTTGATGAAGCAGATTCATCAACACAATCTTGCTTTTCTGGATTACCTATGAATTCATTCTCTAAAACACCACCTTTATCATTTTTTGTACCAACAATATCTCCAGTAATAACTTCCATTGTTGCGATTGCAGCAGAAATCATCTGTCTTTCAATATATGGAGTTCTACCATTAACTTCTTTAAAAATTTTTTTAATATCATATATGTCGTCTTCAGAGAAATTTATTTGTGTAATTGTGTTACAATTATAACCTGAACATACAATGACATCATGATTTTCGGTTGTTTTTAAATTCATTGAAACAAGATAATTATCCATACTAGGGTACTTAGTATTCATAGGAGAATATTGGCCTGTGCATGAGAATAAAAATAAGATTATAAGAACTGTAATGGATAAAAGATAATTTTTCATTCTTGTATATATAGTATAAGTTCTTTAAATATTAATTAAATTAATGAGTTTTAACAAAATGTCTAAGGTTCATATTATTGGAGGAGGTTTAGCAGGTTGTGAAGCTGCTTGGCAGTTAGCAAACAGAGATATTTTGGTAAATCTATATGAAATGAGACCAAAAATAAGCACCCCCGCTCACCAAACTTCAAATTTAGCTGAGTTAGTATGCTCAAACTCATTTAGATCCGATGAAGTTAAAGCAAATGCAGTAGGAATACTTCATGAAGAATTGAGAATAAGTAATTCTATCATAATGTCCGTTGCTGATAAGTTCAAAGTGCCAGCTGGTTCAGCATTAGCTGTTGATAGAGAATTATTTTCTAATGAAATCACAAAATTAATTTCTTCTCATCCAAATATAGAAATCATTAATGAAGAAATTACTTCAATTCCTAATAGTTGGGAACATGTTATAATTGCGACTGGTCCATTAACATCAGAAAAATTATCTAATTACATGCTTAATAAGAGTAATAATGATTCCTTATATTTCTTTGATGCAATTGCACCAATTGTATATAAAGAATCAATCAATATGTCTGTCGCTTGGGAACAGTCTCGTTATGATAAGATTGGACCAACTGGATCTGTAAATGATTACATAAATTGTCCGATGACAAAAGATCAATATATTAAATTTGTAAATGATTTAATTGAAGCAGATAAAACTATCTTTCATGAATGGGAAAAGGAAACCCCATATTTTGATTCATGTTTGCCAATAGAAATAATTGCAAAAAGTGGAGTTGAAACTTTAAGACATGGACCCATGAAGCCATTTGGATTAAATAATATCCATAAAGATAAAGAAGAACCTTATGCTGTTGTACAACTAAGACAAGATGATATGGCAGGTGTTTTGTATAATATCGTTGGATTTCAAACAAAAATAAAATACTCAACCCAAACAGATATTTTTAGCCAAATCCCCGGTTTAGAAAATGCAAAATTTGCTAGATTAGGTGGCATTCATAGGAACACTTATATTAATAGCCCAACCTTATTAAATTATGACCTTAGTTTAATCAATGATAGAAGAATAAAATTTGCTGGGCAAATTACAGGTGTTGAAGGTTATGTTGAGTCAACTGCAATCGGACTAATGGCTGGTCTATTTATGTTTAATAAAATAAGTAATAAAAAAGATTATAAAATTCCCTTAACTACAGCTATTGGGAGTTTATTGAACTATATTACCAGAAAAGATGAAATTAAAAACTTTCAACCAATGAATATAAATTTTGGTTTATTTGAAAGCATGGATATAAAGCATATTAGAAAATTGCCAAAAAGAATCCGTGATAAGAAAAAAAAGGAATTATTATCTGAAAGAGCTCTTGAGGACTATAGGCATTGGTTCAATTCGTTCGACTAAGATATTTATTATTGTTCTTTTTTTGACCAATCTCTTTTAACATTTAACTTAATTAATACAGGAGATGCTATAAATATCGATGAATATGTTCCAATTAGAACACCCCAAATCATTGCAAATGTGAAACCCTTAATAACCTCACCACCGAATAAATATAATGATATTAATGCCAATAATGTAGTTATTGATGTCATTAATGTTCTAGATAATGTTAAATTTAATGCCTGATTCACTAATTCAAAGAGAGGCATTTTTTTATATTTCCTTAATTCCTCTCTTATTCTATCATAAATCACAACTGTATCATTTAATGAATAACCAACTATCGTTAATAAAGCAGCTATTATTGAAAGATTAAACTCAAGCTGTAATAGTGAAAAAACTCCAATCGTTATAATTATATCATGAACTAAAGCAGCAATAGCCCCAATACTGAACTGCCATTCGAATCTAAACCATATATAGGCTAAAACACAAAAAATAGCTGAAAATACAGCTATTATACCCTTTTTTATAAGCTCAGATGAAACCTTAGGTCCAACAACTTCCACTCTTCTAATATTATAATCATTACTAATTGCATCAGATATTGCCGTAATAATTTTTTGCTGTTCACCCTCTTTATTGTTAGGCTGCTCAACCCTTATTAATAAATCTGACTCTTTTCCAAATTCTTGTAATTGGATATTTCCAAGATCTAGTGTGTTTAACTTTAATCTAACATCAGCGACATCAGCGTTACCAGTAATCTTTTGAACCTCTATCAGTGTTCCACCTTTAAAATCTATTCCATAATTCAAACCTCTACTTAGCAAAAGTATGACGGATAGGATTATTAAAAAAATGGAAAGCGTTACTAGAGATTTTGTTCTAGATAAGAAATTTATATGGGTATCAATTTTAATAAGTTTAATTGGCTTAATCATTATTAGCTCCTACTAAATATTGATTTCTTTTGGATTAGATTTCTTTAACCATCTCGCAACCATAAATCTAGTTAATGTAAAAGCCGTAAAGACAGAAGTAATTATTCCTATAGCAAGTGTAATGGAAAAGCCTTTAATTGGTCCAGAACCTAATTGAAAGAGGATAATTGCCGCAATAAAAGTTGTTATATTCGCATCTAAGATTGTTGTTAAAGCTCTTTTATATCCATTATCAATTGCATTAATTGGAGATTTCTTATTGTTTAGTTCTTCTCGAATTCGCTCAAAAATCAATACATTGGCATCCACTGCCATACCAATTGTTAGTATTATACCAGCAATTCCTGGTAAAGTTAATGTTGCTTGTAGTAAAGAAAGAATAGAAACTATAAGAGAAAGATTTATTATTAATGAAATATTTGAGTAGATTCCAAATCTACCGTATGAAATAAACATATATATAAGAACAAATATTAATCCCAAAACAGCAGCTATTTTTCCAGCCTTGATTGAATCTGCGCCCAAGTCTGGACCAACGGTTCTTTCTTCTAAAATTATTAATGGGGCAGGTAAAGCACCAGCTCTTAATAAGATTGCTAAATCATTAGCCTCTTGAACACTAAAACTTCCAGAGATCATGCCTGAACCACCTAATATTGGCTCGTTTATGATTGGGGATGATATAACTTCATTATCAAGAACGATTGCAAATGGTTTTCCAACATTATCTGAGGTTATTTTACCAAATTTTCTTGCGCCCTGACCATCGAATCTAAAATTAACAATAGGTTGATTAGTTTGTGAATCAAATCCAGGCTGCGCATCCACAAGGTTATCACCTCCAATTATTGATCTTTTCATTACAATATATGGTATGTCACTTTTATCCCTAGAATATAACACCATACTTGAACGATTCATATTATCTATATCCGCTAATGGATCCATAAGATGGAATGTCATTTTTGCAGTAGTTCCCAATAATTCTTTTAATCTTTGTGGATCGTCTAAACCAGGAACTTGTATAATAATTCTTGATTTTCCCTGTCTTTGTATAGATGGTTCTTTTGTCCCAAGCTCATCTATCCTTCTTCTGACAATCTCAATTGATTGATCAACAGATCTTCGTGTCAGTGAATCTATGGCAGCATCTGTTAAATTTATTGTGTATGTATTTTCTGAAACTTCAAGGATATCTAATTCATTATTAGGCTGACCTGATGAATTAAATCCCATTTCTTGCGATAATTCTTCTAATATTGAGAATACATCCTTAATAGATGATGCCTGAGATATGGTAATAGTGATTTCATCATTTCTTTGATCAATTGTTGAGATGTCAATCTTATTCTTTCTTAATTCGAGCCTCAAATCATTATAAATATTATCCATTCTTTCAATAGCCAAGACAGATGCATCAACTTCAATTAGAAGATGGGATCCCCCTCTCAGATCCAGACCAAGGTTAATTTGTTTTTTAGGTAATATATTTGGTAATGAATCTATTATTTCTTGAGATAGTATATTTGGCAAAGCGAAGATAATACCAAAAAAAGATATTATCATTATTGTAAAAGATTTGAATTTAGAAAAATATAGCATTAAGAATTCCGTGATAAAATTTTTATTTTTTTAAATCTGATATCATACCTCTGATAACTTTTACTTTAACATTATCAGCTATTTCAACTTCTATCTCATGATCATTAGTAACTTTAGAAATCTTACCTACTAAACCACCTTGAGTTATAATTGAATCGCCTTTTCTTAAATTATCAATCATTTCCTTATGAGCTTTAACTCTTTTTTGCTGAGGTCTGAGAATTAAAAAATATATTATAAAGAAAATAAGAATGAAAGGTAGTAACTGGAGAAAAATATCTCCTCCACCAGGCTGTGATGCAGCATATGCTTGAGTAATCATGATTAATTCACCGTTTCAATAAAAATTGTTCCACTAAGTAGATAGAAAAATATATTTCCAATTAGCTTTTATATAATATATATAGGTTAATACAAAATTATTAAATGATAAATTTTACTCTGTTTAAAAATGACTAATAATAATGATAAACTTATAGCTGAAATTTCTAAGATTAGACAAATCTTAGAAAAAATTTATATTGCTGAAAAGCCCAACACAGACTGGAATGCCGCAAATGCATACATGTGGCTTTCAGAAATTAAATCTTTTAAAGCAATTCAGACAGTGAATGCTATTCCCTTAGAACTTCTAAAAGGAATTGATCAGAATATAACTTCTCTTTATGAAAATACTGAGAGGTTTTCAAAATCTTTACCTGCAAACAACGCTCTTCTATGGGGTGCAAGAGGTATGGGTAAAAGTTCATTAATTAAGGGCGTACATTCAAAATTATCTAAAATATCAGATACTAAACTAATATTAATAGAAATTCATAGAGAAGACATAAAAGATTTACCAGAAATTCTTTATGCACTTAAAAAACAGAACCAAATTAACTTTATCGTTTTCTGTGATGATTTATCCTTCGATAATGAGGATACAACTTACAAATCTTTAAAGACCGCTTTAGAGGGTGGGATTGAAGGCAGGCCATCCAACGTTGTATTTTATGCAACATCTAATAGACGGCACCTAATGGCACGTGAAATGATTGACAATGAGACATCTACTGCAATTAATCCCTCTGAAGCAATTGAAGAAAAAGTATCCTTATCAGATAGATTTGGTTTATGGATTGGATTTCATAATTGTTCACAAGATCATTACTTGTCAATGATTAATGCTTATGCAAAATATTTCAAAATAAATATTGAAAATGATGATTTGAAAGAAAAAGCAATATCATGGGCAGCTGGACGTGGTTCAAGATCTGGAAGAGTTGCTTGGCAATTCATTACAGACCTAGCAGCCAAAAATGGAATAAATATAACTTAATCAAGGAAATCCAGTGGGTTTTGAACAATAGTACCTCTTCGCATCTCAAAATATAATTGGGGGCTATTTATTATACCCGTCATACCAACATCACCAATGATCTGTCCTTTTTTAATTTTATCTCCAATAATAACATTAACATCACCCATATGTGCATAAGATGAAACCCAGTTATTTGGATGTTTAACAATTATAATATTTCCAAAATATTCTTCCTTACCAACAAAGGTTACTACTCCACTTTCAGAAACGCTTACATCAGAGCCAGCCGGTGCACTAATATAAATACCATTATTTATTCTATTATAAACTTCATCACCAAAATTATTAAGAACTCTTCCGTAAATTGGCCATCTAAATTGTGGCTCTTTTATTATAGCTTCTTCTTTTTTAATCTCATTTATATTCAATATAGGCTTAATATTATTAATTTCATCTTTAGCTAAACTATCGATATTACTTGAATTATTTTTTTCTTTTAATTTAATTGATTGTCCAATTTTAATTAATTGAGGGTTATCAATATTATTTATTCTTATTAGAATATTTGCATCCACATCAAACCTATTAGATATAGAAGAGATCGTATCCCCCGCCTCAACTATATAAACATCAATATTATTTTTTCTTTGAGATGACATGCTATCTTTATCAAAATAATTTGATTGATTATATGAGCCCAAATTATTGGAATTATTTCCAATATATATACTCATCCCTTTTTTCAACTCATAGGGGAATTTAAGAGAATTAAAATATGCAATATCTTCTATACTAACATTAGTCTTTTCGGATATTAATTCAATGGTATCACCTTCATTTACAGTCCATTGTCCAGAGGGATTAATAGAATTATTTCCTAGATTTGATTCATTTTCATTAGTGATTTTCTGATTTCTATTTTCTTTTAGATCCACAATACTTGTAAATCTATTCATATTTGAACTGCATGAAGTTAAAAATATCGGGATAATAATAAATAAAATAAATATATGTTGTAATTTTTTTTTTAAGGTAAACATCAGAAATTATAATAAAAATAAACTAAATATTATAATAAAAAAAATTAGTTAATATTATATTTCTATTAGATAGATTTAAAAGAAGGTAACCGTCTATCATATTTTTTGTTTTGCTATAAATTCCATATCGGTACGATTAGCACTGACTGGTGTTATTGAGATCTTTCCGTCATATATACAAGCTAGATCTGTTTCTGGCTCAACACCTCCCATTGCTCTTTTAAACCCAATCCAATAATACTTTTGGCCTCTTGGATCAATTCTTTCTTCCATTATATGGGCTGGGACATCTCTTTTGCCTTGGCAAGTAAAATAAGAAGGTAAGTCTTTTTCAAATACATCTGGAAAATTTACATTAAGAACAACATTATTACTATAATCCAACTCAATAAGTTTATTTAACATTCTTGATAGATTTTTTTCTGATGCATCAAAAGCATTCTTACCTTCGTTATGAATATTAAAGACCTGACTAAAGGCAATAGATTTGATATTGTGTATAGCACCCTCCATAGCCGCACCAATTGTTCCTGAATAATTTATATCATCAGCTAAGTTTTGTCCTCTATTAACACCAGATAAAATAAGATCTGGTTTATCATCTTTCATTAACTGCTTAATCGCTAACATAACGCAATCAGTTGGTGTGCCAGATATCGAATAAACATTTTCATCCAGCTGTCTTAATCGAATTATATCAGAAAGTGACATTGCTTGAGAACGACCACTCTGCTCTCTTTCTGGAGCTATAATAGTAATATCATTTGAAAATTCCCTAGCTACTTTATTTAGAAGCTTAATACCGGGTGCATTAATACCATCATCATTTGTTATGAGAATTTTTAAATCTTTCATTTCAAAGCCTATTCAAAGTTTTATTAAATTAATATTATTCATATATTTCTTTAAGACATCTGGAACAACAATTCCCTCATGTGTTTGATAATTTTCTAAGACAGCAATCATAGCTCTTCCAACCGCAACACCAGAGCCATTAAGAGTGTGTAGGTACCTAATGTCTTTTTGATTAAATTTATATCTTGCCATCATTCGTCTGGCTTGAAAATCCCCACAATTTGATATACTTGATATTTCTCTATAAGAATTTTGACCCGGCAACCACACTTCCAAATCATATGTTTTTCTTGCTGAAAAACCCATATCACCAGTGGAAAGAACCATAACCCTGTATGGTAAATCTAGTTTTTTTAGTATATTTTCGGCACATGTTAACATTCTTTCGTGTTCTTGGGATGACATCTCAGGTTCAGTAATAGACACCATTTCTACTTTTTGAAATTGATGTTGTCTAATCATACCACGCGTATCCCTTCCAGCTGCCCCAGCTTCAGCGCGAAAACATGGAGTTAAAGCAACATACCTTAATGGTAATTCCTTCTTCTCAGTTATTCTCTCTCTAACTATATTAGTTAATGAAACTTCCGCTGTTGGAATCAACCATTTCCTGTTTTTAATATTAGTTTTTTCATGATGATGAACGATAACCTGAAATTGATCTTCTTCAAATTTTGGTAATTGTGCAGTGCCAAGCATAGAGTTGTTATTCACAATAATTGGAGGAGAAATTTCAATAAGTCCATTATCAATTATGTGAGTATCTAACATAAATTGGCCAAGTGCTCTTTCTAACATAGCAATTTGACCTTTCAAAAAAACAAATCGAGAGCCTGATACCTTAGCCGCAGTCTCAAAGTCCATCAATGAATCAATCCCACTTAATTCAAAATGTTGCTTTGTAAATTTGTTTTCTGGAATTTTAAAACGATGATCTTCTAATTCAATATTAAACTTTTCATCCTCACCTATTGGGACATCTTCCTCTGGAAGATTAGGCAACGTTAATAATATATTTTTCAGTTCTTGGTCTATTTCTAGAATCTGATTATTTATAATAACAATATTTTCTTTTAGGTTATGAACTTTATTGATTATATCAGTGACATCAGAATCTGGACTCTCAGATTTTTTTATTCCTATTTCATCTGATAAAAGACGTCGTTCATTCTGCAAATCCTGAATATGAGTAGTTAACTTTCTTTTCTCCTTATCCAGCTTTAAGATATTATCACTAACAGGCCCAATACCTCTTTTTAATATTTCTTCATCAAATTTTGACGGATTTTCTCTAATTCTTTGAATATCATGCATTTAATTAAAACCTATACTAATCTACTTTTTTCTAGAGCTGCCAATATATATGAAATAAATATAGGGTGCGGGTGAAACGGTCTAGACTTTAATTCAGGATGAAATTGAACCCCTACAAACCATGGATGGCCTTCGAGTTCAATTATTTCAGGTAATTTTCCATCAGGTGAAATTCCTGAAAAGACAACCCCTACTTTCTCTAATTGTTCCTTATATTTTATGTTAACTTCCCATCTATGTCTATGCCGTTCACTTATAATATTTTTATTGTAGATCTTGTGTGCTCTCGTACCTTTTTTAAGGATGGCTTCATAAGCACCAAGTCTCATCGTTCCGCCAAGATTTGTATTTACATCTCTTTTCTCAATTTCTTGACCTTTTTTCCATTCGGTCATTAAGTCCACCACAGGTTCACTTGTGTCGCCAAATTCTGTTGTATTCGCTTGTTTTAATTTTAATAAGTTCTGAGAAAGTTCGACGATAGCCATTTGCATACCAAAACAAATACCAAGAAGTGGAATTTTTCTCTCTCTTGCAAATCTTATAGCATTAATTTTACCTTTACTTCCCCTTTTCCCAAAACCGCCTGGAATTAAAATTGCATCTGTTTTATTAAGGTAATTTATCGGATCTGAATTCTCTAATAATTCAGAATCTAACCATTCAACATTCACCTTAACCTTATTTATAAGACCACCGTGGTAGATTGCTTCATCAAGTGATTTATAGGCATCTTTAAGTTGAATGTACTTACCAACTATTGTAATATTTACGGTATCCTCTAAGGAACTTGAGTTCAGAGATATTTGATCCCATTTTTCAAAATTGGGTTTTGATTTATCATCATATATATTAAATATTTTTAATACTTCTTTATCCAAACCATTATTATGCAGATGCATAGGAACATCGTATATATTTCCAACATCAACAGCTGGGATAATTCTTGAAAATGGAACATTACAAAATGAGGATATTTTTTTTCTTTCATCATCAGGAATATCTCTATCACATCTAAGAATAATAATATCTGGCTGAATACCTATTGAAGTAAGTTCTTTTACCGAATGTTGCGTTGGTTTTGTCTTGAGCTCACCTGCTGCAGCGATAAATGGTAAGAGAGTTAAATGCATAAATAAACAACTATTAGATTCAAGTTCATTTCTTAACTGTCTAATAGCTTCAAAAAATGGAAGAGCCTCAATATCACCAACCGTACCACCTATTTCACAAAGTAAAAAATCAACATCTTCGGTTAAGTTTAATATAAAATCTTTAATTGCATCTGTAACATGAGGTATAACTTGGACTGTACCCCCAAGGTAGTCACCTTTTCTTTCTTTGGAAATTATATTTTGATATATTTTACCACTAGTAATATTGTCGAACTTAGAAGCCGAAACATCAGTGAACCTCTCGTAATGACCAAGATCAAGATCTGTTTCAGCACCGTCATCAGTAACAAAAACCTCTCCGTGTTGAATCGGATTCATTGTACCTGGGTCTACATTAAGGTAGGGATCTAATTTTCTTAATTTTACAGTATAACCGTGACTTTGAAGCAGTGCACCGAGAGATGCTGCAGACAAACCCTTACCTAAGGAAGAGACCACACCACCAGTAATGAAAATAAAACGTGCCATGGAATTATAAATTAACAAAAATATTAAAAAAGTAAAATACTAATTTAAACTATCAAATATAAATTTAAAATTTTATTCTAAAATAGGAACTGATATCGAATTATTAGAAGGATTTTCTGAATTCAAAGTATCATCAATCAAACTTTCAGCAACGGTATCAATAACAGACTTATTATTATACGAATTTATAATTGATAGACTTAAAGAAGTTGTAAAAAAAATAGTTCCCAAAAGAACAGTAATTTTAACAAGACCACTGGATTTTCCTCTTCCTTTTAGGAAGCCAGATAACCCACCGCCGCCAGAACCACCGCCGCCAATACCAAGTGCTCCGCCCTCAGATCTTTGAAGGAGAATAACCCCTACAAGAACAACAGCAACAGCAAGATGAAATATTAGTATTAAAGAACTCATAAATTAACCTCTAAAAGATACTTATTTACTATAGTTTTTGAATATTAACAATCATTAAAATAAAAATCATATCGACTGGATAATTTTTATAAATTCATTTGAGTCCAATGAGCCCCCCCCAACAAGAGCACCATTAACATTATTTATTGACAGAATCTCATTTGAATTATTTGAATTTACTGACCCACCATATAATAAATTTGGAATTTTATTGTTAAAGATTTTGCCCTTCATTAAGTAATCACTGATATGTTGATGCATTAGCTTGATATCTTGTGAGGAGGCCGATTCGCCAGACCCTATAGCCCAAATGGGTTCATAAGCAATTATTGTATTATTTACGTTGGCAGTTGTTGGAATAGATTCAAATAATTGTTTAGAAATAAAATTATAATGCTCCCCCTTCATTCTACACTCATAATCTTCACCAACACAAATTATAGTAATAAGATTATTATTATGACAATTTTCTGATTTCTTTTTAATAAGACCTGAGGATTCATTCCTACTTTCTCGAATCTCAGAATGTCCTACAATAACAAAAGTACAACCTGCATCTTTTATCATCATTGGTGAAATCGATCCCGTGTAAGCCCCCTGCTCTTCATAGTGACAATCCTGAGCTCCAATTCCAAGGTTTGAATTAATAGTAATTCTTTTAAAATCTGAAATTAATGTAAAGGGTGGAAATATTATTACATTTCCATTTTTTTTATTATTTTTTAGGAAATTAATTAAATTTTTAATTTCTTTTTGGGAATTGATTAATCCATTCATTTTCCAATTTCCCGCGATAATTGGTACATCTAGATTATATTGCATTGAGATACCTCAAATTTAATATTTTGTTTAAAAACATACAAAAATAATAATAATAGAATTTTTTTACATATTACCTTATATTATCGACATTAACAAACAAGGATTTATGGTGGGTAAAATTAAATGTTAGATACTTTAAGAAAATCAGTAACTGGACCATTTGTGAAGATATTAATAGGTGTATTAATTTTAAGTTTTGCAGTATGGGGAATACAAGATATTTTTGGTAATTATAAAAAAACTGTAGCTATAGAAATTGACGATTATGAAATTACCATAGATGAACTTGTAACAGAATATAACAATCAAATCTCCACAATAAGTTCTCAGTTAGATAAAAAAATATCTCTTGCCGAATCCCTTACCCTTGGCATTGATGAACTTGCCCTAGAAAATTTGATTAGAAAATTAGTATTGCAAATTGAAATTAACAAATTAAAAATTGGAATTCCTGATAACTTTGTAGCCGAAAAGATAGTTAATGATGAGATGTTTCAATCTAATGGTGCCTTTAATAAAGCAAGATATGATCAGCTTTTATCCTATGCTGGGTTTAATGAACAAAGTTTTCTTATTAGTGAAATAAACAGTAATAAACAAAATCAACTATTCAATATACTCGCCAACAAGACGTATATTCCCAAAACATTACATGAAATTATCAATAACTATAACAATACAATGAGAAAAATTGAATATACCAGGATTCCAAAATCAAAGATCACTGTGCAAACTCCTTCAGAGAAAGAAATGCTAGAATTTTATGATAAATTTAAAAAAGGTTATCGTAAGTCAGAAACAAGAGATTTTGATGCAATAATAATTAATCCTAATTCTCTAAAAGATAGAATAACGGTTACCCCTGTTCAAATTGAAAATTATTTTGATGAAAATAAAGATACTTTTGTAATAGAGGAAAATAGAGACTTATATCAATACTTTTTTGATAATCTTGCTATGGCAAATCAATTCTATGAAGAATCAAAAGAAAAGAGCATAGAGCAAATCTTAACTGAATATAAGATTAGCAAAGCAGAGAGCCATCTAGGCATAATATCCAAAGATTTAATTTTAGATGATGAAGTAGCAGAAATTGCATTTAATCAACCCCCAAATACTGTAAGTAAACCAATTGATGGAATGCTAGGCATTTCCGTAATATATGTTGACAATATATTCGAAGCAACATCACCATTATTGAAGGACGTATATAATACCATTAGCCAAGAAATTGCCTATCAAGAAGCCACCTCACTAATGGATAATTTATATTTCGAAATCGAGGAAGAATTCTTAAATGGAAGAAAACTTTTTGATGTAGCAAGGGCATTTGATCTTAATATCAATAATTTCAAGCAAATAGATATTAATGGCTTGAATGAATCAGAAAATGAAGTTGATTTAATAAAAGATACAGTATTATTAAAGAAATTATTCAACACAAATATCGGTGATTACATAGAGGTGATAGAAACTGACGATAGTTTTGTATGGATGCAATTAATTTCCATCAATGAACCTTATACCAAAACTTTCAAGAATGTTCGTAAACTAGTGACATCTGATATGATAGGTAAAAGAAAAAATGAAAAGGAATCCGAAATAATAAATCAACTAAAAGATAATCTCGAAGCAGATTTAGATGTGATAGATATTCTTTCAGATTATGATGCTTCTATGGAATTAACAGCCCCTTTTAGCAGAAATACTCCCATAAAAGAATTCACAGAAGATTTTAATGATAGAATTTTAAGCTCTGATCTTGGAGAGGTTATTATCGGAAAATCTACCAAGGATATCCTCATTGGCAAGGTGATAGAAATTATACCCAATGAAAAGAAAGTTCTTGAAAGAGATGCAAAGTTCAATTCTGACATCGATTTGCAATATAAAAATGATTTATTTGAACAATTCTTAGTTTCAATTGAAAAGGATTATCAAGTAAAAGTATATCAAGAAAATATTGATAGATTATTTAACAACCAAAATCTTTAATTCATTATGAATAGCTCTAAACAGTTATATAATAATAAGGTTACACAAGTAGTATGGAAAACAATAGTATCTGATACTGTGAATCCTGTTTCTTTAATGATGCGGCTTTCAGATCACAATAACACTTTTTTACTTGAATCAGTTGAAGGTGGAACAAAAAGAGGTAGATACTCTATAATTGGAATGAAGCCCGATTTATTTTGGAAGTCTGAAGGAAATTTTGCATATAAAAAATATGATGAAAAAAGTAAATATAAGAAAGAAGTAGAAAATACTTTTTTATCCCTAAAAAATTTATTAGATGAATCATTTATTGATCTTCCAGAATCTTTGCCCAGAATGTCAGCTGGAGTATTTGGCTATATTGGATATGATAATGTCAAATTAATTGAAAATATTCCGCAAAAGCATAAGAAAGATCCAGCTCTTCCAGATTCTTTGTTAATAAGACCATCTCTAATTATTGTTTTTGATAATTTAAAAGATGAATTATCAATAATATCGACATTACGTTTTAATAATAAAAAAACTTATGAAGAAGTTTTAAATAACGCAAACCAATCTATTCATGAAATCATGGATTTAGTGGCAAAACCTTTATATGATTATTACCGACCTATCAAGCATGAAAAAGTAGCTATTACATCCAATACATCTAAAGAAGATTATATTGAAATGGTAGAAAAAGCTAAAGAATATATTTACGAAGGCGATATATTTCAGGTTGTATTAAGCCAAAGATTTGAATCTGACTTTGAATTACCACCTTTTGAATTATATAGATCATTAAGAAGAATCAACCCATCACCCTTCTTATTTTATCTCAATTTTGAAAATTTCTCTGTTGTTGGGTCAAGTCCTGAAATCTTAATTAGACTATTTGATGATGAGGTTACTGTACGCCCAATTGCAGGAACAAGGCCAAGAGGAAATGATGACCCTGAAGATAAAAAAAATAAAGAATCCCTTCTAAATGACCCAAAAGAACTAGCTGAACACCTTATGCTGCTTGATCTAGGCAGAAATGATGTTGGAAAAGTTTCTAAAAAAGGGAGTGTGAAAGTAACAGATAAATTTTTTGTAGAATTCTATAGTCATGTTATGCATATAGTTTCTAATGTTACAGGAAAGTTAGATCCAAAATATAATGTAATTGATGTTTTGAAAGCAGGATTTCCAGCAGGAACTGTTTCAGGTGCTCCAAAAATAAGAGCAATGGAAATAATTGAAGAGCTTGAAAAGGATGGTAGATCCATATACGCTGGATGTGTTGGCTATTTCTCAGCTAGTGGAGATATGGATACTTGTATAACTCTGAGGACTGCAATTATAAAAAACCAAAAGATGTACGTGCAGGCTGGTGCAGGAATTGTATCTGATTCAATTCCATTAAATGAATATAATGAGTGCAATACAAAAGCAAAGGCCCTTTTTAATGCAGCTCAAGAAGCCCTTGACCTTAATATAAAAAAAGAATTAGTTAGATGATTCTCATTATTGATAATTACGATAGTTTTACATACAATATTGTACAATATATAGGTGACTTAGGTTTTGAAACAAATACCATTAGAAATGATAGTATAGCAGTGGATGAAGTTCATAAGTCAACTAGTCATATAATTATTTCCCCTGGTCCCTGTACTCCTGATAAGGCAGGTATATCGGTGGAGCTTGTAAAGAAATATTATGATAAGATCCCAATCCTTGGTATATGTTTGGGGCATCAATCAATAGCACAAGCATTTGGTTCAAAAATAGTAAAAGCGGCGATGCCAATGCATGGAAAAGTAGATGTAATAAAACACACTGGAAGTTCTATCTATAATAATGTCCCAGAAAAATTTGAGGCTACACGTTATCATTCACTTATAATTAACGAAAAGAGCCTTAGCAAAGATTTGATTATAACTTCCAGATCACTTACTGATAATTATATAATGTCTATTAACCATAAAGAGACACCAACATTCGGCGTACAATTTCACCCAGAGAGTATCGCTAGTGAATATGGATATCAAATTATGAAAAACTTCCTAAGTTTAAATTAAGATGAACAAGATGATGGAAATTATTGATTATATTGAAAAAATATCTGATGGGCTTATCCTCAGTGAAGATGAAAGTTATCATGCATTTAGCATTATAATGTCAGGTGAATGTACTGAATCACAAATATCTGGATTCTTACTCTCCTTAAAAACTAGAGGTGAAGCTATAACTGAAATTATTGGTGCTGTTAGGGCTATAAGAGAAAAGATGGTTACTATAGATACCCCTGAGGGTACCATTGATATCGTTGGTACTGGTGGAGATGGGATGAAAACTCTCAATATTTCAACAGCAGCATCTATTGTTGTAGCTGGCCAAAATGTTAAAGTTGCAAAACATGGGAATAGATCCGTATCATCTTTATCTGGCTCGTCTGATATTTTAAATGAATTAAATATAAATATAAACTTATCTCCAGAATCATCTCTTAAGTGCCTAAATGAAACTAATATCTGCTTCTTGTTTGCCCCCCTTTATCATAATAGTTTTAAATATGTTGCTAAAACAAGGTCTGAGATTAAAATTAGGACAATATTTAATATCCTTGGCCCTTTATGCAATCCCGGAAATGTCAAAATGCATCTTCTAGGTTCATATAATAAAAAATGGCTAACGCCAATGATCAAAACTCTTCAAAAACTTGGCTCCCAATCAGCTTGGGCGGTCCATAGTATGGATGGGTTAGATGAAATATCAATATCAGATAAAACTTATATTACCAAACTCTCCAATAACGAAATAAATGAATCTATTTTTGATTGTAGTCAATACAAGACGAAGGGGTCACCTATATCTAGAATCATTGGTAACGACTCAAAATATAATGCCAAAGAATTATTAAAAATATTAAATGGTGAAAAAAACGCTTACAGGGAAGTTGTAGTTTTGAATTCAGCGGCAGCTTTTGTTGTGGCGCAGTCTTGTAAAACTATTAATGAAGGTATTGATATGGCAGAAGAGTCAATTGATAAAGGAAATGCAATTAAAGTCCTAAATAAATTAGAAACTATTTCGAATAAATTAAAATAATGAATTCAATTTTAGATAAAATATCAAATTACAAGAAAGATGAAGTCAGTCATAAAAAAGCCCTAATGCCTCTTGGTGATATAGTTAAAATAATCGCTAGTGAACCAATGGAAAAGAGAAATTTTTTTTCAGCAATTGATAATAAGAATAAAAATGGAGAGATTGCTCTTATTTGTGAAATAAAAAAAGCAAGCCCTTCCAGAGGGATTATTAAAAAAAAATTTAATGTTTCAGAAATTGCAAAAGAGTATTCTATTGGTGGAGCGACTTGTATATCGGTCTTAACAGATTACCCTTCATTTCAGGGAAGAGATGAGTACCTTATGGAAGTCAGGAAATCATCAAGCCTCCCATTATTAAGGAAAGATTTTTATCTAGACCCTTATCAAGTCTATGAAACAAAATTTTTAGGTGGAGATTGCATTTTGATAATAATGGCAATGTTGGATGACAAAATGGCAAGAGATTTATATGAAACAGCAGAAAATATAGGGCTTGATAGTATCTTTGAAGTTCACAATGAGCAAGAATATGATCGTGCAATTAAATTAAATGCAAAAATAATAGGTATTAACAATCGAGACTTGCACACGTTTAAAACAGACATTAATAATACAATAAATTTATCTTCCAAATTTTCTGATGATCATTTAATAATATCAGAAAGTGGAATTTTCGATAAAAAAGAAATAAACCTTCTCAATAATTACGGGGTAAACGCCTACCTAATTGGGGAAAGTATTATAAAATCTGATGATATCGTGAGCTCAATAAAAAAATTAATAGGTAGAGAATGAATAAATTAACCCATCTAAACGAAAATGGGGAAGCTAATATAGTTAATATTGGCAATAAAAAAATTACACAAAGAACTGCAATTGCTTCAGGAAAAGTATTTGTCTCATTAGAGACTATTGCTCTAATTAAATCTAATGCTATAGAAAAAGGTGATGTAATATCAGTTGCTAGAATAGCTGGAATGACTGCAGCTAAAAAAACACCTGAATTAATACCTCTTTGTCACAATCTGAATCTTGAACACATTAAAATTGATTTTGATATTGATGAACAGAATAGATCTATAAACGTAATATCTGAATGCCAAACAACTCATAAAACAGGCGTGGAGATGGAAGCAATGGTATCATGCTCTATATCATGCCTTACAATATATGATATGGTAAAATCTGTAGATAAAAGTGCTTATATAAATGATGTGAAGTTGTTATTTAAATCTGGAGGAAAGTCAGGGAACTATCAAAGAAAATGAAATTACTCAATCTCCAAAAAGCTATTGCTATATGTATCAATGATATAAGACCAAAAAAAAAAATATCTTTAAAAATTGAAGAATGTCTGAATAGAATATTATCAGATGACTTGGTATCAAGAAAAAATGCACCTCCTTATGACGTGTCTGCAATGGATGGTTATGCAATTAATATCAAGAGCTTAAAATATGACTTAAATTCTCTAAAGATATCGGGAGTAATTCCTGCAGGAAAAAAATCCAAAAGAACTCTTCAGACTGGAGAAGCTATAAGGCTCTTCACAGGAAGCGAACTTCCAAAAGGCGCCAATACTGTGATCATTCAAGAAAATGTGAAAATTAATGCAAATAAAATAACCTTAAATAACTCAGCACAGAAATTCCAAAATATACGTAAAAAAGGTTTAGACTTTAAATTAGGTGATACATTAATAAAAAAAGGTACCCAGCTAAAACCAAAACATATCTCTCTTTCAGCTGCAATGAATTACAGAAAATTATCAGTTTTTGAAAAACCATCAGTTGCTATTATATCTACCGGAAATGAATTGGTTAAGCCTGAAACTGCTGGTGCAGAAAATAAAATTATAAGTTCTAATAATTACGGTATAAAAACATATGTAGAATATTTAGGTGGAACTGCCGTCGATTTAGGAATTGCTCGTGATAATATACAATCACTACAAAAGAAAATTTTGTCCGCAAATAAGTTTGATATAATTCTTACTATTGGAGGGGCAAGTGTTGGAGCCTATGATCTAGTTAAAGAAAGTATCAAAGAAGATCTCAATCTTAAATTCTGGAAAATAGCAATGAGACCAGGAAAACCATTAATTTTTGGTCATATTGAGAACTCTTGCTTTTTAGGGCTTCCAGGAAATCCGGTCTCGGCACTTGTTTGCTGTCAATTATTCTTGAAACCTATGATAAATAAATTCATGAATTTAGCCGATAATAAAGAGGAATTTATTGAATCTAAGATATTAGTTGATTTAAATAAGAATGATGAAAGAGAAGAATACCTTCGTGCAGTTTATAAAGATGGTTTTGTTAAACCAAATAAGAATCAAGACTCCTCATCTCTTAATGTATTGAGCCAATCAAATGTATTTATTGTAAGAAAACCTTTTGATCCTGCAAAAAAAAGAGGTGATTTAGTAAAAATTATTAAAATTGATCTTTAATTTTAACATTTATTAACTTTCCTCTTGTAGAACATAGAAAGAACATATATAAATGTTCTTGTTTTGTGCATTTTAATAGGAGTAGATAATGTTAACAGAAAAACAGCATGAACTCTTAAAGTATATACATCAAAGGGTAACTGAAAATGGAATACCTCCATCTTATGATGAAATGAAAACAGCTGTAAATCTTCATTCAAAATCAGGAATTCATAGATTAGTAAATGCCCTAGAAGAGAGAGGGTATATTAGAAGACTTCCTAATAGAGCAAGAGCTTTGGAAATATTAAAGCACCCTTTTTCAAACAACCAAGAAAATATTTATAATGAAAAAGCAAACTACAGAACGCCAAATGTAAGAGATAAAATTAATGATTCAAAGTTTATAGAGGTCCCAATAATGGGACGTATAGCAGCAGGATCGCCAATTTCAGCTATTCAAGAAAAAATTGATAATATCCATTTACCAAAAGATATGTTGAGTAACCATGAACATTATGCGTTAAAAATTAGAGGTGACTCCATGATAGAATCAGGTATTTTTGATGGGGACACTGTTGTTGTTAAGAAATGTGAGACTGCAAATAATGGTGATATTATCGTTGCTCTTATTGATGACGAAGAAGCAACTCTTAAAAGATTTCGTAAGAAAGGGCAAAGTATAGCTCTTGAGCCTTCCAATCAAAACTATGAAACCAAAATCTATGCATCTGATAGAGTTAAAATTCAAGGTTGCCTTGTAAGTTTAATTAGAAACTATCATTAGATAACGATTGGCCTAAATCCATGGATATTAATGTTGTAACTAGATTTGCACCATCACCTACTGGTAATTTGCACATTGGTGGTTGCAGAACTGCTTTATATAATTGGTTATATGCTCGTCATAATAAAGGTAAAATGATTCTCCGTATCGAAGATACGGATAAAGAAAGATCTACAGATTCTGCTATCAAAAATATTAAAGATGGAATGGAATGGCTTGGCCTCAATTGGGATGGTGATATTTATTACCAAAGTAACTCTATAAAAGATCATCAAGATATAGCATATAAACTTTTAGAATCAGGAAATGCTTATTATTGCTACTGCACAGAAGATGAACTAGCTTTAATGCGTGAAAGTGCATTGAATCAAAAAAAATCTCCTATCTATAACAATAAATGGCGTGATCGAATTCCAACTGATGTTAATAAAAAAATAAGACCAGTGCTTAGATTAAAAACTCCGATGATAGGAAAAACAATAGTAGATGACTCCGTTCAAGGCTTAATTGAATTTGATAATAAAGATATTGATGATTTTGTTTTATTACGAAGTGACGGAACTCCTACATATATGCTTGCATCTGTTGTAGATGATTATAATCAAGGGGTGACGCATATAATAAGAGGTGATGACCATTTAAATAATGCTGCTAGACAAATAAATATTTGCCTATCCATGGGATGGGAACCTCCTAAATATAGTCATATCCCCCTCATCCACTCTTCAGATGGTCTTAAACTATCCAAAAGAGATGGAGCTCTATCCGTATCAGATTATGGAGACCAAGGGTACCTTCCAGAATCAATACTCAATTACCTATTAAGATTAGGATGGAGTTATGGTGACAAAGAATACTTCACAAAAGATGAAATGATTCAATATTTTGATATTAATAAAGTACACAAATCACCGGCTAGATTGGACTTAAAAAAATTACTTAATATAAATTCTTATTACTTAAAAGAAAAAAATGAAGATGACCTTATTCAGTTACTTTCAAAAAAAATTAATATTAAAATTGATACAGTTTTAGAAAGAAAAATGAAGCAAATTATACCTCATTTAAAAACAAAATCTAAAACATTAAATGAACTACTAGAGTTACTCGAATACCTTCATATTAAAAGGCCATTATTAATAAGAGAAAATAATTTTAATATCTACACAGACGAAGTAAATGCACTTATTCAATCATTCAAAACTAGTATAGAAAGAATAGAAGATTGGGATTTGGATAGTATAAAAACTCTCTTTGATAATTTTTTAACAGAATATAATATAAAACTAATGGATATCGCAAAACCACTTAGAATTATATTAACAGGATCATTAGTGCCTACAGGTATTTATGATTTATTAATACCGCTCGGTAAAGAAGAAACACTTAACCGCATTTCTGACTATTTGAACAATTAATTTTTTGTTTGATAATATTGGCATTTAAATATATAAAATCAATATAATTGATAAGTAAGAGGTTATTATGTCCAGCAATAAAAACGAGACAGGAAAAGCATTTATTGAAATAAATAACGTAAAATACGAGCTACCTATATACAAGCCTTCTGTTGGACCAGATGTTGTTGATATATCTAAATTATATTCCCAAGCAAATGTGTTTACTTATGATCCAGGATTTACCTCAACAGCAAATTGCGCCTCTAACATTACTTATGTAGATGGAGAAAATGGAATATTACTATATCGAGGATATAAAATAGAAGACTTAGTTGAAAACGCAGATTTTTTAGAAGTATCGTACCTTTTATTAAATGGTGAGCTTCCAAACATTCAAGAAAAGAATGAGTTTGTTGACGCAGTGACTAGACACTCTATGCTTCATGAGCAAATGAGTCGTTTCTATGCTGGATTTAGACGTGATGCACATCCGATGGCTATAACTTGTGGGGTGATTGGTGCTTTATCAGCATTCTATCATGATTCAACCGATATTAATGACCCACACCAAAGAATGATTGCTAGTCGTCGTCTAATTGCTAAAATGCCAACTATTGCTGCAATGGCATACAAGTACTCTCTTGGTCAACCTTTTGTTTTTCCAAAGAATGATCTAGATTATGCTAGTAATTTTATGCATATGTGTTTTTCTTTTCCAACAGAAGATTATAAAGTAGATAAAATACTTGCTGATGCTCTTGATAAGGTTTTCATTCTTCATGCAGATCACGAACAAAATGCTTCAACTTCGACTGTAAGGTTAGCTGGTTCATCCGGTGCAAATCCTTTTGCTTGTATAGCTGCTGGTGTAGCTTCTTTGTGGGGTCCCGCGCACGGTGGCGCAAACGAAGCGGCCCTCAATATGTTAGAAGAAATTGGAAAACCAGAAAACATTAATGATTATATCAAAAAAGCTAAAGACTCTAGTGATCCATTTAGATTAATGGGATTTGGTCATAGAGTTTATAAAAGTTATGACCCAAGAGCTAAGATTATGCAAAAAACATGTCATGAAGTTTTGGATGCACTTGGCTTGAGAGATGATCCTTTGCTAAAAGTAGCAATGGAATTAGAAAAAATTGCACTAGAAGATCCTTACTTTATAGAAAAGAAATTATATCCAAATGTCGATTTCTACTCTGGTATAATTTTACGAGCATTAGGATTCCCGAAAGATATGTTCACTGTATTATTTGCTGTTGCTAGAACTGTAGGATGGATTTCGCAATGGAAAGAGATGATTGAAGACTCTGAGCAAAGAATTGGAAGACCTCGTCAGCTTTATATGGGTAATATAGATAAGAATTATATTCATCTCCAAGATAGAAAATAACTATAAATAGTTGCTAATTATTCTAGCCGCTTCTTTCTTGCTTTCCAAGTCTTTACAAAAAATAATATTATTAACTTCATCATGCATTTTTAATTGCTTGGCTCTAACCTCTTCTTTTTCAATTATCTTTATTACTTCTTTTGCTATGAAGGAACCTTTGCATTTTAATTGATATAGCTCAGGGATTATGTTTGATTTATGAATAATATTAGGCAAAACAATTGAGTGAATCTTAATAAAAAATCTAAATATAGAGAAAATAATGTTTGTTTTATAAATTACGACCATTGGCAACCTTGCAATAGCCAATTCTAATGTAGCACTCCCCGATGCGACTATAGCTAAGTCAGAATTTAATATATACTTATATTTTTCTTGTTCATCAGTTACTATTTCGTAATTTATTTTTTTTCCTTTGAGACCTTTAATAATGACTTCTTTAAATTTTTCAAAAGTAATAATCTTTACCGATAAGTTCTCATATTTTTTTAAAAGAATATCAAGGGCTTTTACACAGGGTTCTATTAACCTATTAACCTCACTCTCTCTACTGCCCAACATTAAAATTAATTTTATAGAGTCTAAATCATTATCTTGTTGGGTATATTGTTTTACATTCTTCATAATCTTTTCAGACAGAGGATTCCCTACATAAGTACAATTTGGACCATTTAATTTCTTATATAATTCTGGTTCAAAAGGAAATATAGAAAGAACATGATCAATATAACTTCTCATGTTACTAGCTCGCCCCTTTCTCCAGGCCCAGATTGTTGGCGAAACATAATTTATTATTGGTATATGTGAAGATATTTTTTTAACTTTTTTTGCAACTCTATGGCTAAATTCTGGACAATCAATAATTATTAATATTTCTGGATTTAATTTGACAATGGATTTAACAGTTTTATTAATAAGATTCCTTAACTTATTGATATTTAGTATTATTTCCCATGGACCAATATAAGATATCTCATCCATAGGAAAGAAAGATTTTAAACCATTTTCAGAGAGTTTCTCTCCACCAACACCATAGATATGAATATTATTTTTTAAAGACCTCATTTCATTTACAAGGTCAGCTCCTATTATATCTCCTGATGTCTCGCCAACAATAATTGCAACTTTTTTTAACTGCATAAGCCCTACTCTAAAGTTACAAAATCATCAATTACAATAAAAAAAAGATTATTCTCATTGATTAAATGTATAATTTTTTCATACTCCAAAACAATAACATCACCTTTTGTTATTGCTACACCAGATAAATTTGCTTTAATAACTAGTTCTACTGTTTTTGGTCCAATTGTTGGCATATCTAATCTATTATCTTGAATATTTTGTGACGTCTTTAAAAATACTCCACTTTTATCAGTTGAACCTGATCTAAGTCCACAAACTCTTTCTAACATAGAATTTGTACCTTCCGCAGCTTCTACAGCTAGAATCCTTTCTTTTGATACCACGACAGACTGCCCAATATCTAAATTACCAATTTTCTTAGCAACCTTATACGCAATCCTAATATTATCTGTTTCTTTATTTGATACTTTAACATTTGAATACAAACCATCACTTAATGTTAGGTTTGATGATATTTGGTGTGCACCTATTATATTATACCCCTTCCCTTCAATATATTTAACTAGATTATTAAATAGAGATGAATCACCACTATTTATAATATTTTTAAATTTCAAATAGAAAAATATATTACTAAAATTGAAATATGCACTCATATTATTTGGTCTTGTTATATACCCCACCATAGTAATATTCTTTATATTATGTTTTTGAAGGATACTAAAAATTTTCTTTATATTCAAATTAGGTATTTCAATTATTTCATAAGTGTTTGAGCTTATTTTAAAAGAACCATTTATTGAGAATACCGTTACATCCCAACCTTTATCAGTTGCATCATTAATAACTTGCGAAGGTAAAGAACCAAACCCAGCTATTATAGCAAGTTTATCACTTCTCTTCATTTGACTTACTATTTAATAATACTCTTATCATTTGGATGACATATATGCCTATTAGGCTTTTCTAGAATAAATTGTATTAAATCATTTATTTCACTAATATCTTTATATTCTATTGAAAGCGATCTTGCTCTATCCACTATTTCACTAGATGGACCATCAAATATCAGTTTATATACTTTTTGAATTAAAAATATTGATTCTTTAGAAAAATTTCTTCTCTTTAAACCAGTTATATTAACACCAGTCAGGTAACAACGACGAAGAATACCCTTACCAAGACCATATGGCAATATATCCTGCTCAACCCCTGTCATTCCAGCTATAAATGCATGTTTGCCAATCCTAACATGCTGATGTAAGGCCGATAGACCACCTATGATTGCATAATCACCAACAGTAGTATGACCCGCAAGTGTTGCTTGATTTATGAGGATTACATTATCACCGATTTCACAATCATGAGCAACGTGAGAGTCTACCATTAAAAAACAATTATTACCGATCTTTGTAACTGATTTAGATTGCTTTGTACCAGAATGTATTGTTACATTTTCTCTTATAATACAATCTTTACCAATCAAAACATAAGTAATCTCATCTTTAAATTTAATGTCTTGAGGTGGCATGCCAATAATTGCATTGGGAAATATACTTGTATTAGTTCCTATAGACGTATAACCATCAATTATTACATGTGCATATACTTTAACATTTTCTTCTAAAGTAACATTTTTACCAATATATGAGAATGGTCCAACACTTACATTTTGGCCAATTATTGCACCATCTTCTATGATTGCAGTAGGGTGTATCATGCAGTAAACTCTTCATCAATCATTGCACTGATTTCTGCTTCGGCTACAAGTTTTCCCAAAACAAAAGCCTCACCCTTGAATTTCCATACATTAGCTCTCTGCCTAATTTTTTTAAGATGATAATATAATATATCACCGGGTATAACAGGTTTTCTAAACTTAGCTTTATCTATTGTCATAAAGAAAATTTTGGAAAGAGGTGTTTCAAGATCCCTTGATAACACGCACATTACTGCAGCTGTTTGAGCCATACCTTCAATTTGCAAGACACCTGGCATTATAGGATTATTAGGAAAATGACCTTGAAAATAAGGTTCATTTATAGTTACGTTCTTTACACCAATGCCATATATATCTTTATTCATTTCTATAATTTTATCTATTAAAAGAAATGGATAAGCATGTGGTAATATTTTTGAAATCAGATTAATGTCAGCTGTTCTGAGTTCATTATTATCTGTGTAAGTTTTCATTTATTCAAATTCCAAAATATATATGATAATTTATAACATAAGAATCTAATGTTTATAATTACTTTCTTGATAATCTAGTTAATGTTTTAATTTCATTTAAGTATTTATCAATTTCTCTATGTGGTCTACCTGCGACTTTTTGATTTGGTTGGACGTTATGCATGATACCAGATCCTGCAGCAACTTGAGCATTGTCGCCAATTTTTCTGTGTGGAATTACACCAACCTGCCCCCCTAGAATTACATTATCACCAATTGTAACACTTCCAGATACACCTACTTGTCCAGCTAAGCCACAATTTTGACCTACTGTGACGTTATGAGCGATATGAACAAGATTATCTATTTTTGTTCCCTCACCGATAATGGTATCGTTTAAAGAGCCTCGATCTATTGTGGTATTTGCTCCAATTTCAACATTATCTTGGATAATTACACGACCTATATGAGGAAATTTTATAAAATTTTTTCCGGAGTGACCGTAACCAAAACCATCCTGACCAAGCCTTGTACCAGGATGAATAACTACATTATCTCCAATATAACAGTGTTGGAGAGAACAATTTGATCCAACAAAAACATTTCTACCTATTATCACATTGTTGCCAATTACGGTATTTGCCTCAATAAATGATTTCTGACCAATTGAAACACCGGATTTTACTACAACACCACTTTCTATTCGAATTTCTTTTTCAAGTTTTACGTCATCAGCAATAATAGAATGCTCATCTATAGAATAATCCAAAGTCTTATCTACACTCTGATAAAACATATTCATAGCATTAATAATTGCAAACTCTGGATTTGGAGTAATGATAGGAATTACATCATTAGGCAATATATCGACAATATCTTCTCTAATAAAACATGCAGCTGCTTTAATATCTCGAGTTCCATTAATATAGTTTTTATCACTTAAATAAGTTAAATCATTTGAGGTTGATTCAGAAAGAGTTGTAATTTCATGAATCTGAATATCAGAAAAATGATCTGGTATTGGATGATCATTCAAAACTGTTTTTACTATCTCAGATAACTTATAAGGACCATTATTTATAAAAAATGATTTAACTTTCATAAGAACACATTTACACCTTTTTCATGAAAATTATAACTTTTAAATATATTAAATAATATGAATTAGAAGTTTGTTCCACCAGAAAAATGGAAAAATTCTGTTTCATCAAAACTTTCTTTGGTTAAAGCTTCAGTAAAGTCAAATCTGAGTAGTCCAATTGGAGAATCCCAGAAAATAGATGCACCAGCAGATGATCTCAACATGGATGAATCATTTACAACTGGATCTGTTACAAGATCAGATCCATAGAGTGAAGCAGCATTTAAATGCAAACCACCTCTTACTCCATACTCATCAGAAAGACCTGGAATTGGAAAATTAATTTCTGCAGAAGATTTTAAATACGTGTTACCACCCACTGCTTCTTTTTTTGAGTTTGTATAATCAGGATGAAGTCGAGGACTAATTCCCCGAGGACCAAAACCTCTAAGCATAGACCCAGGTTCCATAAATGCTTGTGAAATTAATACATCCTTATCACTATTAAGAGCAAATATATGCCCTGCTTCCATTGATAAGGAACCAATTAAATCTTTATTGAAATCATGAATATAATCTCCTGAAAATTCTGTACTTAGATAAGAAACATCTCCACCAGAAAAGTCTTGGCTAAAAACAAATGACATACCATTAGTTGGCATGATTGGGTTATCAAGATTACTAAATGACAGAGAATAACCAATCTCCGCAATATCTCTCTTACCTTCTAATTGTTTAAGGGCAGTAGATGCATCGCTCGGAACACCATATACTTCATTTTTTGTATATTTAGCTCTAGTCTTTAAAAATAAATCCTTAGATAACGGGAAACCAAAACGTACACCTGCACCTACTTCACTTTGGGTGTAATTGGATGTATCAGTACTATCTCGCTCATCACCAAAGATATCAAAACCAAATGAAACATCACTATCAAGAAAAGATGGCTCAGTGAAATTTAGGTTTAAACGATTTCTATCACCACTTAAGTTTGTATTCAAAGAGATATATTGCCCCTTACCGAGTAAGTTTCTTTCTGTAAGATACACAGTGCCGACAAGGCCTCTATTGCTTGAATACCCTGCTCCAAATGATAGAGAGCCTGTATTTGACTCACTGACTGTAATATCAATAATTTTCCTATCTGGAGAAGAACCATTAAGAGTACGCACATTTACATCAGAGAAAAAATTCAATCTTCTAAGATTGCGCATAGAGCGGTTTAAATAAGTTTGATTTAGAGCATCTCCTTCAGAGATTGTAAGTTCCCGTCTAATAACATAATCAAATGTCCGCTGATTGCCAGAAATATCAATTCTTTCAATATAAACAGGTGGTCCATTTATAATTTGATAATCAACATTTACCAATAATGATTTCTCATTAATCTTTTCAACGCCCATGGCTACAACAAATGGGTAACCTTGTGATCTCATGAAATCGACAATATTTATGGAAGTTTGATCAATTTCTGATGCACTATAAATACCACCTTCAAGTGTACTAATATTATATAAAATTTCCTCTGGCATAACACCTTTTACAGAATTTGATAACGTAACATCACCAAATTTATATCTCTTACCCTCATCTAATGTGAAAGTGATGATAAAATTACCAGTATTACTATCTAATTCAGCAATTGAATTCGTTATTTTGAAATTAACATATCCATTATTCCTATAATACTGTCTAAGTAGTTCTTTATCATATTCCATTAGATCATTGTCATATGATTTACCAGTTCCCCAGATTGCATCTATCCAATTACTCCTTTTGGATTGTATTACAGTTCTTAGAGCCCTATCAGTATAATTTTCATTACCTATAAAATTTATATCTGTTATTTTTGTAACTGGCCCCTCTTTTATTTCAAAAACAAGATTAATTCTATTAAAATCAAGCTTAATAATTTTTGGTTCAACAACCACACTAAATCTTCCAGCAGATCTGTATGCAGCAATAATACTATCAATATCATCTTCTAATTTGATTTTTGAAAACGTTGATCTTGAAGAGAATTTAGCAACATTTGCTAAGTCTTCATCAGAAAGTGCACTATTACCCTCAAAAGCAACTAAATTTATTGTATAATGCTCAACAACATTTATTACTATATTTGAATCTTCATAAGCTATCTGAATATCCGAAAAAAGATCAGTCTTGTATAGATCTTTAAGAGATCTATCAATTGAAGATGAATCGTATATATCTCCGCTTCTTAAACCTGAGTAATTTATAATAGTAGAATCTTCAATTCTATTATTACCACTTACAAGTATTTCTTTGATAACATGGGAATTGGCATTAGCCTCCAATAAAAATGGACCACTCGTAAAGAGAAAGAAAAATATTGTTATTTTAGTTATAAATCTCAATTCATAAATTCCATATTATTAATTATGTTTCTATATAAACCTTATTTTATTAAAATATATTTAAAAAATTCAAATCATTCCATATTGCAAAGAACATTAGGAAAATTATAAATGACAATCCAACTTTATGAAATAATTCATGAGCCTTATCACCAAGTGGCTTCCCTCTTATTGCCTCAATCAAATAAAACACCAAATGACCTCCGTCAAGCATTGGAATTGGGAATAGATTAATCAATCCAATACTTACTGATAGTAGTGCCGTCAAATGAATTAATGGATATATTCCATTCTTAGCAACATCTCCTGATATTTGAGCAATTCTAATTGGGCCACCGAGATGTTCTGTAGATTCATTTCCTGTTATTATTTTGTAAAGATACCCTAATGATAAGTGAATAATATTATAGGTATCTCCCACACCCTGGTTCAACGCCCTATGAATTGGTAGTTTTTCAGTAATAATATTCTCTTTCAGTCCACCCCCACCTATTCCAATATATGGATATGAGTTAGAGTTATTTTCTTGATTATATGACTTAAAAATAGGAACTAAAGTAAGATCAACAATAGACTGATCTCTTAATACACTAAACTTTATATCATTCGAATTACTCTCTTTTAAGATCCTGGGAATATCATTAAATGCTTTGACTTGAATATCATTCATAGTAAGAATTTGATCGCCAATAATAATCCCACCTAACATAGCAGGACTATTTTCTTCAACAGACTCTACGACAGGAAGGACTGTTGTTTTGCCATGAAATGAATAAAAGAAAGTAAAAATAAGTATAGCTAATATAAAATTTGCAATTGGACCAGCTGATACAATTGCACTTTTTGCTTTTAAGGATTTATTATGGAATCCATTCTCATTTATAATTAATTTATCTTTGAGACTTGCAGGATCAACATCATCTATAAATTTAACGTAACCACCTAGTGGAATCCAACATACTTTCCATTCAGTTCCTCTCTTATCTATATAACCAAATATTTTTCTCCCAAAACCAATAGAAAAACTTTCAATATCAACTTTATTATATCTTGCTATCAAAAAGTGACCTAATTCATGAAAAAAGACAACAACCGTTAGTACAAATAAAAACGGGATTGTATAAATAAATATATTCATAAAAAATTGATAAAATTGTCCAAAATCCATACCTAGCACCATCTCTTTTCTTTTATTGTATTTGAAGCATAAGTCTTTATTTTATGACCCAGTGATAAAATATTCTTTAAATTTGAAATATCATTATTTTTTAGGGTTTCAGAATATACAAGACAACTTTTCATAACTTTATATATATCAGAAAAAGATATTTTTTTTAAAAGAAAATTTTGAACTGCTACCTCACTTGCAGCATTATATGCGACAAGAGCCTGAGGACCTAAATCAATTGCGTCTCTAGCCATTTTCAAGGCTGGAAACCTATCATTATCTGGCTTCTTAAATGTTAGTTTTTCTATATCATAAAAATTTATATTCTTGAATTCTAAGGCATTATCAACCGTTCCAAATATTGCATTACTAATTGGTATTTTCATATCAGGAATTGATAATAAGGCATTTGTAGTTCCATCTTTCATTGACACCATTCCATGTATAATTGATTCAGGGTGAACTAAAACACGGATTTTTTTATGATTAATTTGAAAGAGGTACGAGGCTTCTATTAATTCTAAACCTTTGTTAATTAAAGTCGCTGAATCAATTGTTATCTTTTTGCCCATGTTCCAAGTGGGATGTTTCAAAGCATCCTCAACTGTAACTTTACTCAATTGTTCAATTGGGGTACTGAGGAAAGGCCCTCCGGAAGCAGTTAATATTATTTCTTTTAAATTCTTTTTTTCAACATTTTTAAGCAGGTTGTATATAGCATTATGCTCTGAATCAACAGGAACAATAGATGTTTTATGATTTATTTTTTTATCAAATAATAAATTACCGCATGTAACAATGGACTCTTTATTAGCAATAGCTAGTTTTTCAGTATTATTTATTGCTGAAAGAGTTGGTTCAATTCCTGCTGAACCTGAAATAGCAGAAAGAACTATGTCAGTTGGTTGGGATATCACATCAAGCACAGATTCTTTACCACTTTTAATTTTAATACCAGAGCCAAATAAATTAGATTTTAATTCTTTATATTTTTTTTCTTCAAATATTACCGCATACTTGGGTCGAAATGCTAGTGATTGCTCTGTTAATAAATTAATATTTTTACCTGCAATGAGTGCATGTATAAATAAATTATCTCTTACTGATGGAATAGATAATGTATTTTTTCCTATTGAACCAGTAGACCCTAGAATTGATATATTCTTTTTAGATTGTTTTATCATATCAAGTTCTCAACTGAAATTAATTCAATTCCACTTAAATTAATAATTTTAAATATAAAGATCATAATAATAAAAACTAATGAAGATCCAATTACACTATCAAGTCTATCAATTACCCCCCCATGTCCAGGTAATAAATTACTAGAATTTTTTACATCAAAATTTCTTTTTATAAAAGAAGCTAATAAGTCCCCCAGAATCGCCCCTGCTGACATAAAAATAATCATAACAAATAAGAGATATATATTTAACTTTATATCAGCTGCAATGATAATAGGTATGATTATCACACTGGGCATAATTAATGCAAAAAAAGTACCTTCAAGAGTCTTATTTGGAGATATGTATGGAAATATTTTCTTTTTTCCACATATTTGGCCACCAAAGTAACCGGAGACATCAGAAATTATTGCAATTGCAATAATAAACAACGTTAAAAGTAGGCCATCTGGAAAATTAGCTTCGCTCCTAACTTCATTTAAAATAATAAATGGAATGTAGGAAATCAACAAGCTAAGCGGAAGCCAATTCTTATAAGATTTTAGCTTATTGATTATAATAATGGCAAATGTGATAAAAGAATATATGCATAAACAAACTATATAAGAGAAATAATTTAGCAATCCCACTGAAATCAGAAGAAAAAACACATACAATATAATTGATATCTTTCCATGTTTATGTTTGGTGATAAGTAATAACTCAAAAAAGATAAGAGTTGATAAAAAAATTAAAAAGAATTGGTAAATCAAACCTCCCCAATAAATAGGAAATATAAATAAAGGCAACATCACCGATGAAGTAATTAATCTTTGTTTTAAATTTTTAACATCTTTTATCATGATAGCATTTTTATTTAAACTAAATACTAGAGCCATATCTTCTCTCTCTAGAAGAGTATTGCATTAGAGCATCTTTTAGTAAACTTTCATTAAAATCTGGCCATAAAGTATCAAAGAAAACGAATTCGGAATACGCACATTGCCAAAGTAAAAAATTACTTAGACGTTTCTCACCACTTGTTCTTATTATCAGATCAGGGTCAGGTATTAATGCAGTATCAAGGTAACCATTAATAAGATCCTCGCTAATTTCATCACTTTTTATTAGTTTTTTATCAAAATCATTTATTATTTTATCAATAGATCTTTTTAACTCATTCCGACCGCTATAATTGAAAGCAGCTAATAGCACGAGACCTGTATTGTTTTTTGTTTCTTCTTGAACTTTATATATAATTTTTTGCTGTTGCTTCCCTAAACCTTCAATATCTCCTATAACTTTAATTTTAATATTATATTTTTTTATTTCTTTTAAGTATTGACCTGAAAAAGTATTCATTAAGATCATTAGATGAGAAACTTCATTTGCAGATCTATTCCAATTTTCTTTGCTAAAACTATATAAAGTCAAATAATTTATGTTTAAATCAGAAGCTGATTTAGCTATTGAAACAAGTGTTTTGATCCCTTCCTCATGACCACGTAAGTCATCAAGGTCATGTTTTTTGGCCCATCTTCTATTGCCATCCATAATTATGGCAACATGGTTAGGAGGAGTATTATTATCAATCATAGATGGTAAATTGGTAAATTTAAAATAATTAAACGCTCATTATTTCGCTAGTTTTTTTTTGCAAAGTTTCATCAATTATTTTTATTGATGAGTCTGTAAGCTTTTGTATATCATTACTATATATTTTATGGTCATCTTGGCTAATATCATTATTTTTCTCAAGCTTTTTAAGAGTATCCATCCCATCTCTTCTAACGTTTCGAACGGCAACTCGAGCATTCTCAGAATATTTACTTGCAACTCGAGAAAGTTCTTCCCTTCTTTCTGAGTTAAGTTCTGGAATAGGAATACGAATTAATTGACCATCTGTTGATGGATTTAAACCTAGACCTGAATCCCTAATTGATTTATCTACAATATCTACTTGAGATTTATCCCAAACTTGGATAGCAATAGTTCTTGGATCAGGAACACTTACTGTGCCAAGCTGATTTATTGGCATTTTTGAGCCATAAATATCTACTGATATTGGCTCTAATAGTGAAGCAGATGCCCTACCAGTTCTCAATCCAGAAAACTCATTTTTTAAAGAAGATACAGCTCCATCCATCCTCTTTGAGAAATCTTGTATGTCAAATATATTCTCCATCATAAAATCCTATTCATTTGATATAATAGTACAATCACCCTTTCCTAATAAAACCCTTCTCAATTCATTCTTCTTTTTTATTGAGAAAACTAAGATAGGTAAATTACCATCTTCCGCCATCATTATTGATGACATATCCATAATATTTAATTTGTTCTGTATGATATAATTATAATTTAATTTTGTAAATTTCTTAATATTTTCATTAAGCTCTGGGTCTTTGTCATATACCCCGTCAACTTTTGTACCTTTTAATAAGACATCACAACCTAATTCCAAAGCTCTTAATACACTGGTTGTATCAGTAGTAAAATATGGATTACCTGTTCCACCAACAAATATCAGTACATAGCCATTATTTATTTCATTTACAGCAATTTCATGATTAAACTTATCAACTATACCTGAAATAGGAATAGCTGAATACACTTTTGATTTAATACCAATGTTATTAAGAGCATTCCTAAGATACAGTCCATTTATTACAGTTGCTAACATACCCATATTATCAGCATCATTCTTATTTAAGTTATATTTATTGTGATTAATACCCCTTATAATATTTCCACCTCCAATAACAATAGAAAGTTTAATTTTCTTATCAAGAACAGATTTAATATCTTGGGTCAGTTGATTAATAATATTTATATCAAAAGTTTGTGAGGTATCACCAGATAGTATTTCACCAGAAATTTTTAAAAGTGCATTCTTATAGGACATTTTTCAATTTTATCTTTGTTAAAAGATAGATATATTTTATTTTTTATTTACTGCTGCCGCAACTTCGCTGGCAAAATCTTCATCTTTTTTTTCTATTCCCTCACCTAACTCCATTCTAACGAAGTCAGTGACTTTAATTGATGAGTTCATTTCTTTTGATTTAATATCCAAAAGTTGAGATATCTTAGTTTCATTATCAATAACAAAAATTTGTGAAAGGAGTGCATTTTCTTCTGTGAATTTTCTTATTCTTCCCTCAACCATCTTTTCTATAATATTGTCAGGTTTATTAGCTTCTTTTGCTTGCTCAATTGCTATTTGTTTTTCTTTTTCAATTACTTCTTGGCTAATTTGATCAGAAGTTAAAGCAATTGGATTTGAAGCTGCTATATGCATACAAAGGCTCTTACCAAATTCAGAAATCTGATCCTCAGTTAAGGAAGTTTCTATTGCTAACAAAACCCCAATTTTGCCAAGTGAATTAGCTACAGAATTATGAGTATATGAAAATATCACTCCTTCATTAACAGAAACATTTTGGATTCTTCTCAATCTAATATTTTCTCCAATGGTAGAAATTTTTTCATTTATTTCTTCTTCAACTGTTCTACCTGTATCATGATAAGGTAAGTTTAGAATAACTTCACTATTTATTGATATGCCCAATAATCCTGTTAATAAATTCTGGAAATCTTCATTTCTTGCCACAAAGTCTGTCTCAGAATTTAACTCAATAATAGTTGCCCTCTTATCATCGACTAAAGATCCAACCAGCCCTTCAGAAGCAATCCTACCTGATTTCTTTGCAGCCTTTGTTATACCTTTTGCGCGAAGCCAATCAATTGATTGATCAATATCACCACTATTTTCAGTAAGAGCATTCTTACAATCCATCATTCCCGCACCGCTTTTTTCTCTTAACTCTTTAACAAGACCCGCTGTTATTTCAACCATTTAATAACCTTTTAATTTATAATATTTGAATTTTTTTAGTAATGATCTACTTATTCTTTTTTATCAGAGACATCTACACTATCATCTTTGCCTTGATCTACTTTTTTCTTACTCACCACTCGTTTCTTTTTCTCTACAATCAATTCTTTATTATCAGGATTTTCAAGTGGAGTAATAACTTCAGGATTTGAAGCTTTTGGTTCTTCTGTATTTTTATCCTGATTTATTTCTTGAACATTCTCTTTTGGATTTTCATCAAGTATTTTAGCATCTTTCACAGAAGATGGATTAACACTTTCACCTATATCTTTATTGCTTTTTGATAGAGATTCCTCTATTCCGTCCAAAATAGTTCTTTCCACAAGTGAGCAATATAGCTCAATTGCTCGAGAAGCATCATCATTTCCTGGTATAGGGTGATCTATATTATCAGGATTTGAATTTGTATCAAGAATTGCAACTACAGGAATACCTAATTTACTTGCCTCAAGAATTGCAATAGCTTCTTTATTAGTGTCAATTACAAACAATATATCCGGAAGACCTCCCATATCCTTAATACCGCCAATAGCTCTTTCAAGTTTATTATATTCTCTTGTGAGCTTAAGGACTTCTTTTTTTGTTAAAGCATTAATCTTCTCATCAGTAAACAGAACTTCTAGTTCTTTAAACCTATTAATTGAATTTGATACTGTTTTCCAATTAGTTAAGATGCCCGCCATCCAGGTATAATTAATATAATATTGAGCAGATCTTTTTGCGGCATTTGCAATGTGCTCTGATGCTTGCCTTTTTGTCCCAACAAACAATACTCTCCCACCTGAAGATGCGACATTCTTTATGGCAACTAGCGCTTGGTGAAGAAGTGGAACAGTTTGTGATAAATCAATTATATGTATGCCATTTCTTTTGCCATATATAAAGGGTTCCATTTTTGGATTCCAGCGTTCTTTCTTATGTCCGAAATGAACACCAGATTCTAATAATTCTCTCATTGAAAAAATTGGTAATGACATTGTTTTTCTCCTGATTCGGTTATTCTCCACAAGGCGGTTTTTATCACCGATTCATGCCCTGTGTATGTATTTAATTAGTTGTCTTATATGACGTTATTGTATAAATATCAAGGTATTTTAAGTAAAGATTATTATTCTGCATTAAAAAATTCAACACCTGGCAATGTTTGAAGATAATTTTTCAATTCATTATCAAAATTAAAACTATCACCAATCTCTAATTTAATGTCTTTTTTCAAGTTACTATCATAAAATATAAGGTTTACAATGTCAGATCCATCTCCAGATTTTAGCTTTGATGCAATATCGTCTAAAGTATCTATATTTGCAACTTTTATGGTGTAATGCTCGGGGTACGACTCTTCATTTAGTTCTATTTTCTGCTCTATGTGCTCCGATACTTCATCCACTAATACGTTTGAATCACCACCTCTTCCATTCTTTGGTTTAATTTCATTAATATTGCCTTGTATTACCTCATTTACCTTTAATCTTATAGCATCTGCTTGTAAATCCGCATCCACTTTAATAATTATTACATTACCTATGAATAGAAGGTCATTATATTTATTAATAATATCAGAAAAAAACATTGTCTCAAATTCTTGGCTTACATCTGATAATTTAATAAAAGAGTACATTCGACCTGTCTTCCCTCTACGATTTATTCTGTTTTGAATAACGCCTGCCAATCTTGCTTGCTTATGCTTTTTTGTTTTGACGTTTTGAATAAAGTCAACATAAGTTGAGACTTTGTGATAATTCAGATTATTGGAATATTTTTCCATTGGGTGCCCTGATAAATAAGCCCCTGTGAATTCAAATTCACCGCTTAATTTATTAATTTCATTCCATTCTTTGACATATGGCAATCTTAACCCTTTTGACCCTTCCTCAGTACCAGAAAATATATCAATTTGGCCTTCTAAGTTCTTTTTTCGAATTCTATTAGACTCCATAAGCAAAAGATCCACATTATTAAATAAAAGTGCTCTATTAGATTCAATTTCATCAAAAGCACCTGCCATAATAAGACCCTCAAAAGCTCGTTTATTTACGTAATGAACATCAATCCTATTGATAAAGTCATTAACACTTGTGAAAACTCCATTCTTTTCTCTTTCAATAGAAATATTAACAACAGCTTGAGATCCAACGTTCTTAATTGAAGCTAGAGAGAACCTAATTGCCTGACCTTCAATTTTAAAATCATGGCTTGAACTATTTATTGATGGAGGTAATAATTCAATCTTCATTCTTTTTATTTCCGAAATAATATTTGATATTTTATCAATATTTCCAACATCTAATGTTAAAAGTGCCGACATAAAAGCAAGTGGATGATTTGCTTTCAAATACCCAGTTTGGAAAGCAATTAAGGCGTATGCAGCAGAATGAGCTTTATTAAAGCCATAACCTGCAAATTTATTAACTAAATCAAATATAAATTCTGCTTTAGCTCTATCAACTCCATTTAATTTAGCGCCTGAAATAAAATTATCTCTTTGAGCATCCATTTCAGATTTGATTTTCTTTCCCATAGCTCTTCTTAATAAATCTGCTTCCCCCAAACTATAATTAGCAAGCTTTTGGGCAATTTGTATTACCTGTTCTTGATAAATGATAACACCATAAGTATCTGCAATTATGGGATTAATTAATTCATGCAATTCCTCAACTGCAACCTCCGAGTTCTTAGCAGAAAGATATTGAGGTATGTTTTCCATTGGGCCAGGTCTAAATAATGCAATCAATGCAATTAAATCTTCAAAATTATTTGGCTTTGCTTTTATCAACAAATCTTTCATTCCAGAACTTTCAAATTGAAAAACTCCTGATGTTGAGCCATCCCTGAATAACTTTAATGTACTCTCATCATCAAGCTGAATAGTGGAAATATCAATAGTAACACCATTATTTTCCATTTGCTTACAACACTCACTAATAACAGAAAGTGTTTTTAAACCTAATATATCAAATTTAACAAGACCCGCCTGCTCTACCCACTTCATATTGAATTGCGTTACCAGTGAATTTGTCTTTTGATCCATATATAATGGAACGTATTCTTCTAAATCACC
Organism: Hyphomicrobiales bacterium; assembly: GCA_029245795.1. Classification (GTDB taxonomy): domain Bacteria; phylum Pseudomonadota; class Alphaproteobacteria; order Rhizobiales; family TMED25; genus TMED25. The sequence continues at coordinate 74,134 of JAQWOP010000001.1, forward strand.
CTCCGAGATAACAACACCTGCTGCATGAGTTGAAGCGTGTCTATACAAACCCTCTAGTGATAGAGAATATTCAAGCAAACGATCAACTATTTCATCAGTTTCTTTTAAAGATTTAATCTCTTTTACTTCCGAAATAGCTTCGGATAACGTCATTGGATTAGCAGGGTTATTTGGTATTAATCTACAAATATTGTCAACTTGGCTATAAGGTAATTCCATGACTCGTCCAACATCTCTAATAACTGCTCTAGCTTGCAACTTTCCGAATGTTATTATTTGGGCAACTCTTTTCTTTCCATACGTTTCCTTAATATAGTTAATAACCTCCTCTCTCCTTATTGGACAAAAATCAATATCAAAATCTGGCATAGAAACACGGTGAGGATTTAGAAATCTCTCAAAAACTAAATTAAATTTTATTGGATCAAGATCTGTTATCCCAAGTGACCAAGCAACAAGTGACCCGGCTCCAGATCCTCTGCCAGGACCAACTGGAATATCGTTTTTCTTAGACCAATTGATTATATCAGCAACTATAAGAAAATATCCTGCATAATCCATATCAATAATTATTGATAATTCATCCTTAAGTCTATTATTATATTCGGTAGTATTAGAGTTTTCGGCAGTACCAAACTTATTAATTCTCTCCTTAAAACCATTATTTGTCATCTCAGTTAATAAATCATTTTCGTTTAAGGAAGTCTTATCATCTTTTTCTTTAACAATATATTTTGGTAATATTGGAGCAAGAGTGACTGGCCTATAAAGACATTTCTTCGCAATTAATACAGTGTTCTCAATGGCTTCTGGAATATCCCTATAAAGCTCTTTCATATTTTTTTGATTTTTAAAGAAACATTCTGAAGATATCTTTTTTCGATTAGGATTAGATAGAACGTCGGAAGATGGGATGCATTGAAGTATATCATTTGCCTCATGGTCATCTTTTTTTGCAAAGAAAATATCATTAGTGGCAACTATTGGTAAATTCATATCATACGCTATATCAATTAAGTTATTTTCTATAGATGTATCATTTTGATCATACCGCTGTAATTCAATAAATAACCTATCTTTGAAAGACTCATTTATCGTTTGCAATTGTCTTCTGGCGAGGTCTTTGTTATTTAGTCTTAATGATTGATTGATTAATCCTTTTGATCCCCCAGTAAGAAAAAAAAGACCTTGGTTATTTTCAAAGAGTTCATCTAACGTTACAAATGGAAGGAAAGAATTTTTTTTCTGGTAAGCCGAACTTGAGAGTTTCAATAGATTTTTATATCCATCTATAGAATTAGATAGCAAACAAATATTTGAGTAATTTGCTAATTTATCACCAATATTTTGATCCTTATCATATATATTTAATGTTGTTCCAATTATGGGTTGTATTCCATTGGCAGAAAGTTTCTCCGAAAACTCAAGAGCTCCAAAAAGGTTATTATCTGTAAGCCCAATTGCAGGCATTTTATTCTCAAGACATAGATCCTTAATTTTATCAATATGTAAGGATGACTCCAACAGAGAATACGAAGAACGTACACGTAAATGAATATAATCTAAGTCAGACATGATAAATACCCTTGATAAATATCTATTGTAATAAAAAACAAATAGAAGTCATTTGAATATTGGTAACTTTTAAGTATTGTTGTGATATTGTGGATAAGGAGAATAATTATTATATAATTGCAACTAACCTAAATAGCATAAAAGAGAAAGCAACAATAGATATTAAGCTAGCTAAATCTTCCCAATTATGTGTAATTTTATTTAATAAAAACATTTTTTACCTCTTTTGTTCTTACTATGTTCTATTTATGTTCTGATGTCAAATTTTTTTTTAAAATCTATTTCTATAAATAGATTGTCGCATTTATTAAGATGTGTAATTAATAGTATTAAATGATAGATAAAAAATATAAAGAAGATACTTTACTTGCGCATGGAGGAAGAAAACCGGATGAACATTTCGGTTTTGTTAATACACCTGTATATCGAGGATCCACAATCTTATCAAATTCATCTAAAGAATTTAGAGAGAGAAAATCTCGTTATACATACGGAAGTAAATCTAACCCAAATACCGAAGGTTTAGAAGATTGTATAAAAAAACTTGAGGGTGCTGAAGGTTGTAAGATAACTAGCTCCGGAAGAACTGCTATATTATTATCACTACTCAGCGTTTTATCTACTGGTGATCATTTAATTTTAGCGGATAACGTATATGATCCCACCAAACAAATTTCAAATAATTTTCTAACAAGTATGGGTATTAATGTTTCCTATTTTGACTCGAAAGATCTGACTGAGCTTACAAATATGATTACTTCCAAAACAAAGGCAATATTTTTTGAATCACCCGGATCAATTACTTTTGAAGTTATAGATATTGAAGCCCTTGTGAAAATAGCTAGAAAAAAAAATATTTATACGATTATTGATAATACATGGGGAACCCCTCTTTACTTTAAACCTTTTGATTATGGTATTGATATTTCTATTCATGCAGGTACTAAATATATAGTAGGACACTCCGATACATTCATTGGTGCCGTGACTTATAATAATAAAGCTAAAAATTTGATCAATGAAACATATGACCTACTTAGATTAAGCAGTAATGCTGATGATGCCTATATGGCAAGCCGAGGGCTTCGTAGTATGAAAGTTCGAATGGAGAAACAGTTTGAAAATACACTTAGTATTTGCGAAGCTTTATACAAAAACAACTTAGTCAAAGAGATTTTATATCCACCATTCAAAAATAGTAAAGATCATGAATTATGGAAAAAATACTTCCTTAACGGCGGTGCCAGCCTTATGACCATTATCATCAATAACAATGGCGACCTTAAGTCACTGGATAATTTTATAGATGGACTTTGTTTATTTGGAATTGGTGCATCTTGGGGTGGCTATGAAAGCCTTGCTATACCTGTCTTTCCTAGTCGTAAGAAAAATAATAAATGGGATAAACACATAAATTCAATGGTTAGACTTCATATCGGACTAGAAGACAAAAATGACTTGATCGAAGACCTTAATAACTCCCTAGCTAATATGCATCTTTAAATAAATTATTCTCTTTCCATACCCTTCTTTCTTAGCTCGCTTATATAGGCTCTCCATATACTGTCATGACTCTGGTATAAGTCATTAAGATATTGCCATGTATATATACCTGTGTCATGACCATCATCAAAAGATATTTTTATTGCATAATTACCAATCAACTCGATACCAGATATCATTACATTTTTTTTCTTATATACTAATTTCTTTTGATCTGGAGAATGGCCTTTCACTTCTGCACTAGGACTGTTTACACGCAAAAACTCGGCATCTAGTATAGATGATTTTTCACTATACTCTAAAGTTATATTTTTCTTGTTTTTAGACAAAACTATGTTCACCGGTATTAGTAACATCTAATTATTTTGAACTCTACTCTATGATAATATTAGGATTCTTTGTACTCGAACTAACACTGACCTTGCTAACTATCTTTTCTGCTATGGATAAAAATTTTTTGGATACACTTGCTTCAGGATTGGAGCTTAAGATAGGGTTGCCATTATCAGATGTTTCTCTTATCACAACCTCCAATGGAATGTCTCCCAAGAAATCTACATTCTGCTTTTTTGCCTCAAATTCCGCTCCCTCTTTACCAAAAATATAAGTTTCTTTATTACAATGCGGGCAAATAAAAGTACTCATATTTTCTATAATACCAATTATTGGAACATTAACTTTCTTAAACATTTCTAGACCTTTCTTTGCATCGATTAAGGCTAGATCTTGAGGAGTTGATATAATTACGGCCCCTGACATTGGAACTCTTTGCGCCATGGTTAATTGAACATCACCTGTGCCAGGCGGCATATCAACGATTAAATAGTCTAAATCCCCCCAATCAACATCATTAAGCATCTGATTTATCGCAGAAATTACCATTGGGCCTCTCCAAATCATTGGAGTACCCTCGGATATAAGGAATCCTATAGACATAATAGATATATTAAATTTAATTATTGGTAATATTTTTCCTTCGTCAGAAACTTTAGGCTTTTTACTTTCCCCAATTAGCTTTGGTATCGATGGCCCATAAATATCAGCATCTAATATCCCAACCTTATAACCTAAATTATTTATTGCTAAGGCTAGATTAATTGAGGTAGTTGACTTACCTACCCCTCCTTTTCCAGAAGCAATAGCAATTATATTTGACACTAAATCTATACCTTTTCTAGAAGATTTATTTGATTGAGTTTTGTCTAGTTGATTATCATTATGAGAAGTTAATGATACAGATATTTTGTCCAAACCATCTATCTTTGATAACTCATTTTCAACCTTAACTTTCAGTTGATTATATTTTTCAATATTTGATTTATCAGCTTTTATTGATAGGAAAACTTTTTTATTTGCTATTACAACATCATCAATAAATTTTTCATCAATTATATTAGATTTTTTTCCATTCAGGGTGATATGAATAGATTTAAGTTTATCAATTACTTGATCTTTGATCTGTGACATCTTAATAACTTACAAGAAACGGAGATGCGCAATTATTATTGCGCATCTTAATAGATATATGCTTAGTTTGGTATAACACCATCAACACCTTCAACATAAAAATCCATCCCTAAGAGAACGCCATCTTGGGCAACCTCCCCTTCGCTCAACCAAGATGATCCATCTTGTTTGTTAATCGGCCCAGTAAATGGATGAAGATTGCCTGAGATGATACCGTCTCTGGCACTATTAACTAAATTAACAATAACTTGAGGCACATCATCAGATATATCAGCTAATTCAACCATCCCAGAGTCAAGACCACCCCAAGTATCAGATGAAGACCACGTTCCAGCTATTAGTTTTTGAACGCGATCAATATAATATGGCCCCCAATTATCGATTATTGATGTAAGCTGAGCATCAGGACCAAACTGAATCATATTGGAAGCTTGTCCAAATGCATGAACGCCTTCTTCCTGAGCAATTGTCATTGGAGCAGCTGAGTCAGTATGCTGCATAATGACATCAACACCTTGATCTATAAGAGCCTTTGCTGCATCTGCCTCTTTACCTGGGTCAAACCAAGTATTTACCCATATTATCTTAAATTCAACAGTAGGATTTACAGATGACGCAGCCAAATAAGCTGCATTTATTCCACGAATAACTTCGGGGATTGGAAAGGACGCTATATATCCAATCTTGTTAGTTTGAGTTACACCACCTGCTATAAGACCAATAAGATGACGGCCTTCATAAAATCTTGCTGCATAATTGGCAACGTTATCAGATCTTTGATAACCGGTTGCATGTTCAAATTTAACTTTATCAAACTTTTTTGCAACTTTTGATGTAGGATTCATGTAACCAAATGATGTTGTAAAAATAAGATCGTGATCACGTGCCATTTGCGTGATAGCTCTTTCTGCATCAGGACCTTCTGATACACTTTCTGCATATGTTGTTTCAACATTTTCACCAAATCTATTAACAACAGCCTTTCTTCCCTGGTCGTGCTCATAAGTCCAACCAAAATCAGTGACAGGACCAACATAGATAAAGCCAATCTTCTTGACATTATTATCCTCAGTAGTTATCTGAGATTGATAATAAAAACCTACTCCTAAAATTAACAACACAATAAATGCGCCTAAATATTTCTTCGACATAAAAAAACTCCATAACTTTGAATAAATTATATATCCGATGTGAACAATTTATTGAGGCAGTTGGGTGCATTAACCGCTAACCTATTTTTATTCATGGATATAAAAACCAATACTAATATAGTTACAACATATGGTAACATTGACATATATTGTGCTTCTATATTAACTCCTGTTGCTTGAATATGAAGTTGTATTATTGTTATTCCACCGAATATATAAGCACCCGCAAATATCCACAAAGGCCTCCAAACTGCGAAAACAACAATTGCTAATGCTATCCAACCTCTCCCTGCCGTCATATTCTCAACCCACATAGGGGTTTGCACAAGAGACAAATATGCACCACCTAAACCAGCACATGCACCGCCATAAATTATAGATAATAATCTTATCTTTTTGACTGAATATCCAAGTGAATGGGCAGAGTCATGATTGTCCCCTGTTGCTATTAAAATCAATCCTCTCTTCGTTTTATTTAAAAACAAATAGGTCCCAATTACCATCAAAACAGATAAGTATACTAAATAATCAAATGCAAAGAATAGATCTCCTATTATTGGAATATTTTTTAAAATATCTATTTCAAGAGATGGAAAAGATTCTATAGTTATTCCAGAATAACTCTGTCCTATTAGAGACGCAAGGCCAAGTCCAAAAAGAGTTAGAGCAAGACCTGTTGCAACTTGATTAGATAATAAGTATTGGGTTAAAATGCCAAAAATTAATGCAATTAGACCAGATGAAATTATCGCAGCAAGCAGGCCCAATAGGTGACTTCCTGTTTCATATGTTACAATAAAACTCGATACAGCACCAATTATCATCATTCCTTCTACACCTAAATTTAAAACACCTGATTTTTCAACTATAAGTTCTCCAATTGATGCCAAAACTAATGGTGTTGAGGCTATAATAATTCCTTGAAATATTGCTATATATAAATCCATTATATTTTCCATCTTATATTTACTAATGAAATCTTATATTTGGTATATGCATCAGCCGCCAACAGAAAAAATAATAATACTCCTTGAAAAACTCCTGTAATAGCATTTGGAAGACCTAACTTGATTTGAGCCGCTTCACCTCCTATGTAAGTTAGAGCAAGCAAAAGACCTGCAAGGAAAATACCAACTGGATTTAATCTACCAAGGAAAGCAACAATAATAGCTGTAAAACCATACCCTACTGGAATTGCAGGAACTAATTGTCCAATAGGACCTGAAACCTCAATAACCCCAGCTAATCCAGCTAATCCACCGCAGATTATAAAACTTAGATATATTATTTGATTTCTAGATTTTCCTGAAAAAAGGAGTGCTCTTGGAGACTCTCCTGATACCTTTATAAAGAAACCAACCATATGTCTTGTTAAAAGAAAATGCATCATTACAACAAGAAATATCGCAATTAAAAAACCTACATGCGCACGAGTTCCATGAAATATAATTGGAAGTATTCCGGAGTCATGAAACAACCTACTTTCAGGGAAATTAAAACCGTCTGGATCCTTTAGTGGCCCATATACCATGGCACTCAGAAACAATATTGCCACATAAGTGAGCATTAAACTGACTAGTATTTCATTTGTATTAAATTTAGCTTTTAAGATACCTGGAATCATACCCCAAAGAGCTCCCGAAATAATAGCTACCAAAAATGCTACAGGAAGAAGCCAAAGTCCAGACATTGGATAAAATGCTAGTATTGTTGCACCTCCAGATAAAGCCCCAATAGTATACTGTCCCTCTGCTCCAATATTCCATACACCAGCTCGAAAACCAAATGATAGTCCCAGCGCAATTATAATAAGAGGAGTTGACTTAACTATTAATTCAGATATCCCAAAAACAGATAATAAGGGCTCTATAAATATAATGAATAAGGCTAAAGTTGGATTCTTCCCTAATAAAATAAATAAGATAAAAACAAATATTAGTGAGCATCCAATAGCCGATAATGGAACCATAAATACACTTGATTTATCAATATTTGCTTTCTTTTCTAATTTAAACATTCCAAACCCTAAATTAATTTACTTTGCCATCTCAATAGCAATATTCTCAGATGTAATACTAGATGCATCATAAATCTTAGATAATTTTCCATTGGAAATAATTGCCATACGGTGACAAATCTTTCTTAATTCATCTATATCCTGTGAGATAATAATAATTGTCGCACCCATCCTTGCTTTATCCAGCAAAAAATCATGAATCATATTAGCAGACCCAATATCCACTCCCCATGTTGGTTGTTCACAAACTATTATATCAGGACCTTTTAGGATTTCTCTTCCAACAACAAACTTTTGTAAGTTTCCTCCAGACAAGCTAGATGCAAGACTGTTTTCGTCTTTGCAAATTACATTAAATTCATCTATCACTTCTTTTGTTTTTTTTGCTGAATAGATATAATCAATTACCCCATTTTTAAAGAAGTCTACATCCCATAAATTAGTTAGAAGTAAGTTATCAATAAGTGAAAAATTACCTATCGCTCCATGCCCAGAACGATCTTCAGGTATAAAAACCATCCCTTTTTTCCTACGGTCATTTATACTTAAGTAATTAATCTCCTTACCGTGAAACAAAATACTCCCTTGTTTAATATTATTTATCTCACCAGAGAGCACTTTCATAAGCTCCGACTGTCCATTACCAGCAATCCCAGCGATTCCAAATATTTCACCTTTTTGTACGTTAAAATTTATTTCCTGCAGAGATATTCCATATAATTCAGGATTATTATATTTAATATTATTTATATTCATTACATCAATATCTTCGACTTCAGAAAGTTTATATGACTGGTTAATATCCTTTCCAATCATAAATTTAGCAAGTTCATTTATTGATAAGATTTTGGGATCACAATATTTCACTACATTTCCATTCCTGAGTATTGTAGCAAAATCACACAACTCTTTTATTTCCTGCAACTTATGGGAAATATATAAGATTACAACTCCTTCAGAAGATAATTTTTTTAAAAAGTGAAAAAACTTTTTAACTTCTTCTGGGTTTAAAACTGAAGTGGGCTCATCTAAAATAATTATTTTAGGATCCTGAAGCAAACATCTCATTATCTCAACTTTTTGTTTTTCACCTGCAGATAATGTTGCAACTGTCTTATTTAGATCCAAATATAAGTCATATTCATCCTTTATATAACTTAACTGATCCATAACAGTGAGCCTACTTACATGTTCATCTTGACCTAGCATAAGATTATCTATTACTGAAAGACTTTCAAATAAAGAAAAATGTTGGAACACCATTCCAATTCCTTGTTTTCTAGCAAAATCAGGATTCTCTGGATTATACTCTTCTCCATTAAGTAGCATTTTTCCTGAATCTGGTTTCAAAATACCATATATTATTTTTACTAGAGTAGATTTTCCAGCACCATTTTCACCTAAAAGAGCATGTATTTCTCCTTCTTTAAGTTTTAATGAAATGTTATTGTTAGCTTTAATATCTAGAAATGATTTTGTAATACCTGCTATTTCGAGTAAATAGGTCATCTATGATAAATAACACATAAATTAAAAGGCTTAAAATTATATCTAAAAATATACAAAAGAAAAAAAAATGGTGACCCCGAGAGGACTCGAACCTCTGACCTTCAGATTAGAAATCTACTGCTCTATCCAACTGAGCTACGGGGCCAATATATTAGTGTGTCCACTTATCTTTTCTATCAAATCTAAAGTTATCTGAATAGGTTTTATTACTATATTTTTTATTTGTGCCTTCTATCAAATCATATGAAATATTATTCTGATTAGCATATTTAATGGCATCATCCACATTATCAAATAAGAGTTTTACTTGCTCATTGGTATCAATTGAACCGGTCCATCCCATAAGAGGATCTTCGATTTTATTCTTTTGTTTATAGAATTCAAAAACCCATTTTCTGGTTTTTCCAAGACCAGATTGCATAGATGTTTTTGATGGCTTATAAATTTTTGCTTTCATAATTACCCAAATACAAGTTATCCAAATAAAAAATATTGGTCGGGGCGGAGAGATTCGAACTCCCGACCCTTTGGTCCCAAACCAAATGCGCTACCAGACTGCGCTACGCCCCGTATAGAGATATATATAACAAATGTAACTTATATGAAATAAAAAAATTTACAAAAAACAGGTCCGCCGCACATCCCAAGTAAGATTTCTATATCTAACATTGATTCTTAAAGAATTACAAAAATTATATCTCTAAAATGAAAAAAACCTTTAAAATTATGTGTAAAACATAAAATGGCGCTCCCTAGGGGAATCGAACCCCTCTTTCCAGGTTGAAAACCTGGCGTCCTAACCGATAGACGAAGGGAGCACAATTGTTATATAATTATTCTATTCATAACTTACAGGCAAGTGTTTTATTAAATTATTGATACATCATCTATAATTAATTGAGGCTTAGTATTTGTACCCCATGTATTTAAAGATAGCCTGCCTAAAAAATTAATTTTTTTATACGAATTCTCAATTAAAAATTTACCTAGAGGAAGATCCAATGACCTAAATGAGATAGCATCTAATTTATAATTATTTTCGTCTTGAATAATAAATTTAAGATGCTGGTTTTTTAATATAATTAGATTCTTTATCTTATGACTTGGAAATATAAATAGTGGCTCTTCGAAGGAATTTCCATATGGGCCAAGATTCTGAATTTTTTTAATAAAATCAATATTAACAGCAGAGGCCATTAACAATCCATCTACTTTTAATATTTTATTTGAATTATTAATAGATTTATTTTGATTAAATAAAAACACTCTAAATTCTTCAAATTTATCTGCATATATTTTAAAACCAGCTGCCATTTTATGGCCGCCACCTGAAATCAATAACCCTAAACTAATTGCCTCTTCAACTAACTTACCAATATTAAAATCCCCTACAGATCTTGCTGAACCAGTGTAAATATCCTCTTTGTTCTGTGATGATATTATGAATGATGGTTTTTGATAACGATTTGTAATTCTTGATGAAATTAATCCAATGACACCAAGATGCCAATTGTTTGATTCTAGAATTATCAAGCTATTATTTTTGGAACTATTCTCATACATTACAACAGCTTCTTCAATTGATTTATCTTCGAGAAACTTCCTTTCAGAATTTAATTTATCTAATTCTTCTGCAACTTCTTCTGCTAATTGAGTTTTATCTGTAGTTAAAAGCTTAAAGCCTAAGTCTGATTTACCTATTCTTCCCCCCGCATTTATCCTTGGACCTATAAAATAGCCCAGGTCTGAATATGACACCTGATCATCTTTGTTATTAAGTTTATTAATAGCATTAATTCCAATATTCATGTATTTGTTAAATAACTTCAAACCTTGACCCACAAAGGACCTGTTTAAGCCTAATTGCGGAACAACATCTGCTACAGTAGCCAGTGAAACCAAGGGTAGGAATGTTAATAGATCAAATTCTTTAATATCCATCTTTTTAAAAAAATTTGACTGTCTTAAAAATCTATTTATTGAAACAAGCGTTAAGAAGACAACTCCTGAAGCTGCCAAATAACCCATACCACTTAAATCATCTACTCTATTTGGATTTACATGAGCAAAAAATTTACTAGAGGACTCATTAACCTGATGGTGATCAAGTATAATAAAATCTATACTAGAATTATTATTTATAATTTCAGATGAATTAGCACCACAATCAACAGTTATAATTAACGTTACATCTTTATCTTCTAATTCTTTAATAATTTTTTTATTTGGACCATATCCATCTTTAATTCGATCAGGTATTTTGACAATGACATCTTTATTAAATCTACTCAAAAAAGTATAAAGAATACTTGATGAAACAATACCATCAACATCATAATCACCTATAATACCAATTATTTCATTATTTAGAATTGCATTTCCAATTCTAAAAGTAGCTTTTTCCATATCCATTAAAATATTTGGATCTGGCATATTATTTTTTAAAGATTGATCTAAAAAACCATTAATCTCATCTTCAGATATATTTCTATTTAACAATATTCTAATTATTATTTCATCTAATAAGTAATCCTTCTTAATCTTTTCAATCAATTGGTAATTAGGATCGCTAATCTCCCATGTATTGCCAATTATTGAGTCTTTAAACTCAATTATTGAAGAAGAAGTTTTATTCATAGTATTTTTAAATGGAATTATTATATTCAGTTTGGATATATCTTATGGTGCCAGTGGTTGATCTCATTACAATAGTTTCTACGGATACTTTGTTATCCATAAACTTTACACCTTTCAACATTGATCCGTCAGTTACACCGCTTGCAGAGAATATAACATCTTTTGAGACTAATTCATTTAAGGTATATAATCTATCTAGATTTTCTATTCCCATTTTTCTTGCTCGGCTTTCTTCATCTGAATTATTAATAACCAAGCGAGATTGCATTTGACCTCCAATAGATTTAAGTGCCGCAGCTGCCAAAACTCCTTCAGGTGCACCACCAATCCCGATATATATATCAATATTAGTTTCAGAAGGATTTGTAGTGGCTATTATACCAGCAACGTCACCATCTTGAATTAAGTAAACTGATGCTCCAACACTCCTTACAGATTCAATATGCTTAGAATGTCTTGATCTATCTAAAATACAAGCTGAAATTTGATCTGGCCTAACACCCTTCTCTTTTGAAAGAGCTATAATATTTTCTGCTGGCGTAGCATCCAAATTTATTACCCCTTCTGAATAACCAGGACCAATAGCGACTTTATCCATATAAGTGTCGGGTGCATTTAGCATCCCATCATGTTCTGATATTGCTAAAACGGCAAGTGAATTGGACATGGCCTTCGCACATAAAGTAGTTCCCTCAAGAGGATCCAGAGCAATATCTAGTTTAGGCCCCTTACCTGTGCCAACTTTTTCTCCAATATATAACATTGGTGCTTCGTCTCTTTCCCCTTCACCAATAACAACTGTACCTTGCATATTAATATTATTTAACTGGCTTCTCATTGCATCAACAGCTGCTTGATCAGCAGATTTCTCATCACCTCTTCCACGTAATTTAGCAGCAGCAATCGCAGCACTTTCAGTTACGCGAACAATTTCTAGGCTAAATGCCCTATCCATTGAAATTCCAATTATTATTAATTTTCAATTACTATTATATTAGGAGAGATTGGGCTGTAGTTATTCTTATTGATATCTTCCACAGCTTTATTGATTGAAATAAAATCAGTCGTGCTTGTAATTATTGTAATCGGTACTAAATTTTTTTCAAACATCTTGTTTGAGATACGCTGGGTTATATCATCTATTGATATATTATT
>JAQWOP010000008.1 GCA_029245795.1 Hyphomicrobiales bacterium
AGCCATGTATTTGCACCAAAAAACAATATCGCCAAAAGAATAGAAAATAGAATTATAAAATATAATAAGTATTTGAAAATTGATTTTACGAACATTAGTTATTTATTGCCTTTTTATTCTAATAAGTATTTACATAAAAAATGATGTGAAATCTTGTAATAATATAATATTATAATAATATATAATAAATATAAATATTTAGTTATCTTATAATTTTCAAATAACAATTGGAGAATTTTAATGTTGAAACAAGGTGATCAAGCAATAGATTTTAATATGCAAACTGATGATGGGAGTTATGTAACACTTAATTCATTCCCTGGCAAAAATATTGTTTTATATTTTTATCCAAAAGATGATACACCAGGCTGTACATTAGAAGCGATCGATTTTACATCCCAAAAGGAGTTGTTTAACAAATGTCAAACTATTGTAATTGGTGTGTCTGCTGATTCAATAATAAAACATAAAAAATTTATTGATAAACATAATTTAGAAATCATTCTAGCTTCAGATGAAGATAAATCAGTTTGTGAAGACTACGGAGTTTGGGTTGAAAAAAGTATGTATGGGAAAAAATTCATGGGAATTAATAGAACAACTATTCTCATTAACAAAGACCGTATAGTAAAAAAAGTATGGGAAAAAGTTAGCGTTCCAGGTCACGTTGAAGAAGTCCTCCAAAACGCAAAGGATCTAAAGGATTAAATTCCTATAGTAAGTGCTGCCTCTAAGAAATTATCAATATCACCGTCCAATACAGCATCAGGATTTGTAGATTCAACTTGGGTTCTTGTGTCTTTGATTTGTCGGTAGGGGTGCAAAACGTATGATCTTATTTGATGCCCCCATCCAATATCAGTTTTTTCTAAGTTAGCTGCTGATGCAGCTTCTTCTCTCAGCTTTATTTCATTTTCATAGAGTTTTGCTTTTAACATATTCCAAGCTGTATCTTTATTTCGATGTTGAGACCTTTCGTTTTGACATTGGACAACAATACCAGATGGAATATGTGTAATGCGCACGGCACTATCAGTTGTATTTACATGCTGTCCTCCCGCACCGCTTGCTCTATAAGTATCTATTCTTACTTCAGAATCTGATATATTTATTTCAACTTTATCATCCATAATTGGATATACGTTTATTGATGCAAAACTAGTATGCCTTCGAGAATTTGAGTCAAATGGTGAAATTCTTACAAGTCTGTGTACACCACTTTCTTTTTTTAGCCAACCATATGCAAATGGACCACTTATGGATATAATCACACTTTTAATACCAGCCTCATCACCGCTATGTAAATTAATAGTCTGAATTTTATATTTTTTCTTTTCTGCCCATTTCATGTACATACGCAAAAGCATTTCAGCCCAATCCTGACTTTCAGTTCCCCCAGCCCCTGAATGGATTTCTAAAAAAGCGTCATTACTGTCAGCCTCACCTGATAATAAAGTTTCAATATATTTATTTTGAATTTTCTTGTTCATATCTAAAATACCCAACATAACTTCATTAAGCATTTTAGAATCTTGCTCCTCTGATGATAGGTCATAAAGTTCAGTTAATTCATCAAATGAGCTTTTTAAATCGTTATATGAAGTTAAACCATGATCTATTACTTGACGTTCTTGCATTATTTTTTTTGCATTTTCTTGGTCATTCCAAAAATTCTTATCTTCAATTACAATATTTAATTTTTCAATTTTATCTGATGCCTGATCTAATTCAAAGACTCCTCCAAATCTTATCGAGCATATTATTTACTTCATGGGTAACTTTTTTTAAGTCAAAATCCATAATCCCTCAAAAACTAAATTAAAAGAACTCCAAGACATTTCTGTTTCCTAAACCAAACATATTGCCAGTGTCTTTGTTGATTTCAATAAGTCTTACATTAGCTGGAATCAGAAAGTCTTTCAACTCTTCTTCTTGAATGATATTTATTAATGGATAGATAATATTTTCCTGAAATTCAGATAAGAAATTCTCCTCTTCAAGAAATTGATCACCCGTAAGAAGTATTCCAACAATTAAATCGGCTGAAAATATCATTAGAAATGTACTATCTTTTGTTTTGCTTTGAAAAGAGCAATCTCTTGAGAGAAAAAACTTTCTATCTTCTGACACAGATTCATTATCAAAACTACATAATAGGCTCTTTATTTTGAAAGCTACATTCTCATTCATAATTTTTTTATTAGAATTAGTAGCTCTATAGATAACACCACCTCTTCTATCATTCACTTTATCTATATAATGTGTTTCATGTACTTCACCAATATTAGTAACTGGCATAAAGATTGATAGAACCTGATCCAAGTTCATATTTACCTCATTTTGATCATCTACAATTATTTGCTTATAAAGAAATTCCTCCAAGGATAAATATTTATTTACAAAAGCATTTGCATTTTGAAAATATTCCTTTGGTAAAAAATTATTATTAAAATTAAATAATTTCCTAAGAGTAATAATCTTTGATATTGCTGAATTAGAACTATCCCTTGCTAATACTTTTGTATTCAATTGAAGATTGGAGTTAAGCAGACCTGCAAAATATAGTGGCCTTAATAAATCATTATAACTATCTATACTTAAATTTATTTCATGGGGGATTTTATTGAGATAATTAAAATCTATAATTTTTCTACCCGTAATTGGAGAAACTGATAGAACTTCAATCCCAATCTCTTTCGACCCATCAATGAGATCCTCATATTTTTTCAAATAAGCATTAATTGATGATTTTAAATATTCTGTAGCTTCATAATTAATTGAAGTATGATGATATAATTGATCCTTACTTGAAATATTTGGGCCAAGCTTTGAAATAGCTTCATCTTTTATA
This sequence comes from Hyphomicrobiales bacterium, assembly GCA_029245795.1. GTDB lineage: Bacteria > Pseudomonadota > Alphaproteobacteria > Rhizobiales > TMED25 > TMED25. The sequence continues at coordinate 2,852 of JAQWOP010000008.1, forward strand.
TTATCAACCAAAAAACTGTCCAAAATAATTCCTTTTCTATAATTATCTTTTTCTACATACTCAATTGGATATTGTTGAATAATTTGAGCAAGTGCATTAGTAATGAAATTATTGTCTGCCATTCTATCCAATACCCAATCTCGTCTTTCCTTGATGCTCTCATAGTTTGATGACGGCTCATAATTACTAGGCGCCTTCGGAAGAGCCGCAAGAAAAGCAAAATCTTCAATATCAAGCTCATTTAAACTTTTATTAAAATACCTTTCGGATGCCGCAGCAACTCCATAAGCCCCTCTTCCAAGATATATCTCATTAAGATAAATCTCTAAGATTTCATTCTTTGATAGAAAATTCTCTACTTTATTTGCAAGAATAATCTCTTTAACTTTACGTGTTATGGTTCTCTCATTATCAAGAATCAAATTTTTAACTAATTGTTGAGTTATTGTGGAGGCACCGATAAGTCTATTTTTATCCCTTAAGAAAAAATAATTATAAAGATTTTGTCCAACAGCTCTAAATATACCAATTAAATCAATCCCATTATGCGTATAAAAATTTTTGTCTTCCGCGGAAATGAATGCCTTTTTTAAAATCTCCGGAATGTCTTGTTGATTGATATAAAGCCTATACTGCTCATATTCTTCATGTATCACAAATCCATCTTCTGAAAAATACCTTGTTACACTTGATGATTGCTTTTCATAAATATCTCTATATTCAGGTAAGTTTCTAGAAATATTAGTATATATAAATACTACTATTACACTAAGAAAAAACATCAAATATATAATAAAATTGAATGTGGCAGCTATTAATTTTAAACTCAAATAAAAATCCTCATTTTTTAGAAGTAAAATTTTTTCATACAAAATATTCAATTTATAGAATTGATCAACAATCAAACAGGTATAAATTATCTTGCTAAATAGCAAAGTTTATATCAATATAATATTAAAGAATTGATATTTATAAATATATACTAAATTTATGTAAATAAGTGATTTTATGATGACAAATAAACATACAATGGAAAGTTCCTATATGAATAGTAAAGCTATTTGTCATGAAGAAGTTGATTTTCAAAAAGAATTACAGCCATCAAAAATAATAATGATAGATAAAATACTAGAAAATGGTGGCGAAAAAATTAAAAGGAATAAAAAATGTCTAACAAAATGCTCATCGATGCAAACCATGATGAGGAAACAAGAGTTATTGTCCTTAATAAAGAAGGCAAAATTCAAGAATTTGATATAGAGGCAAAAGATAGAAGCCAAATAAGAGGAAATATATATCTAGCAAAAGTAACAAGAGTTGAACCATCTCTGCAAGCTGCTTTTGTTGAATATGGAGGAAACAGACATGGTTTCCTAGCATTTAGCGAAATTCATCCTGACTATTATCAAATACCAAAATCAGAAAGAGAAAAACTACTTGATGAGGCTAGCAATCAACAAGCAGACCCTGATACTGAAAATGAAAAAATAGAGGATATTGATGACTCTGAAAATCATTCCAATGATGAAGGAATGCAAGACCAAGAAAATGTTATTGATGAAATTCCAAAGAAAACTAATAACTTCAGAAAAAGATATAAAATACAAGAAGTTATCAAAAAAAGACAAATTATTTTAGTCCAAGTTACTAAAGAAGAAAGAGGTAATAAAGGGGCTGCTATAACAACCTATATATCGCTAGCTGGTAGATACTGTGTTCTTATGCCAAATACAGCCAGAGGTGGAGGTATATCGAGAAAAATTTCTGATTTTAAGACAAGAAGTAAGCTTAAAGAGTCTATTGGTGATCTATCTATTCCTAATGGAATGGGTGTAATCATAAGAACTGCGGGAGCCAATAGAACAAAAACAGAAATAAAGAGAGATTTTGAATATCTCACAAGGCTTTGGCAGACAATTAGAAATCTTACACTAAATTCATCAGCTCCAGCCTTAATCTATGAAGAAGGTAGTTTAGTAAAAAGATCAATAAGGGACTTATATAACAAAGATATAGAAGATATAATTATATCTGGCGATAACGCGTTTAATGAAGCAAAAAATTTCATGAAAATGTTGATTCCAAGTCATATAAAATTTATCAAAAAATATAAAGATCCTACTCCATTATTTATAAAACATAATGCAGAAAAAGAACTTAATAATATGTTTCTTACGAATGTGAGGCTTCCATCAGGTGGTTATATAGTAATCAATCAGACGGAAGCACTAGTTGCAATAGATGTGAACTCAGGAAGATCAACAAGAGAGCATAATATTGAAGATACTGCTCATAGAACAAATCTAGAAGCATCAGATGAAATCGCCCGACAGTTGAGGCTAAGAGACCTTGCTGGACTTGTTGTTATAGACTATATCGATATGGAAGAGAGACGTAATAATAGATCTGTTGAAAAGCGAATTAAGGATGCTTTAAGAAATGATAGAGCAAGAATTCAAGTTGGTCATATTAGTCAATTTGGATTACTTGAAATGTCAAGACAAAGAATGAGATCTTCTGTAATGGAGTCCTCTATGAGAGCATGTCACTATTGCAAAGGCATTGGAAGGGTAAATTCAGTTAGTTCTCAATCTGTCCAAGTATTAAGAGCTATTGAAGAAGACATTATACAAAATGGTAGGACCAATATAAATCTTAGCGTTGGTAATGATTTGTCAGATTATTTATTAAATTCAAAAAGAAAAGATATATTCAATATAGAACAAAAATATGAAATCAGGATAAATGTTGAAATTTCAAATAAAATTAACGAGGATATATATTTAATAGAGCATATTAAATTAGACAATGATCTTATAGAGAAAAATGAATCTTCTGCAATTAGTATTGATACAGTATACGAAAATGAGTCAGATTCAAATGATATCCCAGACAAAAATTCAAAAATAAAAAAGAACAATAAAGCAAATCCTAACCCTAATTCTAGAAATCATAAAAGAAATTTAAAACCGAAATTGGCTTCCCCTAAAATTGAAAAAATTAAACAAGAAACTGATAAAATCAAAGATAAGGATGAAGAACAGCCAAAGAAAAAATATAATACACGAAAAAAAACGGAAACAAAAAAACCAGATGTGATAGAAAAAATAGCTTCGAATGTCTCTCTAGATAAAAAGGCCCCCTTGAAGAATAAAGCATCTAAAGGTATTAAAGAAGTTAAAAAAAATGACCCCATAAAGAAAAAACCAGACGTAAAAAAAATACAAAGTAAAGACCTGCCAAAAGAAGATCAGAAAACTGGATGGTGGGACGATTAATTAGGGATAGAGTATTCTTGTTCATATACCGCAAATTCATATTTATTTTCATTATTCTTACTTTAAATCCAGTAGATGTTAACTCTAGATCAATTATTGTAGATGCAGAGATAGATAATCTTTTAAAGGAATATGCAATACAACTTTATGAAGTTTCTGAACTTTCTGGTGATGAAATTGAAATATTTATTATTAACGACTCTTCAATAAATGCCTTCGTTACACCAAAAGGAAAAATTTACATAAATACTGGCCTCCTAATCGAGTCTGATTTCCCTAATCAAGTGATTTCAATTATAGCTCATGAGATGGGTCATGTGATACATAACCACCATATTACTAGAAGGTTGGAATCTGAAAGTATGAGCAAAAAGCAAATTATCGCGCAAATAATTGGAATTGGTGCTGGAGTCTCAGGCTTAATATCTGATACAGATTCACTAAAAAATATTGGGACTGGAATTACACTTGGAGGAACTAATGTAGCAACAAGAGATTTTTTTAACTACTCTAGACAACAAGAATATGAAGCAGATATGGCCGCAATAAGAATTATGGAGTCAGCAGAGCAATCTTCAATAGGCTTAGTTGAGGTTCTAAATAAGATTAATGCACAGCCACATATATATGCAGATTTGCTAAATCCATTAGATCTAACTCATGCATTACCGGAGGATAGAATTAATTTACTAAAAATCAAAATCTCTGAACAAAAATATTTTAAAAAAGTAGATAGTCAAGAATTAATGCATAGACATAACTTAATGAAAGCAAAATTAATTGGGTATCTTGGCCTCAGAAATATCTATCCAAAAGGAACTATTTATTATAAATATGTGAATGCTATAAGTTATTATCAAAAAGGCAAACTTGATTTATCTGAAAATAAGATGAAAGAAATCGTTAATATTGAAGAAACACCCTATTTCTTAGAATTACTTGCTCAAATTCATAGAGATAAATCTGAATTTAAAAAATCACTTGAATATATAGAAAAGTCATTAGAAATCTTGATTGAACGTGATCCGCAAATTGAGATCCTTTATGCTGATATTTTAATTGCTTCGAATGATCGAGAAAATATTCTAAAGGGTATAAATATATTAGAATCTAATGCATACGTTAAAGTCATGAAACCTAAAATACATTGGGAATTATCTCAGGCCTATTATGAAATAGATAACATCCCCAAGGCAGATCTGAATATTGCAAAATATTATTCATTAATTGGAGATGCTAATAGTGCAAAAAGATTCTCAGAGAGAGCAAAAAAAGGTCTCAAATATTCTACACCGGATTGGTTAGCCGCAGATGATATACAAAATATCCACTAATAATTGTAATAATTAATTTAAATTTAAGTAATTATAGTTTTTAAT
>JAQWOP010000015.1 GCA_029245795.1 Hyphomicrobiales bacterium
AAACGTGGACCTCTAGAATAATCTCCATACTCAGCAGTATTTGAAATCGAATATCTCATATTAGCCATGCCGCCTTCATAAAGAAGGTCAACAATTAACTTTACTTCGTGAAGACATTCAAAATACGCCATTTCAGGTGCGTAGCCTGCTTCAACAAGTGTTTCATAACCTGCAGTAATTAAATGAGTTAAACCACCACAAAGCACTGATTGTTCTCCAAATAAATCTGTTTCACATTCTTCTTTAAATGTTGTTTCAATTATTCCAGCTCTACCGCCACCAACACCTGAAGCGTATGCAATAGCTATATCAAGAGCATTACCTGATGCGTTTTTATCAACAGCGACAAGACAAGGTACTCCAGCACCTCTTTCATATTCAGCTCGAACAGTATGACCTGGTCCTTTTGGAGCAACCATTATAACATCAAGATTCAAAGATGGTTCTATTAGACCAAAATGAATTGTTAAACCATGAGCGAATGCAATTGCAGTACCTGGCTTGATATGATCTTTAATCTCATCTTTGTAAATATCTGGCTGTATTTCATCAGGAGCACACATCATAATCATATCAGCCCACTTTGCTAACTCAGAAACTTTCATAACCTTAAGGCCTTTTTCATTTGCTTTTTTTGCAGATGAAGAGCCTTCTCTCAATCCAATTGCTATATCTTTTATACCTGATTCCTTTAGATTCAAAGCGTGAGCATGACCTTGACTTCCAAACCCAATAATCCCAACCTTTTTGCTTTTTATTAACCCTAAATCAGCATCTGTATCATAATAAACTCGCATATTTTTTCCCTTTTTTTATTTGTTATAAATCAAAAAACTCAATTAATATTGATTGCATCGTCATACTTAATAATTATAAATATAATTTAAGTATTTTCTGCACCCCTCTTAAGAGCAGCTATTCCAGTCCTTGAAACTTCAAGTAATCCAACACTTGACATAAGATGGATAAATCTATCTATCTCTCTTGTTCTTCCCGTAAGTTGAAATATAAAACTATTCAAACTTGCATCTACAGTCTGCGCATCAAATGCCTCAGCCAGCCTAAGTGCTTCTAATCGCTTATTGCCAGAACCTTTAACTTTAATTAGAGCAAGTTCCCTCTCAAGGGCACCATATTGTCCATATTCTGCTGTTAAATCAGATACTTTATGAACGGGCACTAATCTTTCAACCTGAATCTTAATCTTTTCAATAACACTCGGTGAACCACAAGATACAAGAGTAATCCTAGATAATTGGTTTTTACTTTCGATTTCTGATACTGTCAATGAGTCAATATTAAAACCTCTTGCTGCAAATAAACCAATGACTCTAGCTAGAACCCCTGATTCATTATCTACGATAATTGATAGTGTGTGACGTTCTTTATTTTCATCAATTGACACAAAGTCATAAGTTGAAGCTGGATTTTTATCATTCATAGGATTTTCTCATAAATTGTAAAAATTAATAATTAGACCATAATCTTTCCACTATCATCTATCGCGGTAGAAACTTGTTCGTCGGTTACATCATCGCCAAGTAGCATATCATTATGAGCTTTACCTGATGGAATCATTGGAAAACAATTCTCTAAACTTGCAACTTGACAATCCATTATTACTGGACCTGGCGTTTCAATCATTTTGATAATCGCTTGATCTAAATCTTTTGGTTTCTTAGCAGATATACCTGTTGCTCCATATGCTTCAGCAAGTTTTACAAAATCAGGAAGTGAATCCGAATAACTTTCTGATATTCTATTACCATGAAGAAGCTGCTGCCATTGCCTCACCATGCCCATATAACTATTATTTAAGATAAAAATTTTCGTGTTAAGTCTATACTGAACAGCAGTAGATAATTCTTGGATATTCATTAATATTGATGCATCTCCTGCTATATCTATGACAAGAGATTCAGGAAAAGCTACTTGAACTCCATTTGCAGCTGGAAAACCATAACCCATTGTGCCAAGACCACCAGAAGTCAACCATCTATTTGGTTTTTCAAATTTATAAAATTGTGCAGCCCACATTTGATGCTGTCCGACTTCCGTTGTTATATAAGTATCCTTATTTTTGGTTAATTCATATAATCTTTGAATTGCATATTGTGGCATTATGACGTCAGAATTTGCCTTATATTTAAGACAATCAACTTTTTTCCATTTTTCAATTTCTTGCCACCAATTGTCATACGCTGGGAATGAATTAATCTTTTTCTCTCTAATAACATTTAGAGCTTCATTCAAGAATTTTCCACAATCAGCTAATATCGCTAAGTCAACATCAACATTTTTATTGATAGAAGTTGCATCTATATCTATATGTATTTTCTTTGATTTTGGAGAAAATTCATCAATCTTTCCAGTAATTCTATCATCAAAACGAGCTCCAATACATATCATTAGATCACAATCATGCATAGCCATATTAGCCTCATAGGTACCATGCATGCCAAGCATACCAAGCCAGTTCTTTCCTGAGCCAGGATATGCTCCTAACCCCATCAAAGTAGATGTAATTGGAATATTTGTTTTTTGAATAAATTTGTTAAGCAATTTTGATGTATTTGGTCCAGAGTTTATTATTCCTCCACCGGAATAAATAATTGGTTTTTTTGATCTCTGTATTAGCTCAATAACTTTTGAGACAGCACTTTTATCAATTGAAGATGGAGGATTGTATGTTTTGTGTTTAATCTTTATTAGATTTTCATACTCACCTTCTGCAAATTGTATATCTTTTGGAATATCAATTAAAACAGGTCCAGGTCTTCCAGAACGAGCAACATAAAATGCCTCATGCATAATTCTAGGTAAATCTTTTATATCTTTTACTAGCCAATTATGTTTCGTACAGGCCCTTGTAATCCCAACTGTATCGGCTTCTTGAAATGCATCACTACCAATTAAATGAGTAGGAACTTGACCACTGATACAAACTATTGGTATTGAGTCAAGAAGTGCGTCGGTTAAACCAGTTACAGCATTAGTGGCTCCAGGACCAGAAGTTACAATAAGCACTCCAACTTTACCAGTAGATCGGGCATATCCTTCCGCTGCATGAGCAGCCCCTTGCTCGTGTCTAACAAGAATGTGCTTTACTTTATCTTGCTGAAAAATTGCATCATATATAGGCAGTACAGCACCTCCAGGGTAGCCAAAAATAGAATCCACACCCTGATCTTCAATTGCTTGAATAACAATTTCTGCTCCTGTTTTTTTTATTCCCATAAGTTTATTGCCTTATTTGTATTTCTTCAATTATCGAATAGAATGGTTTAAATAAAATTAAAAAAAGGGGCGTATGCCCCTGTAAAAGTATCACCATCATGAGAACCGTAAGGTCTCAGGTGATACAAAAGACGACTAGCAGAGTTTTATTTAAATAAATCATTATATCTTTCATTTTATAAACATTAATAATATATTTCATAAAATAAAATTAATCAATTTTTTTCTAGACTAACTTAAAAAAAAATCCTCCTTATTTTTAATCCACTCCCAATCATTCATTTTCTTTTTTGCCCATGTTATTTGTCTTTTTGCATATCTTTTTGTTTGAATATTCATATGCTCCTTTAGTTTTTCTAAACTATGTTTTCCATCAATATATTCAATGACTTCTCTCACTCCAATTGCTTTCATTAATGGATAGGACAATGAAATATCCTTTCCTTCTATTCTTTTTATTTCATCAAAAAGCAGTTGGTTATTAACCATCTGGTCAATACGTTCAGATATATTACTTTGAATAGTCTCTTTGCTTGGGCAAAGATAAACCTTCTTTACTTGATCTTTTTTTATTAGAATATTACCTGTGTTCTTTTGCCAATCCCTTATGGATATACCTGTTTGATCAAAAACCTCTGTTGCCCTAATTACTCTAGTTGGATCATTCATATTAATTGAATTTGCTGCCAATGGATCATTTCTTTGGAGAAATGTATATATATATTTTAATCCATTATTATCTTTTATTTGCTGCCATTTAATTCTTGTTTTTTGAGTAATTTGAGGTATCTCTGATATTTCTCCAAATAAACCAGAAAAATATAAACCTGTTCCACCAACAATTATTGGCAAGATCTTCATTTTTTCTAGAAAAATTAATAAACTTTCAATATTCTTTAACCAATCACCAACAGAAAACCTTATCCCTGGGTCAATATACCCATATAAAAAGTGGGGAGTACTTGACATTTGCGTAATTGACGGCCTAGCAGTAATGATTGAAAGGTCTTTGTATACCTGCATTGAGTCGGCGTTGATAATTGCCCCATTATATTTTTTTGCGATATCTAAAGCTAGATGTGATTTGCCAGAAGCAGTTGGACCTGAAATAAGAATTGCGTTATAATTAAACATCTATCCTAAATTCTTGTTTGTTAAAATGGAAAAAATATTAACTTTAGTATCAAATAATAACAATATTATAACACCCCACAGAATTGAAGCAATTGAGGACTTGATAAAAGTCCAAACTTCAAAAGTTTGGTTAGAAGATAATATTGCTTGCGATATTTCATTTAGCACAAAAGATAATACCGATCTATCTATGCATACTATGAAGCAATTAAATAAATTACTCAATAATTTTGAATATGATTGGTCAATACAAAATAAAAAGGATAGGAATAAAAAGATATTCTTATCAGATATGGATTCAACAATCATTAAACAAGAATGCATAGATGAAATTGCTTATTATGCAAATATTCAAGAAGAGGTTGCCAAGATTACAAAAATGGCGATGGAAGGTCAAATCCCTTTCATTGATGCATTGAGAAAGAGGGTTGCCTTACTCAAAGGGGTAAAGTTAGAACTATTAAACGAGATGTATCATAATAAAATTGAGATTAGCGATGGAGCAAAAACCTTATTAAAAACCCTAAAAAACAAAAAAATAAAAACAATACTTGTTTCTGGTGGCTTTACTTTCTTTAGTGCTAAATTATCAAAAAAACTTGGATTTGATGAGCATTATGCAAATTCACTAGAAGTAAACGATGGCTACCTTACTGGAAAACTTATTATGCCAATCATAGATAGCTCTTTTAAGAAAAAAATTCTAAATGATACCGTTTCTAGGTTAGCGTTAAGTTGCAATAATGTTATTGCAGTTGGAGATGGTGCAAATGACATGGAAATGATAGAAGCAGCAGGTTTAGGAGTTTCCTACAAAGGCAAGGAAATATTAAAAACACACTCAAATGCTCAAATAAATTATACTAATTTAAAAAGTATATTATATTTTATCGGAATTCCTCAGGTTGACTTTGTCAACTAATCAAGCGATATATCAATTGGAAATACTTTAATCATATTTTTTCCACGAACAACCTTAATAAGCATGAGGTTTCTATTAGCATTTCTATATTTTTCAATAATACGCATAAATTGATTTTTACTATAAAGTTCGGGTTCATTAATTACATTAACCACATCACCTTCACGCAAACCTCTCTTGTAAGAGTCTGATTCGTTATTTATTTTTGTTACAACTAGACCTTTTTGGTTAACATTAAAATTATAAGCATCTGATAGTTCTTTATTTATTTTATTTAATGAAAATCCTAGATTTAAAACAAAACTATCTTCAATAATATCATTGCCATCTTCATCTTCAATATCATTGTTAATTAACAAAACTTCATTTAATCTTTCAACAACGACGTATTTATTAATTGACCTATTATTACGCCATATTTTAACTTCTACCTTACTACCCACTTTTGTTTCCGCAACAATTCTAGGTAATTTTCTCATGACATTAACCGGTATATTATTAAACTCAATTATAACATCGCCTGACTTTATACCAGCATTTCTTGCTGGACTTTTTTCATCAACAGCCACAACTAGTGCTCCTTTTGGCTCATCAAGGCCAAGGCTGCTTGCTATATCTTCTGTTACATCTTGAATACGGACCCCTAACCATCCACGCTTTGTTTCACCAAATTCAAGTAACTGTTCAACGATCGAAATTGCTGTTTTTGATGGTATTGCAAATCCAATTCCAACTGAACCTCCAGTTGTAGAAATTATAGCTGAATTTATACCAACAACTTGACCATTTGTGTTGAATAATGGTCCGCCACTATTTCCTTTATTAATAGCTGCATCGGTTTGAATAAAATTGTCATAAGGACCTGCTCTAATATCTCGATTTTTTGCAGATACAATTCCTGCTGTTACTGTTCCACCAAGCCCAAATGGATTTCCAATAGCGACAACCCATTCTCCAACTCTTAGTTTATCTGAGTCTCCAAATTCTAATGCTAGTAACTTTTGATCTGGTTGAGGTATTACTTTTAAAACAGCAATATCTGTTTTTGGGTCCTTGCCAATAATTTCAGCAGATAGAATAATTCCATTCGAAAATGTAACCTCTATTTCATCAGCATCTTGAATGACGTGAGCATTAGTTACTATGATTCCTTTGTTATCTATTATGAATCCAGATCCTAAAGAGCTATATTTTTCTTGCTGCTGAGGATTTTTATTCTTCTCATAATATTCTTTAAAAACATCCGGCACTTCTTCTGGATCAATTCCATTGAATGGATTAGCATTTTCAATTTTTTGTTTTGAAGAAATATTGACAACAGAATCAGCGTATATTTCTGCAATCTCAGAAAAATCAGCATAATTATTACCCAACGAAAGAGATGAGTTAGTTATAAAAATAACCAAAACATAGATACTTATCTGAAAATATTTGTTCATTAAAATTATTACCTTCCAACAATGTTAAAGCTAAAACTATTAAATACTAAATTTTGTCAAAATTATGTTCTTTATATTAACCATAGTATTACCACTCCAATAGTCACCATAATTAATCCAAAAGTTCTCAAGTAATTTACAGGAAGGTCCATCAGAAACCTTAGCATGTTCTTAGTCTTCTCAGGAAATATTGCGTATAAAGTTCCCTCAATTAACAAAAACAATGCGATTGCTGATATTATAACTTCCATATAATATTTTTATTTATTATTACCCAGTGGATCCTTGAAATACGTAAAGAAATCTGAATCCGGATTAATTACAAGCCTTGTATCAGTTGAATTAAGGCTTTCCTCATAAGCTATCATTGACCTATAAAACTTAAAAAACTCAGGGTCTTGGCCGTAAGATTCTGCATATATATTGTTTCTTTCCGCATCACCTTCACCTCTTGTTATTTCAGATATTTTATTAGCATCAGCAATAATGATCTTGGATTCCCTATCCGCTCTTGAGGTGATAATTAAGGCTTGTTCTTGTCCTCTTGCCCTAATATCATTTGCTTCTTTTGAACGCGCAGTTTGCATTCTTCTATATACAGCTTGACTGTTAGCCTCAGGTAGATCCGCTCTTCTTATCTTTACATCAATAATTGACATACCAAGCGAAGCCACCTCTTTATTTACTTGTTCAGTTATCCTTTTCATAAGCTCGGGCCTTTTGTCACGAACAATTTCTTCAAATGTTGACTCTCCCAAAACCCTTCTAACTGCTGAGTTTAAGATTTGTGATAATCTTGCATTTGCTCTTGCTGATGTTTGAACTGATTGGAAGTATTTTAATGCATCTGTTATGCGATATCTGGAATATGCATCCACAACTAGTCTTTTTTGGTCTGATGCAATGACCTCTTGTGACTCGGAATCTAAATCAAGTATTCGTTTATCAATGTATACAGCGTCATCAGCTATGGGCAATTTGAAGTTCAATCCCGGCTCAGTAACTATTCTTATTGCTTCACCAAATCTTAAAATTAATGCTTGTTGAGTCTGGTGAACTGTAAATGCTGAGCTAAAAAATAATACAGAAGATCCAACTATTAATACTATTAGACCAGTTAATCCTATTTTCTTAATCATTGGTTACCCTCACTATCTTGTCTCTTTTGTAATTGATCTAATGGCAAATATGGAACCACTCCAGAATTACTACCGCTTTCATTCTGATCAATTATAATTTTATCCATTCCTCCGTAAACTCTTTCAAGAGTTTCTAAATACATCCTCTGCCTTGTTACTTCTGGTGCTTTTCTATATTCTTCATAAACAGAGTTGAATCTAGCCGCTTGCCCTTCTGCGTCTGCTACAACAGTATCTCTATATGCTTCAGCCGCTTGAATTAATTGAGCAGACTGCCCTCTTGCTGCGGGAATTATTCTATTTGTGTAGGCTTCAGCCTCATTTCTAAGTCTCTCTTGGTCAGCTCTGGCTGCCTGCACATCTCTGAAAGCATCAATTACAGCTGCAGGCGGATCAACTTTTTGAAGCTGAACACGTCTTACTAAAATTCCTGCTTCATACTCATCTAATGTCTTCTGCATCAGTTCCCTGACTGCTTCCTCATTTCTCTCTCTTCCTTCGGTTAGGATTTGTTCAAGATCTTGACTACCAACGACTTCCCTCATAGCACTTTCAGCCACTGCTTTCACAGTGGACTCTTGATTCTGAATATTAAATAAATAATCAGAAGCGTCAGCTATGACCCATTGAACAGAGAAATCAACATCAACAATATTTTCATCACCGGTTAGCATTAAGCTTTCTTCTGGAACATCACGTCCTACTGTACCTCTTCCGAGAGATGTTTGAGTTGATGTTCTGATACCAACTTCTACTTGATTTTCTCTAGTTACTTTCGGTTTTAGAACTGATTCAATTGGAAATGGTAAATGATAATGCAAACCATCCGGTGTTGATCGAATATATTCCCCAAATCTCAGAACTATACCTTGTTCATCTGGCTGCACTTTATACACACCAGTTGCCCCCCAAACTGCTAATGCAATTAAAATGAACAAAAACCAGTTTTTCTTGTTAATTTTTCCATCTGGAGTTTTAGAGGAAAATCTTCCAAAACTATTTTTTAGATTATTTAATAATTTATCTAAATCGTTATTATCAAAGTTCCCACCACCACGGGGACCTTTTCCCCAAGGGCCGTTATTGTTGTTATCGTTGTCCCATGACATATTGTCTTATCCTTTTGAAGTATTAATACTTACACTATTACAAGATAAGTATTCTGTATATTAATTTAAAGTCTTTTTGAACAATTAGATGAAATTATTTATAACTGACTTTTAATTTTTTCAAAAACTACAAATGAGTATGGGATTCCTTCAATCTCATTATCATGATATTGCCTAGAAATTTCCTGCCAATCTTTATTCAATGGTTCAAAAAAAGTGTCTCCGTCAAATACTTTATGAACCTCCGTAATATATGCCTTTTCAATAAAATTCATTGATTGCATAAATATTTCTGAACCACCGATTATAAATATATCTTTACAATTATTACTCTCAGCATAATTTCTTGCTCCATCAATAGCCTCATTGATAGAGCTATAAATCATACAATTATCTTTTTCATAATCTTGATTTCTTGTTATAATTATGTTGTAACGATTTGGAAGCGGCTTTCCAATTGATTCAAAAGTCTTTCTTCCCATTATTATAGGATTTCCATTCGTTAACTTCTTAAAATACTTTAAATCATTTGATATGTGCCAAGGTAATTTTCCATCTTTACCAATAATATAATTAGAGTCATAGGCCACGATAAGAGATACTTTAATCATATTGCAACTTTTGCTTTAATATGCGGATGCGCTAAATAATCTTTAATATTTATATCATCATATGTAAAATCAAAAAGACTCGTTATATTTTTATTTAATTCAAGAGACGGCAGTTTATACGGCTTTCTTTCTAGCTGAATCCTTACCTGTTCTGTATGATTTAAGTAAATATGGGCGTCACCAAAAGTTATAATAAAATCACCTACTTCATAGTTCATAACATGTGCAATCATAGAAGTAAGAAGAGCATAAGAGGCAATATTAAATGGCACACCCAAAAAAACATCTGCTGATCTTTGGTATAAGTGACAGCTTAACTTATTTTCTGATATATAAAATTGGAAAAGACAGTGGCACGGAGGTAAAGCCATATTTTCAACATCACTAACATTCCATGCGGATATAATATGACGTCTCGATTCTGGATTACTTCTTAAGTTAGTTAGGAGATTTGCAATTTGATCTATAGCTTTATTATCAGGTCCTGACCATGAACGCCATTGTTTCCCATAAACTGGACCTAAATTACCTTTATCATCTGCCCACCCATTCCATATAGACACTCCATTTTCATTGAGATACTTAATATTTGTATCCCCCGATAGAAACCATAATAATTCATGAATAATTGACTTTAAATGAAGTTTTTTTGTAGTTACTAATGGAAAACCATTCTGCAAATCAAATCTCATTTGATAACCAAATATAGACAAAGTCCCTGTCCCTGTTCTGTCATCTTTTTTTATACCATTATTAATTATATGGTCTAATAAATCTAAATATTCTTTCATTTATAAATTATGCCTGATTTATTCATTATTGCGAAGTATGAAATAAATTTATAATCCACTTTCTTTGTTTTTATTTTAATATTAAGATAAAAGGGCTGTTTCAGCTATGGTAATAAATAGGCGTCATAATAAACTTATCGGACCCGGGGGCAGTACCCGGCGCCTCCACCAATAAATTTTATGGGGGCGAAATAGGATCGACGAGAGTGTAAAAGACCTCCTTTTACTCGGTATAGTACCACCGTTATCGGGCTAATTTTATAGTTGCAAACGACAACTATGCTCCGGTCGCAGTAGCTGCATAGCAGCTTGAGCACCGAAACTTAAGTCCTTGACTCTAGCAAGCCAAGGCGGGGTTTGGGGGCACCTGGCAACAGAACGCCCCTGTGAAAATACTTAAATTTTTTAACCTACGAATAAATGGTATTTAATAAACTTAACTGAAAGGAAAATTATGAAAAATATTATAATTGTATTAACATTAATACTACTTACGAGTTCAGTATATGCTGGTTCATGCCCAATGATGGCTATGGAATTAGATGGTAAAATTGAAGAAGCCCAAAAAATGCGAGATGCTGGTATGAAAGCTCACGAAGCTGGAGACCATGCAAAGTCTGAAGAATTATTAAATAAAGCTATGGAGCTTTTTAAGAATTAACAATAATATTATAGGGGCAACTGTTAACAGAATGCCCCTTTTTAATCAAAATTATTGTTAATTTTATTTCTGAAAACTATTTTGCGAAAAAATGATATATAATTTGTAATATTTGTGAATATATTTTCTTTTAAAAGTATATTATTTTAATTTTAATATTTTTGTTTATTATTATAAGTACTAAAAAATTTTTTTATATATATACAAAAAATGACAAAAGATCTTATTGGATATAATGATATAATAAATAGATCAAAGTTCTTTATAATTGAAGATGCCTTATCTTTTGTAAAGAAAAACGATGGCTTTCCAGGAGATCATCATTTCTACATTACCTTCGAAACAAACTTTAATGGCGTAGAAGTGTCAGAAAATCTTCATAAAGAATTTCCAAATGAAATGACAATAGTCCTTCAACACCAATTTAGTGAGCTTGATGTTAAAACCAATTACTTTACAGTAACATTACATTTTGCAAATATTCCTGAAAAGATAGTTGTTCCATACAAAGCTATAAAAAGATTTTATGACCCAGCAGTGAATTTTGTAATTGATCTAAATATCCAGAATGAAGAAATGCCCTTATCTTCAGAAAAGCATAATTTAGAGGAATTAAAAACAAATGAAGAATTAAATAAGCCAAGAAACGTAGATAAAAATATCTCCAATAATGGCCAAGTTATATCACTTAATAGATTCAAGAAAGATTTAAAAAAATGAGGAATAGATGAAAAAAAGAATTGAAACTGATACTTTTGGCGAAATAGAAGTTGATGCCGAAAAATATTGGGGCGCCCAATCTCAAAGATCTATAAAAAATTTCAAAATTGGATGGGAAAAACAACCTCAATCTATAATTAAATCTCTTGGGATCATTAAAGCTGCTGCAGCTCAAGTGAACATGAATTACGGTAATTTAGATAAAGATATAGGTAATTCTATAATCCAAGCTGCACAAGAAGTTATAGATGGCAAACTTAATGATCATTTTCCTCTTGTCGTATGGCAAACCGGATCGGGCACCCAATCGAATATGAATGCTAATGAAGTTATATCCAATAGGGCTATCGAAATAATGGGTGGTAATATGGGATCAAAAGATCCTGTTCATCCAAATGATCATTGTAATATGTCTCAGTCTTCAAACGACACCTATCCCACTGCAATGTATATTGCAAGTTCATCCGAAATAATTGACCATCTTGTTCCCGCCTTACGATCAATTGCAAATAAATTAGATCAAAAATCAGAAAAATGGGAAAGTATTATAAAAATAGGTAGGACACACACACAAGATGCAACCCCATTAACACTTGGACAAGAATTTTCTGGTTATGCAAAACAAATAAAAAATGGAATTGATAGAATTATGCTTACATTACCAGGGATTATGGAACTAGCTCAGGGTGGAACTGCTGTTGGAACTGGACTAAATTCTCCTAAGGACTTTGGAGAGAAAATAGCAAAAGAAATTTCAAGAATTACTCATAAGAAATTTACCTCAGCAGAAAATAAATTTGAAGCATTATCTGCCCATGATGCAATGGTAATGTGCCATGGTGCAATAAATACAGTAGCTGTCTCTTTATTTAAAATTGCTAATGATATAAGATTTTTGGGAAGTGGTCCAAGAGCTGGTCTTGGAGAATTATCTTTGCCTGAAAATGAGCCAGGTTCTTCAATAATGCCAGGTAAAGTTAATCCAACTCAATGTGAATCATTGACACAAGTATGTATTCACATTTTTGGTAATAATACAGCAATTTCTATGGCAGGAAGCCAAGGCCATTTCCAATTAAATGTGTTCAATCCAATGATGGCGTATAATTTTCTTCAATCGGTCCAACTTATGTCTGATGCAGTAATATCCTTTGGTAATAACTGTTTAGATGGCCTAGAACCAAGAATAGAAAATATAAAAGCAAATGTTGATAGATCTCTCATGTTAGTTACTGCCTTAGCGCCAAAAATTGGTTATGATAAAGCAGCAAAACTTGCCAAAAAAGCTCACTTAAATAATACGAGTTTAAAAGAAGAAGCTCTGAAATCAGGTTATATTAATGAAAAGGAATTTGATCTCTTAGTGGATCCAAGTAAAATGATATGAATAGATGGAAAAACGTTCAATAACTATTGCAAAGCATAAAACTAGTATTTCACTTGAGAGGGAATATTGGGATATGATAGACCATATATCTTTAGAAAAGAAAGTTTCTCTTTCAGGTATGATTGAACTTATAGATAGACAAAAAACGGGCACGAACCTTGCATCAGAAATTAGAATATACGTTTTAAATTATTTGTTAGAGCTATCAAAGAAATCGCTAGTTTAAAAGATCCTTTATAAGGATTATTCTATTGCATGAATCAATCATATAAATATTATTAATTTATGAATGCTGATTATTTAATTGATCTTAACGAAGCTCAAAAAGCTGCTGTGCTCCAAACCGATGGTCCTCTCCTAATATTGGCAGGAGCAGGCACTGGAAAAACAAAAGTCTTAACCTCTCGACTTGCGCATATTATATATACAAAAAAATCATTCCCTTCCAATATTTTAGCGGTAACTTTTACCAATAAAGCTGCGAAAGAAATGCAAATTAGAATAGGGAAAATTATAGGAAATGCTATCGAGGGGATGAACTGGTTAGGAACATTCCATTCTATTGGAGCAAAACTGCTCAGGGCACATGCAGAACAAGTAAACTTGAAAAGTGATTTTACAATACTTGATACAGATGATCAATTAAAAGTAATTAAAGAAGTTATTAAGGCCGCTGGAATTGATGACAAACATTTTCCTCCAAGATTCTTTTTATCCTTTATTGAAGGCTGGAAGAATAAAGGATTAACTCCTGAAAAAATATTAAATCATCCAATTGATGCAATTGGTCATGAAAAAAGTGTTACAATCTATAAAAATTATCAACAACGTTTAACCAAATTAAATTGTGTTGATTTTGGTGATTTACTTCTACTTCCTCTAAAAATATTACAAAATAATGTTGATCTATTAAATAGATACCAGTCTTTATTTTCCTATATTTTAGTTGATGAATACCAGGATACAAATACCGTTCAATATCTATTGTTAAGACTTTTATCTCAAAGAAATAGAAATATTGCCTGTGTTGGAGATGATGATCAATCTATCTATGGTTGGAGAGGAGCTGATGTTAATAATATTCTAAATTTTGAGAAAGATTTTGAAGGAGCAAAAATAATACGACTAGAAACAAATTATAGATCTACAAAGAATATACTTGGCGCGGCTAGAAGTTTGATATCTTTTAACAAAGATCGACTTGGAAAAGATTTATCTGCTCATTCTATTGATAGCGGAAACAAAGTTAAAATTCGAAGCCTTTGGAGTGCAGAAGATGAAGCCAGATATATATCTGATGAAATAGCTTCACTAAAGATTAATAAAATAAATTTAAATGAAATCGCAATATTAGTTAGAGCCAGCTTTCAAATGCGAGAATTTGAAGATAGATTTATTATTAATAATATTCCGTATAGAGTAATTGGCGGACCCAGATTCTATGAAAGACAAGAAATTAGAGATGTTATTGCCTACCTTCAGTTAGTGATAAATCCTGATAATGATTTAAAATTTGAGCGTATAATAAATACACCCAGAAGAGGTATAGGAGAAACTACGTTACGTCTTTTAATTGAAACTTCAAGAACACTTGGCTTATCTTTATATCAAGTATCAAAAAAATTAGTCCAAACAGATGAAATAAAACCAAATACAAGAGTTCAGCTATCAAAACTAATCACAATGATAGATGGTTGGATAGAAAAAAATGGTAATATGGACCATGTTAATCTTACTCAAATTATATTAGAAGAATCAGGCTACATTGCGATGTGGGAAAATGATAAATCACCAACATCAGAGACTAGAATAGAAAATATAAAAGAACTAATTGGACAGATATCTGAATTCAATTCTCTAAATGAATTTTTAGAGCATATATCACTTGTACTTGAAATAGAAAATGATGAAACAATAGACAAAGTTAATATAATGACACTGCATTCTGCAAAGGGACTTGAATTTGATGTAGTTTTTATCCCAGGACTAGAAGAGGGTGTATTTCCAAATCAAAGAGCTCTTGATGAAAAAGGAAATATTGGATTAGAGGAAGAAAGAAGACTTGCTCATGTTGGCTTAACAAGAGCAAAAAATAATTTACAATTATTACATGCTCAAAATAGAAGAATTTATGGAAGCTGGACCCAATCAATCCCATCTAGATTCTTAGACGAAATATCAAAAGAATTTGTTGAGCAGGATATTGTCTATACTAATAACAATATCAATAACTCTTTTAATGATAGCTATAACAGACCTAACTTAAAGAAATTGACTGCACTTCAACGTTTGCAGGCTGCAGGTCATATCATAGATGGTGATTATGAAGAAATAACATCAGATGAATTTGAGATCATTGAACAAAATCAAAGAGTGTTTCACACAAAATTTGGTTATGGTTTTGTGGTAAGTAATGACCATGATAGAGTTGAAGTTGATTTTGAGAAAGCTGGTAAAAAAATCGTGCTATCGTCATATCTCGAATTGGTAAAGAATGGCTGATATCATTGAGGCAATTATTCAATCAGATATGGATATTAATGATATTGACGAATACCTTCTTGATCATAAAATTGCATCTATTTCTCTATTTCAGATAGACGAAACTCCATATATTAGCCTGTTATTTTTGAATACAAAAAGTAATCTTATAAAAGATATTATAATAGAAATTTTTGGTTCTGATGTGACATATACAAATAAAAATTTAAAATCTAAAAATTGGGTATTAGAAAGTCAGAAAAATTTATCTCCTATTTCTATTAATGGTTTGATTATTCATAATGATAGCTATCCAAAAAATAAATATAAGAAAATTGATATCACAATAAATGAAAGTATAGCATTTGGAACTGGCCACCATGAAACCACAAGCGGTTGTGCCAAAGGGATGTTATACCTTCATAAATACAAGAATATAAAACATATACTGGATATTGGAACAGGGACCGGTCTTTTAGCAATTATAGCAGTAAAACTTTGGAAAACAAATGTACTAGCAATAGATAATGACCCTAACGCTATTGCAGTAACAAATTTAAATTCCAGATTAAATCAAGTATCAAAATACATTAATGCAAAAGTCTGTGATATTTTGAATACATCAAATAAAATAACCCTTAGAAAGAAATATGATTTAGTTCTAATAAACATTTATTCAAATGTAATAAATCAAATTAGGTTTGACATTTGTAAAAGCGTAAAAAGAGATGGTTTTATAATTCTATCAGGTTTCAATATTTTTCAACAAAGGAGTATAATCAGTAATTACCGTTACTTAGGATTTGTTCCTGTAAAAAAATTGGTAGAAAACAATTGGGTAACGTTGGTGCTAAAGCGCACCAAATAGTTACTTCCATATAACGTGGTGAATTGTAGCTCTTGAAACACCAATATCTTGTAATATTTTATCAGATAGATGGCTTAATTCTGCCTCTTTACATACATTGTTTCTATAATGAGAATATCTTGATGCTATATTTTTTGCATAATTATATACAAAGTTCATTTTTTTCCTTTCAGTTATTATGTTATGTTAAAAACATGTTATTTAAAAAATAGTATGTATTAGATATATGAAAGAATAGCTTCATTTAAAAGTATAAAAAATGTATGTTAGACATGCAAAATATGCATATCTAAATTTGATATCCTTGCATAAGTAAATATCTAGAGAATTTAAAATTATTTGTATTCATATGAAAAATAATAAAATAATAAGTGAAATACGACGGCTGATATCATATGAGGGGGCTGATGCGTATCTAGTACCAATGAAAAATAATTTTTTAAATGATGATTTAAATACTAATGAAATGAGAATAAAATTTCTTACAAATTTCTCTGGTTCAGCAGGGCTTGCATTAATTGCTATAAATAATAATTGTATTTTTGTAGATGGAAGATATACAACCCAAGCAAAATTAGAAGTTGATCCAAACTTGTTTCAGATAGATGAATTAAATTTCCAGAAACAAATAGATTGGCTTAAATCCAATTTAAAAAGCAATAGTGTAATTGGCTTTGATTCAAGACTTCATTCTATAGATGAAGTGGAAAAATATAATAAAGGGTTAAAAGAACTAAACATTACTCTGAAGTCTATTAAATATAATTTAGTTGATAAAATTTGGAAAAATAGAAGTTTAACAAAAAAAGTTATAGTATCACAACATAAGCTTGAGTATTCTGGTATTGAATGTATTAAGAAATTGACCTTAATTCGAAAGAAGTATCTAAGAAATCAAAACGAAGCAATCTTTTGTCAAGACAAAGATTTTATATCGTGGCTAACTAATCTAAGAGCTTATAAAAAAAAATATACTCCCTCAATTCCAGCAGTTACAATTATAACAAGGAAGCATTGCTATCTTTTTTTAGATGAAGTAAAAATCCCCCTAAAAAATCGGGTAAACATAGACCCATTTATAAAAATATGTGATATCAATTCATTTTCTCAGAATCTGTTAGCAGCTTGCGATGGTATTGATTTTATTAGATTAGATAAGAAATATGTCTCTTACTTTTATTTCAATAAATTCAGACAATTATTGTTAAAAATTAATCACTTAGAAGATTTGACTTTAGAAAAAGCATCAAAAAATGAGTTAGAGATTAAGGGAATGTTAAAAGCAAATATACAAGATGCAGTTGCTATTTGCAAACTTCTCTATTGGATAAAATATAATTGTGAAAAATCAACTCTAGACGAAGTTATTATAACAAAAAAAAGTAAAGAAATAAGAAAGCATAATAGCAAAGAATATCTAGGACCAAGCTTCCCAGCAATTGTTGGTTTTAAAGAAAATAGTGCTATTATTCATTACTCTGCATCTAAGAGAACAAACAAATTAATAGATGGGGATGGAATATTATTATTAGATTCCGGAGGGCAATATAAATTTGGAACTACAGATATAACTAGATCAATTTTAATAGGTAACGCATCAATTAAAATGATAGAACTCTACACGATCACTCTGAAAGCTCATATAGCACTCTGCACCCTTCAATTTAACGATAATTTTACTGGAAGAGATCTTGATTTAGTAGCAAGAAATATAATTCTTAGATATGGATATAATTATAATCATGGAACCGGTCACGGAGTTGGCTCCGTATTGTCAGTCCATGAAGGTCCTCAATCAATTTCCCCCAAAGATAATAATAAATATTTCAAAGAAGGAATGATTTTTTCTAATGAGCCAGGTATTTACTTAGAAAATGAATTTGGAATTAGGATAGAGAATTTGATGCTATTAAAAAAGGTAAAAGATAAACAGAATAAAGATAATATGTATTTTGAAATAATTTCATTTGCCCCCTTTGAAAAAGATTTAATAGACAAAAAATTATTAGATCAAAAAGAAGTTACCTGGATAAATAATTATCACTCCTTGGTTAGAAAAAAACTTATAACACTTTTTGATAAAAAAGAAGCAGCATGGATCAAAAAAGTGACTTCAAAAATTTAGCTTTGCAAAAGAGCTAACCATTCTAATTCAGTAATTATTTTTATATCAAGCTCCCTTGCCTTTTTAACCTTTGAACCAGGATCATCACCGATAATGAGTATATCGGTCCGTGATGTTACGGAACTTAATACCTTTGCACCCATTCTTTCAGCGTAATCCTTTGCTTCAGATCGGGACATGCCATTAAATTTACCCGTAAACACTAGATTCATACCTTGAATTGTAGAATTAGTATCAACAATTTTATTTGTATTTCTAATTTCAACATCATCTGATAATTTTTTTAATATTTGAAAGTTTTCTTCGTTTCTTAAAAAAGTTAAAAATGATTCAATAGCCACTTTTCCAAGACCATCAATATCAGTTAAGAAATTTAAAATTTTGATATAATCATAATTAGCCTTATTTATAGTCTCAAATAAATTATCAATTGAATTCAATTGTTGCCCAATTAGCTTAGAAGTATTTATACCAACATGCCTTATACCAAGAGAATAAATTAATTTATCTAATGTAACTGATCTTCTTCCATTTATATTACTGAACAAATTATTCATTGATAAATCACCCCAACCCTCTAACGATAATATATCTATTTCTCCATTTAGTTGCCGGGTCTCTAAAGTAAATATATCATGGGGCGAAATAACAAAATTGTTCTCATAAAAGAGTTGCATAGTTTTACCTCCAAGACCTTCAATATTCATTGCATTTCTAGAAACAAAAAATTCAAGACAACCCAAAATCTGACTCTCACAATATAGACCTCCTGTACACCTTCTGGTCGATGACATTTTGCCAGTAATATCACTCCTTTCTTTTACTGCAAGACTATTGCAAACAGGACATATAGAAGGAAATATAAATTCTTTAGAATTTTTTGCTCTTAATTCTTTATCTACATTGATAACTTTAGGGATAACATCGCCTGATCTGATTATTTCAATGTAATCACCAACTCTAATATCTATTCCCTCTCTTATAGGATCACCGTCGCTATTAATGCCTGTAATAAAATCTTCATTATGAAGTGTGGCATTCTTAACTAGTACACCACCAATATTAACAGGTTCTAACTTTGCTACTGGAGTTAAAGAGCCTGTTCTTCCAACCTGTACTTCAATAGCAAGAATTCTTGTTTTTGCTTTTTCTGCTTCAAATTTATGTGCAATTGCCCACCTAGGTGATCTTGAGATAAAACCTAATCTTTTTTGTAAATCAATTGAATTCACCTTATACACAACACCATCGATATCGTAATCAAGTGAAGATCTCAAATTATTTAATTCTAAATATGCTTGGATTATCTCATTCAAAGATGTATGAGTTTTAGTATATGGACTTACATCAAAACCCCATTTTTTAAATAAATTAATCATCCCAAAATGAGTTTTCGATGGCATTTCAGATAGATCTCCCCAAGTATAAGCAAAAAACCTTAATTTTCTTGATGATGTTACATTCGGATCAATATGCCTTAGTGATCCAGAGGCAGTATTTCTGGGATTAACATACGTTTGCTTACCTTCTGATATCATCTTATTGTTTAATTTAATAAAATCTGACTTAGTCATATAAATTTCACCCCGTACTTCAAGTAAATCTGGAACATCTTCAAAATTTAATGTTTTAGGAATATTTGATATAGTTTTAATATTTTCGGTAACATTTTCTCCTTGATGTCCATCGCCCCTTGTAGCCGCTAGAGACAACTTCCCCTTTTCATAAATTAAAGTTGCTGATAATCCATCAATTTTTGGTTCTGATATCACCTCTATAAATTGGTTAGTGTCTATACTCAAATACTTACGAATTTTATCAATAAAATCTTCTAAGCCCTTATTATCAAATATATTTGATAATGATAACATTGGAACTTTATGCGTTATTTTATTAAATTTTTCTGATGGATTATAACCAACGCTTTCATGATAATTAGAATACTTTTTTAAATAGGGATATTGAAAGATAATTTTGTTATAAAATAATTTCAAATTATCATAATTAGTATCATCAATTTTAGGTGAATTATCATCATAATACATACGATCTTGATCTTGAAGAAACTTTGTCAATGTAAGATAAAAATTAATAAGCTCCAAGTCTGATAAATTATTAGGCTCACAAGATAGGAATTGTTCTATTTTTAGATCATACGTCATCATATAATAAGCTTTTTGAAGCTTCCCTTGCTTGATTTGTTATCTTCTCACCTGATAACATGCGAGCAATCTCTTCTACTCTTTGAGTTTTATCCAATTCAGAAATAATAATAACTGATTCAGTATTATTCTGATATTCAGTTTTTTGGATTAAATAATGATGGTTTGCTCTTGCGGCAACTTGAGGAGAATGAGTAACAGAGAAAATCTGTAATTCTTTTGCAATTAGAGATAATTTCTTACCGATAGCCGTTGCTGTTGAACCGCTTACACCAGAATCTATTTCATCAAAAATAAGAGTCTTTACTTGGTGCCTTTTTGACATTACAGATTTTATAGCTAAAATAATCCGAGAAAGTTCTCCCCCCGATGCTACATTTGTAATAAGATCTAATGGTGATGTCCTATTAGTGGAAATCTCAATACTTACTATATCCTCTCCTTTTTTTCCAAAATAATTTTCTGATATTTTTCTTTCTATAGAAGTTTTGAAATTAATATTTGGAAACTTTAAGTCTTTTAATTCTTGGAGAACAGAAATATCAAATTCTTTGGATATAATTCTTCTCTTTTTACTTAATTCATTCGAAATTATTTTATATTCTTTTAATAAATCTGCATATTGATCTTCTATTTTAGTTACTTCGCTCAAATCACTATTCAATAAATTAAGTTCTTTCTTAATTTGAAGGTAATAGCCTTGAAGATCCTCTGAAAGTACATTATATTTTCGAGCCAAAGCTTTAATTGAAAATAATCTTTGTTCAATAAAATCTATATCGTTACCCTGAATATCTATTTCTTGTTGAATACGTTCAATAATAGACATGACATTTGTTAATCTATTATCTATTTGAGTAATATCCTCATTTAATTCATCAATCATTTCATTCTTAGTGGACATAAGATTTGTTACCTCACCATAAATTTTTCTTGAAAGATCCTGAACACCATTATCTTGATTTATTATTGATTTAATATTAGCTAAAGACTCAACAACTTTTGATTTTTCCATTGCAAGTTTTCTTTTTTCCAAAAGCATATGCTCTTCATCTTTTTCTAGACTTAGTGCTTCAATTTCATTGCAAATTTCTTCAAGGTGAGACTTTTGATTTG
This sequence comes from Hyphomicrobiales bacterium, assembly GCA_029245795.1. Lineage (GTDB taxonomy): Bacteria > Pseudomonadota > Alphaproteobacteria > Rhizobiales > TMED25 > TMED25. Next base: position 21,903 of record JAQWOP010000015.1, read on the forward strand.
ATGTATCAGATAACTTCTTATATCTTTCTTCAATATCGATTCGGAGTTTATTCATTTCTAATGATAATCTATTGATTGTAATTAATTCAGATTTATAATTACCTACTGAATCAATTATATCTATATGTTTAGACTGATCAATGAAACTAGTGTCATCATTCTGCCCATGCAACTCAACAATTTTACTTGATATTGATTTAATTATTGAGAGACTAACTAAATTATCATTAATATAAGATTTTGTTCTTCCATCCTTGAACTGAACTCTTTTTATATGAATCTCATCGTCTGTTGAAATAAATAAATCTTTACATATTTGTTCAATTAGTGAGTTTTTCTTTATAATAAGAATTATTATAGAGGATTCACAATCATTTTTTACTAAACTTGGATTACTTTTTGATCCCAGAGCCAATGAGATAGACTCTAAAATTATGGATTTTCCAGCACCTGTTTCACCTGTGAATACAACAAGGCCATTTTGAAAATCAATTTCTAATTTATCAATAAAAACGACGTTACTTATGGAAAGAGATAATATCATACCTTACCCTAACGGATGGATTCCCAAGCCTTACTAATCCAAGAATCAGAATTTTCTTGAGGCTTAATCCCTCCCTTTTCAAGTTGATTATAAGTATATTCATACCAACGACTATTTGGGTAATTATATCCTAATATAGCGGCCGCTGTTTGAGCTTCTGAATAAATTCCCATAGACATATAAGCCTCTGAATATCTGGCTAGCGCTTCTTCAATGTGTGAGGTTGTTTGATAGTCTGATATAACAGTCTTAAATCTATTTATAGCAGCTGAAAAATAATTCTTTTTTAAATAAAACCTACCGACTTCCATTTCCTCACCAGCTATATGATCTATAGCAAGATCCTTCTTTAATCTTGCATCTGCTGCATAATCAGATTCTGGATACTTTTCCAAAATAAGGTTAAATTGATTCAGTGCTTTTTTAGCATTCAATTGATCTCTACCTAATTTTGCAATTTGAAGGTAATAAGAAACACCAATAATATAATTTGCATATATAATATCCTCACCATAGGGGTATAACTGGATATATCTTGTATATTGATTAATAGCTTCATTAAATTTTCTACCTTCATATAATGAATATCCTGCCATAATTATAGCTTTTTGAGACCACTTAGAATAGGGGTATTCTTTTTCTACATTTAAAAATTCAGCTGCGGCCATTTCATACTTTTCGTTTTCGAGCAGATCTATTGCTGAATTATATATATTATCAATTTCTCTTGGGTTATAGAAATCTATAGGAGTTTCTGTTGCACAGGCAACTAGAAAAAAACTGATTAGTAAGATTATGGGACGAGTCATTCAGATAACAGAATTTAATATATCAATAAAGATATATTATAATCCAAGTTTATAGATTAACAAGCTTCTGTTGAATGTTTTCCTTTGTATTTGAAGTATTCTTATCATCATCGTCTAACTCAGTTAATTCCCAACAGTCTATATTCTCAAATAATTTTTGTAGAGCCAGGAAATTTAAATGATGCCCTCCATATACAGAAGTATATTTTCCAATAATATCAAAATTTGCTAATTTCAAATCACCACAAATATCTAGTATTTTGTGTCTAACAAATTCATCATTATATTGAAGACCATCTCCATTCATAATATGTTTTTCAGTTAAAACTATTGTATTTGATAAATTAACACCAAGACCATAACCCATTGATTTAAGTTTCTCTGCATGCTCCAAAAAACCAAAAGTTCTGGAGGATGCAATTTGGGATTGAAAAACATCATGATCCATTAGAGTTTCCATTCTTTGAACTCCAATACATTCATGACTAAAATCAATCTGAGCATCTATAAATAAGCTATCATGTGGCATAAAACTTGCATAAGAACTATTGTTTGAAACTCTTATTGGTTTTGTTATATTTATAAACTTTTTTGTTTTATTTTGCTCTATAGTTCCCGTATCTTTTAATCCATCTAAAAATATTTTACTACTTCCATCTAAAATGGGAACTTCAGGTCCATCAATTAATATTTCAGCATTATCAATATTAAGACCAAATAGTGCCGCAAGCAAATGTTCAACTGTGAGTATTGATATTTGCTCATCATTGCTTAATTCAGTACAATAATATGTGGAACTTACATTAGCATGTAATGCTTTAATTGCTTTATTACTATTTGATTTTAGATCAGTCCTCCTGAAATAAATACCGCTATCAGCAGGAGAGGGGCAAATTATTACACTTGATACTTGACCAGAATGAATACCTTTCCCAATAAACTTTACTTTATTTTTGATTGTTTTTTGTTTACTAGGCATAATAAAAAATTACTAACATATATATATAAGAAATTCTATATAATAACTGAACACTATATATTTATTAAGACTTTAATTAGCTTGTCTTTTAAGAAATGATGGTATCTCAAGATCATCTTCTTTAATTTCTAAAGTGTCATCTTCAGATTTAATTTCTGATGATTGTTCATCATGCATAGTAAGAAGATCATCAAGAACTTCTTCTTGGAAATTATTTTCTACGCTATCTTCATTATTGATATCCTTTGACTCTTGTTCGAGCATGAAACCTTCTGCTTCATCTAGATTAATATCTTCTTCATTTGAATTAATTAAAGGATCCATTGCTTCTTCTTGTAAACTTGAAATATTAGATCTATCTTCAGGTTCATTTTGTGTACGTAATTCAATATTTGAATAATTTGTTTCAGTTATTGGGCTTTTATCTTCAATATCTTTTTTCTTAAAGCCAGCATTAACTAGTTTACTAAAGAATCCAACTTTATTTTTCTTGCTAGCATCGTCTAATAATTGTTTATTCATGGCCATAGAGACATTTTCATCTTTGATAGAAAAAAATTCACTAACTCTTGGTATTTCATTTTGCTCAAAGTCTTTTGTTAATTTTGAGTTAGTAATAAAATTTTCCATATTATCACTTTTTGATCCGTTAAATTCTTTTTTTGGTTTAATTTCTTGTGAGAAAAAACTGTGATTTGAGTCTATTTTTTTTATTGATATATCCCCATCATATTTTTTCTCAGCAATCGGATCATTTGTTATAGTTCTTTTCTGCATTACATTTTGTGTATGGTCTTTATTAATCATACCTATAGTATCTTTTGGTATTTGATTGTTTGTTGGAATTGTATAATTCTTATTGAAAGTATAATTTGTAGAATCCATATTTTTAATATTATTTTCAATTCCTGTCGCAACGACAGAAACTTTAACAGACCCTTCAAGATTAGAGTCAAAAGTAGCACCAAGAATAATATTTGCATTATTATCTACTTCATTTCTTATCCTGGTAGCAACTTCATCAACTTCGAATAGCGTTAGATCCTCACCACCAGTAATTGATATTAAGAGCCCTTGAGCACCCTTCATTGAAACATCATCTAAAAGAGGATTGGAAATTGCAGCCTCGGCAGCCTCAATTGCTCTTTTCTCTCCTGAGGCTTCACCTGTTCCCATCATAGCTTTACCCATTCCTTGCATGATAGATTTAACATCTGCAAAATCTAGATTAATCAATCCTTCTTTTACCATTAAATCTGTTATTCCAGAAACTCCTGATAACAGGACTTGATCAGCCATTGCAAAAGCATCAGAGAAAGTTGTTCTTTCATTTGCAATTCTAAATAAATTTTGATTTGGTATCACAATTAGAGTATCTACATATTTACCAAGTTCTTCTATACCCTCTTCGGCAATTTGCATCCGTCGCACTCCCTCAAACTGGAAAGGCTTTGTTACTACAGCAACAGTCAATATATCTTGTTCTTTGCAGAGTTGTGCAATAACTGGGGCTGCACCAGTTCCAGTTCCTCCGCCCATACCAGCAGTTATGAAGACCATATGAGACCCAGCAGAATAATCTAATATTTCAGCTTGAGCTTCTTGAGCTGCAGCAGCACCTATCTTTGGTTGTGAACCAGCTCCAAGTCCTTCTGTAAGATTAGTTCCCATTTGTATTCTACGCTCTGCACTTGACATTGCAAGAGCCTGTGCATCAGTATTCGCCACAACAAATTCAACCCCGTCAAGGCCCTCTTGTATCATATTATTAACAGCGTTACTCCCAGCTCCACCAACACCAAAAACAGTAATTCTTGGCTTTAGTTCGCTCATTGCATCTGGAATTTTTAAATTAATTGTCATGGTGCTTTATCCCTATTTATGTTTTCACTAAAATCTTTCTATTAAAAAATACTCTAACTATAATCTTGTTATCTAAGTTAAAAACTATCTCTAAACCATTTTAATAGATTAGAAAAAAAATTATTACTATTGTAGGATAAGCTTTGAGTAGTTATTTTTTTATTAACAAAAGTTTCATTCTGTGAATAAGTTAATAAACCTATTACATTTGAGAAAATTGGATCGCTAATATCAAAAATTTCAGAACTTATTTGAGGTACTGCTCTCCTAATTGGTGAGTTAAATACTTCCCCTGCAAGATCATCTATACCTATCAATTGACTCCCCCCTCCAGTCAGAACTATTCTCTTATTATGAATTAATGATTCACTTACATTAATTAGATTATCTCTAACCTTCTGAAAAATATCTAATGCTCTTGTGCGAGATATTTCCGCAATGATTGATTTAGATATTTGTATATCGTTTCCATCACTTCCTTCATATCCAACCATTTTCATATTTAAAAGATCTCCATTATCATAAGAGTTAGTTAAAACTCCTCCATATAAGATCTTTAATTTTTCAGCCTCAACAATTGGTATAGAGAGTGTTCTTGCTATATCTTTTGTTATATAGTTTCCTCCAATTGGACTAACTCCAGCATATTTGAAGATACCATCACTAAATACTGAATATGATGTTGTACCAGCACCCATATCAATAAGTATTGTCCCTAAATTTGCCTCATCAGAAGAAAGTGTCGCTATTGCACTAGCAAAAGGAGATATAATAATTTTTGATATCTTGGCATGAGCATTCTCAATAACGTTATTCAAATTTTGTACTATACTTCTCTTGCATGTAATTACACTGATATTTATATCTAATTTTTTACCATACATGCCAACTGGATCTTCAATAGAACGAACACCATCTATTGAAAATCCCAATGGCATTGTTTCTATTATTACCTTATCGTCCGAAACATTCTGTTCTTCAGCAATCATAAAAGCTGTCTCAATATCTTTCTTGGAAACTTGGGTATCTTTTATAGGAACACTTATTTCGTAAAGATTGGATTCAATTGCCTCGGATGAAATATTAACGACTATTTTATCAACTGTTAATGACGACATTTCTTCAGCTGCCTGAATAGAAGTTCTAATTGCTAATTCTAAAGCAGCTGGATCAGTAATTATACCTGATTCAAAACCCATTGATCTATTATGACCTATTCCCAATATATCGAAACTATATTTATTATTTTCAGATATGATATTACGAACAATAAGACATAGTATTTTGTCTGACCCAATATCAATTGCTGCTGTTACTGTATTATTGATTTTTGCAGTAAATTTTCTTGAGATTCGATCAAATGACATCAAGTGCATTGCATATACTCATATTGAATCTGTTTTAATACTTAAGCTTGGCATAACATCAATTCGATTAGGTAGTCTCATATCTATTACATCAATGTAACGGCTTAATAATTGGGAGTCTTTGTCTAATTTTTCTAGTTTCTGTATTGCCTTAGATAAGCCTTCTTCTGGTAAATATATTGTCATACCGTTAAATAATCTTATAGTCCATCTCCTATCACCAACTCGTAAAATAGATTTAACCCTACTTTCGAATGTTGGATGTTTATCTAAAGAGTTTATAATATTTGGAATATACTCTAGAGCATTATAACCTGCTACAAATTTTAAATTCTTGAATTCGCTAGGATCTAATCCTTTGATTATTTGACCGTCTTGATCTACTAAATATTTATTTCCATCATAAAACCAAATTGCTATAGGTTCATACTCATTAATATTTATCTCTAATGTTGATGGGTATAATTTCTTTATTTTAGTATCTTTAATCCATCTAAGTTGACTAATTCTTTTACTAGCTTCTTGTAGATTAAAATTAATTAAAAGTGTGTCATTATTTAAATCTAATGCCCTAATTATATCAACACCTTTAGAATTATTAGTTCCCTCAATTTTAATTTTCTGTATATTAAGATCCAATTTACTTAAAAATTTAGAAGAGCTGGATAATAATTGGGATGAATTTTTTTGTATCTGATAAATTGAAAATATACATATTGCAATAAATATCGTTAAAAAAACTATTTTTTTTGATTGTTTCTTTAAATTTCTTTTTAGAATATTTTCTTTTATCATTTTGCTTTAATTACCTATCCAAAGATGCATCATTGATTATCCATTCAACAAGCTCACTAAATGCAATACCTGAATGAGATGCTAAATCTGGAAGTAATGAATTTCTTGTCATTCCTGGCTGGGTATTAATCTCTAGGCAAACTAATTTCTCTTCACTAGTTTTACTTGAATATCTAAAATCAACTCTACTTACACCCTTACAATTTAGACTCACATGAGCTCTTAATGCATATTCTTTCATCTTTTCGTAAATATTTGGTTTAAGATTTCCAGGAATACAATGTTTAGTTAATTTTGATTTATATTTTGCATTATAATCAAATATTATATTATTAGTTTTTATTTCAGCAATTTCGGTAGTTTTCTGTCCTATTACTCCACAAGTAAAATCCGTACCTTCAATAAATTCTTCAGCAAAAAAATTCTTTAAATCAATCTGATTTTTTTTTATATAACTTAGAGCTTCACTATGATTATTTATTACTTTAACTCCAATACTTGATCCACCATTGATTGGCTTAATGATTATTGGAAAATCAACTTTAAGGTTATCAAGATCATGAAGATCAAAGGATTTAGCAATTGGGATACCATGCCTAGAAAATATTTCTTTTGAAGCAATCTTATTCATTGCTTTAGCAGAAGCGATAACGCCAGAATGAGTATAATTAATTTTTAGATATTCTAAAATAGATTGTATATGTCCATCTTCTCCCCAGGAGCCATGCAAAGAATTAAATACAATATCAGGATTTATTTCTAATAAATCATTAATGATATCATATCCAGGATCAAGAGTGCTTACATTATAACCAAGAGACTCTAGTGCCATCGAACACTCTTTACCACTTCTTATACTAACTTCTCTCTCCGCAGAAAAACCACCCATTAATACTAAAATTCTATCTTTTTGTGAGGTTCTTGTACTCATATTAATACCTCCGGTCCATCGCCTATTATTTTTATCTCCCATTCAAGTTTAATTCCTGTTCTTTTTTCAACATAAGTAATAATAGTCTCTCCAAGTAATTCTATATCGTATGCAGTTGCATTACCTTTATTTATAATAAAATTATAATGTCTCTGAGAAATCATAGCTCCACCAACTGACAAATTATTACATTCGGCATCACGAATAAGTTCCCATGCTTTTTTATTCTGTGTATTTTTAAAGGTTGACCCGCCTGTTCTTTCTCTTATTGGTTGCGTGTTATTTCTATAGTTCTTAAATTGCTCTATTTCTTGTTTTATATCATCTTTTCTTGCTAATGATCCTTCTAATGTTGCTGACAAGCATATCATTTCATCTGTTATATCTGTTTTACGATATCCATAATTAATGTCGGATATTGATTTAGTATACGTATTACCTGAAGTATCAATAAATTTTGCGTTTAATATAATATCCATTATCTCTGATTTATAAGCCCCAGCATTCATCTTTATTGAACCACCAAGTGTACCAGGTATTGTACTTAAAAATGAAAAACCCTTTAGATTATTCTTTAAAGCAAAATTAGATATTTTTTTATTTGGTACAGAAGCGCCACAATTTATCTTTTCACTTTGAATATAATCTATGTGGTTAAATGCTTTCCCAAGTATTATTACAACTCCTGGTATACCATGATCTCTTATCAATAAATTCGATGCACCACCGATCACAGTTATGGGTATACCTTCTGGTTTATTGAATAGAAAATATCTCAAATCTTGCTCGTCTTTAGGAATAAACAATATCTCAGCGTAACCTCCAACACGAAACCAAGAAATTGGCCTCAAAGAATAATTACTATATAATTCTCCTCTTACAAGATTATTAAGATTATCCTTTAATCTATCTGCCTCTGCCCAAAATTTCACAATTATGTATTTCCTTTATAAATTCTGACAAATTTTACTTGAAATAATATTTATATCCCCTGCACCTATAAATAGGACTAAATCCCCTGGTTTAGCAAAATCTCTAATAAACTTTATAAGTTCCTCAGGTCGTTCAATAAATTGAGGCTCTACTTTGGATTCTGAGTTGATATCCGTTATAAATTTATTGTAGTCCATCTCGCTATTTTCTCGCTCCCCTGCACTATAAATAGGGAGTAGTATTAAGGCATCAGTATCTATAAATGCTGAACAAAATTCTTTATATAAACTCATTACCCTAGAGTGCCTATGTGGCTGGAAAATTGATATTACTCTACCTGACGATAGTTTTTTTGCTGATGATAATAATTGATTTATTTCAGTCGGATGATGGGCATAATCGTCATAGTAGGCAACTCCATTCTTTTGAAGAATCTCAGAAAAACGCCTATAAACTCCAGTATAACTATATAAAGAAGATTGAATCATTTCATGTGAAATATTTCTTAATATTCCAACAATTGCTGCAGCTGTTGCATTATAAATATTGTATATACCTGGCCTATTTATATTTAATTTTATATAAAATCTTTTGTGATCTATTTTACCCTCTATTGTGAATTGATAGACACCTGATTTATTAAATATATTTTTAATTTGAACTGTTGAGCTCGCAGATTGACCATAAGATATAGGATTTCCTGATGAAAAATTCTTTGAGACCTTATTAGTTATACGATCATCTTTACAGAAAATTATATAACCATCTTTTTGGATATTATTTGCATATTCAACGAAGGAATCTTCTAAATTACCAATAGATCCATAATTCTCAATATGATCATAATCAATATTTGTAATCACTGATATCTTTGAAGGCAGTTTTATAAATGTTTTATCAGACTCATCTGCTTCGACTACCATCCATTCATTAGTACCAATTTGTATATTAGATTGAAAAGAACTATCAATACCTCCGATTATTGACGTAGGTTTATCCTTTCCTTGTGATAGAATCCAAGAAATCATTGATGCTGTTGTAGTCTTTCCATGAGTTCCCGAAATACAAATGCAACTCTTTTTTTTCATTAATTGCGCAAGCATATCAGCTCGAGAAATTACAGTAATATTTGCTTTTTTTGCTGCTATAAACTCTGGGTTTTCAACACTTATTGCTGAAGAAAAAACTACTAAATGAATATTCTTTTGAATATTACCAGAATTATGCCCTATGAATATCTTGATATTATTTTCTTGAAGTGATCTCGTCATATCATTTTCTACTATATCACTTCCCTGAACTGAGTATCCCATAGATTTACATAATTTTGCCATTGCAGATAATCCAATCCCACCGATGCCTATAAAGTGAATTGATTGGTCTTTTGATAATTTGTTTATATTGAACATAACTCTATAAATAATTTTTTTCTAAGATTTCAATAAATTTTTTATTTTCTATATCAATATTACTTTCATATGCCTGCTTAGCCATATGAACGATTTGTGATTTATCATTAAATAAAATCTCTAATTTTTTTGCTAAAAAAACTGGGTCAACGATATTCTCTTCATACAAAATACATGCATCTTTATCACTCAAAAAAGAAGCATTATGATATTGATCATTATCAATAGATCCTGATAATGGAATCAAAATTGAGGCTCTTCCAATTGTACATATCTCAATTACCATATTTGCCCCTGCTCTTGAGATTATTAGATCAGCCTGACTAATATAGCGTCCCATATCTTCAAAGAAATCCTTAATCTCATGCCGAATATTTAAACTTGAATATATACTTTCTAATTTTTTACTATCACCGATATTACAATTTTGGAATACCTTGATTTCATTTCTTATAAAACTTGGAAGATTAGATATAGCCTTTGGGATAATATCTGTGAATGTTCTAGATCCCTGACTTCCTCCAATAATTAAAATATTAAAACCCTTCTCTATTTTATATAAAAAATCTTTTTCTCTATATTTTGTTATTCCTTCTCTTAATGGCAAACCAACATAAATTATTTTATGATGATGCTTTAATTTAATTCTTTTTGTATCCTGAAATGATAAGGTAATTTTTTGAGCAAAGTTAGACAATAATCTATTTGCTCTACCCATAATAGCATTTTGCTCGTGAATAATTATAGGAATTCTTAGGATATATGCAGCTATGCATGAAGGAATGCTCGTATAACCACCAAAAGCAATTATAACTGATGGAGATATTCTTCTCATTATTAAAAATGACTCAATAAATCCTAGAAGAATAAAAAAAGGAAATAGACACTTTTCTTTAATAGATTTTCTAAATGGCGAAGAAGAATTTATTTGATATAGAGTTTTTGATTGCACTTGATCAAAATATTTTTTTCCTCTCTTGTCAGTGAAAAAGTATGTCTCATTCTTAGGATTTTTTAACAACTGTTCACTTAGTGAAATTGCTGGGTGAATATGACCACCTGTACCACCGGCGACTAAGATTAATTTTTTTTTAGGAAATTTTGCCATTTGTAATTAATTTTGGAAATTTAATTTTCTAGATGAATAAATAAAGTTGGTCGTTTTTTGTCTTGTGAAAGCTAGAATAAGACCAAAAGTCATTGCAATAGATAAAGCTGAAGAGCCACCATAAGAAATAAATGGAAGTGTCATTCCTTTTGTTGGAACAATACCTAAATTCACAGCAATATTTATACCTACTTGAATACATATAAGAGACGTTAAACCGATTGTAGCGATCTTTGCAAAAAGATCTTCTTGTAATAATGCTCTACTCAATCCTCTAAAAACAATAAATGCAAACAAGGAAATTATTATAAAGCAACTTATCAAACCAAACTCTTCTGCAGCCACGGCAAATATGAAATCTGTGTGAGCATCAGGAAGTATATTTTTAATGACACCTTCTCCAGGCCCGACTCCAAACCAACCTCCTTGAAATATTGCATTATAAGCGGTATCTATTTGATATGTATCACCAAGTGATGGGTTAAAAAATGTGTTTAATCTTTGATAAAAATGATCAACATAAAGATATGATAATCCAATTCCAATAAGAGAAAGTAGAAAAATTATAAATCCAATTATCAGAGGCATACCCGAGATAAAATAAATAATTGAAGCTGTCAAAGTTATAAGTATCGTTTGTCCTATGTCTGGTTGAAGAATTAGGCCTAAAGCAAACAAAGAGTATAAGAAAAATGATATCATCTTTGAAGGGACAGTTTTAAATATAGACTCCGACAGAAGCCAAGAAATTAATACTATGAATGTTGGTTTTGCAAATTCAGATGGCTGAACAGAAATAATTCCTAAATCTAACCATCTTGTCGCTCCTTTGATTGGAGTACCAAAAATATTTAAAAAAAATATTGCAATAAGGGAAGTGATAAAAATAGCAAGACACAGCCTTCTTAAATTTTTTAAATTCAGGAAGGAAAAAGAAATCATTACAACTACACCCATCAAAATAAATAAAAATTGTCTTTTCACAAAATAATACTGATTTAATGATAGTTTTTCAGCAATTGGTGGGCTCGCCGCTAAGTTCAGAACAATACCAAATATTATCAATAGAGCTATAGCCCCAAGTTGGACTTTATCAATTGTCCACCACCAATCCGAAATGTAAGATTTAGTCGATCTATTAATCTTCATATTCATTGCTCTTCATATTATTTATCAAATTACAAAATTTATTCCCTCTTTCTTCAAAATTCCTATATTGGTCAAAAGAAGCGCAAGCTGGAGAAAGTAAAACTGTAGCTTTAGATGATATCGCCCTTGCATCCCTTATTGCTCTAATGAATGCAATATCTAATGTATGGCAGATTTCATTTTCAATCCCACAACTAATCAAAAAATCACTAAAAGATTCAGCTGCATGTCCAATTAAGTAAGCCTTTTTAATGTTATAAAATGAGTCCTTTATTTCACTTATTCCTCCATATTTTTTTATTCCTCCCAATATCCAAAATATGTTTTTATATGATTGAATGGCCAACCTCGACGCAAATGCATTGGTTGCCTTACTGTCATTTATAAAATCAATCTTATTATATGTAAGAACATGTTCAGCTCTATGCTTAAGATTTTTAAAAGTTTTAAAATAAGATACATAGTTTTGATATCTAAAATCTAAAGCTTCCATACACGCAACTGCTGCAGCTATATTTTCTATATTTGTGGTATTATTTAAAAATCCTTCATATTCTAATAAATATTTATACTTCTCTTTATTTTTTTCAAAATAAATTGTTTTTTCACCATCATAGTTTTCATTCTCTTTTAGTGAATCCTTACAACTTGGATTATCTATAAAAATTGTTTTTGCTTGTATTTCTTTGAGGCCAATTGTTTCTGAAATTACACCTCCATCTAATCCAAAGATTGCATAATCATCCTTTCCTTGCCCACTAAAAAGATCGAATTTTATATTAATATAATTCTTAAAAGAACCATGCCTATCTAGATGATCTGGACTTATATTTAGTAGAATAGCTATATTTGGTTCAATATTTTGACATAGTTCAATTTGATAGGATGATATTTCAATTATAAAAATTGTATCTTCATTAGATATATCAAATTCAAGAACACTTCTAGAACCTATGTTTCCTCCGACTTGGACATCATTTCTAAGTTTTTTCAATAGATGATAGATTAACATTACAGTTGTAGATTTACCATTAGTCCCTGTAACCATTATAACTTTATTACTAAGATTTCTTTCCTTCAATTCATCCATAAATAGCTGTATGTCACCAAGTATTGGTATTTTATAATTTTTTGCAAGATTCACTATTCTATGTGGTGATAGATTATTGAAATTAATCCCAGGACTTAATATTATAGCATCGTAATCAATGATATTTATTTCATCTGGATCAGTGATTATATTATTTGTATCTGAATAGGTTTTTCTAATATTTTGATTATCATCCCAAGCATATACTTCAGCTCCACCTTTGATGAGAGAATTAACAGTGCTTCTTCCGGATAGTCCTAAACCTAAAACAAAAATTTTCTGATTTTTTCTGTGTGTTAATGAAATCATCTTATTTCCAAATTAATTATCTTAGTTTTAGTGTTAAGAGTCCTATCATTGCTAGTATAAGAGAAATAATCCAAAATCTTATAACAATAGTAGGTTCACTCCATCCTTTCTGTTCAAAATGATGATGTAGTGGTGCCATTTTAAATATTCTTTTCCCGGTATACCTATAACTTATAACTTGTACAATTACCGAAGTTGCTTCTAATACAAATAAGCCTCCAATTATCATGAGAACGAATTCATGTTTTGTTATAACTGCAATAATACCAATTGTAGAACCAAGAGATAAAGATCCCGTATCACCCATAAAGATCATTGCTGGAGGTGCGTTATACCACAAAAAACCCAATCCAGCGCCAATAATTGCGCCACATATAATAGCTAATTCACCAGATCCTGACATATATTGAATATTTAAATATTCTGCAAAAAGTATATTACCTGTAAGGTAAGCAATTAAACCAAAGCTACCAACTGCAATCATTACAGGCATAATAGCAAGTCCATCAAGCCCATCAGTCAAATTGACAGAATTGCTGGAACCTATGACAACTAAAGATGCAAAAATTATAAAAAATATTCCTAGATTTATTGAAAAATCTTTTAAGAACGGTATATATATAATTGGCTGAAAATCATCAGTAAATATTAGTAAATATAAAATAGCTAAAAGAGCTATAATTGATTGCAGAATGAATTTAGAAAGACTCTTCATTCCATTTGATGATGATCTGGTAACTTTTAAATAATCATCATAAAAACCTATTAAACCAAAACTAACTGTAACAAAACCGACTATCCATATATATTTATTGTTAAGATCAACCCAAAGTATAGATGATATTAAAACACCTAATAGAATTATCACACCCCCCATTGTTGGAGTGCCAGACTTTTCAATGATATGCCTTTTAGGACCATCTTGACGTATCGGTTGCCCATTTTTTTGTTGGCTTTTGAGATATCTTATAATTGATGGACTAAAAATAAAAACAATTATCCCAGAAGTAAAAGTCGCAGCGACAGTCCTGGTGGTAATGTAAGCAAATGCATTTAATAATGGGAATGCAGCAACTAACTCATTGATAAGTAAAATCAACATATAAATTTCATCCTCACGAAAATTAAATTATAAATGTAAATAATTAATAAAGTCCTGAACAAGTTTATTTAATCTGATTTGATTTCCACCTTTGAGAAAAATTAAATCTCCTCTATTAATATCAAAGTGTTGTTTTATTTGGATATCATCTACGGATTTAAAGGAATAAACTTGCTTATCTTTGTCTATCCTTTCAAAATATGATGGTAAAATATCTCCACAAAAATAAACTTTATCAATATTTGAACTATTTATAAGCTGAATTAGTTTGGAGTGATACTTATCTTTGAATACACCCAATTCTAGCATATCACCAATAATTGCTATTTTTCTTGATATAAGGTTATTATTATATTCACTTACTGATTTTATAGCTTTATACATTGAATCTGGGCTAGCGTTATAAGTATCATTAATTAATTTCACAATACCCCCATTAAATTCAAAATTCTTCTCCTGCCACCTCCCATCTGGACCATCCAGTTCTTCTAATCTTCCTAAGACATCATTTAGGTCAAGATTTAATAAATTAGCAACAGCTAAAACAGGCATATAATTATCAAATATACTTGGATTTCCTTTGGTTGATATAGTCTTATAAGACTTTCCATTTACTTGAAAATTTAGAATGAAATTATTTTTATCTTTTATTATTGGTAGCATCTCAATGTCAGATTTATTTGATTTTCCAAATGTTATAAATTTAATTTCACTCTTATTAAATCTGTCTTTAATGAGATTAAAGTATTTGCTGTCATGTGGCAGTATAGCAGTAGAGTCTTTGGACATACCTTTCATAATATTTGATTTCTCGATTGCTATTGTCTTCATGCTACCCAAGTTACCAATATGTGCTTCTCCAATATTTGTAATTATTGAAACATCTGGGATAACAAGTTCAGACAATGGTTCTATTTCATTGACTCTATTCATACCTACTTCAAATAAAGCATACTTAGCTTTATTATTTATTTTTGCCAGAGATATTGGTACACCCCATTTATTATTAAAAGACTCTGGTGAAGAATATGTATTTTCATATTTAGATAAAATATTTGCTAAGTAGCTTTTTGTAGTCGTTTTCCCAACACTACCTGTTATAGCTATTCTTAGTGCTTTAGATCTAACGCGAATATATTTTGCAATTTTACATAATGCATCATATGTATCTTCTACATATATTAATGGGGAATCAGATCTCTTGAACAATTCAATATTTGATATGATAGCTGCAGAAGCACCTTCTTTAAATGCTTGGTCAATATAAATATGTCCATCTGAATAGTTGCCTTTTATAGCTAAGAATAAATCCCCTTGTTGTAAATTCCTAGTATCAAGTGATAGTACACATTTATTTTCTTTTATTGCAGAATTTACAGTTCCATCGATTATTCTAATGAAATTTGAAATATTAAAATCTAATTTAATTCTATAATTATCTTTCATTATCACTCATAAATTTAAAATTGTTTTAACTGCCTGTTGATCTGAGAAAAATATTTTTGCATCTTTATAAAGCATATAATCTTCATGTCCTTTTCCACAAATTATAAGATTATCACCTCTTTTTAATTTAGTAATTGCATATTTGATAGCTTCGAATCTATCAGGTATTTCAATAAAATTATCTGTATCTATCATTAGTTGGTCACGAATATTTTTTGGATCTTCATATCTTGGATTATCATCAGTAACTATAACAAGATTAGCAAAATATTTTGCAATATCTCTCATTAATTTTCTTTTTCCCTTATCACGGTCACCTCCTGCGCCAAAAACTAATATTAGATTATTTTTTGTTATTAATCTCAAAGACTCTAGAACGGATTTCATAGCTGAGGGTGTATGTGCATAATCAACATAGATATCTATATATTTATCCTTTGAAGCAACAAATTCTAACCTTCCAGTTATATCCTTTAGGGAAACCAAATCCATCAAGCTATCTATTAAAGACACTCGACTATCAATAGACGATACACAAGCTGCAATTACTGCATTAATGGATTGAAACAATGCAAAGAAGGGAGTTTCAATATTAAGTGACTTATCATCAATATTAATTTTTAAATTAATTTTCTTATCAATAGATCTGCTAACTTCTAGTATATTTATAGTAGAATGAGATTTGCCAATAGTAATTAATCGCTTTGATTGAATGTCGTTAATAAAACTATGGTACCTTTTCTGAATACCAAGTAAATTCATAACTACTGTACTGTCTTCCTTGATTAACTCTAAAAATAATCTTTTTTTCGTATTTAAATATTGTTGCATATTCTTGTGATAATCTAAATGATCTCGTGAAAAACTTACAAATGCAGCCCCACTCAATTTAATATTATCAATTCTATGTTGATCTAATCCGTGACTAGATGCTTCAATTATAACATTATTACAATCTCTGATTGCCAATTGATTAAGCTGCTTATGAAGACTGATAGGGTCAGGGGTGGTTAATGTAGAATCTAATTTAATTTTCGAATTACCTAATGTTCCTATCGAAGCTGATGGGATACCACTTTGTTCCCATATTTGTTCCGTAAATTTTGCAACTGATGTTTTGCCGTTAGTTCCAGTGATAGCAGCTATAGTTTTTGGCTGATTTGGAAAAAATCTTGAGCTAATAAAAGATAATTCTTTTCTCACAGAATCTACCTTTATAATTGGAATTATATTTTTTATATTTTTATTATTAAAGGTTGAGGATAGGATTACCGCAGCGGCTCCCTTATCGATCGCTTGATTTATATATTTTATTGCCACGGATGGTTTTTTTTCTAATAAAAAAAAAATATCACCTTTATTAACTTTTCGGCTATCAATAGAAATCCCACTTACATCGTTAGGTAATCCGTAATAGCTAATTTCTTTGTTATTAAGCAATTGTTTCTTAGTCATTTTCTTCTAATTATATAAATTCAGATTAGATGCAATAGTAATTTGCTCAAAGTCATGGATGGTATCCAATTCCGATGGAACAATATCAAGCATTGGCGCTATTCTGGTTACAATATTTGAAAATGTTGGTGCAACATTATAGCCAGCTGTTGCGTACCCATAAGTCTCCTCTATACCCTCTGGCTCATCTAAAAGAATAAATAGTATGTACTCAGGATCATTAATGGGAAAAGCACCAAGAAATGTTGTTCGATTTTTATCCGAGTCATACTTTTCTGCTGTCCCAGTCTTCCCTCCAACCAAAATGCCCTCAACTGCTGCCTTACCTCCTGAACCATTAAGAACATTTAGATACATTAATTTTTTTATTTTATCGCTTGTTGTAGGATCAATAACTTGATTATAATTAATAATTTCATTTTTATTTTTTTTAAGGAAAGTTGGGTTTATTAACCTACCACCATTAACGAGACTCGCCCCTGCTACGGCCGCATGTAAGGGGGTGATTGCAATACCATGGCCATATGAAATAGTCATGGTATTAAGTTCTTTCCAATCTTTATCTTCTGGAACTAAATTTTTTGGAGGGTCTGGCAATTCCGAATCAATCTTATCCATAAACCCTAGTTTCTTTAGAAAAGATTTGTGATAATCAACACCAAAATCAGCAGCCATTTTTGCAGCGCCAATATTTGAAGAATATATAAAT
This sequence comes from Hyphomicrobiales bacterium, assembly GCA_029245795.1. Taxonomy (GTDB): domain Bacteria; phylum Pseudomonadota; class Alphaproteobacteria; order Rhizobiales; family TMED25; genus TMED25. The sequence goes on from JAQWOP010000015.1 coordinate 39,901, forward strand.
ATTTCTTCAACTGTTAATTCACGGTTCTTCGCATGAAAATCGCTAATCGAATGCCTGCCAATTTTAATTGGATTAGTTGCATCATATATTGTATCCAAATCAACAACTCCACTATCTAGTGCCATTGCGGCGGTAAATGCCTTAAATGTTGAACCAATTTCATATACTGCCATGGTCACTCTATTTATATTCTCAGGTTTTAATGCATCTTTGGGATAGTGTGGATCAAAATCAGGCAATGATGTCATACTAATTACTTCTCCAGTATCAACATTCATTAAAATCCCAGCTGCCCCCTTTGCCGAATACTTTTTCATTGATTTCAATAATTCATCGCGCATTGCGTGGCTGACCTCAAGATCCATAGATAAATGAATACCTTCTTTCATTTCTTCATTAAAATTTTGATCAATATATTTTTCAATACCTGTTTGTCCTTTATTGTCTATATTAATATAACCAATAACATTAGATAACGTGTTAGCTGCACTATAAAATCGCTTTGTCTCATCTATGAATTGAACTCCAGGTATTCCTAAATTATGAATTCTTTCTCTTTCATTTGGAGTAACTCCTCTTTTTAACCATACAAATTTCCTATCATTCAATATTTTATTTTCTAAATCTTCACGATAAAGATTTGGAATAGCCACTAATAATCTATCAATAACATCGTCTTTGTTTGACAGGATTGAGGGTCTTATGGCAACAGATGAAATGTCTATATTTAAAGCTACTAAATTAGCATTTCTATCATAAATCAGTGGCCTTTCAATCTGATGATTGTTTTGTTTTAGCATCCTATTATCTGAGTCATAAGAAATAGTTGCTAAATAAAAAAGCTTGGCTGATAGAACAAAAAATCCTAGAAAGAAACACAAAGATAGGAATCTTATTCTTATCTGAATTCTATTGATTTTTCTAATGTCTATTCCTGAAAACATTCAATATTATTTATGCCATGTTCTATTTATGATAGAATATTATCTATCAGTATTGCTCTGTTCTAATTAGCATCTGTTGAATATCCAATTAATGACCTTTTAACAAGTTCATCCATTACTTTATTTGCTGGTTTTATTGGTATATCCTCAATTTTTCCTATTTGCGATACCTTTATTGGCTCTAAAATTAAATTAAAATTCTGAGATAAAGTTTGAATTCTATCTGGCTGTGATAGTAAACTCAGTTCCGCCTCTAAGGTTTGAATAGAAGATTTTTCGTTTTTAATTAGATCTTTAATTTCTAAAATTTGTTTTGAAATATTCTTACTATCATAGCTGACAATATATAAAACAAGTGACGCTATTATGCTTAAAATAAGTATAGTTGAGTATATTAATCTTGTCATCTTAGCTCACTTAATATTTTATCGTATTTATTTGTACTATAAATATCTAAATTTTCTCTAAAGATAGCCTTTGTTCTTTGAATACATCTTAATTTTGCCGACCTTGATCTGGGATTTTCTAATATTTCAGAATTTGTTGGTTTCAAGAATTTCTTATTTGGATACATAAATAGTTTTTCATCTATATTGGATCTTTCTGGGTAATATCGCGAGACTCCCATATTTTGTCCCGTTAAATCATCAAATATATTCTTAACTATACGATCTTCAATGGAATGAAATGTAATTATTACAACTCGACCTTCAGTATTTATATATCTTGCAATATTAGGTAATACAGAAATGATTTCTTCTAATTCTTGATTTATCAAGATTCTTATTGCTTGAAAAGTACGAGTTGATGGATGAATATATTTACCTTTTTGTTTTCTATAGGACCAACCAATAGATTTCTCAATAATTTCACTAAGCTGATAGGTGCTTTCAATTTTTTTATTTTTTCTGTGCTCACATATTTTCTTCGCAACAATTTTTGAATGTCTTTCTTCCCCAAAATCTCTAATTACTATAGCTAGATTTTCTTCTTTCAGCTTATTTACCACATCAGACGCGGTAATACCTTTATTGGCCATCCGCATATCTAATGGACCATCTTTTTGAAATGAAAAACCTCTTTTTGGGTTATCTAGTTGTAGAGAAGAAATTCCTAAATCAAGTAATACACCATCAACTTTTTTATTTAAATTTTGATCTAGTATATCCGGAATCTCACTAAAAGACTGATTATAAAATTTTATTCTCTTTGGGAACTTTTCTTTTAATTCCTTACCAATCTCAATTGATTTTATATCTCGATCGATAGCTAATAAATTACACTGACAAGAATCTAATATAGCTTTTGAGTGCCCACCTCCACCAAAGGTGCCGTCTACATAAACATTTCCTCCTCTTAATGCTAATATATCAAGCACCTCTCTTAGCATAACAGGTACATGATGAGATGGTCCGCCAGTAGAGCTTGTTCTACTAATCATCATCAAATACCTCTATTTTTTTTACTCAATAAGAGTCTTTGCTCCTTTACTTTTTTTTGAGCCTGCTGAAGGTAATTTTCAAATTTAACAGGTTCCCAAATTTGAAATTTCTCTCCCAAACCAACAAATACAACTTCATCTTTAATTTGTGCATGATCAATCAAAGCATCACTCAATATTACGCGTCCATCATTATCTATTTTTAATTCTTCAGATAAGCCAAAAAGTGCAGTGGATAGATAATCCCTCTCATCTGAATAAGGATCGAGATTGTCCATGAGAGCATAAATTTCTTTTGATAAATTTTCTCCACCGGCATCAATTGCTTGCGCATCAAGTGAAGGGTAACAAAACATCTTTTGAGAAACATCCTTAAGAAGAATATTTCTAAATTGAGCTGGAATTGAAACCCGGCCTTTGACATCAATCTTGTTTTTAAATCTAGATAAAAATAAATGCATAATAAATCCATTAATGGGTCCTTATGGGATACCATGGTATTTAATGGAAGTCAATGGTTTTTTAATACTTTATTAACCAAATAATAATGCTAGATGGCCTATAAGCCGGGTTCTGTGTTAATATGATCATTCATCTAGGTCACAAGTTGCCTTATGACTCAAGCGACCTACCCAGATGGTATAAAGCGAAGGACTTCACCACCTCTATTTGGTCTTGCTCCCAGTGGGGTTTACAATGCCATTAATGTTACCACTAATGCGGTGCGCTCTTACCGCACCTTTTCACCCTTACCATAATATTTCAATGGCGGTACACTTTCTGTTGCACTTTCCCTAAAGTTTCCTTCGCCGGATGTTATCCGGCACTGTTCCTCCGTGGAGCCCGGACTTTCCTCTATTTGCATAGCGATCATCCAGCCATCTAGCATTCAATACAAATACTATAAATAGAGGTTGCTGTCTACTAAGCAACTCGTGCTTCATTAAACTGACTATGAATATCGAGAAGGATATCCTTTGTTGAAATATCGATTAATCCATTAACTCTTGATGATCTCCAATGCCTTTGAAATGCCCTAATTACTCGTATCGTATCATCATCAAATTTATTTGTTATATTTAACTCATAACCAATGTTTTTTAGCATCTGTTGAATATCTTCAATAAAAAATTGATTATCCTCTCGGGGAATTAATCTTGAATAATTATAAGAATCACGATTTGAGAATACACCAATACCTTCCATAAATAGGGTTTGCCATGGGAATCTTTTGCCTGGATCAATTTTTCTATTAACAGAAACATCAGAATGCCCTATAACATTATGATATTTAATATTGCATTCATTCATTAAAAATTTTATCAGGTAAATTAGTGATTCAAGTTGGTCCTTCAAAAAATCTTCATCACCCGAATTGTGGATTTCTATACCAATAGATGCTGAGTTTATATCCTTATTACCATTCCAATAAGATTTACCAGCATGCCAAGCGCGGTATTTAATGTCTACAAAAGAATATATTTTTCCATCATAATCTATTACATAATGAGAACTTACCTTTGAGGAAGATTTCTCAAACCATTTACAGATATCTGAGAATGGAGCCTTAACTCCTGTGTAATGTATAATAATATATTCTAATGCTGAAGATAAATTACGCTCATTAAAATTAGGTGATTTATATTTATGACTTATCATTTATATAAAAATTTCTATAATAAATATTATTTAGTATAATCATTTGTTATCAGTTAGAAACAAGTAATATCATTATATATAATATGAATAAGAAAAATTGGAATTTTTGGGTTGATAAAGGAGGTACATTTACTGATATTATTGCGCTCTCGCCAAAAAAAGATATTTATCTCGAAAAAATATTATCTAACTCAAAAAACCATTATGACGATCCAATATCTTATGGAATTCAATCTATAATAAATAGAAGTTATGAAGAAAATGATCAAATAGATAATATTACAATTGGTACCACAGTTGCTACAAATTCAATACTAGAAAGAACTGGTCAAAAAACTCTGTTGATTGTCTCTAAAGGTTTCAAAGACAGCCAATTAATTAAATACCAAAACAGAGAACAAATATTTGAATTAAATATCAAAAAAACTCGACCTTTGTATTCTGATGTTATTGAGATAGATGAACGAATCTCATCTGAGGGAATTGATATTATTGCCCCAGATTGGGAAAAAATAGAAAATAAGATAGAAAAGATCACAAAAAGAAACTTTTCATCAATTTGCGTTAGCCTCATCCATGGCTGGAAATTTCCAAAAAACGAATTGAAAATGTATAAAATTCTCAGCAAACTTGGTTATAAGAATATAACACTTGGTCATGAGATTTCTCAAACAATTAAATATATTAGGCGAACTAATAGCTCGATCATAAACGCATACGTTGATCCTGTTATTAGAGAAGACGTGAGGAAACTGAAAGAGAAACTAATGATCAATAAAAATAAAATTGATCTTAAATATATGCAATCGAATGGAGGTCTTTCTGATGAAAAAAATTTTAAAGGAATAAATTCAATTCTCTCAGGACCAGCTGGAGGTGTAATGGGAGCAATTGCTGTAGCAAAAGCTTCAAATTCTTTAAAAATTATAACATTTGATATGGGTGGGACTTCAACAGATGTATCTCATTACTCAGGTCAAATAGAATATCAGAATGAAAAAAATATTGATCATCATTTATTACAAGTTCCAATGATTGACATTGAAACAGTAGCATCAGGTGGTGGTTCTATTTTAGAATATAATAATTCAAGAATGACTGTGGGATCAAAATCTGCTGGATCAAATCCTGGACCTATGTGCTATGGGAAAGGAGGTCCGCTTACTATAACAGATGCTAATTTATATTTAGGAAGAATTTCTCAAACATACTTTCCAAAAATTTTTGGGGAAGATGGTAAATCACCTCTAAATAAAGATTTAGTAATTAAAAACTTTCAGATTTTGAGAAATAAGATAGATAAAAATATTCCAATAGAAGAAATTGTGGATGGATACATAAGAATCTCTATTGAAAAAATGTGTAGAGCAATAAAACAAATTTCTACAAAAAGGGGTTTTAAGTTAGCAGGATACTCACTAGTTAGTTATGGAGGTGCAGGGGGGCAGCACGCATGCTTAATAGCAGATAATCTAAACATGGAAAGAATAATAATTAACCCTTTTTCAAGTTTCCTCTCTGCATATGGGTTAGCCAATTCATTACAAAAACACACGAACCAAAAAACATTATTATTGGAAATAACAAATAATAATATAAATAAAATAATAAAAACAATTGAGAAGTTAAAATTAAAAAATTCAATAAATTTTAAAATACAAAAATTGAATCATAATATTATTATTTATCTTAAATATTTAGGTACTGAACAATCCCTCAGCATAAGAGTTAGAGAAGACGAATTATATGCAGATAATATAATTAGAAAATTTGATAAAATACATAAAAAACTATTTGGATATGTCTCAAATAAGAAGATTATTATTGAAATGGTTCAATTGGAAACCACTTCATCAAGCAGAAAGAACCCTATAAAAAATACTCCGGTTATCCCAAATAAAAAAATAGGCGTAACAGATATTTATACTATGGGTAGTTGGAAAAAAGCTAACATATACGATATAGATACATTTGATCAAAGGAGAGATCTATCTGGACCCGCTATTCTATTAAATCAATATTCAACTGTTATTATTGAAGATGGATGGAAAGCAAAGAGGGATCAAGGCAATAATATTATTCTTTCAAAAAAGAAATATCTCAAAAACAAGAATATTCCCACAAACTCAAATGTTATGCTAGAGATATTCAATAATTTATTTATGTCGGTAGCAGAAACTATGGGTGAAACACTGAAGCGAACAGCAGCGTCCGTTAATATAAAAGAAAGATTAGATTATTCATGTGCCGTATTTGATAAAAGCGGAAATTTAGTAGCTAATGCACCTCATATACCAGTTCATTTAGGATCAATGGATGACTGTATAAAAAAACTTATACACGCTCAGAAAAAGATGAATTATGGTGATGTGTTTATTAATAATTCTCCAAATTTCGGTGGAACTCATTTACCTGATATAACTTTAATCTCTCCAATTTTTTCGAGTAATAAAAAAGAAATAATTTTTTATTTAGCCACAAGAGGTCACCATCCTGATGTGGGCGGTATATACCCAGGATCAATGTCCCCAAAAGCCAAGATTCTAGAGGAAGAAGGAGTTATTTTTGAAAATATGAAAATACTATCCAAAAATAAGTTTGATATAGAAACTTTAAGACAGAAACTCTTAGATGCAAAATATCCGGCCAGAAGCCCCGAATTAAATTTACAAGATATTATTGCACAGATAGCAGCTAATAAAATAGGAGAGATAGAACTTAATAAAATTATCCATCAATATGGTTTTTCTATTGTTTATAGCCAAATGAAAAGAATAAGAAAAAATGCCAAAGAATGTGTACTAGAAGTCATAAAAACTATAGAACCTTCAAAATTTAGTGTAGCTATAGATAATATCTTATTCAACCTGAGTATTGATTTTAATAAAAAAAAAAACAAGATCTGTTTCAATTTTATTGGATCAAGCCCAGAGCAACCTAATAATTTTAATGCCCCAATTCCAATTACAAAGGCTGTTATATTATATGTTTTGAGATGTCTTATTGATGCTGATATTCCTTTAAACTCAGGTATATTAGAGCCTGTTGATATACTTACTGATAAAAATTCCTTATTAAACCCCTCCAACAATGCTGCGGTATCGGCAGGTAATGTTGAAATTAGTCAAGTAATTGCAAACTGTATTTTTGCAACTATTGGTATCAAGGCATCTTGTCAATCAACGATGAACAACTTGATCTTTGGTAATAAAGATTTTCAGTATTATGAAACAATATGTGGCGGTCAGGGAGCAGGAAATTATTTTAATGGATGTGATGCCATTCAGACAAATATGACCAACTCAAAATTAACTGATCCTGAGGTTTTTGAAGAAATTTATCCGATTCTTTTAATTGAATTATCCATTAATTATGAAACAGGTGGTAAAGGAAAGTTTATTGGTGGAAGTGGAATTCGAAAGGTTTTTAAACTTAATACTTCCATGGATTGCTCAATATTATCAAATAATAGATCTGTCCCTCCATTTGGCCTTAATGGCGGACAATCTGGCTCTATTGGAAAAAATTTCTTAATACGAAATGAAATCGAAATAGAATTAGATGGCAACTGCCAAATTCAGCTCCAAAAGGATGACATATTGATTATTGAAACTCCATCTGGAGGTGGATATGGAAAATTAAGTTAGCTTTTTGTAATAATCTTTAGCCAATGATTCATTTCTTCTTCATTCCAATTTTTTCTTCTTGCATAATCTTTAGCTTGGTCATATCCAATCTTTCCAACTCCGAAATATCTTGACTCTGGGTTACTAAAGTACATTCCACAGACTGAAGAAGCAGGCATTATTGCGCAAGACTCCGTTAGCGACATTCCAATCCTCTTTTCAGCTTCTAATAGTCTAAATATAGTAATTTTTTCTGAATGATCTGGCTGAGCTGGGTATCCTGGAGCAGGCCTAATACCTGTATAATTCTCTTTTATTAATTCTGCATTGGTATAATTTTCATCTGGTACATAACCCCATAAAGATCTCCGAACTTTCTTATGAAAATACTCCGCTGTTGCTTCAGCAAACCTATCGCATATTGACTTTAATAATATCGATTTATAATCATCATCTTGTAGGTTAAGTTCTCTATTAATTTGATCCTCATTTAAATCAATTGTCACTGCAAAGAGGCCAATATAATCATTTATATCAATCTCTGATGGAGCAATAAAATCAGAGAGTGCTAAATTCGCTCTTTTCCCATTCCTCACAATTTGTTGTCTTATAGTATGAAGAGTAGCTAATTTCTTCATATTTTCTGGATTGAATACTTCTATATCATCCCCGTTGGAAGATGCAGGCCAAAAACCAATTAGTGCTTTTGATTCAATTAACTCTCTATCAATAATCTCTTTTATAAGAGATTTTGCATCATTATATAAATCTGTAGCTACAGATCCATACTTTTCATCTTTTAAGATTTGAGGGTAAACTCCCCTCACTTCCCATGTATGAAAAAAAGGTGTCCAATCTATATAGTTAGATAATTCTAATAAATTTACTTTATGAAACTCTCTAATTCCTAGAAAAGATGGCTCAGTTAGATTTGCTAATTCCCAATTTATTTTTAATTTATTGCCCCTTGCAGCATTTATTTTTTCAAGATTTCGCTTATTACTTTTATTTAAATAATCTACTCTAATGTTTTCATATTCGATTTTGGTTGCTTCTAACAGGTGATCTCTTTTCTTATCAGAAGTCAATTCCGACATTATTGAAGCAGCCTTACTAGCATCTAAAACATGAATTGCACTTTGGTTATCATAATTTGGAGAAATCTTTAGTGCGGTATGGACTTTACTGGTAGTGGCACCTCCAATTAGGATTGGAATATTTAATTTCTGTTTCTTAACTTCACTTGCCACATAGCACATTTCGTCTAAACTTGGGGTAATAAGTCCTGAAAGACCAATTGCATCAGCTTTCATTTCAATTGCAGTTTTTATAATTCTTTCTGCAGGAACCATTACTCCAAGATCAACAACTTCAAAATTATTACATTGTAAAACTATTCCTACAATATTCTTTCCAATGTCGTGTACATCACCTTTTACTGTTGCCATAATTATTTTACCACTCTTCGATGATGAGATGTCGCTATCACTTTCCATATATGGAAGAAGATATGATACAGCTTGTTTCATAACTCTTGCACTTTTAACAACTTGAGGGAGAAACATTTTTCCTTCACCAAATAGATCACCCACTACGTTCATACCATTCATCAGCGGTCCTTCAATAACAGCAAGTGGCTCTTTTATCTTATTTCTGGCTATTTCAACATCTTCTTCAATAAAATCATTGATGCCATTAATCAATGCATAAGATAACCTTTCATTAATATCAAAGGTTCGCCATAGTAATTTATCCTTTATTTTTTTACTGGATTTATTTTGATATGAAAGAGATAACTCAAGCAGTTGTTCTGTTGCATTAGAATTAGTATTTAGAATAACACTTTCACATAATTCTTTTAGATCAGCATCAATATCATCATAAATTGCAAGCTGACCAGCATTCACAATTCCCATATCCATACCTGCTTTTATTGCATGATATAGGAAAACAGAATGCATTGCTTCTCTGACAATATTATTGCCACGAAAAGAAAAAGAAAGATTGGAAACACCTCCAGAAATACTTGCAAGTGGCATTTCTTTTTTTAATAACTTACATACCTCGATATAAGATACTGCATAATTATTATGCTCTTCAATGCCGGTAGCAACTGCAAAAATATTTGGATCAAATATGATATCTTGCGGATCAAAACCAACTTTTGATGTCAATATCTGAAATGCTCTCTTTAATATATCAAATTTACTCTTTGCTGATTCAGCTTGCCCTTTTTCATCAAATGCCATGATAACTACAGCGGCGCCATAAAGTTTAATATTTTTTGCGACCCTTATAAATTCTTCTTCACCTTCCTTCAAACTTATTGAATTAACAATTGATTTACCTTGAATGCACTTTAGGCCAGCTTCTATCACACTCCATTTTGATGAATCGATCATAATGGGTACTTTGATAATATCTGGCTCAGAAGCTAAAAGATTTAAAAATTCTACCATTATCTCTTCTGAGTTAAGCAACCCCTCATCCATGTTTATATCAATAATTTGTGCACCATTTTCAATTTGTTCTTTGGCAACTTTTACTGCTTGCTCATAATTCCCATCCTGTATTAGCTTCTTAAATTTTATTGATCCAGTAACATTAGTTCTTTCTCCAATATTTATAAAATTTATATTCTCTTCCTTATTAAATGCTTCAAGGCCAGATAATCTTAATATAGGTTTCTCCGCTTTATACATACGAGGTTTTATATTTTCTGTTATATCAGCGATATGTTTAATATGTTCCGGTGAAGTTCCACAACAACCTCCCACGATATTTAAAGCACCTTCTTTGGCAAATTCTTCAATTATATTCGCAGTTTCATGAGGCATTTCATCATATTCCCCAAGCTCATTTGGTAATCCTGCATTTGGGTACGCTGATATTAATGTGTCAGCTATTCCCGATAACTCAATTATATGAGACCTCATCTGAGCTGCACCTAAAGCACAATTTAATCCCACAGAAAAAGGCTTTGAATATTTTATAGAATTCCAGAAAGCTTCTACAGTTTGCCCTGATAATGTACGTCCTGATAAATCAGTTATAGTGCCAGAAATCATCAAAGGTTTTGTCAACCCTAATTTTTCAAATGTTTTATGAACAGCAAATATTGCAGCTTTAGCATTTAATGTATCAAATATCGTTTCTATAAGAATAATATCTGCTCCACCCATAATTAGTCCCTTTGCTGCTTCCGAGTAACATAGAACAAGTTCATCAAAATTTACTGCTCTATATGCTGGGTTTTGAACATCAGGTGACATGGATGCAGTTTTATTAGTTGGGCCAATTGCACCAGCAACAAATATATTTCTTGAATGATTTATAGAAAAATCATTAGCAACCTCCCTTGCAATCTGAGCTGACTTTATATTCATTTCTAAGACAAGGTTCTCATTCCCATAATCTGCCTGTGATATTGAGTTAGAAGAAAATGTATTTGTTTCAATTATATCAGCCCCTGCCTTACAATAAGATAAATGAATCTCTTTTATTAAAGCTGGTTGTGTAAGTGATAAAATATCATTATTACCTTTCTGATCATACTCTGAATTAACCAATAGAGGCCCTCTAAAATCTGACTCCTTCAAAGCTAATTTTTGAATCTCAGTGCCCATAGCACCATCCATAATTAGTATTTTTTCCTTCGCTAATTTATGTATATTATTCATATTTTGTACCCAATTTCGATTGAATTTCAATCCATATATCATTCACTAGACTAATCTGATTAAGTGTATAGATGTGAATATTTCTTATATCATTTTTAATTAAATCTAATGACTGCTCAGTAATATGTGATATTGCATTTTGAATTATTTTATCTTTATCACTTGATTTATTTGAAGTATTTTCGAATAAGTCAGAGACATTTTTAGGTATTGATGCACCACAATTCTCAGAGAATTGTTTTATTTTTTCGTAATTAGTAATAGGGATAATACCAGGAATTATTTTGCTTGATATATTATATTTTTTCATTGATTCTAAAAAATTAAAAAATATTTGATTATCAAAAAAATATTGGGTAATTATAAAATCAGCTCCATTATTTACTTTTTCTTTCAAATTGATTAAATCCGAATGAACATTATACGATTCTGGATGTTTTTCTGGATAACCGGCAACAAATAATTCTATAGTAGAATTCTCTTTTATCGCTCTAATCAAGTCAGAAGTTTTTTGAAAACCTTTTGGATGAGGCTTATATTTTTTTGTATTACTATTTGGTGAATCACCGCGTAAAGCAACTATTTTAGTAATGCCAAGTTTAATATATTCATCCACAAGCCTCATAGTATCATCAATAGATGAATCAACACACGTTAGATGAGCAGCAACGCTAATATCTGTATCTTTGTGGATACGTTTAACTAAATCTAATGTCCTATTCTTTGTTGAACCCCCAGCGCCATATGTTACTGAAATAAAATCTGGCTTGAAATCCAAATTATTAATTTTTTCTACGAGTAGAGGATTTTGTTCCTCCATTTTTGGAGGAAAAACTTCTAAAGAAAAGCCAATTTTTTTCTTCTTCAAGTCAATCATCTTTATATTATTTACCTTTCATACCTAACCAAACTTTTACAATAAGCTCTTCTATATTAGGACCTTTAACAGATACACCTTTGGTTTTATCAATAAGTTTACAGCCAAACCTATTAAACATTTCTATTATTTGTTCATCATGAAAACCTAGTCTACGATGAGAAAAATCTTTTCTTAAAAATTCATTTTGATGTTTTTCAAAGTCAACGATTAGTATATATTTATCTTTTCTTAGAAGTTTAACGGCTTCCTCAATTAATGAATCAGGATTATCAAAGTAATGTAAGACTTGGTGAAGGATCGTGAGATCTGCAGATTCTTTCGCCAGATCTAATTTTGTTATATCACCGTATCTAATCTCACAATTACTTAATTCAGATTCACAAATTCTGGCTCTTGCCATCTTAAGTATGCTGTGATTATTATCTACACCAATACAATTATTTGATAATTTTGATAACAAGGATAATATTTTTCCGGATCCTGTTCCAAGATCTATTAGATTATTGAATGGAATTTTTATATTTTTAGATAAAATTCCTACTATCTGCTCATCTATAGATTGATCATTATATTTATTTATTGAATCAATATAATATTGATCTTTATATTGATTATAAAAAAAATCATTTGCTTCCTGAACTCTGTTATGTTGCAACTCTAATAATCTTTTAAAATCAATCGAGGATAGATCTTTATCTGACTCTTTTCTTTCGCAAACGAAATCAATTATCTTTTCTATTTCTTGATTCCTATTCAGTTTACAGAAAACCCAGCCACCTTCTTTATTTTTTATAATTAGATTTGCGTCTTCGAGAATTCTTATATGTCTAGAAACTCTTGGTTGGCTTTGGCCAAGGATTAATGCAATATCTTGAACACTTAACTCACCTTTTGATAGTATACTTACTATACGAATACGTGAAGAATCAGAAAGAGCTGCAAATATTTTTAATTTATTTTTACCAAACATATAAACACTATATAAACATATAAACATATCTTTATATAGTGTTTATATTTAAATTCAATCAAAAACTCAAAAATGACTTAATGAATAAAAAAAATTATATTATTTATATTTCTTATTTAAATTTTAATCTCCTTTTAAGACTTGATATTTAATATTATAATTATACACTGTTTATTAACTATGCGTATTTTATCTATTGTATTGAATATTGAAGAAAAACAATTTATATTGAAAAAAAAATTTATGTTTTTATCTGGATAGACCTTTAAATAATGCAAATACTCTCAAATAAAATTCAAAAAAATGTTGTGCTAATCTTGGTGTTACTTTTAGCTTGGCCTTCATACTCATATGCCGATGCATTTATGTCACCAGATGCAGATAAAAATTCTGAATATGCCGTAAATATTGTTGAATCTGAAAGTTTTGAATTTACAGAGAATTATGACCCCCTAGAAGAAACTAATAGAAAAATATTTAGTTTTAATAATTCTATAGATAAAGGAATTTTAAAGCCAGTTGCAAAAGGTTATAGATCGATAGTTCCTGAACCAGGAAGAAATGCAATTAGAAATTTTTTGCATAATCTAGAAACTCCAACTGTTCTTATTAACGATATGCTACAAGGAAGCTCAGATCGTGCTGGAAATACATTAAACCGTTTCTTGATTAATTCAACAGTAGGATTCTTTGGGTTAAGTGATCCAGCTACAGACATGGGTTATCCGAGACATACGGAAGATTTTGCCCAAACACTAGCTGTATATGGAGTGCCAGATGGACCATATATAGTCTCGCCTTTTTTTGGACCCTCAACCCCAAGACATATAACTGGCAGAATTGTTGATTTTGCTGCTCACCCTCTTACATGGTACATGCAAGAACAAGACGCAGAGGCAAGATATACGTATGGATTGACTGAAACCTTGGTTGCCAGGGAAGAATTACTTGATGTTTTAGATGAAATAGAAGTGAGTTCAACTGACTATTACGCAACTATTCGTAATTTATATCGACAAAGAAGAATTGATGAAATTAATAATGGTGTTCCAGCAAACGAACCATCTGAATATTCAATTGATACAGCCAGAGATCTTAATTTGGTATTCTAGGTTCTAATAGATATGAAATATTTGAAAAATGTTTTATTTTTATTATCTTTTATAATCATTTACATTCTTAACCCAAATATACTATCTGCCAATACAGATATTTGTGATAACACGATTAGTTTTATTAATAATATTAGTAATGAAACACTTAATATTGTGAACTCAGAAAAATTTACTAGCAATCAGAAGAGATATCACCTATCAGATCTATTAGTAAAAAATGCAGATTTCAAAACTATGGGAAAAGTGGTGCTCGGTCGCTACTCAAGAAAGTTACCAAAAGAAAAAGAAGATCAATACATAAGATTAATTCAAAATATGGTAACACAAATGATCCACTCCAAATTTGATACTAACGTAGATGAAGTTAAAGCAACTTATGCAATTAAAAATAGAAATTGTAATTCCAAAGGATCCAAAAATCGAGAATTCTTAGTGGATGGAGATCTTTTGAAAAATAACTCCAAGCTTACCTCAATTAGATGGTGGATAATTATCAATAAAACAGGTGAATATAAAGTGATTGATATTTCTCTGGCTGGTGTATCCTTAGCTCTACAAAAAAGAGAAGAATTCTCATCCTTCCTATCAAAGAACTCAATAGATGATTTAATTAACAATCTCTCAGAAAAATTTGAATAAAATAAAGTAATTCTGCTATTATTAACTTATGAAGAGATTAAAAATTGCAGTTATGGAAGGTGATGATATTGGAACTGAGATTGTTCCTGTTGCAAAAAATGTCTTGCTACATTCCCTTAAAATTATGGACATAGGTATAGATATTGTTGAACTTCCAGTTGGAAAGATTGCACATGCAGAATATGGTGACACCTTCCCAGAATATACTGCAAATGAATTAAGAAAAGTTAATGGCATTATTTGTGGCCCTATCGGGCACAATAGCTACCCTCGAAATGATCCAAAATGGCGATTCCCTCCCATAAGAAAACAATTCGAACTATTTGCAAGTGTAAGACCGATCAAATCTTATACGGAGGATAAAAATATTGATATAATTTTTGTTCGAGAGGTTACAGAAGGACTTTTAAGTGCGGAAACAGTCCTAGCAGGATACCCGGAATTCAGGCCAAATAATGATATTACTATTTCCTCAAGAGTTATAACACGGTCTGGCTCTGAAAGAGTTGCAAGATGTGCTTTTGACATAGCAAATACAATAAATAGAAAAAAAGTAACAGCAGCACATAAAGAGCCAGTATATCGTCTGAGCTGTGGAATGTTTCTTGAAGAATGCGTTAAAGTATCAAAAGAATATAGCGATATATCTTTTGATGATAAATTGATTGATACAATCGCTATGCATCTAGTAAATTCTCCAGAATCTTTTGATGTGGTTGTAACCACTAATCAATTTGGAGATATTTTATCTGACATTGGAGCTGGACTTATAGGTTCGATTGGAATGGCACCCGGGTTATGTGTTGGTGATAATTTAGCAATGGCTCAGACCACTCATGGCTCAGCTCCTGATATATCAGGAAAAAATATATCAAACCCCTATGCAACAATTATGTCCGCAGCTCTTTTACTTTCATGGATGGGTTTCAAATACAAAGACGAAAAATTAGTAAAAGCTTCAAAATTGATTGAGGCATCTACCATGAGTGTACTACGTGAAAAAGAATTTACTACGCCTGATATCGGTGGTAATTCATCCACTCAGGAAATGGGAGAAGAAATAATCAGAAGATTACAACGTAACACCCTCTGAAATTAGCCTATGATATTCTTTCTCATTAATTCCAATATTTTTTAGTATATCAAAGGTGTGTTGACCTAAAGCTGGAGCTAAGCTATTTATGGTTGGTCCATCATTATCCATACGCACAGGATTTCGGATCATTTTAATTTTACCCAATTCTGGATCTTCTTTTTCAATAACAACACCTCTTTCAGAACTATGTTTGTCATTCAAAGCCTCCGCATAATTCCTGACGCAACCACATGGTATACCGTTCTCGGTAAGTATTTCTTCTAGCTTAATAGAATTCCAATTTGAAATCTTCTCAGCAACTAGCGGTACTAAATATTCTTCATTTTCTTTTCTACTAGCATATGTTTTGAATCTTATATCGACCGAAAAGCTACTACAGTCCAACACATCCATTAATTTTTTAAAATGGGCATCATTTGGAGCTCCAATAGCTATAAATTTTTTATCAATAGTCTTAAATAATTGATAAGGAGCACTTGCCCTATGAGAATGTCCTAATTGCTTTGGAATAACCCCAGTTGATAGATATTCTGTTGTTTCCCATACAGCAGAGGCGATTGATGCTTCCATCAATGCTACATCAGAATATTTTCCCTCTCCATTTTTTAATTGTCCTATTAAACCTGAGAGAGTTGCATATGTCGCAAACATTGCACCTAATATATCTGCAGTTTGCAATCCTGGTCTCGGAGGTATTTCTCCTTCCTCCCCCATTACTGATAGTGTACCTGATAACGCTTCAATAATTAGATTTACCCCAGCTCTATTTCTTAATGGACCTGTTTGACCAAAACCAGATACAGATGTATAAACTATCTTGTTATTAATCTTCTTTACATCATCTATACCTAATCCAAGTCGTTCCATAACGCCAGGTCGATTATTTTCAATTAAAGCATGTGTTTCTTTAATTAACTTTTCTGCAATAGATTTCCCTTGCTGAGATTTTAAATCAAGAACAACGCTCTTTTTATTCCTATTTAATGCCATAAATGCAGAGCTAACTCCATCTTTTAGCGGCGGGATAGCCCTTGACATATCACCACTTATTGGCTCAATTTTTATTACTTCCGCCCCCATATCAGCCAGAAGCATTCCACAGAAAGGACCTGCAATAAAATTACCAAATTCAATTACTTTAATACCATCTAATGGTTTGGGCATGAAATTAATCTCCTTGCCTACTTATGATATAGCTAAATTATCCTTCAATTTCATCCCCAATCAATTCTTCAGGTGAAATTAATACTTTCATATTATCTGTTACAAATGTAACGTCAATTCTCATTCCTGCATCAAGGGCTCTAACAAGATCGGTCCCTTCTTCAAATTCTCTATCAGAGGGTGGTAATTGAATCAATCTATCTAAAGGACCTCTTCTCCAAGCATGAATTGGGACGAGTTTATAAATATCATCTGTATCAAACTTATTTATATCTCTTCTTATATCCTTTAAAGTTCCAACCTTTGATCCCTCGAGTGGATAAACTATTCTATCTGAATTCCAATCTACTTGAGCTTTTACAATATCATCATTAACTTTTTCTTCTTCCGTTAAGGGAGATACCATTGTAGCAATTCCAACATCACTATCAGATAATGCATACATTAAAGCTTGCATATAATACGGTTTTAATTCTGGCATATCATCTGGAACAGCAACAACTATATCATGAGTATAATATCTATCAAACTTATTTACTGTTGCCGCAATTCTCTCAGCCCCTGATTTAGATCGATAGTTATGATCTTTACCAAACTCTGACATATCTGTCTTTAAAGCATAAGCTCCGTTTGCCTTTAACTCTGATATCTGATCATCAGTAACTCCGTCAACAATTACACTTCCAATACCAGCGTTACCAACTTTTTTAAAAGCTGAAACAATTGCCTTTACTTGTTCTTTGGGTTTGGGTGGTTCTGTAGATAAATCTCTAATACCAAGTTCAGATGCAACAATTATTAATGGATTAAAAATCATTGAGCGATTTTTTTCAAACTCATAATGCACAAAAGATTGTCCTTAAAGATAGAAAACTTGGGAGCAATTATGCTCCCAGGTTTAAGTTAAAAGAAGATACTATTTTTGTGGGTAACCAAAAATCTCTGCATGATGGAATTCACCTGGTCTATAACCTGCGACAGCTTCTTCCATGTGCTCCATTTTTGTAAAGACAGATGGTCCATCTTTTGTAACTAGAACATTCTCTTCTAGTCTACATGTCTGAGGAAGACCAACATGACCCGCAAATGTTTCAATAGCAAAATACATATTCTCTTTAATTTCTGCTGGATATTTTAAAGAATAAGCTCTACTCATCCACATACCTTCATATAGAGTGATTCCGATTGAATGAGCAAACTGTTGAAGGGTAACAGTACCATATTTATCATCATCATATTCAGGAAACTTGGATACAACATCCGCTGATGTTTTTCCAGGCCTAAGATTCTCGAGTCCAGCATACATTGAGTCATAGGTCTCACGATAAAGATCAATTTCTTGTTGTGTCAGCTTACCTGCACATTTGAAAGTCCTTACGTAATCTATGAAGTATCCTCCTGGTCCCACAGCATTAATATCAATAATCAAAAGATCTCCCTGCTGTATTAATTTATCAGTAGCCCATCTTCTGTATGGACTAGTATTACCACCTGATGCTACAATAATATCATATATAATCTCACAACCTCGAGATAACATAAAGTCATGAACTTTTGCTTCAATTTGGCGTTCCGTAATTCCTGGCTTTAGCCATTCATGTTTAACGTGCCACATAGCTGCATCACCAATCGATGAAGACATTTTTAGATGTTCGATTTCGTCTATTGTCTTTACAACACGAGCTCTAGACATTGCAGGCCAACCATTTACAATTTTTATACCTGCCTTTTCCATTGCATGTAAAGCGGGCATATCTAGTTGATCAACACCTATCTTCTCTTTATCGACACCATTATCAACCAAAACTTGCTTAACAGAGGCAACCATTTTATCAGCCATTTCACCGACAGCACCTTCGGCCCATTGCCATGTCATAGCTGGTCTAATATTCTCTTCCCCTAACCATGGTAAGTCTAGAAATGCATTCCTCATATCCGATCCTGCTGTTTCAAAAAGAACAGGGTCGCCACCTCTTGGTAACACAGCATATCTGATATTAATATTATATTTCCAGTTACCCTGATATGAACCAGTTATGTATCTAATATTAGCACCTTGAAATACAACAAGCGCACCTAGATCATCAGCTTCCATTTCAGCTCTAATTCTCTCTAGCCTCTGGCGTCTTAATCTTTCGTGATCGACACGGTACTGCCAATCAGCACCAGTTTGACTATACAATCTTCTTGGATTTGTATGATGTTGTTCTTGAATAAAGCTAGTATCTAGCTGATATCCCTTTGATGGATCTACTGGTCTCATAATTATACCCCTTTTTCTTTATCATCTACTTCATAATGAGATGTTTTGTTCATTTAATCACTATATTTAACACAGAATTAAAGCATAATGCAATCTGATTTCTTAAAAATCGAAAATAAATTTTTATAAATAATTTTTATCTAATAATCTAATAATAAGAATCCCTAATATTGTAAAAAATATCAAACCCAGAACTTCGTCTAATATCTTATTTATTACCCAATATCGATATCTAAAGCTTAATTTAAACATTAAGTTTCTTTTGTGCCTTTTGGAAGGAGTTTGCCGTCAATTATCAATTTTGGTTCATCTCTTAAAACAATTAATTCTGAATGATTACATAGATATTCTTGGACAGAATCTATCAATATTATATCATCTATAAATCTCTCTAATCTGGGAAATTTATTAAGTAGATCCTTATCTATTTTTTTTGATAATATTATTATTTATTCGTAAAAAATTATGGTGGGCGATCCAGGACTCGAACCTGGGACCACTCCGTTATGAGCGGAGGGCTCTAACCAACTGAGCTAATCGCCCTAGACTCTTTTTATAGTACTACAAAATTAATATGTAAAGACCAAATGGTTATTGTGATTACATTTATTATAGAACTTACATGCATAAGTAAAGGGAGATTAGCTATCTAAAAAGCTTCTTAGTTTTCTACTTCTTGAAGGATGCTTCAGTTTACGTAAAGCCTTCGCTTCAATTTGCCTTATTCGTTCTCTTGTAACTGAAAATTGTTGTCCAACTTCTTCCAATGTGTGATCTGTATTCATTCCAATTCCAAATCTCATACGCAAAACTCTTTCTTCTCTTGGTGTTAGGGTTGCCAGAACTCTTGTTGTTGTATCTCTAAGATTAGAGTGAATTGCTGCATCAATTGGTAATATTACATTCTTATCTTCAATGAAATCACCAAGATGACTATCATCCTCATCTCCTACAGGTGTTTCAAGAGAAATTGGTTCTTTTGCAATTTTCATTACTTTTCTTACTTTATCTAAAGGCATACCTAATTTCTCTGATATCTCCTCTGGAGTCGGTTCTCTTCCAATTTCATTCAAAATCTGCCGCGATGTACGAACAATCTTATTTATCGTTTCAATCATGTGAACGGGAATTCTTATAGTTCTAGCTTGATCAGCAATCGACCTTGTAATTGCTTGACGAATCCACCAAGTTGCGTAGGTAGAAAATTTATAGCCACGACGGTATTCAAACTTCTCTACAGCCTTCATCAGCCCTATATTACCCTCTTGAATCAAATCAAGAAACTGTAATCCTCTATTTGTATATTTTTTAGCAATAGATATCACTAATCTTAAGTTAGCCTCAACCATCTCTCTTTTTGCAGCATGAGACTCTCTTTCACCTTTTTGAACCATTTGGACAATATTTCTAAATTCATTAACTTCCACTCCCGCTTCCGTTGCAAGAAGAGCAATCTCGTCACGAATATTTTTAATCTCATTTTTTTCAATTGTTGAAAATTCTTTCCACCCACGCGCAGTCAATCTCGACACTCTTCTTATCCAATTTATGTCCAGTTCATTATCGTGGTATTGTTTTATAAATTCGCCTCTTTCAACACCATAACTTTCGGCAAGCCTCATTAACTTACCCTCCAATGACATCAATCGCTTATTAATATTATACAATTGATGGACTAGAGCTTCAATTCTGTTTGCGTTAAGTGATAAGGCTTTAACTTCCTCAATGAGCTCGGTTCTAATTTTAGTATATTTTTTTTCCTCAGCGGCTGTAAACTTTTTTGTATTTGAATTTTTCTTTTCAAGAGAGTTTCTAAATTTTTCAAGATTATTGTATTCTTTTGCTATTTTATTAAATCTTTTAGAAACTTGATCTCTTAAAGCTGACTCCATAGCTGCTAATGATAGATTGTTTTCGTTATCTTCATCATCATTTTCATCATCTGCCTCTGGTGACTCTTTGCCCTCACCTTCAGAATCTTCATCGTTATCATTGGAAACAGATTTCTCTTCTTCAACTTGATTTACATCTGGCTCAGCTACGACTTCTATTTTAGGCATTTCTTGGGCGTCTGGACCAGAATATGTCGCTTCTAAATCAATAATATCTCTTAGTAAAATATCTCCATCATTTAATTGATCTCTCCATATAATAATTGCTTGAAATGTAAGTGGACTCTCACATAGACCACGCATCATTGCTTCCTTGCCAGCTTCTATTCTCTTTGCAATGGCAATTTCACCATCTCGCGATAGAAGCTCAACAGATCCCATCTCTTTAAGATACATCCTCACCGGATCATCAGATCTATCATTACCAGTTGATGAAGTTTGATCAATTTTTACCGGAAGCTGACCTTCCGGCTCAGAAGTTGTTTGCTCTTCGGCTTCTTCGTTTTCAATTACATTTATGCCCATATCTGAAAACATTGACATAATATCTTCAATTTGCTCAGAGGAGACCTCATTAGAAGGCAATATTTCATTTAATTCATCATGAGTAATATACCCACGTTTTTTCCCCAACCTAATCCAGCTTTTTACTGTTCTATCTGAAGTATCTATTAATGGAGAGTCTTTCTTACCTTCTGATTCTTGTTCAGTAGCAATTTCTTTAGTTTTTGGAGACATAAATTACCGATTTTTTATAATTACAGATAATAATAATATGTATATAATAGATAAATAGAGAAATTCCTATATATTATTCAATAATTTATTGGTTTTCTATATATGATCTTTTTTTTGAAGTCTTGATTTATTCTCTTCATACCACTTATCGAAACCTTTTTTATTTTCTTGATTATGGCTTGGAGTAATATTTGCATTTGATCTGATCTTTTGAATCATTTGCTTTAACTCCTCTAGTTTCCTTCCATTCTCTTCTGTTGGAGAATTAGAATAATTTAATTTTGCATCTTCTAATTCAGAAACAAGATGATATTTATTTATTTCACTTAGTACATTTTTGAATTTTAAACTAACCTTTAATAAATCTTGGCGGGTATTTAAAAAATCATATATTTTTTCTAGATCAAATTCATAAATCTCCTTCAAAAGAGAAGAAAAACCAATTTCTTTAATATGATTTAGAACTAATGATGCCTGTTGATTATTAATTTTATTTGAAATTATATAATCAATAATTTTTTTATTTAATAACATTGACCTATCATTCTTCAATTTAATTGAAACTATTTCTTCAAGATACTCCCCTACTAGTTCCGGATATTTAATAATAGTTGATATATAAAGAGCTTCTCCCTTGCTAATAGAATTACCAATTATATTTTTATTTGATTTTGTTATTAATTCTTTACTTGGTAATTTTACTTTATTGGAAGTGAAGAAGATTTTATTTGATTCAAAACTTTTTGACTTCCAATAGGCATTTAACTTATTTATGATTTCATATTTATAGTGTCTTTTCACTTCGGCATTGGTTATTTTTGAAATCACGCTCAGCATATGGGACTCAATCTTAGCTCTATCTTCCGGTGTTCCGTAATCTAAGATATTCATGAAATTGTTCCAAAATAAATCAATCAAGCTAACGCTATTTGAAATCAAAACATCCAAAGCTTTAGGTCCATTATTTTTCAATAAATCATCAGGGTCCATAGAATCAGGCAAGAATAGAAAATTCATTGAAAAACCAGGTTTCAAGATAGGGAAAATCAGCTCAATAACCCTAATCGCAGCATTTTTTCCTGCTAAATCACCGTCGTAACAAAGTAATGGCTGATTAGATATTTGCCATAATCGGTTGATTTGCTCAACAGACAAGCTTGTTCCCATCGTTGCAACAGAAGATTCATAGCCATTTATAGCAAGTGCCACAGTATCAAAATAACCTTCTGTTACAATTAGTGGTCTATCAGAAATTAGTGACTTTCTTGCGTTATAAAAATTATAAATTACACTCTTTTTTTGGAATAATTTTGTTTCGGGAGAATTTAAATATTTAGCTTGCGCTTTACCGGATAGATCTCTTCCACCAAAAGCAATAACACGATCTGTAGTATCTGTTATTGGAAAAATTATTCTATCACGGAATCTTTCAAAATAATCCCCCTTATCATTTTCAATAATTAAACCTGCCTCAGATATCTGCCTTTTATTATAACCACAAGATTGGAGATATGATATTAAATGCCCCCCTCCTTTTGTATAACCAATTTTAAAAAAATTTATATTTTCAACAGTTAAACCTCTTTGCTTCAAATAATCATATTTATATTTATTTTCTTCCTTATTAAGCTCTTTAATAAAAAAATTAGATGCTTCAAAATTTATTTTGTAAAGAATTTCTCTTTTTTGATTTTCTACAGGATCAAAATGACCTTTCTCAGGTAATTTAACTCCACAATGATTTGCCATCTTAGATAGAGCTTCTGGGAAATTAATATTTTCGATATCCATAAGAAATTGATAGACATCTCCAGAGGCGTTACAGCCAAAACAATGATATGTTTTTTTTAAATTATCTACAGTAAAGGACGCAGTTTTTTCATTATGAAAAGGGCAGCAAGCCCAATATACACCCTTCGTAGAATTTGTTTTTCTACTATCCCAGCTGACATATTTTTGGATAACATCTGATAAAACTACCTTTGATTTAATTTCTTCAGATATGTTTGAATTAGTGCTCATAGAATTTTTTAATATTAAATTTTATAATCTCTTTAAGAAAGTATTTCTTTAACTAACTTTCCTGCCAAGGAAAAATCTATCTGGCCTGAATAATTTGATTTCAATTCACCCATAATTTTACCCATATCTTTTAAACTAGATGCATTCACTGCATGAACACTCTTCTTTATAGCCTCAAGTGTTTCATCTTCTGTCATTTGTTTAGGCATGTAATCTCTAAGGATAATAATTTCTTCATCTTCTTTTTTTGCAAGATCTAATCTCTCATTTTTTGTGAATATATCAGATGACTCAATTCTCTGTTTAACCATTTTCGTTAAAATATCTAGTATTGCATTATCACCTATTTCTTCTTCACTATTTTTAGTTCTTTCGAGAATTTCTTTATCTTTTATAGCAGAAAGAACTAATCTTAGCGTTGCAGTTTTAGTTTTGTTTCCATTTAGCATGGAATCTTTTAGTTCTTTATTGATTTTTTCTTTAATCATCTTATATTTCTTTCTTAATTAAGCTAAAATATTAATATTTTGTATTATATTCATTTTTTTCTTTTTAGATATAAAATTTACTATGGAAAAGTGTATAATTTTTGATGAAATTCAAGAATGTTTTTAAGAAATGATATATACATTATATGAATATTCACTTGATATTATTAAATTATGAATAACTCTCAAATAGCTAGCACAAAACATACAACTTCAAGTTCTGGATGGCAGCCATCAAAAAAAACAGCCGTCATTTTATTTTCTAATGGATCTATAAGATATGGTTATGGATTTGGAGCAACTGGTATTACATTTGGCGAGGTTTGTTTTAATACCTCTATTACTGGCTATCAAGAGATAATGTCAGACCCTTCCTATGCGCATCAGATAGTAAATTTTACTTTTCCTCATATTGGTAATGTTGGAACAAATGATGAAGATTTAGAAACCGCAAATTTAAATGGTAAGATTCATATAGCAGGAGCAATTACTCATTCAGTAATTAATAATCCATCTAATTACAGATCTAAAATGCCCTTAACTGATTGGATGTTTGCAAATAAAATTATAGGTATTTCTGGAATTGACACCAGATTTCTTACCAAAACTATAAGAGATGATGGAATGATGAGTTGTGTTATAGAGCATAATAAGAGTGGTAATTTTGATTTTGAGAATTTGAAGAAAGTATTAAAAGATGTAAAAAGTATGGAAGGACTGGATCTGGTGTCCGATGCTTCCACAAAAAAAGTATATTCTTCCAACTTAAAATCTTGGGAATGGGATCTTGGGTATAGAGAAAATAAGAAAAAAACAATCAAAATTGCTCTTATAGATTATGGTATAAAGTCTAATATAATAAGAATATTAAATAGCTTTGATTGCGAAACAAAAATATTTCCTGCAAATACAAATATACAAAAAATAATGAATTATCAGCCTGATGGAGTTTTGTTGTCAAATGGACCAGGTGACCCTTATGCAACTATTAACTATAGTATTACTTTAATTAAAGAAATTATAAAAAACACTATTCCAATCTTTGGAATATGCTTAGGTCATCAAATCTTAGCATTGGCACTTGGAGGAAAAACAATGAAAATGTCTTTTGGTCACCACGGTGCTAATCATCCTGTTTTAGACCTTAATAGTAGAAAAGTATTTATAACATCTATGAACCATGGCTTTACAGTTGATATTAGAACACTGCCAAGCGATGTAATTGAGACTCATAAATCTTTATTTGATGGATCGAACTGCGGTATAGAAGTATCAAATAAACCTATCTTCTCAGTTCAGTTCCATCCTGAAGCCTCTCCAGGCCCACAAGATTGTTATCACGTATTTGAAAAATTTATAAAAAATATAAATTCTAATTCTAGAAAGCTAAATAATGCCAAAAAGAACTGATATTAAATCTGTCCTTGTTGTCGGTGCAGGGCCTATAGTAATTGGGCAAGCCTGTGAATTTGATTATTCAGGTACGCAAGCTTTGAAAGCAATAAAAGAAGAAGGTTATCGGGTAATCCTTATTAATTCTAATCCTGCTACAATCATGACAGATCCTGAACTTGCCGACGCCACCTATATAGAGCCTATAACTCCAGAATTTGTAAGTGCTATAATTGAAAAAGAGAAACCAGATGTAATACTTCCCACAATGGGAGGCCAAACTGCACTAAATACAACCTTATCACTAAAAAAGTCAGGCGTTCTTGATAAATTTAATGTTGAAATGATAGGGGCATCAGCAGAAGCTATTGATATGGCTGAAGATCGTGAACTCTTTAGAGAAGCCATGAAAGAAATTGGATTAAAAACACCAAAATCAATTCTCGCTCATAACCTTTCCCAGGGATTAGAAGCAATAGATGTACTTGGTCTCCCTGTTATTATTAGACCTTCATTTACTCTTGGTGGTACTGGAGGTGGAATAGCCTATACCAGAGAAGAATTTATTAAAATTGTTGAAAATGGTATTGATGCTTCACCTACATCAGAAGTGCTTATTGAAGAGTCTGTTCTTGGTTGGAAAGAATATGAAATGGAAGTTGTTAGGGATAAAAATGATAATTGTATAATTATTTGTTCAATAGAAAATATAGATGCAATGGGGATTCATACTGGAGATTCAATTACTGTCGCACCAGCGCTAACTCTTACAGATAAAGAATATCAGATAATGAGAAATGCATCTATCGCGATACTTAGAAAGATTGGTGTTGAAACAGGAGGTTCTAATGTTCAATTTGCCGTTAACCCTGATAATGGTGAGATTGTTGTAATAGAAATGAATCCAAGAGTATCTAGGTCGTCAGCATTAGCTTCAAAGGCAACAGGCTTCCCAATTGCAAAAGTTGCTGCAAAGTTAGCTTTAGGTTTCACTTTAGATGAATTAAAAAATGATATTACTGGAGGTCAAACTCCAGCCTCATTTGAGCCCACAATAGATTATATCGTGACAAAGATACCAAGATTTGCATTTGAAAAATTCCCTGGTGCTAAACCATTATTAACAACATCTATGAAATCAGTAGGTGAAGCGATGGCTTTTGGCAGAACATTTGCTGAAAGTCTGCAAAAGGCTCTTAGATCTCTTGAAACTGGTTTAACTGGACTTGATCCAATTGAATTTAGTGATATGGGAAAAGATGCTGATAAAAATATAGTTAGAGCAGAATTAGGTGAGCCAACACCTGATAGAATATTAAAAGTAGCGCAGGCTCTTCGGCTTGGAATATCTCATGGTCAAATTTACCAATCATGTAAAATGGATCCATGGTTCATTGCTAGAATCCAAGAAATAGTTGATATGGAGAGCAAAATATCTAAATTTGGTCTACCTAATGATAAAGAAAATATGCTTCTCCTAAAATCTTATGGCTTTTCTGATGCTAGACTCGCAAACTTAATAGGGCAAGATGAAATATATGTCCGAAATAAACGCCTAGAACTAGATGTCCATCCAGTTTTTAAAAGGATTGACACCTGCTCTGCTGAATTCCACACATTAACTGCTTACATGTATTCAACTTATAGCTATTTAGATACTGAAGACAAAGATTGTGAGGCAAATCCAACTAATAATCAAAAAGTTATAATAATTGGAGGTGGCCCAAATAGAATTGGCCAAGGTATAGAGTTTGACTATTGCTGTTGCCACGCCTGTTTTGCTCTAAAAGATATGAATATTGAAACCATAATGATAAATTGTAATCCGGAAACTGTTTCAACAGATTATGATACTTCCGATAGACTTTATTTTGAACCTCTGACTACAGAAGATATTTTTGAAATAATACAGATTGAAAAAAAGAATGGTAATCTATTAGGGGTAATAGTTCAATTTGGAGGGCAGACACCTCTAAAATTATCAGAATCACTCTCAAATATGGGTATTGAAATTTTAGGAACAACACCTGATACAATAGATTTAGCTGAAGATAGGGATAGATTCCAAAAACTAATAAGTGACCTAAATTTAAAACAACCGAAAAATAAAATTGCTTACTCGATTGATGAAGCTCGTAAAACAATTAAAGATATTGGATTGCCGATTATAGTGAGACCATCATATGTTCTAGGGGGCCGAGCAATGGTAATTCTAAGAGATGAAAATGATTATGAAGAATATATACAGAATACTCTTCCAGCTCTAGTTCCTGAAGACATAAAATCAAAATTCCCTCAACAAAAAGAAAAACAAATAAATACATTACTTAGCAAGAATCCACTTTTACTTGATAGCTACCTCTCTGATGCAATTGAGATAGATGTAGACGCAATATGTGATGGAAAAAATGTACATATTTGTGGTATAATGCAACATATTGAGGAGGCAGGAGTTCATTCAGGTGATAGTGCCTGTTCAATCCCACCTTACTCTTTGAACAAAAAAATAGTCAAAGAATTAGAAGAGCAGACAATCTCTATAAGCTTATCTCTTAACATAATTGGCTGTATAAATATCCAATTTGCTGTCAAAGATCAACTTATCTATATTATTGAAGTCAATCCAAGAGCGAGTAGAACTATTCCTTTTGTTGCTAAGGTAACAGGCCAACCTATTTCTAAGATTGCAACAAAAATTATTCTTGGTGAAGAAATTCCAAAATTAATACAGAAAAAACAAATTAACCATATTGCAGTTAAAGAAGCAGTTTTTCCATTCTTAAAATTCGATGGTGTTGATGTGCTCCTTGGCCCAGAAATGAAATCTACTGGGGAGGTGATGGGTATAGGTGATGATTTTGGAATAGCATTTGCAAAAAGTCAACTTGGGACTAATATTCCTCTTCCAAAAGTAGGGAACGTTTTTGTGTCAGTTAAAGATAAAGATAAAGAAGAAATTCTAAAATCAATCAAAATATTACAAAAGATAGGTTTTAATATTCAAGCAACAGGTGGCACACAGCGTTACCTAATGTCAAATGGTATTGCTACTGAGCGAGTTAATAAAGTTCTTGAAGGTCGTCCTCATATTGTTGACTCTATCAATAATAATAAGATAGATTTAGTGATTAACACCACAGAAGGTACCAAAGCACTATCTGATAGTAAATCACTGAGACAAGCCGCTCTCAGAAATAAAGTTCCTTACTACACAACTTTATCGGGTGCAAAGGCTGCGGTTGTTGCAATAGAAAAATATAAAAGAGGTCTTGGAAAAATCAAGTCATTACAAGAATATTTTAAATAAATATTTAGAAATATAGTTTTAAATTATAGACTAAATATTCAGTTAGGAGAATTAATGGATAAAATACCTATGACAATCAATGGTCATGAAGAGCTTCAACAAGAGATTAGAAGACTCAAAACTGTTGAAAGACCCACCATAATTGCAGCTATAGCTGAAGCAAGAAAACATGGCGATTTATCTGAAAATGCTGAGTATCATGCTGCAAAAGAGCAACAATCGATGAATGAGGCGAGAATAAATGATTTAGAAGATAAATTATCTCGAGCAGATGTTATTGATATAACAAAATTATCTGGAAATATTGTAAAATTCGGAGCTAAAGTTAAATTATTTGATGAAGATACAGAAAAAGAATCTAATTTTCAAATAGTAGGAGAATTCGAATCAAATATATCACAAGGTTTAATATCAATAAGTTCTCCTATTGCAAGGGCTTTAATAGGTAAAGCTATTGGTGATAGCGTTGAAGTCTCCACCCCAGGAGGTGGTAAAAGTTATGAAATCATGAAAATAGATTTTTCTTAGACCGAAATAAGAAATATTTATGATAGAAAAAAAGTTAAAATGTCTATGGGTCCATTCAGGAAATGCGGGGGATATAAATACCTGCAAAGGGATAGTGAAAAATCTTGATGTAGTTAGCAAGATTTTAGATATAAAAAATATAAATAAATTAGAAGACTTGAGGAATGAGTTAAATACTTTTTCTCCTGATTTATTTTTAGCAACAGGTAAAGATTCAGCTCCACTAGCAAAGAAAATAAAACAAATTTCTCCAAATATTTATACAGTTTTCCTAAAAGATCCAAGAAAATATCACGTATATTATGACTTAATATGGACTCCAGTTCATGATGATATTAATTACAATAATAATTTTTCAACTATAACAACGCCTCATAATGCATCCATAGATGAGACTTATTTTTCTCCAAATGATACAGACAAAAAAAAATTAGGTGTCTTAATCGGCGGTAAAAATTCCCATTACAAGTTTGGCTCTTCTGAAATCAAAAAATTATGCTCAGATTTAAATGATTTATCTGATAAATATAATTTAAAATTAATTATAACATGTTCAAAAAGAACAGGATTAAAGAATCAAATTTATATCCAAAAATATTTTATGCATTCTGAACACTGGGTATGGAGAGGTAAAACGCAAAATCCTTTCAATAAGATATTGGGTCATTCGGATTATTTCCTAGTAACTGCAGATAGTATAAATATGATCAGTGAGCTATGTATTACAGGTAAACCAATTTTTGTATATAAGTTACCAAACTTTATTCATAGGTTTTTTGGCAAAAGTAAATTTGAAGAATTCTATACTAAATTGATCGATCTTAATATTATCAGATGGTTTGACGGAGTGATACATGATTGGTCATACAATCCAATTGATAATACTCAATACGTATCAGAAAAAATACTTGAAGAATATTCAAAATATCTTCGCAATAATTAAAAAAGAAGTTAAGTTATAAGTAATTATATTAATAAAAATTTTGCTGATAAATAAATATGGAAATTAAGAAATCAAAAGTTTTAATAATTGGCTCTGGACCTGCAGGCTATACAGCGGCTATTTATGCCTCAAGAGCAATGTTAGATCCAATTTTAATTGAGGGAATACAACCCGGTGGACAACTTACAATTACTACAGATGTTGAAAATTATCCTGGGTTTTCAGATGTTATTCAAGGTCCATGGCTTATGGAGCAAATGAAAATGCAAGCAAAAAGTACCGGTGTAGATGTAATTAATGATCATATTAATTCATGTAACCTTAAAGAATATCCATTTAAGTTTAATGGTGAATCTAATACACAATATGTGTCAGAGAGTTTAATTATCTGTACAGGAGCCCAGGCAAAATGGCTAGGAATGGAATCTGAAGATACATACAAGGGATTTGGCGTTTCAGCCTGCGCAACCTGTGATGGATTCTTTTATAGAGATAAGACGGTTATTGTAGTTGGAGGTGGTAATACGGCTGTAGAAGAAGCTTTGTTTTTAACAAAATTTGCAAAATCAGTAATATTAATTCATAGAAGAGATAGCCTAAGATGTGAAAAAATTCTTGAAGATAGGCTTCAAAAGAATAATAAAATTAGAGTTATTTGGAATACAGTAATTGAAGAAATATTAGGCAAAAGTGACCCCAACTCTGTTGAAGGCGTAAATTTAAAAAATATAAAAACAAATTCAATTGAATATTTTCCAACAGATGGCGTTTTCATTGCAATTGGGCATCAACCTTCAACTCAATTATTTGAAAAAGATTTAGAAATGACTAATGGATATATATTAACTAAACCTAATTCAACAGAAACTAGTATAAAAGGAGTTTTTGCTGCGGGGGACGTAACTGATGATAAATACAGACAAGCAGTAACGGCTGCTGGAATGGGCTGTATGGCAGCACTAGATGCTGAAAATTATTTAGCTAATAAGAATAATCATGGACTGGGATAGACTTAGAATATTTCATATAGTTGCAGATGCAGGCAGTTTCTCCCGTGCAAGCGAAGAAATTAACACAAGCCAATCAGCAATTAGTAGGCAAATATCAAATCTCGAATACGAAGTTGGAATACCTCTGTTCCATAGACACCCAAGAGGACTAATTCTTACTGAACAAGGTGAACTCTTATATAAAAAAACACATAATGTTATTGATATTATTAGAGATGCAGAATTCGATTTAATTGATAGTAAAGATAGGCCCTCCGGAGATTTGTCTATCACAACTACTATTGGACTAGGAACAAATTGGTTAACACCTAGATTAAAAGAATTTACATCAAAATATCCAGAAATTAATCTTGAATTACGTCTATCCGATGCTGAACTTGATATAGGTATGAGAGAAGCTGATATTGCAATTAAGTTTCATAAACCAACCCAAGTAGATCTCATACAAAGAAAAATGTTTACAGTACATTTTCATATATACGCTTCTCCTGAATATCTTGAAGAAAATGGAACACCAAATAGGATAGAAGATTTACCAGGACATAAAATTGTTACCTTTAATAAAGCTCCAGAGTACTTAAAAGAAATTAATTGGCTCCAAAATATAACAAAGGAATATAAAATAAAACCAACACTTACTATTAGTAATATAAAAGGCATACATATAGCAGTATCAAATGGTATTGGTATTGCATTACTTCCAGATTATTTGGTAACTGATGATGATAATCTAGTTAGGATACCTTTCAATGCAAAGCTACCTGAAATTGATACATACCTAACATATGCTGAAGAAAGAAAGAAATCAAAACGAATTGCTGTGTTTAGAGAGTTCATAATTGAAAAAGGAAAAGCATGGTCTTATTAGGGTTGCGTTTTTTGCAAGTCAAACATGCAATTTTATATATAGAAATGCATAGCTAAATAGTATAATTTCTTAGATAAGGTATATGGACCTCCCTAAAATTCATATACAAACATAACATACCCAAAGTCTTTATTGACTGAAAAAACTGGATCCCTCCCAAATAGATCCAGTTTTTTTTTATGATAAACCTGCGCAGAATCTATTAATTCTTATACAAGCATCCTCTAATAATTCTAAAGAAGTGGCATATGATATTCTAAAACAGGGGCTTGTTCCAAATGCCGCTCCATGGACAACCGCAACACCTTCGGAATCTAATAGCTCTGTTACAAAATCCTCGTCATTTTCAATTATTTTTCCGTTAGGTGTCTGCTTACCTATACATCCTTTACAGCTAGGATAGACATAAAAAGCGCCCTCGGGTCTACCGCATTCTATACCTTCTGCTTTATTTAGGAGCTCTATAACTAAATCTCTTCTTTCCTTGAATTCTTTAATCCAATCTTTTAAAAAGCTCTGATCGCCCTCTAATGCTTCAACTGATGCCCATTGGCTAATTGACGTTGGGTTTGTTGTGGATTGAGATTGTATTGTTCTCATTGGTTTAATAATTTCTTCTGGAGCTCCACAATAACCTATTCTCCAACCAGTCATTGAGTAAGCTTTAGAAACACCATTTAAAGTTAAAGTACGATTAAAAAGTTTTGGTTCGACTTGCAATGGAGTATAATACTTGAAATTATCATATACAATGTGCTCATATATATCATCGGTTAAAAGCCAAACATTTTGGTATTTGAGTAACACGTCAGTTATTGCCTTTATCTCATTTTTTGTATAAGCAGCACCACTTGGATTAGAAGGAGAATTGAAGATTAACCACTTAGTTTTATCTGTAATGGCATCCTCTAGTTGATTTGCCGTAATTTTATAGTTATTTGAAGGATTTCCCTGAATAACAATAGGGACGCCTCCAGACATTTGTACTATATCCGGATAAGAAACCCAATATGGCGCAGGTATAATGACCTCATCA
Organism: Hyphomicrobiales bacterium; assembly: GCA_029245795.1. Classification (GTDB taxonomy): domain Bacteria; phylum Pseudomonadota; class Alphaproteobacteria; order Rhizobiales; family TMED25; genus TMED25. The sequence goes on from JAQWOP010000015.1 coordinate 73,602, forward strand.
CCTTCATTCATAGTTGCCATCATAGCATTGTATATAATAGCCTTACCTCCAGGTGCTACAAATATTTGGCTAACAGAATATTCGAGATTATTTTCTTTTTTAAATTTTTTTACAATTGCTTGTTTTAATTCAGGAATTCCATCTACTGCGGTATATTTAGTTTCACCACGGTTAATTGCATCAATTGCAGCTTCTTTGATATTATCTGGAGTATCAAAATCAGGTTCACCTGCTCCCAAACCAATTACATCCATTCCTTGAGCACGTAATTCTCTAGCTTTCTGGGTAACAGCTATAGTAGGTGATGGCTTTATAACCATAACTTGCTTTGATAAAAATTGTCTGCCCATCGTTCTTATAATTCCTTTTCTAGTATTATTTTGTATGAAGACACATCTCTATCTGTTGCCCCACCATTTTCTTGAACAACCTCTCTCCATTTCTTCATATGATCCGTTTTAAAATGATTTTCTAAATCACCTGATGATTTCCATTTCTCAGAAACACGGATTAAACCAGGGTCTCCAATTGCTTCTGAAAATTTGTAAGATATGCAACCACTTTCTTCATTACTTTTTCTTATTATCTCATCAATATTTGGTCTGATTCTTTCTATTATTTCAGCCTTAAGTCTAAATTCTCCCATTACTATGATCATTATTTTATCCTCAGTAAGATTAAATTATGCAATAAATCAATTATCATAAATCACATACTTTTGTAAGTAAAAAATATACTTTATTATTATTGAAATATGAATTTATAGAATATAATTAATATAATTAATATAATTATAAATAGTTATGCGAAACTTTATAAATGCAAGATTCATCTAATCAAAACAATTTTAATATTCAATCAAAATTTCAACCATCTGGAGATCAGCCTATCGCTATAGATTCTCTTGCAAAAGGATTGAAAAATGGTAAAAAAGATCAGATTCTAAAGGGCGTAACTGGTTCAGGAAAAACTTATACTATGGCCAAACTGATAGAGGAATCTCAAAGACCAGCAATAATTCTAGCGCCAAACAAGACACTAGCTGCACAGTTATACGGTGAGTTTAAATCTTTTTTTCCAAAAAATTCCGTTGAATACTTTGTTTCGTATTATGACTATTATCAACCTGAAGCATATGTGGCAAGAACAGATACATATATTGAAAAGGATTCCTCAATAAATGAACAAATAGATAAAATGAGACATTCGGCCACCAGATCCTTAATCGAAAAAAAAGATCTTATCATAGTTGCTTCAGTATCTTGCATATATGGTATTGGCCCTTTAGATGTATATGCTGATATGTCTGAAAAGATTTTAATAAATACTAATGTTGATCAAAGAAGTCTTATAAATAAACTGGTTGAACTTCAATATAAGAGAAATGATGTTAACTTTTATAGAGGGTCCTTTAGAGTAAAAGGTGACATAATTGAGATTTTTCCTGCCCATTACGATGATAAGGCATGGAGAATTTCATTTTTTGGAAATAAGATTGAATCAATTGAAGAATTTGATCCATTAACAGGAGAGATTTATATTCTTAAAGAAGAAATTAAAATATTTGCAAATTCTCACTATATTACACCAAAGCCAACTCTTGATGTGGCAATAAATCAAATTAAAGGGGACCTAAAATTAAGGCTAAACCATTTTAATAAGAATAATAAATTACTAGAGGCACAAAGACTAGAACAGCGCACAATGTTTGACCTTGAAATGATAAATTCTACAGGCACATGCGCTGGAATAGAAAACTACTCAAGATATCTAACAGGTAGATCAGAAGGACAACCTCCTCCTACTTTATTTGAGTTTATGCCTGAAAATTCAATTGTATTTGTTGATGAAAGTCATGTAACCGTTCCTCAGTTAGGCGCAATGTATAAAGGTGACTTAAGTAGAAAAGAAAATCTATCTGAATTTGGTTTTAGATTACCATCTTGTAAGGATAATCGACCTCTGAATTTTCAAGAATGGAATAAAATGCGCTCGCAAACAATTTATGTTTCTGCAACACCTGGAAAATGGGAGCTTAACCTTACAAATGGCGAATGTATCGAACAAATCATAAGACCAACTGGACTTATTGACCCAGAAACCGAAATAAGACCTGTTAAGAATCAGGTGGAAGATGTTATTGGAGAAATAATAAATGTAATATCAAAAAAACATAGAGTATTAATTACTGTTTTAACTAAAAAAATGGCAGAAGATCTCACAGAATATATCCATGAAAAAGGAATAAAAGCCAGATATCTTCATTCTGATATTGATACGATTGAGAGAATAGAAATAATCAGAGATCTTAGACAAGGAGTTTTTGATGTTCTAATTGGCATAAATCTATTGAGAGAAGGACTAGATATTCCAGAGTGCGCCCTAGTAGCAATATTAGATGCTGACAAAGAGGGATTCTTAAGATCAGAAACTTCTCTTACTCAAACAATAGGGCGAGCTGCAAGAAATATAAATGGTAAAGTAATTTTATATGCAGATAAGATAACAAATTCAATTAATAGAGCAATTGGCGAAACCGATAGACGTCGAGAGAAACAAAGATTTTACAATCAAGAAAATAATATTACACCAGTAACTATTAGCAGTAATGTAAATGACCTCGATTACTCAATATATGAAAAAGATTATTACAATATTGCTATTAGTAGTAATATAGAGAGAATAAATGGGGAAGATATATCTAAAAAAGTTCGCAGACTTACAAATGAAATGCTGCAAGCAGCATCAGATTTAGAATTTGAGAAGGCCGCAAAGATAAGGGATGAAATAAAAAAAATAAATAATAATAATCTACTTTTAAACAACTTAAACATTTAAACCGTATTGTTACATATGATGAAAAAAATTTTAATTACAGGTGGCGCAAAAAGAATTGGAGAGTCTATTGCAAAATCACTTGCAGATGATGGACATACCATACTGATTCATTACAATAACTCAGAAAATGAAGCTAAGAAATTACAGAATCATATAAGAAATAAACAGGTTGCATCATCAATATATAAGTCAAATCTAGAAAATGAAGAAGATATAGAAATTCTATTAGAAAAAATAAAAATAGATTATGGTGATGAACTTGATACTATAATTAATTGTGCTTCAACTTTCGAAAATGATAGTGCAAGAAATTTTAATTCAAAAACTTTTGATAAGCATATAAAAACAAATCTACTAGCTCCTATAATTTTATCCAAATACCTCTCAAATAATTGCAATAAATCGAGGGATAATAATATAATTAATATTATTGACCAGAGAGTTCTGAGGCTGAATCCATCTTATTTTAGCTATTCAATCAGTAAATATGGTTTATATGGCGCCACAAAGATGATGGCTCAAGAATATAGTCCATATATAAGAGTAAATGGAATAGCCCCAGGTCCAATAATTGCCAATATTGACCAATCCCAATCAGATTTTGATAAGGAAGCAAGTAATACACCCCTTGGTCACAAGCCTGATATCAATGATATATCCAACGCGATAAAATTTATTTTATCAACTAAATCTGTTACAGGACAGGTAATTGCAATTGATTCTGGACAACATATTTCATGGGAAACTCCTGATTTTGTTCCAGCAAGAAAAATAGATTTTTAAAAAACAATGGTGGCAACTCAAACAAGTATAGAAAAGGGTTCCAACCTAATAAAAAAATATACTAAAAGTCTAACCACAAAACCTGGCGTCTATCGGATGCTTGATATTAATGATAAAATTCTATACATAGGTAAAGCAAAAAATCTTCTCAATAGAGTTAAAAGCTATACAAATACAAATAAGCACTCATATCGAATAAAGAAAATGATCTCAGAGACCCAATCAATGGAATTTACTATTACAAATTCTGAAGCAGAGGCATTACTATTAGAAGCAAATCTTATAAAAAAAAATAAGCCAAGATATAATATTGCAATGAGAGATGATAAATCTTTTCCCAAAATATTAATAAATAAAGAGCATCCATTTCCTCGCCTTATGAAATATAGAGGTGAAAATAAAATTAAGGGTGAATATTACGGCCCCTTTGCATCTGCAGGTGCTGTAAATAGAACAATAGATACTCTTCAAAAAGCTTTCTTGATAAGAACATGCAGTGATAATGTTTATATGAATAGATCACGACCTTGCCTACTGCATCAAATAAATAGATGCTCAGCACCATGTACAGGGGAAATACCTAAAGGAGATTATGATATTCTTATTAGTGATCTAGATAAATTCATGAATGGAAAAGGAAACGATATAAAAGATAAGATATACTTAGACATGGAAAATGAATCGAAAAACCTCAATTATGAAAATGCAGCTATTTTAAGAGATCGACTAGAAACTATTACAAAAATACAATCACAACAAACAATAAATAATTCAAAAATTAGAGATGCCGATATATTTGCAGTAATGCAGCTTAATAATATAACTTGTGTCCAGGTATTTTTTTTTCGAGCAGGACAAAATTGGGGTAATAGAGAATATTTCCCAATTACAAATAAAATTGACTCAAATGAGCTGATACTAGACTCTTTCATCGCGCAGTTTTATACTACCCACCCTTGTCCATCAAATATAATAATCTCAATAAAGATACCAAGTCATAATTTGCTAGAAAAAGCTTTGTCAGAGAAGAATTCAAAAAAAGTTATAATTACTGTCCCCTTCAAAGGTGAAAAATTAAAATTAATTCAGAAAGTATTGATGAATACTGAACAAGCTTTAAAAAGAAAAATGAACCTATTACATGACCAAAAAAGTTTATTAGAGGCATTAACAAATAAACTATCCTTAAAAAGGATTCCAAAAAGGATAGAAATATATGACAATAGTCATATTCAAGGTAGTCTTCCAGTTGGAGCAATGGTGGTCGTAGGACAGGATGGGTTTGAAAAAAAACATTATAGAAAGTTTAATATAAAATCTGAATCCATTGCAAAGGGTGACGACTATGGAATGATGAGGGAAATGCTTGAAAGAAGATTTGCAAAAATCTCAGAAACTGGAACAAACGAAAATTCTCCAGATCTTCTTGTTATTGATGGAGGAATTGGGCAACTAAATGTGGCATTAGAAATAATACAAAACAGTAAACTAGAAAATATTGAAGTAATTAGTATTTCGAAGGATAAAAATAGAAGGTTTGGTAATGAAAAAATTCATCTTGGAAAATCAAAAACTCTAATCTTAGACAAAAATGATCCTCTTTTATATTTTCTTCAAAGAATTAGAGACGAAGCACATAGATTTGCAATTGGAAGTCATAGACATAGACGAACTATGCAATTAAAAAATTCTAGATTGGATGATATAGAAGGGATAGGTGCAAAAAGAAAACAACAACTAATTAAGTACTTCGGGAGTGTGAAATCTATACAAGAAGCAAATTTTAATGATATAATCAAAGTACCAGGAATAAATGAAAAATTGGCTAGAGATATCTTCTCATCACTGAACAATGAATGAGTTAATTAATGATAAAATCAAATCTATTTTTATTACCAAATCTTATTACAATAAGTAGACTCATCTGCATACCTTTAATAGTAGGTTTTTACTTGTCTGGATTAGATGAATTGAGATTCTTATCCTTTATAATCTTTTTATACGCATCAATTTCTGATTTTATTGATGGATATCTTGCTAGAAAGCTAGATCAAATTACAATGATAGGTAAAATTCTAGATCCAATAGCTGATAAGCTCCTAGTTATTCTGACTTTTATGTTATTTATGACTGCTGATTTTATTTATAATATTACAATATTAGGTATTATGATAATAACTGCACGCGAAATAATTGTAATGACAATGAGAGAAATCTTTGCTCATCAAGGCATCCAGATAGATGTAATCAGATTATCAAAAGTTAAAACAGCAATGCAATTCACTGCATTAATATTACTTTTCATCACCTCCTTGTTTGCCAGAGAAATCCCATTCATGCTTCTATTAACGAATGGGCTTGTTACAATAGCAGCGGCATTTAGTCTAATAACACTAATCTCATATATGAGAAATATCTACACCATTTTAAAAATAAAGATATAAATAAATGAAATTAAAATACTTTGCGTGGGTGGCTGAAATAATTGAAAAAAGAGAAGAAGAGATAGAACTTCCAGATCATGTGAAAACAATAGATGATCTGATGAATTGGTTATCAGATAAAAATGATGGATATAGAATTGCTTTTAATGATAAGAAAAAAATAAAATATGCGATTAATCAAACTTTATCCAAAGAGTATGATTCAATATCAAGAAACGATGAAGTAGCATTTTTTCCTCCAATGACTGGCGGGTAAGATGCATATTGAAGTAAAAGAAGATGATTTTATTATAGAAAATGAAATTGTAGCTATTGAAAATATTAAAGATCCTGATGCTGCAATATCAATATTTGTTGGAAAAGTAAGAAAAGAAAAAAAACTTATAAAACTATTTATAGATTGCTACCCAGAAATGGCAGAAAATGAAATCCAGAAAATAGTTCAAAATGCTTCAAATAGATGGAAATTAAATCAAGTAAGAATAATTCATAGATACGGTTCCCTTGATCCAGGAGAAAATATTGTTTTAGTTATAACGACGTCAGATCATAGGGGTGATTGTTATAGTGCTAATCAGTTTATTATGGATTTTCTTAAGAGTGAAGCAGCATTTTGGAAGAAAGAGATTTTTTTAGATAAAACAAAATGGGTTGAACAGAAAGTAACAGATATTAGTACAATGAAAGACTGGCAAGAAGATTAATTCTTAACTAGATTTAGATAATCCTGCATAAGATCTTTTGTAATTTCTCCCGGCTTAAAATGATAGTCTCCAATCTCTGATACTGGCGTTACTTCAACAGCAGTCCCTGTCAAAAAACATTCTGTAAAATCTAGCATTTCACTTGGTAATATTTTTCTTTCTACAACAACTAATCCTCTTTTTTTTGCAAGACCTATTACAGTTCTTCTTGTAATACCATCAAGAAAACAGTCAGGCGTTGGGGTATGAATTTCATTATCTTTTATAAAAAATACATTTGCACCTGTAGCTTCTGATACATTGCCCTGATAATCTAACATAAGTGAATCTGCATAACCTTTTTTTTCAGCCTCATGTTTTGATAAAGTACAAATCATATATAAACCAGCTGCTTTAGTGTCACATGGTATCGTTTCAGGTGATGGTCTTTTCCATCTGGATATTTCTAACCTTATGCCTTTCAGTCTTTCCTCCGGATCAAAATAAGAAGGCCATTCCCAAATAGCTATGGCAAAATTTATTTTGGTATTTTGAGCCGAAACACCCATCATCTCTGCTCCCCTCCATGCTATTGGTCTTACATAACCATCAACAATGGAATTTTTTTGAATTATAGAATTACAAGCATCATTAATTTCTTCTTTCGTATATGGAATAACCATATCCATTCTACTAGCAGAATATAACAACCTTTCAGTATGTTCTTCTAGTTTAAATATTTTCTTATTATAGACACGCTCACCCTCAAATACAGAACTTGCGTAATGCAGAGCATGACTTAGAACATGTAGCTTAACATCCGGCCAATCTACATATTTGCCATTAAACCATATATAACCGTCTCTGTTGTCAAAGTTTGCTATCATAATTAATCTCTATTTTCTGAAATTATCAATAAGGAGTATATACAATATTGTTTTTTATTCTAGAGGAAAAACTAACAATTTAATGAATCTCTTTTAGTTATAGTTATCACTTGTTTTTCTTATTTTTGTAAGAAAATTATCTAAAATATTTATGGGTCGTCTTAAATACCCATAATACATATCCCCCCTTTGGATTTGATTATCTGTATATGCCATAATATTTGATAAATCATTATCCTCTAACCATTTATTTAGGACTTTCTTATATATATATAAGAATCCAATATTCTTACTAAAGCAGGCAATATATTCGTCTTCATCTTTATTGCCTTGATAAATACCATCAAATAATTGAGCAATTTTTGTTGAACGTAAAAAATACCTGTACTTGAAGTTTGACTTATTGGAAAGCAGGTTTAAAACTGATTTTCGATTTCTATCATATATCTCTAATCTACTGATTATCATATTAAACATTAGATCATGAGGGTCAGATAAATTAGACTCCTTCTTAACTTGCTCTAACATCTCAATATCAACCTGATTTAGATACTCATAAACAATTGATTCAATATCAACAAATTCAGTATAAATAATTCCTTTTTTTAGTTTAGAACTTCTTGCAATCTTTTCGATTGTAATAGAATTATAGTTATTCTTTTCAAGGATTGATATTAAAGATCGTATTATTTTTGTTCTATTTTCAATAGCCACTTTTCTATCCTCTGAAATAAAAATAAATTACTCATTTAGAAAGACTTTTACTCTTTATAAGAGCATTATTAATAGCACTGCTTAATAATGAATGTAGTTTATCATCTTCTATTAAAATTTTCAATGCAGCCTCTGTTGTTCCTCCGGGAGAGGTTACATTCTGTCGAAGCTTTGATAAGGATTCCCCATGAGAGAAGTCCATAAGCGATGAAGACCCAAATAATGTTTGCTTGACCAATATATCTGCAAATTCTTTTTCAAGGCCATTTTCTTGCGCAATCTTTGATAAACACTCTGTAAAATAATAATAATATGCTGGTCCACTTCCTGATATGGCAGTGACTATGTGCATAAGTGACTCATCCATAATCCAACTATATTGTCCTATTGAATCAAATAATTTTTCGACTATAGATTCAAGATCTTTAGAAAGTTTATCCTCTGTAAAAAGAACCGTCATTCCCTTCCCAATTGCTGCAGGTGTATTTGGCATGGTTCTAATAACTTTTGGATTATTTCCAACATATTTCCTAATATCTGATATTGAGTAGCCTGCAACTATTGAAACAATGATAGTTTTTGAAGTTATTTTATTTTTGAGTTGTTCAAGCACACTATTTATAACTTGCGGTTTCACTGCAAGAATAATAATCCCATCGGACAAATCTGCTTCATCAATTTTAATGATTTGTAATTTAGATTTTTGTATGAATTTATCATTATTATCAATATTTGGGTCAATAATATTAATGGATGTATTCGGAAGATCATTTTCTAACCATCCGGAAACCATGGCTTTTCCCATTCTTCCAAAACCTAGAATACTTATCTTATTAATCGATACTAAACTCATGACTCACCAATTGTTGTAAAAATAGCATTTGTAATTGCTTCATCAGCCTTATTACCTCCCCAAATTACATATTGAAAAGATGGATAATATTTATCAGCAGTATCCAAAATATGCTTAAATAAAGATTGGCATTGCTCATTAGTTGGCATAATTCCTCCAGATAGTAATAAATTATACCTAAATAATAGCTTTAGTTCATTTGTCCAAATATCAAAGTGTCCTAACCAAACCAACTCATTAATTTTTATTGTAAGCTTATACACTTCTTCGAGGCGATACTGAGGGATTTTAGTATCAAAAAATAATGCCACATGAATACCTTCAAGTTTATTATTCCAATTAAAGTTTATATTATAGTTACAATTTTTACCTGAAACTGATAAATCAAGTTCATCTGGTGAAGGTCTTATATAGGAGTAGTTTTCAAACTCAACTATATTTTCTAATATATCCAATGGGTGGATTCTTCTATTTATATAAAGTAAATTTTCCATAGCCTAAAATAAAAATAATATACATACTTCATTGTAGACGAAATACTTAATTATTTATTTACGTAGCAGGACTAAGTGCAAATTATTAAGAACCGATAATGAGTTATCCACTATTTTATAGTTTTATTTTGTTTTTTGATGAGTTTTTCTAAATTATTTATTTTTTTTTCAAGCTCATCATTTTTATCTCTCTCTCTAATAAGCATTTCTTTCATAGCATCAAATTCATCGCGTTGAACAACTTCGAAATCGTTCAATAATCTTTCTACTTGAGATTTAACAATGACATCAATTTCTTTTTTTACTCCACTTGCGGCTCCTGCAGTATTAGATAAAAGTTCAGCTAGGTTATTAAATAATTTAGAGCCTGATTCAACCATAAAATTCCCTTTAATAGTTTAGATTAAAAATTAAACTAATTATGCTATATTAGAATGAATAATTAAAGTTAAATCTATTACAATGTTTACTACTGCAATTTTATTACCTTATATTGATCCTGTTGCGCTTAGATTAGGTCCTTTTAATATTCATTGGTATGGAATTTCCTATCTGCTAGGAATATTACTTGGTTGGCATTATCTAAAGTATATTTGTCTTAGAACTGAAAAATATAAATCCCAAATAAATACATCTGATTTATCCGATATTATACCTTGGGTTGTCATTGGTATATTATTAGGAGGCCGCTTGGGTTACGTATTCTTTTATAATATTGATTACTTCATCCATTATCCATTTGACATAATAAAGATATGGACAGGCGGCATGTCATTTCATGGTGGTCTATTAGGTGTAATAATTGCTGTTTATTATTTTACAAAGAAAAACCATAAAAACTTTTATGCAATGATGGACCTTATTGCAATTGCGGTTCCAATTGGTTTGTTTTTTGGACGAATATCTAATTTTATTAATACTGAACTTATTGGCAAATCCTCTAATGTATTATGGGCAGTAATATATCCAAATGAACAACTAATTGCCCGTCATCCATCACAAATTTATGAAGCAATTCTGGAAGGTCTATTGCTTTTCTTCATTCTATTTTACTTAACCAAAAAATATCTTTTTTTAGCTAAAACGGGAATTTTATCTGCCATATTTCTAATTTTATATGGATTATTTAGAATTATATGTGAATTTTATAGATTACCTGACGAACATATTGGTTATTTGATTAATGATAAAATAACAATGGGTATGATTATTTCATTTCCAATGATACTATTTGGCCTTGCTATCCTAATTAATAGAATCAATAAAAATGGATAAAAATATAGAAACTTATATAAAAGAAAAAATACAAACTAATGGACCAATAAATATAGAAGAGTTCATGAGCATTTCTCTAAATGATAAAAATAGTGGCTATTATATTAAATCTTCCCCTATAGGAAAAGACAGTGACTTCATTACAGCTCCAGAAATTAGCCAGATGTTTGGAGAATTAATTGCTATTTGGTTACTAGATGCATGGGATAAAATTGGAAGGCAAAAGATAAATATCATAGAACTTGGTCCTGGTAATGGCTTATTAATGCAAGATATTGTAAGGGTAGCAAAAAAATTTCCCATATTTTTTAAAAAAATCAGTTTATGGTTATACGATATAAATGAAAGTTTATCTAAGATACAAGATAAGAATATTGAACATAAATTTGAAAGAATTAATTCTCTTGAAAAACTTCCAAATGGAATAAATTTTATTATTGCAAATGAGTTTTTTGATGCAATTCCAATCAGACAATATATTTTTGATAGAGGCTATTGGAATGAGAGATTAATTGATGTAAATAAAAAAGGTGATTTTTGTTTAATAAAAAGAAAATTAACTGCAAACCAAGTGAAGAATTTAGACTTACCTGAATATATTTATCCATCAAGTAAAGTCTTTGAAACATCCCCTAAACAAGATAAAATATTTAATTTACTAATAAAAAATATATCATTAAGTGGAGGATTATTAATTTTTGATTATGCAAAGATTGTTGATGGTTTTGGTGATACCCTACAAGCAATATCTAATCATCAAAAAAAATCTATATTTTTTACTCCTGGAAAAACTGATTTGACAGCTCATGTTAATTATCATAGGTATATTCAATTAGCAAAAAATAATGATTTGTCCTATTATGGACCAACTAAACAAAGCTCCTTCCTTGAAGGTATGGGTATCGTAAACAGATATGAGTCCCTCAGGAAGAATGCTTCCGATAAGGAAAAAGAAATTCTATATCGTCAATTTCATAGATTAATGGATAGTGACAAAATGGGGAGTCTTTTTAAAGTTATATATTTTTCAAATAATAAATTAACCGCACCCCCACCAATGATATGATAAAAAATCCAATTACATCTCCTAGCACGCATTTAGAGAAATTTACGTATGGATTTTTTACAAGAAATGATGGTTTTTCAGATGGGATCTATAATAGTTTAAATTGCAGTACTATATCAAATGATCAACTATCAAATGTCTTAAAAAATAGAGAAAGAATAATTCATTCTATTGGAAAAGAAGCTGATGATATAGTGTTCCCCTCTCAAAAACATTCAAATAAGTGCCAGATTATTGGAAATAAAATTCCAGAAATAATTCTTGCTGATGCATTGGTTACAAATAGAAAAAACCTGATACTATCTATTCTCACCGCAGATTGTGCTCCCATTCTATTATATGAAAATAAAGAACAAATTATTGGCGCAATACATGCAGGATGGAAAGGCGCCAAGAATGGAATTATTCAAAATACAATAAAAAAAATAATAGAATTAGGCGGTAACACAAAAAATATAGTTAGTATTATAGGCCCCTGTATTCAACAAAAATCCTATGAGGTTGGGAGGGAATTCTATGAAGATTTTATACTTCAGGAATATAAGAATCGTGAAATGTTTATAAAAAAAGAAGAAAAATATCTGTTTGATTTACCGAAATACTGTATTTCTATATTAACAGAATCTGGTATTAAAATAATAGATAATATAGGAATGTGTACATTTAAAAATGGAAATGATTTCTTCTCTTATAGGCGTTCTGTAATAAAAGGAGAGGTAGATTATGGTAGGCAAGCAAACGCAATCATGTTAAAAAACTGAATATATATTGATAAGAAATTCTATATATTTACTTATATAAATAAGATTGATATTGTGGCATATATCTCAAGAATAAAAAAAATGAAAAAAGTACAACAAAATATAAAAATAGTTGCTGGTAATTCAAATAATCCTCTAGCGATAAAAATTTCGAATTACTTAAATACTCCTCTCACAAAATGTAATGTAAAAAGATTTGCTGACATGGAAGTATTTGTAGAAATTCTTGAAAATGTTAGAGGAGAAGATGTATTTATAATTCAATCAACATCATACCCAGCTAATGACCATTTGATGGAACTTTTAATTCTGATAGACGCATTAAAACGTTCATCTGCAAGACGTATTACAGCTGTAATACCTTACTTTGGTTACGCACGACAGGATAGAAGGTCATCTGGAAGAACACCTATTTCTGCTAAACTTATTGCAAATCTGATTACAAATTCTGGAGCAGATAGGGTTCTAACTATTGATCTACATGCTGGACAAATTCAAGGTTTTTTTGATATCCCAACAGATAATCTATTTGCTGCACCAGTTATCGTTAATGATATAAAAAATAATTTTGATGTAGAAAATGTAACTGTAGTCTCACCTGATGTTGGAGGGGTTGTAAGAGCTAGATTAATAGCAGAAAGAATAGGTGGATCGCCTCTAGCAATTGTTGATAAAAGGAGAGATAAACCTGGGCAATCAGAAGTTATGAATATTATTGGTGATGTTAAAGGTAGATCTTGCATTCTGGTCGATGACATTGTTGACTCAGGTGGAACACTTTGTAATGCAGCGAGTAAGCTATTGGAAACTGGTGCAAAAGAAGTAAGTGCTTACATAACACATGGAGTGCTCTCAGGTGAAGCTATTAATAGAATAGAGTCATCTAACTTAAAAAATCTAGTTGTGACTGATTCAATTTATAATGAAAATATTACAAATAAGGTAAAAAAAATAAAAGTTATATCAATAGCTAAACTTCTTGGAGAAGCAATTTCTAGGACATCAAGTGAAGAATCTGTATCTAGTCTCTTTATTTGATTGTAAATAAATCTTTCTTTTTATATAAAAGTTATTTATAGATATTACTCAGAAACACAACTATTTTGATCATCAATAATAAATTGAGAAGAAAATGACAGAAATATTAGAAATAATAGTTAAAAATAGAGATGCAACAGGTACGGGTAGTGCCAGAGCAATAAGAAGAGGTGGAAATACACCTGGAATTTTATATGGAAATGATACACAGCCTATAAATATAACCATAGAGACAAAATTACTTGTAAAACATTTCCAATCAGGGCGTTTCCTATCAACTTTATATGATCTTAACATAGATGGTAAGAAATCTCGGGTAATACCAAAAGATATACAAGTACATCCAGTCAAAGATACCCCTTTACATGTTGATTTTTATCTTCTTTCAAAAGAATCAAAAGTTATCGTAGAAATACCTGTTTTATTCATAAATGATGATATTTGTCCAGGTCTAAAAAAAGGTGGGGTTTTAAACATAGTTCGTCATAATGTTGAGTTTTCATGTCCTGCTAATGAAATCCCAGAAAATATTGTTGTTGATCTTGCTGAATCTGAGACTGGTGAATCAATACATATATCAGCTGTAAAGTTGCCAGAAAATATTTTGCCCACAATTAGTGATAGGGATTTTACAATTGCAACAATTGCTGCACCTGCTGGTGTGGATGAAACTGATGAAGTAGAGACTGAAGAGTCCGAAAATGAAGAGGCTTCAAGCACACAAGAAAACGAAGAGTAAAATAACTAAGTTTATATCATGTATCTTCTAGTTGGTCTTGGTAATCCAGGAAAAAAATACGAATATAATCGTCATAATATTGGATATCTTGCGATAGATAATATTCTCTCTTCATTAAATGAATATACTGAAAGAGAAAAATTTAACTCAATTATATATGAAACTAAGTTAAATAATCAAAAACTTCTACTAGCTAAACCACTGACTTATATGAATAACTCTGGTGAGGCAATAAATAAATTAATAAATTACTATAAAATCACTTCTAATAATTTATTTATATTTCATGACGATCTTGATCTATCTTTTGGTAATTTTAGGTTAAAAAAAGAAGGTGGAAGCGCAGGTCACAATGGACTTAAATCAATAGTAAACCATATCCATAATGATTTTATTAGAATGAGAATTGGTATTAGTCATCCAGGATCAAAAGAACTAGTGAGTAATTATGTCCTCAGCAATTTTTCATCCTATGAGAAGAAAAACCTTAATAGTATACTTAACTATATTTCCTCTAATATAGAGGAAATATTGCATGAAAAAGAAAAGTTCCAAATTAAATTTAATTTTAATTTGGAACAACTAGAAGATAAATTTAATCCTCTAGAGAAAATAATCAAACTATTCAAATAAAAAAGAGATTTAAATGGGATTTAAATGCGGGATTGTTGGCCTACCAAATGTTGGAAAATCCACATTATTCAATGCATTAACTCAAACTGCCAATGCAGAAGCAAGTAATTATCCTTTTTGCACAATTGAACCTAATATTGGAGAAGTATCTGTGCCTGATACAAGACTTACAAAGTTAGGTAATTTATCTAAATCGAAAAATATTATACCAACTAAATTAACCTTTGTTGACATTGCAGGCTTGGTCGAGGGCGCATCAAAAGGAGAAGGTCTTGGAAATAAATTCCTATCTAATATCAGAGAAACAGATGCAATTGCCCATGTAGTTAGATGTTTTATCAATGAAAATATAACTCATGTTCAAAATAAAATAGATCCATTATCAGATATTCAAACTATAGAAACTGAGTTGTTACTGGCTGACATACAGAATTTAGAAAATAGAAAAAGTGGACTTGAGAGAAAAATTAAATCAAATGATGAAAATTCTAAGATAACATATACATTTATAGATAATATTGTTAATTTTCTAAATACTGGGAAACCAGCAAGAGAATTTGCCTTTGATCAAAACTTAATCAAATTATACAAAGAACTTAATCTTTTAACATCAAAACCTACCTTATATATTTGTAATGTAGACGAGAAAGATGCAGATTCAGGAAATGACCTATCTAAATTAGTTGAAGAATATGCCATTAGTTCAAAATCTCACTGTATAGTAATTTCTGCTTCTACTGAGTCTGATTTATCAGTCCTTGATGAATCAGAGAAAGAAGAATATCTAAATTCTATTGGACTAAATGAGACAGGATTAAATAAAGTTATCAGAACTGGATATAATATACTGGACCTTATTACATATTTTACAAGTGGACCAAAGGAAACACGAGCTTGGACAATCCCAAGGGAAACAATTGCACCAAAGGCTGCTTCAGTAATTCACACAGATTTTGAAAAAGGTTTCATAAGAGCGGAAACTATAAGTTATGATGACTTTATAAGTTTTCAAGGAGATCAAGGTTCAAAAGAAGCAGGAAAAATGAGACTAGAAGGAAAAGATTATATTGTTAAAGATGGAGATATAATGCACTTTCGTTTTGCAAACTAAAATTTGATTATTGAGTGTATAGAGCTATTATTCTTTTCTAAGATCTGTCTTCCTCCAAGCCCAACTAATTCGATCAAAAATATAATACTTAATATGTCAGCACCCAATTGATTAATAAGTTTTATTGCAGCGTTAGCTGAACCACCAGTCGCTAAGATATCATCAACTAGAACGACTTTTTGTCCTATATCTATTGAGTCTATATGCAATTCTAACTCGTCTGTGCCATATTCAAGATCATATTTTTGAGAAATGACTTTGTATGGAAGTTTATTTTTTTTTCTAATAGGCACAAAACCTTTGTTAAGTTTTTGTGCGATTGCAGAACCGATAATAAAACCACGTGCATCAATTGCAGCAATTATGCTTACATCTTCGGGAACATATTGAGAGCACATATCAATAGTTAAGGAAAATGCTTGAGGATCTTTAAGTAAAGTTGTTATATCCCTATATATAATTCCCTTTTTTGGGTAATCATTGATTGAGCGTATTGAACTTTTAAGAAAATTTAGTGAATCTTTCAATTAAATCACAATAAAAAATTATTAATGGTCTATTCTTGCCCAGATTTTCTTCTTTGAATAATATAGTAAGCCAAGAAGAACAAATAGGAATACTGTAACCTTAAAACCCATTTTCTTTCTCTGTTCTAATTTCGGTTCTGCTGCCCACATCATAAATGAAGATACATCCTCAGCCATTTGTTCAATAGATGCCTCGGTTCCATCAGCATATTCAACTAAATCCTCATATAGAGGTTGTGACATCGCAATTTGGTTACCTGGATAATACTGATTATAGTACATACCAGATTGTAGATTGAAATCTTCTGGAGCCTCAACATAACCATTAAGTAGAGAATAAATATAATCAACTCCCTGCTCTTGATATCCTGTAAATAGATCCACAAACCACCATGGAAATCCTCTTAATGCACTTCGTGCCTTAGCCAAAACACTGAAATCTGGTGGAAGAGCTCCACCATTTGAAGCCCTAGCTTCATTATTGTTTGCATATGGTGATACAAAACTATCACTAGGCTTAGCTGCCCTTTCAAACATTTCACCGTATTGATCAGGACCATCCATAACTATATACTCAGAAGCTATAACCTTAGCCTCTTCAACTGTAAACCCAGGACCACCATCTTCCGCTAAATTCCTGTAATAAACATAATTCATAGAATGGCACGATGAGCATACTTCTTTATACACCTGAAAACCTCTTTGCAACTGAGCGTTGTCATAGTTGCCAAAAACACCAGCAAATGTCCATTCATGCTTCTCTACCCTCTTTTGTTCACCACTGGCAGCTTTCGACTCAGAGCCTAAATAACAAAAAGTTATTAAGACCAATAATGGAATCATAATTAGGCGTTTAATTTGAAAGAGCTTAATCATAATTCTTTTTATGCCTCCGCACTTTCATGTTTCATATTTTTAATTTTTATTTTTTCAAGTACAGACTTTGTTATACTTTCGGGTAGAGGTTTTGGTTTCTCAACCAACCCTAGGACAGGGAAAACAACTAAGAAATGTATGAAATAATAAGCCGTACAAATCCTCGATGCAATAAGAAATAAACCTTCAGGGTTTTGTGAACCAAGATAGCCAAGAACTATACAATTTACTAAAAATATCCAATAAAATTGTTTATATAAAGGTCTAAAAGTTGCAGATCTTACTTTTGAAGTATCTAGCCATGGCAAAATAAACAATATAGCAATTGCAGCGCCCATTACCAATACACCGCCTAACTTTGATGGAATAGCTCTCAGAATTGCGTAGAATGGAAGGAGATACCATTCAGGAACAAT
>JAQWOP010000010.1 GCA_029245795.1 Hyphomicrobiales bacterium
ATTAATTTTTGTTTCTATTTTTACTTTCTCATCATTAAGACAATATAATAACACTATCACAACAACCAATATCGAGGTTAATATCCTACAACCTAATATCTCCCAAAAGAATAAATGGGACCCTAGTTTTTTTGATAAAAATATAAATAAGTTGATTGATGAAACAATTAAAATGGTAAAATCAGAGAGTAAAATCCCATTTAAACAGCGTTACTTCATATGGCCTGAAACTGCAATACCAATTTTTGTTGATGAAAATCTATCTGTAACCCACAAAATAACTAAGTATTTTAATGAAGATGATTACCTTATGATTGGATCAATAAGGAAAGAAAAAAATATTGGAGAAAACTATAAATTTTTTAATAGTCTTTTTATTATAAATAGCAAAAATGAAATTATTGGAAAATATGATAAAAATCAACTAGTACCATTTGGGGAATATATTCCATTAAACAACTTATTAAGAAAATTAAAATTTATAAATTTTAATGCCATAGGAGGAAATTTTTCAAAAGGTTACGATGCTTTGAGTGTTAGAAATCATAGTCTTTTGATACCCGAAGTTTTAATATGTTATGAAGCTATATTTAGCAAGAAATTATACAAAAACCTTCAAAAAACTGACTGGTTATTAAATATCACAAACGATGCCTGGTTTGGAAAAAGCTCTGGACCATATCAACATTTCAATATGGCACGATTAAGAGCTGTTGAGAGAGGAAAACCACTTGTAAGAGTAGCAAATACTGGTATAAGTGGAATTATAAACCCCTATGGAAAAATTATATCAAAATCTTTATTGAATACTGAATTTTATACCAAAGAAATACTACCCAAAAAGACTGTTAAAACTTTTTATACAAGATACAATTACTACCCTTTATTTTTTATTTTGATACTGAGTTTTTTGTTAATATACTATGTAAATAAAAAAAATTACCATAATCAATTATAGAAAGATTAATTAATAAAATGTCAGATGATCAATATTTATTTACTAGTGAATCTGTTGCGGAAGGGCATCCAGATAAAGTTGCTGATCAGATTTCTGATAGAATTCTAGACCAGCTAATTAAAGTTGATTCTAATGTGAGGGCTGGAATTGAAACAATGGTTACATCAAATTTGGTTGTACTATCTGGGGAAACAAGCCTACAAAGATTTAATGAATTAATAAATATAGAGGATATAGTTAGAAAATGTATTAAGGATATTGGCTATGATCAAGAAAACTTTCATTGGCAAAAGGTAGAAATTCTAAACAGGATACATGGCCAATCACCGGATATAGCTCAAGGAGTAGATATGAAGGGCAACAAGGACCTTGGCGCCGGCGATCAAGGTATAATGTTTGGTTATGCAACTGATGAAACTGAAAATTACATGCCAGCGTCATTACATTATGCAAATAAGATCCTCTTAAAAATATCTGAACTAAGAAAATCAGGAGAATTAGATGGTCTTGGCCCAGATGCAAAAAGTCAAATAACTCTCTCATATAAAAATGGTTATCCAATTAATGCTAAAAAAATTCTAGTTTCAAATCAACATTCAGAAAATATAGATACTACTAATGTCAGAGATATAATTAGAGACGTAGTGGTTTCCTCACTTCCAAAAAACTGGATGTGCGCTGAGGATGATTTCCTTGTAAACCCTACAGGTAAATTTGTAATAGGTGGCCCTGATGGTGATGCGGGATTAACAGGCAGAAAGATAATAGTGGATACTTATGGAGGTGCTGCCCCTCATGGTGGAGGAGCTTTTTCTGGAAAAGACCCAACAAAAGTTGATAGATCTGCTGCATATATGGCAAGATATATAGCAAAAAATATTGTTCATGCTAAAATAAGTAAAAAGTGTTTAATTCAAATTTCTTATGCAATAGGTCTTTCATATCCACTTTCATTCTATATACAATTAGACCGTGATTCAAAAATAGAAAAAAGTAAATTAATAAATACTATACATAAGCTAATTGACCTCTCTCCGAGAGGCATACTAAAATATCTTGAGTTAAATAAGCCAATATATACTAAAACAAGTTGTTATGGGCATTTCGGAAGATCACCAGATTCAGATGGATGTTTTTCATGGGAGAAACTTGACTTATCAAAAAAATTAATCGCCGAACTATATTAACTATGATCCCAAAAGAAAAACCTATACATAAAACAAAATTACATGGCAGAAAAAAAAGTCGCTCATCTGGAATAGAAAATGACCTCATTCTTAAAAATATTTTTCCAAAATATAAATTAAGACTTAATAAACAACTTATCAATTCATATAAGAACAAGGCCATTGAACTGGAGGTTGGATTTGGATTTGGTGAACATATCTTTCACCAAGCAGAGAATAATAAAAACAAGAAATTTATTGGAGTTGAGCCATTTCTAAGTGGAATAATTTCACTCGTAAAAAAAATAGATGAAAAAAAAATTACTAATATACAAATATATAATGGGAATGCGATAGATGTAATAGATGCTATGCAAGAATTTTCTCTAGGAGCTATTTACATTTTATTTCCAGATCCATGGCCTAAAAAAAAACATCATAAAAGAAGACTAATTTCTAAATATAATTTAGATAAATTTTCGAAAGTCTTAAAGAAGGGTGGTAAATTATTTATCGCTACTGATCATATGGAATATCAATATTGGATATTAAAAAATTTACTAAATCACAGTGATTTCAGATGGATATGCTCAGATAGTGATGATTTTAAACTAAAACCTTATCCATATCCAGAAACAAAATATGAAAAAAAAGCTCTCTCTAACAAAAGAGTGCCTATATACTTGAATTTTGAAAAAAAATAATCTTGTAAAATCAAAATATGAAGTTATAATATAAAGTATATCCAGAAATTTAATAAAATACTTAGGCTTTCTCGAAGGCCTTTTTTTTTATTAAAATTAAAAAATTATGAATATGGAACAAGTTATATATAGAATTAAAAATGAGACAAACCAAGAAGATAAAATCTCTTCTCTTATTGAACCAATTATAGAAAATTTAGGATATCTAATAGTGCAAGTTAAAATCAATGATCATGAAGGGGTTCTTCAAATAATGCTTGAAAAAATAAATTCTGAGCTAAACTTTGACGACTGTAGAAAGATAAGCAATAACATAATGCCTTTAATTGAAATTAATAATCTGCTATCAGAGGATTATAGAATTGAAATATCCTCGCCTGGAATAGATAGACTTCTTGTGAGGCCAAAAGATTTTTTAGAAAATATTGGAAACGAGATTAAAATTGAATTAATAGAAAAGATTGAGAATAAAAGAAATTATAAAGGAAAAATAGAGGGTCTCGAAGGAGATCTCTTGAATTTAAGTACTAGAAAAATTGATGATAAAAATGAAACTTGTAAAGAGTTAAAAATACCAATCAATAATATTAATAAGGCTAAACTTATTTTGAATGATAACCTATTTAAATGATATATTTTGGAGAGTGAAATGTCTGAATCAGGAATTAGTGCAAATAGACTAGAATTACTGCAAATTGCAGATGCAGTTGCAAGAGATAAAGCTATAGATAAGAGTATTGTTATCTCGGCTATGGAAGAGGCCATTCAAAAAGCAGCAAAGACAAGGTATGGTAGTGAAAATGAAATCCGTGCAGAAATAGATACTAAAACAGGACAAACAAATATAGCAAGGCTATTAGAGGTAGTGGAAAATATTGAAAATGAAGCTACTGAGATAGATCTTCAATCAGCAAAAAAAAGAAATAAAGAGGCGGAAATTGGAGATTTTATTTCCGAAGAACTTCCTCCAATTGAATTTGGAAGGATTGCAGCGCAAGGTGCAAAACAGGTTATTTTTCAAAAAGTTAGGGATGCAGAACGTGATAGACAATTTGAAGAATTCAAAGATAAAATTGGTGAAGTTGTCTCTGGTATTGTGAAAAGAGTTGAATATGGAAATGCAATAGTAGACCTTGGAAGAAATGAAGCTGTAATAAGAAGAGACGAATTACTCCCCAGAGAAACTTTCAGAAATGGAGATCGGGTTCTAGCATTTATTCAAGATGTAAGGAGAGAACAAAGAGGTCCACAAATTTTTCTTTCAAGAACTAATACTAATTTTATGTCGAAACTATTTATGCAGGAAGTCCCTGAAATTTATGATGGAATAGTAGAGATAATAGCAGTTGCAAGAGATCCAGGAAGTCGAGCAAAAATTGCCGTTCATACTTCTGAAAACTCAATTGATCCAGTAGGAGCTTGTGTTGGAATGAGAGGAAGTAGAGTCCAGTCAGTTGTAAACGAGTTGCAAGGTGAAAAAATTGATATTGTGAAATGGAGTCCTGATATTGCGACATTTGTCATTAGTGCATTGGCGCCAGCAGAGGCTACCAAAGTGGTGTTAGATGAAGATTTGGAAAGGATTGAAGTTGTTGTTCCAGATGACCACTTATCACTAGCAATTGGCCGAAGAGGTCAAAATGTTAGGCTTGCAAGTCAGCTGACAAAATGGGATATCGACATACTTACAGAAGCAGAAGAGTCAGAGCGCCGTCAAAATGAATTCAATGAGAAAAGTGAGATTTTTATTAATTCTCTAGATGTTGATGAGGTAATCGCACAGCTTTTAGTATCAGAAGGCTTTCTATCTGTAGAAGATATAGATTATGTAGAAACATCTGAGATTGCCAATATTGAAGGATTTGATGAGGATACGGCAGTTGAAATTCAAACAAGAGCCAAAAATTACCTAGAAGCGGAAAAGAGTAAACAAAATCAAAAAAGAAAAGATCTAGGGGTAAGTGATGACATAGAAAAAATTGATGGAATGAACTTAAATATGCTTGTTCTACTTGGCGAAAATAAAATAAAAAGTCTTGATGATTTTGCCGGTTTCTCAACAGATGAACTATATGGTTGGGTTGAAAAAACTGAATTAGGAAACAAAAAACAAAAAGGACTTTTTACAGATTTTGATATTTCTCGAGAACAAATAGAAAAAATGATCTTAGACGCAAGATTAACTCTTGGTTGGATTGAAGAGGAAAAAATCAACGAACAAGATCAAGAAAATAATCCTGATACTATTGATAGTGAAATAAAAAAAATAGATATATCTGAAAGGATATTAAACGCTAGAATATTAAAATAATATTATAATTAATACAGAAGTAAATTTAGCATGACAGAAGAAAAAGATAATAAAAAAACTGATGATAAAATAGGTTCGAAAAAGACCCTTAGCCTAAAAACAACTGTTAACCCTACTCAATTCAGATCTAATTTTACAACCAATAGATCAAATACCGTAGTTGTTGAAACAAAAAGAAAAAGAGTGAATCGGTCTGCTGAAAAAAAATTTTTTGTAGACAAACCCGAGAATAAAGACTTAACAAACCAAGAAATAGATGCTCGTAATCAAGCAATAATTGATGCCAAAAGTATTGTTGAAGATGATTTTTTCAATAAAAATAAGATATCAGAACAAGAAAATTCAAAAGATGTTTTTGCAGCTAAAAATACTGAAATTCCATCAAATCCTTCCGAAGTTAATGCTGTAAAAGAAGATCTTTCCCCACCAAAAGAAAATGAGAATACAAGAAAAAATAAAAAGGTTGCTGAATCTACCGAGACAGATACAAACAAAAAACCTGATGATGAAGAAGAAAAGGAAACCCCAAATAAATTTACAAGATTTCGTAGCCAAGAAGAGAGAAGACAAACAAAACTTACAGTAACAAGTGCATTGGATGATACACCAAGGCAAAGATCCCTTGCCTCCATACGTAGAAGAAGAGAAAGGGAACGTCGACAACATTCTACCCCTATTCCAATTCAAAAAATTAATCGTGAAATTATTCTACCAGAAGTTATAACAATTCAAGAACTAGCAAATAGAATGGCTGAAAGAGCTGTTGATTTGATAAAACTCCTTATGAAACAAGGCCAAATGAATAAAATCACTGATATAATTGATGCTGATACTGCTCAACTAATTGCTGAAGAATTAGGTCATACAGTAAAAAGGGTTTCAGAATCAGATGTTGAAGATGGACTAGAAGGTGAGGATGATACAGATGAACAACTTGAATCACGTCCCCCTGTTGTAACCATAATGGGACATGTTGACCATGGAAAAACTAGTTTATTAGACTCATTAAGAAAAACAAGCGTTGTTGCAACAGAAGCAGGGGGAATAACCCAGCATATTGGAGCTTACCAATTAAACTCAAAGACTGATAAATGTATAACCTTTATTGATACTCCTGGTCATGCAGCTTTCACATCAATGAGATCGAGAGGAGCTAAAGTTACTGATATTGTAATAATTGTTGTAGCTGCAAATGATGGTGTAATGCCACAAACAATTGAAGCCATAAATCACTCGAAAGAAGCAAAGGTTCCAATCATAATAGCAATAAATAAGATTGATCTCGAGGGTGCAGATCCAAATAAAGTAAGAAATGAGCTACTACAGCATGAAATAGTAGTGGAGTCCATGGGTGGTGATACTCTTGAAATTGAAGTTTCTGCAACAAAGAAATTAAATTTAGATAAACTGCTTGATATAATATTACTACAAGCAGAAATAATTGAATTAAAAGCAAATCCTAGTAGATCCGGTGATGGTGTCGTAATTGAGTCTTCTCTTGATAAAGGAAAAGGACCAATTGCAACGGTATTAGTACAAAGGGGGACGCTAAATATTAGCGATATTGTCGTCTTGGGTTCTGCTTGGGGTAAGGTTAGAGCGCTCACAAATGATAGTGGGTCATCTATTTCTAAAGCTGGGCCATCAGACCCTGTAGAAATTCTCGGATTAAATAGCGTTCCAGATGCTGGTGACAAATTTACGGTTGTAAATAGCGAAGCAAGAGCAAGAGAAATTACTGAATATAGACAGAGAAAAACAAAAAATCATTCTTCTGGAATTGCTAATAAAATCACACTCGAAAATATGATGGGGCAGATTAAGGACAAAGATTTAAAAGAATTAACTGTAATCTTAAAAGCTGATATGCAAGGATCAATTGAAGCAATTAGCGCTGCCTTAAATGAATTAGGGTCTGAAGAAGTTTCGGTTAGAATAATACATGCAGCTGTAGGGGCTTTATCTGAAAGTGATGTTACCTTGGCGACAGCATCAAATGCTATACTTCTTGCTTTCAATGTCCGTCCAAATAATAATGCTAAATTACAAGCTCAAAAAGATGAAATTGAAATTAGACAATACTCAATTATTTATAATCTTATTGATGAGATAAAATTAGCATTATCGGGTCTCTTAGATCCCACAATCAATGAAAAAACTATTGGAAATGCAAAAATACAAGAAGTTTTTTATATTTCAAAAATTGGAAAAGTTGCTGGTTGTATGGTCTCTGATGGGATAATAAGAAATAAAGAAAATCTTAGATTAATTAGAGATAGTATTGTTATTCATGAGGGAAAATTATCCTCTCTTAAGAGATTCCAAGAAGAGGTAAAAGAGGTTCAAGTTAGTCAAGAATGTGGCATATCATTCCTAAATTATCAAGATCTTAAAGAGGGAGATGTCATTGAATGTTATGAAATTGAAACTATTGAAAGAACTCTCTAAAAATGCTTAAAATTAAGAATCAAAAACCTGTTATAAGTCAAAGGCAGCTTAGAGTAGGTGAGTTGATTAAAAAATCACTATCTGATCTTTTGCAAAAAGATGTTGTCCATGATCCTGAGTTACTAAATAGGTCAATAACAATAACACAAGTTATGGTTAGTCCTGACTTAAAGAAAGCGACAGCGTATATAATTCCACTCGGTGGTGATAATACTGAATTAATTGTGTCTGCATTAAACCAAAATTCTAAATATATTCGTGGTAAAATTGCAGCATCTTTATCTTTAAAGTTTATCCCAACTGTTAATTTTAGAGAGGATGACTCATTTAAATATGCCGAAAAAATTGATACTATCCTCCATAAAATATCCCAAGAACTAAATTAATAAAAATAATCAGGATTATAAAGATGTCACAATCTTTTAAGAATGAAGTTAATGGATGGATAAATATATATAAACATGAAAATATATCCTCTGCAGGAATAATTAGAGAACTCAAAAATATATTCAAAGAGAGTAAGATTGGCCATGCAGGCACGCTAGATCCAATGGCAACAGGTATACTTCCTATTGCCATTGGTGAAGCAACAAAAACAGTCCAATATTTGCATGAAAAAAATAAAACATACATATTCAATATTATATTTGGGGAAAGTACTGATACAGATGATAGAACTGGTAATATCCAAAAAACCTCAGATAGAGTACCTTCATCGCAAAGTATTAATCAATTCCTTACTCAATATACGGGTGTTATAGAGCAAATGCCCCCTATCTACTCTGCAAAAAAAATAAATGGGCAAAGAGCTTATGCTATAGCAAGGAATGGCGGTATACCTTCACTAAAAGCAAAACTTGTTCAAATTGATAAAATAAAAAAAATAAAAAAAATAAACGAAAAAGAGTTCGTATTTAGTGTCACATGTGGAACAGGAACATATGTTCGCTCAATTGCGCGTGATTTAGGCAATGCCCTAGATGTTTGCTGCCATGTTTCAAAAATAGATCGTATAGAATATGGTCCTTTCAATTTAAAAAATATTTTATCTATTGATAGACTTATGCAATTAAACCATGATATAGATAGTTTAAGGTCAATTGTTAAACCAATAGATACTGTGCTGGACGACATCCTGGCAGTAAATGTTAGCAATCATGAAGCCTTTAAATTAAAAAATGGTTTATCTATTAATTATAAAAACTTAGATGCAAAAACTATATCTGGGAAAGTATATACGATTTATTCAGGCCAAATTATAGCAATCTGTAATATTGATGATGGATTAATCAAACCGGTTAGAGTATTTAATTTATAAAATTTAATATTTTATGATAAGGAGAGTAATGATGTCGATTAAAAAAGAAACTAAAACTGAATTAATAAAAAAATATTCAAGAAATGAAGGTGATACTGGTTCACCAGAGGTACAAATATCAATATTAACTGAGAGAATAGTTAATTTGACCGATCATTTTAAAACACATAAAAAAGATAATCACTCAAGAATGGGATTGCTTAAAATGGTTAGCCAAAGAAGAAAACAATTGGATTATTTAAAATCAAGAAATGAAGATAAATATAAAGAAATAATCCAACAATTAGGTATTAGAAGATAACAATAAGAATGGAAAGAAATGTTTAATATACATAATGAAGAAATAAATTGGGGCGGTAGAGCTCTAAAGATTGAAACAGGTAAAGTAGCGAGGCAAGCAGACGGAGCCGTAATAGTTTCATATGGAGGAACATCTGTAATAGCAACGGTATGCGCAGACAAGAAGCCCAAGGGAGGAATAGATTTCTTCCCACTTACAGTCAACTATCAGGAAAAAGCATATGCAGCGGGTAAAATACCTGGTGGGTATTTTAAAAGAGAAGGACGCCCAACTGAAAGGGAAACTCTAATTTCAAGGTTAATTGATAGACCAATTAGGCCTTTATTTGTAAAAGAATTTAAGAATGAAACTCAAGTTGTAGCAACAGTTTTAAGTTATGATCAAGAAAATGATCCTGATATAGTAGCATTGATAGCCTGTTCTGCAGCACTTACAATTTCTGGAATACCATTCAAAGGGCCAATTGCAGCTGCTAAAATAGGATTTATTGATAATGAGTTAGTTCTAAATCCTACAACTGAACAAATACAGGAATCAGAACTTGAGCTTGTTGTTGCTGGAACAAAAAATGCAATATTAATGATTGAATCTGAGGCATCTGAGTTAAGTGAAAAATCTATGCTTGATGGGGTAATGTATGCCCATAAATCTATGCAAGATGTCATTCAAATGATTATAAGCTTGGCTAAGAAATGTGCAAAAGATCCAATGAAAATAGAAAAACCAGATAATTCTGAAATGGAAGCATTTATTAGTAAATTAATTTATTCAAAAATTGAAAAAGCTTTCAAAATAACTGATAAACAAAAAAGGTCCTCAGAGATATCCAGCGTAAAAGATTTTATGGTAGGAGAATTAGTTAAAAAGTATGAAGATGGTTTTGATGAAATAACAGCATCAGGTATATTTAAAGATATAGAAAGTGATATAGTGCGTTCTTCTATTTTGAAAACATCAAAGAGAATTGATGGAAGAGGCTTATCAGATGTTCGCCCAATTTCGGTAGAAGTCGGTACTCTGCCTCAAACACATGGATCATCTCTTTTTACTAGAGGCGAGACTCAGGCTTTGGTAGTTACAACTCTTGGAACAACTCAAGATGAACAATACGTAGACTCTCTAGACGGAACAAAGAAAGCAAGTTTCATGTTGCACTATAATTTTCCCCCTTACTCTGTAGGTGAAGTAGGAAGAATGGGTGGAACTTCGAGAAGAGAAATTGGACATGGAAAACTAGCTTGGCGTGCAATCCATCCACTTCTTCCAAAAAAAGATGACTGGCCTTATACAATAAGAATTGTATCAGAAATTACTGAATCAAATGGTTCATCATCTATGGCTTCAGTCTGTGGAGCTTCTATGGCTTTAATGGATGCCGGTGTTCCAATTAGAGAACCAATAGCAGGTATAGCGATGGGTTTAATTTTGGAAGGTAGTGACTATGCTGTGCTATCAGATATTATTGGAGATGAAGACCATCTTGGTGATATGGATTTCAAGGTCGCTGGAACTAGTAAAGGAATAACTACTCTACAAATGGATATCAAGATATCCGGTATAACAAAAGACATTATGAAGAAAGCTCTCGACCAAGCAAAAAATGGAAGAAAGCACATTTTATCTGAAATGGAAAAAGCTATCAAGAAATCAAGGAGTGACGTTGCCGATCATGCACCTCGAATTGTTACAATGCAAATTTCAAAAGATAAAATCAAAGATGTCATTGGTTCTGGCGGGAAAGTTATTAAGGAAATGGTTGAGCAAACAGGCGCGCAAATTAGCGTAGAGGACTCTGGTATTATTACTATTGCATCTTCAGATAAAGATGCCATTAATTCCGCTCAAGAAAGAATTCATTTAATTGTAGATGACCCTGAAGTAGGCCAAATATATAAAGGAAAGATCGTTAAAGTAGTTGATTTTGGTGCTTTCGTTAATTTCTTTGGTCCTAAAGATGGCCTCGTTCACATATCTCAGCTTAGTAATGAAAGAACTTCAAATGTTACAGATGTTGTAAATGAAAATGATGAAGCCTACGTTAAATTAATTGGATTTGATGATAGAGGAAAAGCTCGATTATCAATGAAAGGGCTTAATCAAAAAACTGGAAAAGAAGAATCAAATAATAGTGATGAAGATAATGAAAGCCCAAAAAAGCCAAAAAGAAGCAGGGGCAAGAAAGACTAAATTAATAATCAATTATTAAGTCTAAATTTCATAAATACTTTCATCCATAAGCATTTCTGGCTTTGGGGTTGATATTATATTATACCCCGAATCCACATAATGTATTTCTCCTGTTACACCAGACGAAAGATCAGAAAGCAAATAAATTGATGCTCCCCCTATTTCTGATAATGTAACAGTTCTTCTTAGCGGAGAATGTCTTTTTTGAAAATTAAACATAGCTCTTGCATCAGATATTCCACCCCCTGCTAAAGTCCGCATTGGTCCAGCTGAAATGGCATTAACTCTGATATTCTTATCACCAAAATCAGATGCTAGGTATTTTACTGATGATTCCAAACCTGCCTTGGCTATACCCATTACATTATAATTTGGCATAACCCGATTTGAACCACCAAATGTAAGTGTTACCATTGACCCTCCATTGGGCATAATTTTATGAGCTTCTCTTGCAATTTCTGTAAATGAATAACAAGATATCAACATTGTTTTTATAAAATTATCTTTAGTAGTATTATAATATTCACCTTTGAGCTGGCTTTTATCAGAAAATGCAATTGCATGAACAATAAAATCTATCGATCCCCAGTGGCTTCCAATTTCCGAAAAGAAATTAGCTATATCTTCTGAAGACTCAACATCACAGGGCAGCACAATTTTTGAATTAAGTTCGTTAGCCAATGGCTCAACACGTTTTTTTAAAGTATTGGATTGATAGGAAAATGCTAGTTCAGCTCCTGCAGCTGAAAGAGACTTAGCAATACCCCAAGCTATAGAGTGATCATTAGCCACTCCCATGATCACACCCCTCTTGCCTTCCATAAGTGATAAATTAATATCTTGATTTTTTATATTCTGCATCAATTTACCTTACGAAATACGAGGCATGCATTTGTGCCACCAAAACCAAAAGCATTAGACATAACAGTATTTAATTCAATATCATCATGCCTTTCTAATGCAATAGGCAGATCATCAAAATTTGGATCTAAAGAATCTATATTTGCAGATCTACATATAAAATTATTTTTCATCATTATTAGGGAATAAATTGCTTCCTGAGCCCCCGCTGCACCAAGTGAATGACCACTTAATGATTTTGTAGCAGATATAACTGGCATTTTACTCCCAAAAACATTTCTCATTGCATTTGCTTCTATTATATCGCCTTGAGGTGTAGATGTAGCATGCGGATTAATATAATCTATTTCAGAATTGATATCCTTCATTGCATTTTTCATAGCTCTCTCAGCTCCTTCGCCTGATAAAAGGACCATATCATTGCCGTCGGAAGTAGATCCATATCCAGCAATTTCTGCATATATCTTTGCGCCTCTACTAATTGCTCTTTCATATTCTTCTAATATTAGGATCCCTGCTCCACCTGCAATAACAAACCCATCTCTATTAATATCATATGCCCGACTCGCCTTTATAGGATTTTCATTAAAATTAGATGACATCGCACCCATTCCATCAAATAAAACCGAAAGACTCCAATCAAGCTCTTCAGCACCACCTGCAACCATAACATCTTGACTGCCCCATTTAATCAATTCATAAGAGCTTCCTATACAATTATTAGATGTAGCACATGCTGATGATATAGAATAATTTACACCTTTAATACCCAGGTATGTCGATAAAGTTGCTGAAGCCATTGAACACATTGCTTTTGGAACTGCAAATGGACCAACATGCTTTGCACCTCGCGCTCTTGTCTGATCTGCAGCTTTTACAATAGCTCTTGCAGACGGGCCACCAGTACCAACTATTAATCCCGTTTTCTCATTAGAAATTTCATTGTTTTCAAGATTAGAGTCTTTGATAGCTTGCTCTGCAGCTATATAAGCCCATGCAGATCCATCGGCTAGAAATCTTAATTTTCTCCTATCAATATTTTGTTCTAAATCAATATTTGGAGAACCATAAACCTGAGATTTAAAACCAAAATCTTCATAACCAATAGCTTTAGAAATACCCGGAGTACAACTAAATAATGATTTTCTTACTTCTTCAGGATTATTACCAATACTTGAAACAATCCCAATACCTGTAATTACAACACGACGCATAAATTATCCTATATATAAAAACTATTGAAATAGACCAACTTTTAAACTTTCAGCTGAATAAACTCTCTCACCATCCGCAAATAACTCACCATCGGCAATACCGAGAGTAAGATTTCTTGTGATTAGCTTTTTTATATGAATTATATATTCTAATTTCTTGACAGTTGGACCTATCATTCCAAAAAATTTAACCTCACCTACACCTAAGGCTCTACCTTTTCCTGGTCTGCCAAGCCAACCAAGATAAAATCCTACCATTTGCCATAATGCGTCTAAACCCAAACAACCAGGCATAATTGGATCATTTTTAAAATGACAATCAAAAAACCATTCATCTTTATTAATTGACATTTCAGCTATTATTTGTCCTTTGGAAAAAATCCCACCATCTTGATTTATTTGCGTTATTTTATCAAACATTAACATAGGAGGCATTGGCAACTGAGCATTACCGGGTCCAAATAATTTCCCTTCAGCACAAGAAATAAGCTCTTCATATTTAAATTCTGTTTTATCTAACATCGACATTTTGCTAATTCAACAATTTACATTATTATAAATATAATATAAATATATATATTAATAAGTTAGTGATACAATAATAAATATATATCAAGAATAAATAATATGCAAAACATTCAAAGTAATAATGATATTAGAATGAACAGAATTTGTATAATGGGTATGTTACGCCATAAAGATATTAAATTAACAAAACAACGCGTCGCTCTTGCTAGTCTATTATTTAATTTACCAACTGGTCATGTTACAGCCGAAGAACTTCATGACGAAACTAAGAAAAAAAAGCTAAGAATATCCCTTGCGACAGTTTATAATACTCTAAATCATTTCTCAGAAAATGGCTTAATTAAAACCCTTCAGGTAGATAATCAAAAAACTTTTTTTGATAGAAATACAGAACATCATTATCACTTTAAGTATAAAGAGGTGCTGGAAGATATCAAAGTCAATGATATGCAAATTAAATATAATTCGAAAAATATTCCTCAGGGTAAAAAAATTAAGTCCATAGATATTGTCATAAATTTAATTGATGAATAGTAGGCTTTTTTATTCTTTCAGAACAATAACCTCTCCTTGATAAACACCAAATATTAGATTTTGATTGACCCAACCTTCTCTATCTCCTGCCAATATTTTGCAATGCAAACCATCACATTCCAAAATTTTTACAATTGCCCCACTTTGCAACTTCATTTCTAATTTCTTTATATCTTTTTGACGATAAACATTGATAAGATCAGCGTCCTTATCTTCGGTATTCCAAGGTGCTATTATACCTGTTCTGTTCAATGATATAAGAGTATTCTTTATCCAACCTGTTTCAGCTTCAAAGTCTCTTACTCGACTCCACCCTTGTATATCTTCTAAAACCTCAATAGGTAAATTTTTTTTTTGGTAAGTCCATAATATATCATGCCCAAGAGATGGTCCCTGTCTTACATTTGTTTTATTAGATCTAAGGCTTTTAAATTTATAACTCTCTTCTTGAGAAATACTATTTGAGGTTGTTTTGTTTAACTCCTCGTATTCTTGAAATACATCTATAAAAATTCTGTAAGAGATAAATACAATAAAAATTAGCCCAAATAAGGCAATAATTTTTTTTTTTTGAATTAAAAATCTAATCATTTGAAGAATAATTTATTGTTTCAAATTTAGTATTTAATAAATCAACGATTAATAATTTTCCAATCAAAACTTCCTTTATATTTAGAATAATCTTTATTGCCTCCGCAGCCATTAATGTGCCAATTAGCCCTGTGGTGATAGATAATACGCCCTGGTCTGCACATGAATCTTGCATATCCTGCACACTATTTTCGTCAAATAAGTCTCTAATTCTTGGATTTTTTTTAATTGATTCTGTATTAGGAAATATTGTTGTAACATGACCCTCATAACCTCTTACCATACCAATTATATAAGGTTTCTTATAAAACTCACATGAGTCAGCAATCCTGTACCTTGTTTGAAAGTTATCTGTACAATCTATAATCACATCATAATTTGGTATAATATTATCAATGCTTTTATCATTTGCATCAATGTTAAATATATTCACAACAATATTAGGATTTAATTCATTAATAAAATATTTTGCACTTTCAGTTTTATATTCACCTAAGCGACTAGTACCATGTATATATTGTCTTTGAAGATTTGATAAATCTACAATATCATTATCTATTAAACCAATTTTTCCAATTCCTGAACTTGTCAAATGAGTAATAACAGGCGAACCCAAACCACCCGCACCTATTACTAAAACGTTTGAGGACTTTAATTGTCTCTGGCCATTTCCACCAATGTTTTTTATCAATATCTGTTTTGAATATCTTTCTATTTCTTGATTATTTAGAGAGATACTTTTTATCTTTTTATTCATTAAAAATCAAACTCCTGTTGAACCAAAACCCTTATTATTTCTATTTGTTCTAGATAATTTTTCTACATCAGAAAATTCAATCTTTTCAACTTTGGAAACAATCATTTGGGCAATTCTGTCACCTGATTTGATAACAAAGTTTTTTTGACCATGATTAATTAGTATAACTTTTATTTCTCCCCTATAATCGCTATCTATTGTCCCTGGTGAATTAAGAACTGTTACTCCATATTTATAAGCAATACCTGATCTGGGACGAACTTGGGCCTCTAGTCCTTCGGGCAATTCAATTGCAATTCCAGTGGGAATTATTTCCCTTTGTCCTGGTTTTATTACTATACCCGCATCACTAATATCAGGACTTCCAATCAAATCAACTCCAGAGGCCCCCATAGTTTGATAGGTCGGAAAGTTTGCACTATGTTTTTTGGAAACCCTAATTATATTAATTGCTATATATTTTTTTTTAAACATTATTAATTATTGGAAATATTTTATAATTTTTTCAGAAAGCTTATGCGCAACATCGATCTTTGTCATTTTCTTCCATTTCTCAATAATATCATTGGTGAGAAATATTACAGTATTATAATCTCCATCAAAAACTTCTTTATCTTCAGAAACATCATTTGCTATTAACCAGTCTATATTATTTTTTGATATTTTTTTTTGTGCATTGTTTATAATATCTTCAGTCTCTGCTGCAAAACCGATTAATAATTTTGGTTTTAGTTTGTTATTCTTCGAAATTTCTTCAATAATATTTATATTCTCGATTAAATCGATAGATAGATCCTCTCTAGTTTTTTTTATTTTTTGTTGATGATAATCTTTTACTTTCCAATCTGCCACTGCAGCTGCAAATACCCCTATATCAGCAGGGCATCTTTTTTTAACAGCATTTAACATTTCTTGTGCTGTTCTTACCCTAATTATATTGACTCCATCTGGCGCTTTTTGAGAGGAAGGGCCGCTAATAAGAGTTGTTTTTGCTCCATATTTTGCAAGAGTTGCAGCAATTGCATAACCTTGTTTACCTGATGAATTATTTGATATGAACCTAACAGGATCTATGGGCTCTAATGTTGGACCAGCCGTAACAATAGCTGTTTTTCCCTTCAATCTAGAATTATTTATAAAAAAATTTGAAATATATTCTATAATTTCTTGTGGCTCTTGCATTCTTCCAAATCCATTCTCACCACAGGCAGTTTCTCCTTCAGCTGGACCACATATCAATAAACCGTTTTTTTGTAATTTATTCAAATTTTCTTGTGTGGAAGGATTGTGCCACATCTTTGGATTCATTGCAGGAACAATAATGATTGTTTTATTGGCAGCTAAAAGAGTTGTTGAAGCTAAGTCATCCGCAATTCCATTTGCTAATTTTGCTATTAGATTTGCAGTCGCTGGAGCAACAACGATTAAATCAGCATTTCTAGATAAATGTATATGGCCCATAGTTAATTCTTTTTTATAATCAAAAAGATCTGTATGAACCTCGCTCTGAGCTAGTTGTGAAATACTCAATTCAGTAACAAATTTTTTTCCAGAATTTGTTAATATAATCTCTAATTCAGAGTGAGCATTCTTTAAAAGCCTAATCAATTCTAGGCTTTTATAAGCGGCTATGCCACCTCCAACTACTAACAATAATTTTTTATTTTTTAAACTATTCATATATTAAACCAGAAATACATATATTCCAATTAGCAAACCAATAAAGGTTATAATCCAAAATTTGAAGCGCCAAAAGGTATTTTCATTTATTTTATTTTTTGATTGGTTATATTCGATTAACCTATTAAAGTTTTCAGTTGTTTTTTTAGCTTGATCTATCAAATAAGGAAATTCAGTTATCGCCGAACCTAAATTTAGAAGATTTTCAAAATTCTTTTTTATCTTAACTTCTGGAGATATCTTTTCTTCCATCCATTTTGATACTATTGGTTTTGCAATATCCCACATATTAAGATCTGGATCTAACTCTCTTGCAACCCCCTCTGTAACAACCATTGTTTTTTGTAAAAGTAATAGCTCAGGTCTTGTCTCCATGTGAAATTGTTCTGTGACTTCAAAAAGCTGTGATAGAACATTAGCCATTGATATATCGTTTGCTTTCTTTCCAGATAGTGGTTCTCCTATTGCACGCAAGGCCTGACTAAACTCATCTAATTTTTGATCTTTTGGAATATAACCAGCCTCAAAATGAACTTCCGCTGTTCTTTTATAATTCTTTGTAATGAGTCCCCAGAGTATTTCTGCTAGAAAAGTTTGCTCTTTTTCTCCGAGCCTACCCATAATTCCAAAATCAAGAATAACTAATTTACCCTGTTCATTAATTAATAAGTTACCTTGATGCATATCTGCATGAAAAAACCCATTACGCAAAGCCTGGGTTAAAAATGATTGAATGATAATTCTTGCTAGGTTTTTCAAATCAAATCCCCTCTTTTTAAGAGAATCTTTATCCCTAATCGATATTCCATCAATCCATTCGATGGTCAGTATTTTTCTTGTTGTCTTTTCCCAAAATATTTTAGGAATAATATACTCATCCTCATCCGTCATATTATTGTTAATTTCAGATATTGCTGCAGCCTCAAATCTTAAGTCCATTTCCATTTTTACAGATCTCTCCATGGTTTGAATAGATTCTGTAAATTTAAGCCTCATTAGGTTTGGATTTAATTTTTCTAGTAAACCTGATACAAAATAAAAAAACTTAAAGTCATCACGAAATTTTTCTTCTATTTTTGGTCTTAAGATTTTGATTGCAACTTTTTGATTATCATCAATTTTCCCTGTGTGAACCTGAGCTATAGATGCAGCTGCAATGGGTTCATTGAATTCAGTGAATACATTCTTAATATCTGTATTAAAATCTTCTTCTACAATCTTTTGAGAAATTTCATTTGCAAATGTTGGAAGATTATCTTGTAAATTAGATAGTTCTAGTGCAAATTTTCCTCCAATAATATCAGGCCTAGTTGCTAAAAACTGTCCTAACTTTATATATGATGGACCAAGTTGAATTAAAACATCAGAAAAAGTCTTATTCTTATGTTTTTTTATTCTTAACAACTTTGCAATTAGTGAAGTCTTATTCTGTGGTAAAAAATTTTCGGGTAACTCACAGTCAGTAAATAAGGAATAGAGCTTTAGTAGTCGGTATAAATGCGATAGGTAATTCATCTTTATCTTCTCATATTTTCCATGCCGAGTGAATAGAAGCAACCCCAGCTGATAAATTTTTATATCTTGATTTGATAAAACCTGTATCACTTATCATATTATTAAATTCTTCTTGCTTTGGAAATTTTTTAATACTTTCAATTAAATATTTATATGAATCCCTATCATTTGCAAACATATGCCCTAATTCTGGTATTATATTTCTTGAATAAAACTCATAAAATCTATCTATAACAGGTATTTCAATTTGTGAAAATTCCAAACACAAAAATTTTCCTCCATATTTGAGTACACGATATATTTCTTTCAGTGCAATATCAATTGAAGCTACATTCCTAATCCCAAACGCAATTGTTATACAATCCATAGATTTAGATTCAAGGGGTATATTTTCAGCATCAGAAACAAATAAAGATAAATTCTCTTTGTATTTTGAATATTCTTTTCTTTTTTGAGCCTGAGAAATCATTTGTTGATTTATATCCATCATATAAACATCAATTTTGTTTGAATTTCTTTCAAGTAATTTAAATGGTATATCGCCAGTCCCACAGGCAAGATCTAAATATGAGAATATATTATTACTAGACCTATTATTGCTTATCATATTAACTAGTATATCTTTCCAAATTCTATGGGTACCAAAGGATAAAATATCATTCATTAGATCGTATTTTTCCGAGACAGAATTAAATACATTATTAACTTGCTTAATTTTTTGATCTTTAGATACTTCTACATTACCAAAGAAGAACTTATTATTGTTTTTCATAATTAATATTTAATCTTTTATTTATTTCATGTAATTTATTAATAATAACATTTGAAAAGATATGCCAGAACTACCTGAAGTTGAGATTATTAAAAATAACCTATCGGATAATTTACTAGAAAATACATTTCTTTCTGTCGAAATTTATTCCGAAAAGCTTAGATATAAAATACCATATAATCTTGCAGAAAGCATAAAAAATGTAAAAGTCCTTAAAGTAGACAGAATTGCTAAATATATATTTGTCTATTTAAATAATAATAAAATACTAATTATACATCTAGGTATGACAGGTAATTTTCTAGTTAATCATATAAATGACGAAATAACCCCTATAAAGCATACTCATATTAAATTTATAATGTCTAATTCCAAAGTGATTAGATATATTGATATAAGAAGGTTTGGATTTATTAAAATTTACGATCTAAAAGAAAAAGAATTTGATATTTTTAAAAATAAATTAGGAGTTGATGCTATAAGCAATAATTTTAATTCTAAAAATCTTATCAATCACATAAAAAATAAGAAAATTAATATTAAAAGTGCTTTATTGGACCAGAAAATAGTAGGGGGTATCGGAAATATATATGCTTCAGAAGCACTTTTTAAGGCTGGTATATCTCCATTAGATTGTAGTAAAGATGTTGCCAAAAATATCAAAAAAATTAATAATCTTATTAAGGCTATAAAATTTATACTAAGAGACGCAATAAAAGTAGGTGGATCAACAATAAAAAATCATAAGAATATGAATGGTGAAAGCGGCTATTTTCAATATAAGTTTAATGTATATAACAGAGAAGATTTAAAATGTAATAATATTAAATGTGAATCCTCTATAAAAAAAATAAGACAATCTGGGAGATCTACTTTTTATTGTGAAAATTGTCAGGAAAAAGAGAATGGTTAACTATAATTATATATATACATCCTTAAAGAATGAACATACATTCCATATAATTTTAAATAGACAAAAACAATATAATTCCTTAAATCAAAAATTATCTCAGGAATTAATATCTGCTTTCAAATATGCCGATGAAAATACAAAAATAAAGTGTATCATTATTTCTGGTGGTGATAATTTTTCTGCGGGTGCTGATATTTCAGAACTATATACAGACCCACATTTTATAGATCTATGGGAGGAAATAGATAAAATTAAAAAACCTATCATTGCAATAATCAATGGTGTCGCACTTGGAGGTGGTCTTGAATTAATTTTGATGTTTGATATTATTTTAGCTACGAAAGATTCTAAATTTGGGCAACCAGAAATAAAATTAGGCTTAATTCCTGGTGGAGGCGCCACACAGCGTCTTCCAAGAATAATAGGTAAGAATTTATCTCTTGAAATGTGTTTAACCGGAAATAATATATCCGCAATAGAAGCAAAAGAACTTGGGATTATTAATAAAATTTGTTCTGAAGAAGAATTAATACCATTTGCTGAAAATCTTGCGTCACAAATTGCAGAAAAATCAACTGAATCTATTATAATGATAAAACATCTTATTAAACAAAGTTTCAATTTAAAAATTGAAGAGGGGCTAAGACAAGAAAAAAATAATTTCTATAAGATAATTAAAAGTAAAAATGGTATAGAAGGCATTAATGCATTTATAGAAAAAAGAAAACCAAAATTTTGCGATTAATGCATTATTGAGTTGACGTAATATCAATCAATCTCTATATATTCATTATTAATCATTAATAGAATAAATTAAAATGGCAAATACTAAATCTGCAAAAAAAATGGTTCGTAAAATTGAAAAGCGTACCAGTGTTAATCGAATGCGAAGAAGTATGGTTAGAACTTCTGTTAAGAAAGCAGAGATCCTAATTGACGCAGGAGATAAAGATAATGCAAAAGAAGCACTAATAGCTGCTGAAAAACAATTAATGCGCGGAGCACAAAAAGGAGCTTTTAATAAAAAAATGGCTTCAAGAAAAATATCCCGTTTAACGAAAAAACTTATAAACTCATAAGATCCATAAAAAATATAACTCTTAGTTTTTAAAAAAAAATATTGATAATTCTAATTTAGAATTAGTAAGTTTCTATTATTTTTAATTATTTTTATTCATTTTTATTCATAAATTAGTTACATATTTTATCAAAGAAAAAGTGTATTAATTTCAATGAGTTAAGAATAAAGTGTCAAAAACATTAAAAAAGGGTTAATTCAAAGAACCTTTTTTTTAGTAAAAAAAAGATTTTATCTAGAAGTAAATCCTAAAATACTTAAAATTTATCAACATAGATTTATTATTATTCTTCAGTCAGTTGTTAAAATATATAAAAGTTTTTTGCTAAGATAATAATGTAAAATAAAAGTATTCAGTATACTGAATATATAAAAATAACCTTTTAAATAAAAAATAATTTACATATAGTATCATCTGAATAATATAGTTTTATTCTGGCTCTTGAAGAGGAATTCGCTTCTTCTAAACATTATTTTAGATAGGATGTATTCGTCAAATGCATATTGAAACACTTAATACAGAAACAAACTATGCAGGCGATATCACTCCAAGTACGGCATGGGAAGTTCTCTCGAAAAACCAAAAGTCTTTGATGATTGATGTTCGAACAAAAGCTGAACTAAGTTTTGTTGGACAGCCAGATCTATCATCTATTAATAAATCAGTAAAAAATATAGAACTCCAACTTTTTCCTGGTGGAATCTTAAATGACGATTTTACATCGCAACTACTTCTAGAGCTAGAGAATTTAAATATGGATAAAGAAGATCCTTTGTTATTTCTGTGTCGTTCTGGCGCAAGAAGTTCAAAGTCTGCTTCAATGATGGCGCACACAGGTTGGGAATGTTGCTATAATATAGCTTATGGATTTGAGGGAGATCCAAATGAAAATCATCACCGTGCTCTTGTTAATGGCTGGAAACATGAAGGGTTACCATGGATTCAACAGTGAATAATGTAAAAAAGAACTACAACATCCAAGATACATGGAAAATAGTCAATAAGACTCTGCGTATCCAAGTTGGAGAAGATCTTTATAATAGCTGGTTTACTAGATTAGAACCTCATAAAATTGAGAATGGAATTTTAACCCTATCACTCCCAACTCTATTTCTTAAAAGCTGGATAAAATCAAGGTACAATGATAAACTTTTAGAAATTTGGAAAGCTCAAATACCTGAGATTAATCAGATAGATCTGCGTGTGAGAAATCACGGAGAAAGAAAATCTGATTCATCCGATTTAAATGGCAACACATCTGATAATTCATCTCATAATCTTCAATTCACTGATGAAAATCATTCAAATAATAATGGGACCCCCCTCGATAGAAGATACACTTTCAATAACTATGTTGTTGGTAGATCTAACGCACTCGCTCATGCAGCCGCAATGAGAGTTGCTCAACCACAAAAAAATGCCCCTATTGAATTTAATCCACTATATATTCATGGCCCTGTAGGAACAGGTAAAACTCACTTGCTGAATGCTATTGCTTGGGAAACAAAAGCTAGGTCGCCTGACCGAAATATATTATTTCTATCAGCTGTAAGATTTATGAGCTCTTTTGTTGAGGCAGTAAAATCTAAAGATACTATTAGTTTCAAAAAAATATTTGCAGATGTTGATTTACTATTAATTGACGATATGCAATTTCTTCAAGGCAAAGCAGTTCAGCAGGAATTCTGTCATATATTCAATGCATTAGATACATCAAAACACCAAATAGTTATAGCAGGTGACTCACCTCCTTCAAAACTTGAAATGTTAGATGACAGAATGAAATCAAGACTTTCAGGTGGTCTTGTTGCTCAAATTGGGCCAACAGATTTTGATATAAGAAGAGGAATTTTAGAAAAAAAACTAACACAGACATTAAGAGGAAATACTAGAATTGAAATATCATCAGCTGTTCTTGACTTTCTTGCGAGAAGAATTCAAAGTTCAGGTAGAGAATTAGAAGGAGCCATGAACAGAATAATCGCTGCTCATAGCCTAAATAAACGGCCAATTACAGTTGAAGAGGCTGCAATATCAATTCAAGACCTAATAAGCGAAGAACAAAATAGACAAATTATGATAGAAGATGTTCTTAGGACTATAAGTGGCCACTTTAATGTCACCAGACAAGACATATTATCTTCTAGGAGGCATAAAACTATAGTTTACCCAAGGCAAATTGGAATGTATTTAGCAAAAATACTAACGTCAAGGTCTCTTCCAGAAATTGGAAGGAAATTTGGAGGTAGGGATCATACAACTGTTTTGCATGCTGTTAGAAAAATTGAAAGGTTAATTCAAAACGATCCTAGTATTAAAAGTTCAATTGCAAGCCTTGAAAATTCATTAAAAGAATAAATACACCGTATTTTTTGTCAATTATGCTAATTAACATTGATATAAAAATGTTTTTTTAATAAGCTGTATATCATAAATGATTAAAAAATTAGTCAAATGGAAGCAATAATAGAAAAAAATGAGCTTTTAAAAGCTCTTAACCATGTTCAAAACGTGGTTGAAAAAAGAAATACTATTCCCATACTTGCAAATATACTTATAGTGGCAGAGGGCGTTGGTCTCAAATTGATATCAACAGATCTAGATATAGAAGTAATTGAAGAAATAAACGCTAAAATTGAAGTGGGGGGAAGCCTTACAGCTCCCGCACACCTTCTATATGATATTATAAGAAAACTTCCAGATGGTTCCGAAATATTAATATCAAAAAATGATGACCAAGAGCATCTAACTGTTAGTTCTGGAAAATCAAATTTTAAATTACAAACTTTACCTAGATCAGATTTCCCAGAAATCTCTAATGATCAATATACTCATGTATTCACCATAGTTAGTGGTGAATTAAACAGATTAATTGAAAAAACTAGATTTGCAATATCGAATGAAGAAACAAGATATTATTTAAATGGAATATATTTGCATGAATCTCCAGCTGATAGTTCA
Organism: Hyphomicrobiales bacterium; assembly: GCA_029245795.1. Lineage (GTDB taxonomy): Bacteria > Pseudomonadota > Alphaproteobacteria > Rhizobiales > TMED25 > TMED25. The sequence continues at coordinate 24,799 of JAQWOP010000010.1, forward strand.
AACGGAAAGATGCCAACTCTGAGAACTGTATCAACCGATGGGCATAGACTAGCTCAGGCAGAACTTCCACTTCCAGAAGGGGCAAAAGGAATTCCAGGTGTAATTATACCAAGAAAAGCAATATCTGAAATCCTAAAACTCACACATGAATTAGATGGAGATATTGAAGTAAGAATATCTGAAAATAAATTGAAATTTATATTTAATAACATAGAAATTACTACAAAAGTTATTGATGGTACTTTTCCTGATTACAATAGAGTTATCCCCTTTCAAAATGATAAAAAAATGTCTGTTGACGCCGAACTACTAACTGATGCCGTTGATAGGGTTGCTACATTGTCAAGTGAGCGTGGAAGAGCCGTTAAATTATCCTTAAATAATAATAACTTAATATTATCGGTAACTAGTCCTGAGGCAGGAACAGCAATAGAAGAAATATCTGTTGATTTCAAAGGTGAAGGTTTTGAAATTGGTTTTAATTCAAAATATTTATTGGATATTACATCACAATTAAGTGGTCAATCTGTAAAGTTTTTATTTTCAGAACCAAATTCACCATGTCTTATACTAGATCCAGATGATGAAGCCACACTATATGTACTCATGCCAATGAGAGTTTAATTTATTTTTCAATCTTTAAAATAAAAAATTACTAAAAAATAGATCTAGTATCTTGTAGGTTTAAATTTTACCCCTATATAACATGTATAAGGGATTATTTAATTTTAAATACATTTTGTCGCTATTTTAAGGAGTAATGAGAATGGCTAAAATAATTGGTATTGATTTAGGGACAACAAATTCTTGTGTTGCTGTTATGGATGGGAAAGATCCAAAGGTAATTGAAAATTCAGAAGGGGCTCGAACAACGCCTTCAATCGTTGCATTTGGTGAAAACTCAGAAAGGACAACAGGGTTACCTGCAAAACGTCAAGCAGTCACTAATCCAGAGAATACTCTTTTTGCTGTAAAACGTCTGATGGGAAGAAGATTTGACGATCCTTTGGTAAAAAAAGATAAAAATTTAGTACCATATACGATTGCAAAAGCTGAAAATGGTGATGCATGGGTACAAGCTAGATCAGAGAAGTACTCTCCATCACAAATCTCTGCATTTGTCCTACAAAAAATGAAAGAAACTGCTGAAAGTTATTTAAGTGAAACTGTTACTCAAGCTGTTATTACTGTCCCTGCATATTTTAATGATGCACAAAGACAAGCAACAAAAGATGCAGGAAAAATTGCAGGTCTTGAGGTTTTAAGAATTATAAATGAACCAACAGCCGCAGCTCTTGCTTATGGTTTAGATAGGAAAGATGGCCAAACAATTGCGGTCTATGACCTTGGGGGAGGAACATTTGATATTTCAATCCTTGAAATAGGAGATGGCGTTTTCGAGGTAAAATCAACCAATGGTGATACATTTCTTGGGGGCGAAGACTTTGATGGACGATTAGTAAATTATTTGGCAGAAGAATTTAAAAAAGATCAGGGCGTAGATATATTAAAGGATAAGTTAGCTCTGCAAAGATTAAAAGAGGCAGCTGAGAAAGCTAAGATCGAATTATCCTCAACAACGCAAACCGAGATTAATTTGCCCTACATAACTGCAGACCAGTCAGGTCCTAAACATTTAAATATAAAATTAACAAGAGCTAAATTTGAGACATTAGTTGCTGATTTAGTAGATAAAACAATTACCCCATGCGAAAAAGCGCTTAAAGATGCTGGATTAAAACCTGGAGAAATCGATGAAGTTGTAATGGTTGGGGGAATGTCTCGTATGCCAAAAGTATTAGAAAAGGTACAGAATTTTTTTGGAAAAGAACCACACCGTGGTGTAAATCCTGATGAGGTTGTTGCCATTGGTGCAGCTATTCAAGCGGGTGTATTACAAGGAGACGTGAAAGATGTCCTTCTTTTGGATGTAACTCCGCTATCTCTTGGAATAGAAACACTCGGAGGAGTTTTTACGAGATTAATTGATAGAAATACAACAATCCCTACAAAAAAAAGTCAGACATTTTCAACAGCTGAAGACAGTCAATCAGCAGTTACTATAAGAGTTTTTCAAGGTGAGAGAGAAATGGCAGCTGACAATAAAATACTTGGAAATTTTGATCTAGTTGGTATTACGCCTGCTCCAAGAGGCGTTCCACAAATTGAAGTGACGTTTGACATTGATGCTAATGGTATTGTGAATGTTAAAGCCCTAGATAAAGCTACAAATAAAGAACAATCCATTAAAATTCAAGCTTCGGGTGGACTGTCAGATGAAGATATTGAAAATATGGTTAAAGATGCCGAGACACATGCTGAAGAAGATAAGGTCAAGAAAGAGTTGATAGAAACTAAAAACCAAGCAGAGTCATTAATTCACGGTACAGAAAAAAGCTTAAATGAAAATAATGATAAAATTGGTGAAGAAGAGAAAAAATCAATTGAAGAAGCTATTGAAAAATTGAAAGCTTCCATTGAAAGTGATGATACAACAAAAATTGCTGCTGATTTGGAAGCCCTTACTCAAGAAGCAATGAAACTTGGGGAAGCTATTTATAAAGCCCAACAAAATAGTCAAGAGGGTGAAAAAGAAAATAGCGAACCAGAAGAGGGTACTATTGTAGATGCAGAATTTGAAGAAGTTGATGAAGAAAACAAGCCTTAAAACTTGATATTTTTTCATAGTGGAGACAAACTAATATGACTAAAAAAGATTATTATGATGTATTGGGTGTCGAAAAGAATTGTGATGAAAAAACTTTAAAAACAGCTTTCAGAAAATTAGCAAAGCAACACCATCCTGACCATAATTCTGGAAATCCCGATTCTGAGTCAAAATTTAAAGAAGTATCTGAAGCATATGAAAGACTAAAAAATGCTGAATCTAGAGCAGCATATGATAGATATGGACATGCAGCTTTTGATGGATCTGGAGGTAGAGGACCTTCTGGTTCAGGATTTGATGGTAATTTTTCATCAGCTTTTTCTGATATATTCAACGATTTTTTTGGAGATTTTGGCTCTGGCTCAAGATCAAGTGGGTCGTCTAATAGAGGGTCTGATTTAAGATATAACTTAGAGATTACACTCGAAGAAGCATTTCATGGTAAATCTGATACCATAAACGTCCCAATGAATACTATTTGTTCCACATGCTCAGGAAGTGGAGGTGAAAAAGGGGAAGCTCCAATAATATGCCCTAACTGCCAAGGGTCAGGTAAAACACTTGCTAGTCAGGGATTCTTTACAATTGAAAGAACTTGTAACTCCTGCCATGGACAAGGAAAAATAGTTGTCAATCCATGTAAATCATGTGGGGGAGAAGGGCGACAAAAAAAACCAAAAAAACTAACTGTAAATATTCCATCTGGAGTGGAGGATGGTAATAGGATTAGACTAAGTGGTCAAGGGGAGGCAGGTATAAGAGGAGGTGCAACAGGGGATTTATATATTTTTGTATCTCTTAAGCCTCATATTTTTTTCCAACGCGATGGTTCAGATCTTTATTGTAATGTGCCAGTTTCAATGGCTACTGCTGCATTAGGTGGGCAAATAGAAATTCCAACTGTAGATGGAGGTAAGACAAGAGTAATAATTCCAGAGGGATCTCAAAATAATAAACAATTCCGTTTAAGGTCAAAAGGTATGCCAGTATTGCGACAAAAGAGACAAGGTGATCTATATCTTCAAATATCTGTTGAGACTCCCATAAGTTTATCAAAAAAACAGAAGCAACTTCTTGAAGAATTTGAAAAAGAGTCAAATGAAAAAACAAACCCAGAAAGCCATAGTTTTTTTAAAAAGATAAGAGACTTTTTGCAATAATATAAAATTCATCGTAATATTAATTAAATTTAAAAAGAAAAAATATCTAAGGTTAGAATATTAATGAAAGTAATAATTGCAGGCGCTGCTGGTCGAATGGGACGCGAATTAATAGAATACTCCTTACAAGATAAAAATATTGAAATAATTGGAGCAACCGAGAGTATTTCTTCACCTTGGATTGGATGTGATATAGGTGATCTAATATCAGACGGTAAAAAAAATATAAAAATTGTTTCCGATCCAATTGAATTGATTAAATCTGCAGAAGTCCTTATTGATTTTACTAATCCAAAGACCACTATAGAAAATAGCATACTAGCAGCTCAAGCTAGAATATCTCATGTTATTGGAACGACAGGACTGAATATTGAGGAACAATCGAAAATAAAAAATGCTGCTCGTCATGCTGTTATAGTCCAATCTGGCAATATGAGTCTTGGTATTAATTTAATGTCCCAAATTACAAAACAGATATCTAAAATATTATCAGATTTTGATATTGAAATTGTTGAAATGCATCATAATAAAAAAATTGATGCCCCTTCGGGTACGGCATTGCTTCTTGGGAATGCTGCTGCTGACGGTAGAGAAATTAACCTAGAATCTAATGCCATATATCAAAGACATGGGACTACTGGCTTAAGAGAAAAGAATTCAATAGGTTTTTCTACAATCAGAGGGGGTAATGTTGTTGGTGAGCATACAGTTATATTTGCAGGAGATAGTGAAATTATTAAATTATCACACTCAGCACTGAGTAGAAGAATATTTGTTAAAGGTGCAATCCATGCTGCAAAATGGTCTATAAATCAAAAGCCAGGCTACTATACAATGGATGATGTTTTAAGTGTTTAAACATAAAGGAATTGAATATGTCAAAACTAATTTTGCTTAGGCACGGAGAAAGTGAATGGAATAAATTAAATTTATTTACAGGATGGAAAGATGTTGATTTAACAAATCAAGGAAAGATTGAAGCTAAATTGGCGGCATTTGCAATCCAAAACTTAAAGGTAGAAATTCACCACGCTTATACAAGCGCACTTAAGAGAGCAAAAAATACCCTTGATATAGTATTATATATATTAAAAAATAAAACACCTATTGTCTCGAATGAAGCACTTAATGAAAGAAATTATGGTGATTTAACTGGCCTTAATAAAGATGATGCTCGTAAAAAGTGGGGTGAGAATCAAGTGCAAATATGGAGACGATCCTTTGATATAGCGCCTGTAAATGGAGAAAGTCTTAAAGATACTTACAACAGGACTATTCCATATTTTAAAGATAATATATTACCCAAGTTATATAATGAAGAGAATGTAATTATAACAGCTCATGGGAATTCTCTACGTTCTATTATAATGTTAGTAGAAGAATTAAATGAGCAAGAAATAGTAAATGTTGAAATAAACACTGGTATACCAATTGTTTATACTTATGAAAATAAAAAAATGATTAAGAAAACAGAGTTATTTGTTAAACGTTATTAATATTTTTTTTGATTAACAAAATGACACTATGTTTTATAGGAAATTCGATTATTGATATAATAAAACCTATCAATAGTTTAGAAAAAATCGCAGGTAGCGTTAGCGGTGAAATGAAGGTCATCTCCTCTAAAGAAGCTAATAATCTTATAAAAAGTTTAAAAAATGTATCTGTGATTGCTGGTGGAAGTGCAAATAATAGCGCGTGCGGTTTATCATTATTAAATGAAGATGTCCGTTTTATAGGTAAAACTGGAAAAGATTCTTACGCAGAAATGTATCTTAGTTCGCTTAAAAAATATCATTTAGATACAAAATATATAGTTAAAGACGAAGTAGCTAATACTGGCTTATCCATAATATATGTAACACCTGATGGTGAAAGAACTATGAATACGCACATGGGTGCTTCTATAAAATTAACGCCAGCAGATATTCCTGATTTGGCTTTAGAAAAAATAGAGGGGACTTTTATAGAGGGTTATATTTTTTACTTGGATTATGGTAGAGAAATAATTGAAAAAGCATTTAAATTAACCAAATTAAGTAGTGGTTTTAGTGCCATTTCCTTATCAGATGTGAACTGCGTTAAAACTTTTAGAGATCAATTCCTATACTTACTAGAAAATAATGTAATTGACCTCTTATTTGGAAATAAAAAGGAAATGATGTGTCTTTTCCAATCAGATAATGAAAATGATCTATTAATTAAACTCAAAAAATATTCTAATGAATTACGAGCTATTATTATGACTGATGGAGAGAATGGCTGCACTGTTACAGAAAATAATATACTTAATATTATTAAACCTAGAAAAGTAAAAAATGTTATTGATACTACAGGAGCAGGTGACTTATTTGTATCTGGTTTTATAAAAGGTTACATAAATGGATATGATATTATAAAGTGTTCTGAATTGGGAAACTATTATGCATCAGAGATAGTTCAAATAATGGGTGGAAAAATAAATAACAGTAATATAAATAAAATAATAGAAAAATTTAAGAATTTTTAATTAAAGTTTTCTTAGTGATATTTGATCAACCGAATGATTTGCTGATTTTCTAATAATTAAGTTTGCTCTTTGTCTAGTTGGTAAAATATTTTCTACTAAATTCTTATAATTGATGCTCTCCCACAAATTAGACGCTATAGCAACCGCATTATCTTTAGATAAGTTTGCATATTTATTAAAATATGAATTCTTCTCTTGAAAGGCAGTTTCTTTTAATTTCAAAAATCTATCTATATACCATTTTTGAATATCATTTTCTTTGGCATCAACAAAAATTGAAAAATCAAAAAAATCAGATACATACGGTATAGCATTGCCATTTTTTGGTAACGGAGCTGGCTGAAGAACGTTTAAACCTTCAATAATAACAATATCTGGATTATTTATTTCAGTATATTCTCCAAGAACATTATCATATAAAAGATGTGAGTATACAGGGGCGGTTATTTTGTTTTTCCCTGATTTGATGTTATTTAAAAAATCAAGAAGAAGGGAGATATTGTAACTTTCTGGAAACCCTTTTCTCGCCATCAAGCCCTTTTTTTCAAGTTCTTTATTACTCATCAAAAAACCATCCGTATTAACTACTGATACATTTAAATGCGCTGACCATTTTGATAGTAATGCCTTCAAAATACGAGATGTCGTGCTTTTGCCAACAGCAACAGACCCAGCAACACCAATGATAAATGGTACTTTAATATTTTTTTTGCCTAAAAATACATTTGTCGCATCAAAAATTTTTTGTGTACCTGATATATATAAATTTAGGAGACTTGATATAGGTAAGTAAACATCCCTTACTTCTTCTATAGACATCGGTTCATTTAAACCTCTTAAATTTTTAATTTCTTTTTCAGTTAGAGATAACTTTGTTCCAAATCCAAGACTTGACCATTCTTCTTTTGAAAAAATAATATAAGGTGAGTATTGATTTTCTTTTTGAGGCATTTAAGAAACTATTTTCTTGATTTTTTTTCATCATGACCTGAAACACCATGCCTAATAATTAGTTCAGCACAGATATCATCAATATTTAGATCATTTTTTTCCAGCAAAACCATTAAATGATAAATTAAATCAGCTGCTTCTTTTTTAACATTTTCCTTATCATTAGCTAAGGTAGAAATGATAAGTTCAATCGCCTCTTCCCCAACTTTCTTAGTAAGCAATTCTATATCTTTAATAAGCGTTGCTGTATAAGAATTTTCCGGATCCTCAGTAACCTTCTTTTTAATTATATCTGATAATGTAATAAAATATTCTATATTTTTCATTATTATATTCCAATTATTTTGTTCTGATTTATCTAAGTTATTCTAACGTCTAAGCCTTTTTCTTTCATAAAATTTTTTGCTTCACCGACAGTGTAATCACCAAAATGAAATATGGAGGCAGCTAAAACTGCATCTGCTCCTCCAACTTTAACTCCATCAACTAAATGTTGTAAATTACCTACACCACCACTTGCTATAACTGGAACATTAACAATTTCTGTTATCTTTTTAATTAATTGATTATCAAAACCTTTTTTTGTTCCATCTCTATCCATTGATGTCACAAGTAATTCTCCCGCTCCAAAGGAAACAATTTTTTCAACATATGTCAAAACATCCATCTTTGTATTAATCCTACCACCATGAGTGTAAACTTCCCAAACAGTGTTTGCATCATTTTTTTTTACATCAATTGCAACAACAATACATTGAGAACCAAATTTTTCAGATGCCATTTTTACTAAATTACAATCTTTTACTGCAGCCGAGTTTATTGACACTTTATCTGCACCCGATAGTAATAATTTTCTTATATGTTCAATCTTACTCACACCACCTCCAACCGTTAGAGGCATAAAGCAAACTTCAGCTGTTTGTTGAACAACGTCAAAGATCGTATCTCTATGCTCGTGACTAGCAGTAATATCTAAAAAACATAGCTCATCTGCACCCTGCAAATCATATAATTTAGCTACTTGAACAGGATCACCAGCATCTTGTAAATTAAGAAAATTCGTACCCTTTACGACCCTTCCATTGCTAACATCTAAACATGGTATAATTCTTGATTTTAACAATTCAAACACCTCTATTATTTATAATATTTAGAGCTTCCTTTGGGTCTATTTTTTTTTCATAAATTGCTTTCCCAATTATAGCACCAGAAAAAATACTATTTTTTTTCAAAAGCATTTTTTTTATATCATCTATTGATTGAAGACCACCACTAAGAATGATTGGTATTTCTGTTCTATTTGCAAGTTTCCTGGAGGCATCAAAATTTAAGCCCTCCAACATCCCATCACGATTGATATCCGTGTGTAAAATAGAATTTATCTCAGCGTTTTTATATTCATCTATAAGATCAAATATATTTATATTAGTGTTCTTTTTCCAACCTTCTATACATATTGACTCTCCCTTAGTGTCTAGAGCTAATACGATTTTATTTTGATATTTCATGGCTGCTTCCTTCACTAAATCAATGTTGGTTACACTAATTGTTCCCAAAACTAATTTCTGTACACCTATTTCAAACCAATCATCCATTTGCTCTAAACTTCTTATACCCCCACCTAATTGAACGGATAAATTTGTGCTTTCAATTATATTCTTGATTATCGCAGAATTTTGACTTTCCCCATTAACCGCAGCATCCAAGTCAACAACATGTAACCAGTTAAAACCAATTCTTTCAAATATCTGAGCCTGAGAAATAGGATCTTTATTATAGGTTGTTGATTCATTTAGATTCCCAAGCCTTAATCTTACACATTCACCGTTCTTAATATCAATTGCAGGAAATAATATCATTTAAGGTTTCCAATTTACAAAGTTATTAATAAATTTTAGACCAACTTTCTGGCTTTTTTCTGGGTGAAACTGACAACCGATAATATTATCTTTTTCAACAAGAGCAGTAATTCTAGATCCATAGTTACAATAACCTAATAGGTTATCCTCACTTTCAAGTTCAAACTGATACGAATGAACAAAATAAGCAATCATCTCATTATGGTCCCTTTTTATATTTTTTAATAATTCATGCTCTTTATTAAAATTAATTGTGTTCCAACCCATGTGAGGAATTTTAATATTTTTTTGAAAGGGAATCTTCTTTACATTGCCTGGTATCCATCCAAAACCATCTGTCTCTTTTATCTCAAAACCTTTATCAGCCAATAATTGCATACCAACGCATATACCTAAATATGGGCAGGCCTCTTTTATTATTTTTTTTTCTAATTCAAACCTCAGATTTTGAACTTCCTCAATTCCTATCTTACAATCATTGAATGTTCCAACTCCTGGTAAGACTATCCTATCACATTGGGTTATATCTATCGCATCATTGATTCTTAAAATTTGGATTTCTTTTTTTATCTCATTTGCAACAGTTTCGAATGCTTTTGTTACAGAATGCAAATTACCAGAACCATAATCAATTATCCCAATTACTTCCATTTTTAATTGCTCTTATATTTAAAAAATATTTAATATTGCTTCATCATCTTTTTTAATATTTTCAGAAAGATACATATATTTTTCAGATTCTGATGATACAATATCTTTGTCCTGAATATATTTATTATAAATGTTATAAGCACTCATTTTATTTTCTGCCCTAACAATAATATCTAATTGGTAATTTTTAAAATTTAATATCCATTCTCTTAATATATTTGATTGAATAGCTAAGAAAAGATGGAAAAAAATGATACTAAATATTAGTGTTGTTTCACCCAGTAAATTTGAAAGGAAGAAAAAGAAATAAATCGTTAAAAAATATACTGGTATTAAAAAAAAATTTTTATTTATTATTAACCATAATGGTGGAAATATAAATGCCAGTATTGATAAATTGTCTCTAACAATTAAGATATTACCATCTTGTTTGCCCGATTTTCCAATCCTTTTATATATTTCAAATAAAGCCATATATGATTATTACTTTATAAAATCCCTTTTGTAGTTGGGATAGAATTAGAAGCTCTTGGATCAATAGATATTGCGTCTTTTAAACACCTTGCCAATCCCTTATAACAAGATTCTATAATATGATGTGCATTTGATCCATGAAGATTTTCAATATGTAGAGTTATTGCGCTATTGTGAGCAAATGCATAAAACCATTCTCTAAATAATTCTGAGTCCATTTCCCCAATCTTTGGTGGAGAAAGATGAACTGCCCATCTTAAATAAGGCCTTCCTGAAATATCCATTGATACTTGAGTTAGTGCCTCATCCATAGGCAAAATAATATGGGAAAATCTTTTAATACCTGCCTTATCCCCTAAGGCCTTTTTTATTGCCTCTCCCATTACAATACCAATGTCTTCTGTAGTGTGATGCATATCAATATGAAGGTCACCATCCGCTTTCAAATTAATATCAATCAATCCATGCCTAGCTACCTGCTCAATCATATGGTCAAGAAATCCAATGCCTGTTTGAATATCAGATTTACCGGTTCCGTCTAATATAACCTCACAAAATATAGAAGTTTCCTTTGTTTTTCTCTCAATCTTTGCTATTCGAGATGAAGTTTTATCCATTATTATTTTCCATTGGTTAAAATCTTGAATATTTATAACATAATCATCATATATATTATTATAATTAATATTATTAATATATGATAAATTTACTAAAAACAGATACCATATATACTGTGTATTAGGGATTAAATTATGGAACATAATGATAAGACTATGGTTGGCACAACAATCATAATGATTAGAAAAGATAATCAAATTGTTATTGCTGGAGATGGACAAGTCAGTTTAGGGCATACAATAATTAAAAATAACGCAAAAAAAGTTCGTAGACTAGGTTCTGGAAAGAATGTTATTGCAGGGTTTGCAGGAGCTACAGCTGATGCTTTAACATTATTTGACAGATTAGAGGCCAAACTGGAACAGTTCCCAAATCAACTAACAAGAGCCGCTGTGGAACTTGCAAAAGATTGGAGAATGGATAGATATTTAAGAAGATTAGAAGCAATGATGCTAGTGGGGGATAAACAGTGTAGTTTTGTTCTTACTGGTAATGGTGATGTTTTAGAACCAGAGGAAGGTGTAATCGCGATTGGCTCTGGTGGAAATTATGCTTTAGCAGCTGCTAAAGCGCTATTTAATTCAGAATTTAATGCAAAAGAAATTGCAGAGAAATCAATGAAGATAGCGTCAGAGATTTGTGTTTACACAAACAATAATTTAGTCATAGAAACTATAGAAATAAAATAAAAAGGAAATAAAATGTCCGACTTTTCGCCAAGAGAGATTGTTTCTGAATTAGATCGTTTTATAATTGGTCAAAATAAGGCAAAAAGAGCTTGCGCTATTGCACTTCGAAACCAATGGAGGCGCCAACAATTAACTGGCCCTTTAAAAGAAGAAATCTTACCTAAGAATATTCTGATGATAGGCCCGACAGGTGTTGGAAAAACGGAAATATCCAGAAGACTTGCTAAATTAGCAGACGCCCCATTTATTAAAGTGGAAGCTACTAAATTTACTGAAGTTGGTTATGTAGGTAGAGATGTTGAGCAAATCATTCGTGATTTAGTTGAAACAAGTATAGGAATGATAAAAGAAAAAAAACGTAAAGAAGTTGAAGCCAAAGCCCATATATTGGCTGAGGAAAGAGTGGTAGATGCTTTAGTTGGTGAAAATGCCTCAACATCAACAAAAGATACTTTCCGAAAAAAATTAAGGAGTGGTGAACTTGATGACAAAGAAATTGATTTAAAAGTAAAAGAATCAAATTCAAATATGACATCCTTTGAAATACCTGGGATGCCTGGTGCTCAAATGGGAATGCTAAACATCGGAGATATGCTTGGAAAAGCTATGGGTGAAAAATATAAATCAAAAAAATTAATCGTAAAAGATAGCTATGAAATCTTAATCCAAGAAGAAGCGGATAATTTACTAGACCAAGATAGTATAATTCAAGAAGCACTTAAAAGCGTTCAGAACCATGGGATTGTTTTTATAGATGAGATTGATAAAATTTGTGCACGTGAAAACCGACAAGGTGCTGATATAAGTCGTGAGGGTGTTCAGAGAGATCTCTTGCCACTGATTGAAGGAACATCTGTTTCAACAAAACATGGTATAGTGAAAACTGATCATATATTATTTATTACATCTGGTGCATTCCACTTAGCAAAACCATCTGATTTACTTCCTGAATTACAAGGTCGTTTACCTATAAGAGTTGAACTTACAACTCTTTCAAAAGATGATTTTGTAAGTATTTTAACTGATACAGAAGCAAGCCTAATAAAACAATATATTGCTCTAATGGGTACCGAAGGTCTAAAATTAGATTTTAAGGAAGATGCAATCGAAAAAATTGCGGCAATTGCTGTTGAAGTTAATTCAAATGTAGAAAATATTGGAGCAAGAAGATTACATACTGTTCTGGAACGAGTGCTTGATGAAATAAGTTTTTCGGCACCTGATCTTGATGAAAAAAGTATAATAATCGATGAAAAATACGTAAAGGATAATATTGAAGATCTAGCAAAAGATTCAGATTTATCTAAATTTATACTCTGACTAACTTTTTAGCAAAATGTAATATGCCCCCTTTCCACCATGGCGCTGATTTGCATATCTATAACCATTAACGATACTTTTCAAATTCTCATGTTGCAACCAAATTGGAAGATTTGTATTTAAAACACCTTTTTCTTGATGATGATAATTATCATTATTTCTAATTGATAGACCTTTTCCAGTTATCACTAAAGCAATTTTATAATTACATTTCTTAGCATTTATAAGAAACTTTATTAATCTATCTTGTGCTTCTTTTTGTGTCATCCCATGAAGATCAAGAGTATCATCAATTAATATATGTCCCCTTGACATTTTTTGATCAAGCTTACGATGAATACCTGTAAAGTGTATTTCTTTATCATTAATTTTTTTGATTATATCTTTTTTTATATTATCTTGAGATGTCTGATTCATAATATGATGATTATTTGATCCTTTCTTCTTATTTTCTATATCTTTATTTTCATTAAAAGTATTCTTATTAGGATCAGATTTATTATTCTCTAAATTACTTTTGAATTCCGAAATTTCTGTTTTTTTTGAAATCTTATATTTACCTAATGGTTTGACCTCTTTTTTGATTTGATTCCATAGACTTAAATCATTATTTGATAATTTCTTAGTCATTAAGATTCTCTAATTTTTTTAATATTACAATATCCCCTTTTGATTTCATAGAACCTGCAGCGTCTCCAGCTTGATTTCCACTTCCAAAATAAATATCCCCTCTAAATATGCCTTTAATTGCAGAGCCTTGATCTTGAGCAATCATTAATCTTTCAAACTCTTTATCAGAATTATTATTTTTGTTTGGAATTTTTGTCTTAATCCATACAGGGGTATTTAATTCATAAATACTCATATCCACAGCTAGAGAACGAAATGGAGATAATCTTATACCTAACTGACCTTTTGGATGATCAGTAGTTTTATTATAAATATCTTCCTTGAAAAAAATAAACGACTTGTTTAGATAGCTAATTCTATAATTTTTATCTTCTTTTTCCATCCACTTCTTGATTTTAAACATAGATATTTCATTTATTTTTAAAAAACCATTCTCAGTTAAATACTTACCTATGGATGTATATTTATAATTATTTTTCCCACTATATATGTACCTTTTGAAACTACCATCTGGATACTCTAATAGCCCTGATCCTTGTATATGCATAAAATATAAATCAATTCTATTGTTTAACCATCCGAGTATCGGAAATTCTTTATAGGTATTTTCAATTAGGTCTTTTCGAGTTAAATTAAAAAGTTTACTGGTCGCATCTGCATCAGAAGGTAGGCCATAAAGTGGATAATGGAATTGATCTGTTTTTATTTTAGATGCAAGGAGTTTTGGCTCGAAATAACCCGTATATAAATTATTTTCATCAAATATATTTTTTAAAAGGTAAGGCTTATAGTTTTTTTCAAAAAAAAATTTAGCTTCCAATGTAGTTTGAATATTTTTTCTACTAGATTTACTGCCTATTCCGTTTAATAGTGCATTGTAAGCCTCCAAATGATCGTCCTCTTCCCATCCTGGTATATCATTAAATGAAATACCTTGGACCATATTCCTATTAAGCTTTTCAAACATTAACTTTTATAAATTATTATCAATTTAATCTATCTATTTCAGCAACCTTCCAATTGGGGTCTGATGAATTAATATTTTTATCAAACGACCAAGTTTCATTTACGTTAGAATTATTTCGTTTGTTTACTTTTTCATCATCCTTAATCTGAGATATTATAGAATTATTCAAAGCATTAATTAATACCTTAATTCTAACTACATTTTTATTTATTATAATATCTTGTATCTTTACATCCTCAACTTTAATTAAACTATATTCTAACTTCTGAAATTTCTCATTTCTAATATTTATTGATTCATTAAATTCTTCATAAATATTTTGCGATAACAAAGATTTAAGTAAGGATGTATTTTCTTCCGAATAGGCAACTAGAATCATCTCATATGCCTTTTTTACACCCTCAGTAAAATACTCTAACGTGAATTGTTTATCATTTTTATATAAAAATTTTAATTCGTTATCGAATTTTTTCTCAAGTTTTGTAAGACCTTCATTATCTATATTGTCATTTGTTATAATATCTTTTTTGATAGGCTGTTTTACTTCTTTTATATCTTGTATTATCTGTTTTTCAAGACCGGTTCTTTTTCCAAGCACAGATCTAAGAACCAAAAAAATAAAAACTACAACAATTAATAGAATAATATTTATTATATCTAACATTTCTTTCTTCTCTATTCCCTAAGTAAAATTATTTTTATATCAATTATATATTTTTTTATAGTATTAGAATAATTGACCGCGTTCTATGTTATGATATTATAATATTAAACTAAAGTAACTTGAATTAATATATGAATGAAGATCTAAAAAGTGGTTTCAAATTTTTAAGCCAATATATTAAGAATATATCTTTTGAAAACCCTGAAGTACCTCAAAAATTGCCCCATATGATAGGAAAACCTGAAATAAATGTGGGTGTGAATGTTAATGCTATAACGATTGATAGAGAATCTAATATATTTGAAATCGAGATTAATACAAAAGTTGAGGCTATAAAAGATAGTGAAATATCATTTTTAACCGATCTAACATACGCTTCCGTTGTCCAACTAAATAAAATTAGTCAAGAAAATAAATCCTTTGTAATTTTAGTAGAGATACCCCGATTGCTATTCCCATTCGTAAGAAGAATAATTGCTGATACTATAAGAGATGGAGGATTTCCTCCACTATATATAGAACCTATTGATTTCTTAAAACTTTACGAAAATAATATTAGAAAAAACTAATTTTTTTTGTTTATATTCCAAATTGAATCACTTCCAAAAGTTCTTATATACTTATTGTGCTCTTCAATCTCTTCAAAAGTTAAATTTATTGATAGTCTTTTTTCTCTATTTATCGTTTTTGTAATAGATTCTGTTTTCTCTATGCTGGTGTTTTCTTCACTTAGCTGAAAATTCCTCTGACGACCTCCGATTAACTCTATATATACCTGAGCGAGCAACTCACAATCTGATTTTGCATCATGTAAACCTCTTTTTTGTTCTGTAACATTATATCTCTTACAAAGTGCGTCTAAATTATTAGGCATACCCGGATGTTTTTTACGGGCAATTTTAAGAGTATCAACTACTATTTTTTCATTTATTATTTCTTTATTTTGAAGCGATAACTCATGATTTAAAAAACCCACATCAAAACTTGCATTATGAGCTAATACTGGAGATTTATTTATAAATTTCAGAAAATCTTCTGCTACATCTTTAAATAAAGGCTTATCTAGTAAAAAATTACTACTAATTCCATGCACTTTAAATGCCCCAGGAGCTATTTCTTTCTCCTCTGGGTTAACATACGTATGAAAATATTGATCCGTTGGGATATGATTAATTAACTCTAGACATGCAATTTCTATTATTCGATCCCCTTTTTTTGGATCTAAACCAGTAGTTTCAATATCAACAACAATCTCACGCATTAACTTTCCTAACTATGTCTTCGTAAATTTCTTTAACCTCTTTAGTAACATTATCATAATCATAGCTATCAATAATATAATCAGATTTTTTTGCTTTATCTTCTGTTGCCATTTGTCTTTTATTTATTTTATTAAACAATTCTTCAGTCATCCCATTTCTTTTCAAGACCCTTTGTTTTTGTATATCTTTTGATGTTCTAACAAGAATAATATGATCTACTTCTTTTTCTAACTTCTTTTCAAACAATAATGGTATCTCAATAATTACGATGTCCGAATTCTTTTTCATTTCTTCAGAAATAAATTTTTTTCTTTCTTGCTTTACAAGCGGATGTATAAAACCTTCTAATTTCATTAATTTTTCTTTATCACTAAATACTACTCTTGCGATTTGTGAATTATTAAAATTATGTTCTGTATATAAAATTTCTTTTTTAATAAAGTTGATTAATTTAGAGTTTTCCTTATATAAACTCCTTACGCAATTATCAGAATTAAATACTGGTAAAAAATATTTTTCTTTAAAAATATCTAAAATAAATGATTTTCCAACAGCGATTGACCCTGTCAAGCCTACTTTAATCATTCTATATAACCACCCCTCCTAAGAAAATCTAATAGCTCTATAATGGAGATCCCTTGAATAGAAAATAAATCATTGCCTATCTTTTCAAAGAGGTTAATACCTTTACCTTCGATCTCATATCCACCAATAATAGAGAAAATATTCTCTTTCATATCTGTAATGTAATTTTGGATATATCTATCATTTAGTTGCCTCATTTTCATTTCTTGAATGGAAATATTATACCAAACTTCTTCTAAGTTTCTTATACATACAGTGCTTGTTATTAATTTATGATATTGACCACTTAACTCTTTGATCTGATTGGAAGCCTCCTCGACGTTTTTCGGTTTTAGATATATTTTTTTATTAAAAAAAAGAACTTGGTCGCATCCTATTATTAGATCATTTTTATAGTTTTTAGAAACACTCATAGCCTTTTCAAAAGCCAGTCTATACACAAGTTCTTTTATTAATTCCAATCTTAAATCCATACTTAAATATGCATTTTGCAGATCACTCTCATCATAATCCGATGCAATATTTATGTAATTAATACCTGTATTATTTAAGAGCTTATTTCTAATAATACTCTTAGATGCTAGAATTATTTTTGGTTTCATCACTGTCTGAATTCCTTTTTCTTAATAAGGACATAATCTCCGCTGCCGTTTCTTCTATTGATCGTCTTGATACGTCAATAACAGGCCAAGCATTACTCTCAAATAATTTTTTTGCTTTTACAATTTCTTCACTGACATATCTTCTATCAACATAATTAGTATCATTTTCAGCATTTAAAGCCATTAATCTATTTTTTCGAATTTGTATGACCCTTTCAGGTGTGGCAATAAGTCCTATTATAAGTGGTTTTTGTACTTCATGAAGTTCTTTTGGAAGAGGAATACCCTCAATGAAAGGTATATTAGCTGTCTTGATACCTCTGTTGGCAAGATAAATACTTGTTGGTGTTTTGGATGTCCGGCTGACACCAACTAAAATTATATCTGCAAGGTTTAAATCGCCAGAAATAGCTCCATCATCATTTGCTAGAGTATAATTCATTGCATCAATTCTTTCAAAATATTCAGAATTTAATTTATGCTGACCACCTATTATAGAGTTACCTTTTATCCCATAAATGTTAGTTATTGATTTGTGTATTGATTCAAGAGGATCTATAAGTGGAATATTTAAATTCTCACATAAGATCTGTAAGTTTTTACGTAATTCAACATTATTTAAAGTGTATAGGACAACACCAGGATCTTTTTTAATAGAATCAAAAACAAGATCTATTTGTTTTTTGCTCCTGACGAGTGAATGCATGTGTTGTTGAAATGTAAGATTTTTATATTGTACTAAGACTGCTTTTGCAATGGTACTTAATGTTTCCCCTGTAGAGTCACTCACCATATGAATATTATAATTTAGTTTATTTTCAACAGCCATTGTTAATAAGTACCCCTAGCATGTGCATTACTATAGATAATTAGTAAAGTACGTATTTATTATACATTTAATTAAATATTAATTAACAATAATAACGATGTGGATAAAAAGATATGTCTTATTAAGACGTGTCTATTAATACATTTAAACATATTTTATCCACAAATAATTAACAAGTTATTCATCAAATGCATATAGTAAACCAGTTGGTTTTATGAGATAATAAATGAATATTTATTATTTAATATATTTTTTAATAACTTTACTAACAGTTTAATATTGATAACTAAATATGTTTATAAGATGTGTAAAAAATATAATTACCATGATTCACAGAGTTAACAACAACAACAACCTTATTTAAGATAGTAGTTATGACAACATTGTGTAAAATCTATGAAGGAAAAAAAATTTGGCCACCTCCTGTATGGTTAATGAGGCAAGCAGGTAGATATTTACCTGAATATAATAAAGTGAGAAAAAAAGCAGGTAGTTTTTTAGATCTTTGTTATAATCCGAGGTATTCTTCAAAAGTTACATTACAACCTATAGAAAGATTTGACCTAGACGCTGCAATCATATTTGCAGATATACTCTTAATAGCTGAAAACCTTAATCTTTCATTACGTTTTGAGGATAATATAGGTCCAATAATATCACCTAATTTATCTAATAAATTTAGTTTAGAAAAATTTATTGAAGTAGAAAACTCACGACTAATGAACGTCATGGAATCAATCAGTCTAACTCGTGATGTTCTTGAGAAAGATAAAAGTCTGATAGGTTTTTGTGGGGCTCCTTGGACTGTTTTGACATACTTAATTAATGGTACCTCGACTAAGGATTTTAAATATTGCATTAAATGGATGCATAACAATAAAATTCTAGCTAATGAATTATTAGATTTACTTGCAAAACTATCAACGGATTATCTAAGTTTACAAATTGAAGCTGGTGCGGATGTTGTGAAAATTTTTGATACGTGGGCCGGGGTTTTAGAAAGAGAAGATTTTATGAGCTGGGTTGTTGAACCTACAAGTAAAATAGTATCATCTTTAAAAAGAAAATATAAAAATATTCCAATTATTGGTTTTCCTAAGGGAGCAGAATATTTATATAAGGAATACATTGATTTAACAGGAGTTGATATTATAGCACTTGATCAAGATTTAAATAGAGATTTTTGTAGGAATATTCTTCAGAAAAGTGCAATATTACAAGGTAATATATCGCCAAATTTATTGAGAACTGGTGGTATAAAACTCGAGAATGATATCCACGATACTATAGAAAAATTCAGAGATAAACCCTTTATAATTAATTTAGGGCATGGAATAATAAAAGACACACCAATAGTAAACGTTGAGAATCTTATAAAGATTATCAGAAATTATAATTAAAGGTTTTTATGAAAGACATTCTTATAATATATTCTTCAACAGACGGTCAAACACGTAAAATATCAGAATATATAGGTAAAATTTTAGGTAAAGAAAGAAGTATTAAAATCATCTCTATTGAAGATGTTTCCAAAATAGATATAACTTCCTTCAATAATTTTATTATTGGAGCTAGTATTAGGTACGGTAGCCATAGCAAAAAGATTATTAATTTTATTAGAAACAATAATAAGTATTTGGAAAATAAATATACGAGTTTTTTTTCTGTAAACGCAGTTGCACGTAAGCCTCAAAAAAATAGCCCATCTACAAATCCATATATAAAAAAATTTTTTGATAAAACAAATTGGAAACCGAGTAGAGCACAGGTATTTGCTGGTAAGATTGATTATCCAAGTTATCGCTTCTTTGATAAAATAATAATAAGATTTATAATGTTAATAACAAATGGTCCAATTGACGTTCATACTTCGCATGATTTTACAAACTGGAACGATGTCAAAAGTTATGCAATGAAAATAATTAGAGATACAGAAAAGTAATTTTAATCCTAATTTAAGTTTTTCTTTGATTAGATTTATATTTTATGATATGTTTATAGAATAATTACGTTATTTCTAGTATTTTCATACAAATTTTCATAAAACATGACAGACATTTCAAAAGATATTATTGCTAACAAAGTGCGTCTTAAAAATCTTAAAGCAAAAAAACCAGCAGAGTTATTATCTTTGGCTGAAGAGCATGAAATTGAGAATGCTAGTACGCTAAGAAAGCAAGAACTTCTTTTCGCTATTTTGAAGAGGCTTGCTGAAAAAAATATTATTATAATTGGCGACGGTGTAGTTGAAGTATTACAAGATGGTTTTGGCTTTATTCGCTCTCCTGACGCAAATTATTTACCTGGTCCCGATGATATATATGTTAGCCCAAGTCAAATAAGAAGGTTTACTCTAAGGACGGGGGATAGTATTGAGGGTGAAATAAGAAGCCCGAAAGAAGGAGAAAGATATTTTGCTCTATTAAAAGTTAATGCTATTAATTTTGAGGATCCAGATAAAAGTAGACATAAGATTAATTTCGATAATTTAACACCTCTATATCCTGATGATTCTCTTAGTATGGAGATTCTTGATCCAGCAATTAAGGATAAAAGTGGTAGAATAATTGATATTGTTGCTCCACTTGGAAAAGGCCAGCGTGGCTTAATTGTTGCTCCACCTAGAACGGGGAAAACGGTACTTCTACAAAATATCGCTCACTCAATAACAGCTAATCATCCCGAGTGTTACCTTATTGTATTGCTTATTGATGAAAGACCAGAAGAAGACACAGATATGCAAAGATCTGTAAAAGGAGAAGTAGTTTCATCCACTTTTGATGAGCCTGCATCACGGCATGTTCAAGTTGCAGAAATGGTTATTGAAAAGGCAAAGAGGCTTGTCGAACACGGAAGAGACGTAGTTATCCTTCTAGATTCTATTACACGTCTTGGCAGGGCTTATAATACCGTTGTACCATCCTCTGGTAAAGTGTTGACAGGTGGTGTAGATGCAAATGCACTACAAAGACCAAAAAGATTTTTCGGAGCTGCAAGAAATATTGAAGAGGGAGGTTCTCTCACAATTATATCTACAGCATTAATAGATACTGGAAGTAGAATGGACGAAGTTATTTTCGAAGAATTCAAAGGAACAGGTAATTCAGAAATTATTTTAGATAGGAAAGTTTCAGATAAAAGGGTCTTTCCATCTATGGATATTCTTCGTTCTGGAACACGAAAAGAAGAATTGCTGATTAACGATGGCACACTAAAGAAAATGTTTGTTCTGAGAAGAATTCTAAACCCAATGGGCACAGTGGATGCAATGGAGTTCTTGCTCGATAAAATTTCGCAAACAAAAGACAATGAAGAATTCTTCAATTCTATGAATACCTAATTCTTATGGAATTATTATAGTTGCACCCATTGTTTCTCTATTCGAGAGAGCATCATGAGCTTTTGCTACGTCAATCAGGTTATATCTTTGTTGAATATCAATTTTTACATTCTTATTTATTAAGGCTTCAAAAAAACTATTTGATGCAGTGTCTAACTGTTCTCTTGTCTTAACATAGTCAAACAATGTTGGTCTTGTAACAAAGATAGAACCTTTTTTCATTAAATCTAATATATTGATTGGATCTGGAACTCCAGAAGCATTTCCAAAGGAGACTAACAATCCCCTTCTCTTTAATGAGTCCATCGAATCTTCTATAGTATTTTTTCCGATTGAATCATAGACCACTGAAACTCCGTCTTTATTTGTGATATTATCAACCTCATCTTTGAAAGAGCTTGTAGTATAGTTTATTACATGATCACAGCCATTGGATTTAGCATATTGAAGCTTTTTTTCAGATCCAACTGTTCCAATGACAATTGCACCTAATGCTTTTGCCCAAGATGTTGCAATAGAACCCACTCCACCTGCCGCAGCATGAAATAATATTGTATCACCCTTACCTACATTATAAACATCGTGAAGAAGAAAATAAGCCGTTAAACCCTTTAAAAATCCTCCAGAAATTGTTTCAAATTCTATTTCATTTGGAAGATGTATAAGTAAATTCTCTGGAACTAAATTATGTGTTGAGTATGCCCCAACGGGTCCATTACAATAGCAAACGCGATCCCCTTCTTTAAAATTTTTGACATTCTCTCCTACAGCTTCTACTATACCCGATGCTTCAAGACCTAATCCCGATGGAAGATTTAAGGGGTAAAGTCCACTTCTTTGATATATATCAATGAAATTTACGCCAATTGCCATATGTTTAACTAGAACTTGATTGTCATTTGGAGATAAGTCGTCTACTTCATTAAGCTTCATTTGTTCCGAATTACCGAAATTATTTAGTGTGATTTTTTTCATTTAAATACCCCTCTTAAATATTAATTTATATATTAGAATAAATTAGAAGAGAATATATTTCTGCAAAATAATTAATTGTTTTAAACTAATTAGGTATTGTTGTATTAATAGTAAATAAATTATAAACACAATATTATTGGTATGTTACATATTAATCCTAAAACAATTTTTGCTCTTTCAACGGCTCCTGGAAAAGCAGGTATCTCAGTTATTAGAATTTCTGGATCAAGTGTTAGAAAAGTTTCAGTGATATTTAGTATCGAATTACCAAAGCCTCGCCAGGTTAAGTTATGTCAATTAATTCACCCTATAACAAAAGAAGTTATAGATAATTCACTAATAACATTTTTTCCATCACCTAAAAGTTTTACAGGCGAGGATGTAATTGAAATATCAATACATGGCGGAAAGGCAATACAGGATCTTATCTTTAGAGTTTTATCTGAGCAAGATGATTTTGTGTATGCTGAAGCAGGTGAATTCACAAAAAGAGCATTCTTAAATGGAAAATTAGATCTTCTTGCTATTGAAGGGCTAGGTGATTTAATTAACGCTGAAACTGAATTTCAGCGAAAACAAGCTTACGACCAAATGGAAGGAAGTCTATCCTCTCTCTATAATAAATGGATTAGCCAACTAGTAAAAATTCTCTCTTATATTGAAGCTACCATAGATTTTGTTGAAGAAGAAATACCTGACAATTTAGTGCGGAATCAACTTAAAGATATAAAAAGTACATGTATTGAGATAGAAAATCATCTTGATGACTCTAATAAGGGTGAAAGATTAAGGGATGGTTTCAGAATTATAATAGCAGGAGCACCCAATACAGGTAAATCAAGTCTACTTAATCATCTATCTGATAGAGATATAGCTATAGTTTCTCCTCAGGCAGGAACAACAAGAGATAGCCTGGATGTATATCTAGATATCAATGGATTCCCAGTTATAATTACGGATACTGCTGGGATAAGAAAAGCTCGCACAAGCATAGAGGGTATTGGTATAAAAAGATCAGAGAGCAAAATATATGAGGCTGATCTTGTACTGTGGTTAATGGATTCTAGTAAGAAAAATAACAAATTAATACCCGATAATATTAAAGAAAAATCAATTGCAGTTTGGACAAAGTCGGATATAGCAATAAGCAAAGAAAAAGATATCCTTATTTCGACAAAACATAATCTTGGATTTGTACAACTTATTGATATAATTGGTAAATATGTAGAAAAAGGATGTAGAACGGAAGGTTTATTCATTACCAGATCAAGGCATAGAGATGCGCTTGAAAAAACTAGAAAGCATTTACTTAGCATTACCAATGAGAATAATCTAGAAATAGAAGTTATGGCTGAAGAATTAAGGTCTGCTGTAAATTCACTTGGCCGAATAACGGGAAATGTTGATGTTGAGGACCTGTTAGAGATAATCTTTGCAGATTTTTGTATTGGTAAATAATTAAGAATAGAATATATATTCATCATAGGATGAAATTATGAAGTATAATTACGATGTTATTATAATTGGTGGAGGTCATGCTGGATGTGAAGCAGCCTCAGCGGCAGCAAGGTTTGGTGCTAAATCCTTGCTTATTACTCACAAAATATCAACTATTGGTGAAATGTCATGTAATCCAGCAATTGGAGGTCTTGGGAAGAGTCACCTAGTGAGAGAAATTGATGCATTAGATGGTCTGATTGGCAAAGCAGCTGATAAATCTGCAATACAATACAGGGTATTAAATAAGAGGAAGGGTCCTGCAGTTAGGGCTCCCCGTATTCAAGCAGATAGAAAAATATACAAACAGGCTATGCAAGAATTACTTTCTGGCTATAGCTCACTAAGTATAATGGATAAAGAATGTATTGGACTTGTAGTAGATAACGGTATGTGCTGCGGGGTAAAGGTTCAGGGAAATGATAATATATATGCAAAAACTGTAGTTATTACTACAGGTACTTTCTTAAATGGATTAATCCATATTGGAACTAAGACATATCCTGCTGGTAGAGTTGGAGATAAGCCCTCTCTTCATTTATCAGGAACTTTTAAAGAATTTAATTTTCAATTGGGTAGGCTAAAAACAGGCACACCACCAAGATTAGATGGCAAAACTATTAATTGGAAAATCCTTGAAGAACAAGAACCAGATGAAGAACCGACCTACATGTCTTACTTAACAAATTCTGTTCAGCAAGAACAGGTTTCATGTTTCATTACTAGAACGAATAAAAAAACACATGATATTATCATGAAAAATATTGATAAAGCACCTCTTTATTCAGGGCAGATTGAATCAACTGGACCAAGGTACTGTCCATCAATTGAAGACAAAGTTGTAAGATTTGGAGAGAGAAATGGCCACCAAATCTTTTTAGAACCTGAAGGACTTACAACCAATACAATATATCCAAATGGTATATCAACTTCAATTGATGAAAAAATTCAACATGAAATAGTACATTCTATTTTGGGTTTAGAGAATGCAATCATTGAAAGACCGGGATATGCAATAGAATACGATTATATTGATCCCCGTGAGCTATTGCCTACATTGGAAACAAAAAAAATAAAAAATCTGTATTTGGCAGGGCAAATAAATGGCACAACCGGATATGAAGAGGCGGCTGCACAAGGATTTATATCTGGTTTAAATGCTGCGATGAAATCTTCAACAAGCCAGGAATTCACTTTAGATAGATCTGATGCCTACATAGGGGTTATGATAGATGATTTAATAACAAAAGGTGTTACTGAACCATATAGAATGTTTACTTCTAGAGCTGAATATAGATTGACTCTTCGTATAGATAATGCAGATCAAAGACTCACACAAAAAGCTATAGATAATGGAATAGTAGGGAAAGATAGAATAAAATCTTTTAGCAATAAATCAAAGTTACTAGAAAATGCCAATTCTATAATAAATTCCTTATCAATTTCCCCTAATGAAGCAAATAAATTTGGTTTAAAAATTAATCATGATGGTAAAAAAAGATCTGTACTAGACTTGCTATCCTATGTGGAAATTAAAATTACAGATTTGTATCAAATATGGCCCCAACTCAAACTCATAGACGAATCAATAATATCACAAATAGAGTCTGATGCTATCTATTCGAAGTATTTAGATCGCCAGAAACTAGAAATAATTTCTTTCAAGAAAGATGAGGGATTGCCAATACCTTTCGATATAGAGTACTCGAATATTAAGGGTCTTTCAAATGAAGCTAGAGATAGAATGTTACGAATAAGACCCACATCAATAGGACAGTTGTCGAGGATGGAGGGAATAGATCCGTCAACTGTATTAAAAATTTTATCTTATATTAAATCATTAAATAAAATTTCGATTAGGTCAGCGTAAATAGTGAAAGAAAAAGATTGGACATCGAAAGATATAAGAGAGAAATATAATGTTTCACGTGAAACAATGGAAAAACTCGATTGCTACGTGACGCATTTACTAGAATGGCAAAATAGGTTTAATTTAATAGGAAATTCTACAGTTGATAATATATGGGGTAGACATGTATTGGACTCATTGCAGTTAATGACCTACATACCAAAAGATTTTAAAGTATTAATAGATATAGGAACAGGTGCAGGTTTACCTGGTTTTATACTTGCTATATATTTTGCTGAATCTAATAAAGATATATATCTTGTAGACTCTAGTAAAAAAAAATGCTCATTCCTCAATTTTGTTTCTGTAAAATGTGACACTCCAGTTATTGTGTTACCTGAACGTATTGAGAATTTAAGTATAAAAGGAAAAATAAAAGCTGATATAATTACAGCTCGTGCTTTCTCTGGTATTGATAATATACTAAAGCTATCTAAGCCATACACTTCTCCTCAAACAAAATATTTGCTACAAAGAGGAGCTAAAGCAAAAACAGAATTGGCCAAATTAAATATTTCATCCCTAATGAATATAGTTTATCATAATAGTATCCTTGATAAGGACTCTTATATTATTGATTTTGAGTACAGGTAATGTTTGGATTTGGAACTAAAAAAAATAACAGTAAGACAAAAGTCTTAGCTTTTGCTAATCAAAAAGGTGGTGTTGGAAAAACGACAACAACAATTAACCTAGGTTGTGCAATAGCGGGTACGGGTCAAAAAGTGCTTATTATTGATCTGGATCCCCAGGGAAATGCTTCAACTGGTTTAGGCGTCAATAAAGAGGATAGAAAGTATTCTATATATGATGTTTTGACCCAAGAAAAGAATATCAATGATACAAAATTAAATACGATTGTTAATAATCTTTATCTTGTTCCTTCAACACTTGATCTTTTGGGTCTTGAGTCAATATTGGCCAATGAAAAAGATAAATCTTATAAGCTCAAAAGAGCTATTGAATCATTACAAGCTTCTAGTAATAGTTATTATGATTATATCCTTATTGACTGCCCACCATCATTAAACTTATTGACTATAAACGCCCTTGTTGCTGCTAACTCAATAATTGTACCTTTGCAGTGTGAGTTTTATGCATTGGAAGGACTGGGCCAGCTTCTAGAAACAGTTGAGCATGTGAAGCAAAATCTTAATAAAGATCTATTAATCCATGGTATTCTTCTAACTATGTTCGATGAAAGAAATAACTTGTCAGGACAGGTAGCAAAAGACGTACGAGAATTCATGGGAGATAAGGTATACAAAACAGTCATTCCAAGAAATGTTAGAGTCTCTGAAGCGCCCTCTTATGGCAAACCAGTTATTCTCTATGATCATAAATGCCAGGGATCAATAGCATATATGAATCTGGCAACAGAAGTTTTAAGAAAAGATAAAGCAGTATTAAGTAATAGCCCATAATAGAAAGGTATTTATTGTGTCAGATGAACAACCAAATGTAACTAAATCAAGATTAGGAAGAGGTTTAGCTTCTTTAATCGGAGATGCTCCAAAAGACTTGTCCTCAAATATGGATGATGCCCCTGTAAATATTAGCACATTGCCAATTGAGCAAATTCAGGCAAATAAACAGAATCCAAGAAGTGTTTTTTCTGAGGATGAATTAGTTGATCTTGCAAATTCTATTAAGGAAAAAGGAATTCTTCAACCAATAATTGTAAGACAGAGAGGTAACGAAGAATCGTATGAAGTGATAGCTGGTGAAAGAAGATGGAGAGCCGCTCAAATTGCACAATTAGACAACGTACCAGTTATTATAAAAAATCTATCTGATGATGATGCTCTTGAAATTGCAATCATAGAAAATGTTCAGAGAAGTAATCTGAATCCTATTGATGAGGCCTCAGGTTATAAAAGGTTAATGGATATATATAACTACACGCAGGAGGATCTATCGCAAGTTATAGGTAAAAGTAGAAGCTATATAGCCAATATATTAAGGCTAGAAAACCTTCCATTGAAAGTACAGGAATATTTATCTTCTGGGAAATTGACAATAGGTCATGCTAGGGCTCTAATTTTGAGTGAGGATGCAGAAAATTTAGCCAATTTAGTTATTTCAAAAGGGCTAAGTGTTAGACAAACTGAAGAACTTGTAAAAAATTCTAATCTGCCAGCCTCTAAAATAACTAGTAAAAAGGTTAAAGATTCAAATATAAAAAATCTTGAAAAGCTAATGACTGATAATCTTGGTCTAAAAGTGGAGATTCAAACAAAAGATAACAAATCTGGTAAAGTACTAATAAGTTATTTAGATAATAGCCAATTAGATAATATTAAGAAGCGTTTAATAAGTTAACTCTTTATACTTGATATTTTTATCAGAGATCTTTCTGTAATTTCTTTTGAAATCTCACTATATGATCTTGTGTCCATAATTGTTTTAGATAATATTTCTAATATTTCTAATAAAGCTTGTCTACTCCATATATTTAATTGCTTTTGAATTGAGTTGTGCCGTTTAAAAAAGAAACTCGGTTTATAGGTTTCAACAACCTGTTTGGCCGAAGTACTCTCTTTTTCTTTGATTGCTATCATATCTAATAATTTAATTGTATGATTTGATACTATTTGGAGTATTTGTGGAGGCTGAAATTGATCCAATGTTTTATAATAGGATAGACTTATATCACGAGTTTTCTTCTCGAAAATTAAATCTACTAAATCTGTAATTATAATATTAGAGGAGTTAACTACAATATTTTCAACATCTTTTTTTGTTATGGTACATGTAGAAGACATATTCATGGTTAAGACTTTATCAATTTCTGATAATGTATTCTCGTAATTGTCCCCAAGAGAATAGATTAATAACTCTTTTGCCTCTCTATCCATCTGCATATCTTTTTCAATTAATTTTTCGTTTAAGAGACTCATAATATCCATAGAGCTGCTACTATAGCAAGGTATAGAAATATAGTTCTTATTTGTTTCGAAACCTTTCCTAAGGATAGATGTCGGTTTCATTTCATTTGCTGTGATAATTACTAAATTAGAATTATCTTCATTCATTATACACTCAACTTGGTCTTTCTTAAGGTCTTGTGATAATCGAAGATGGATCACTTTTCTTGTCCCCATGAGACTGTATGTATCTAGTTCATTGATAAGCAGATCTGGATCCTCTTTTAATATGTCTGAGTTTAATTTTGAGAGTTGGAAGGGATCAGTTTTATCTGCCACAAAGTAATTTATTAGCGATCTTGCTCTATGTGTGATTAAACCTAGATCTTGTCCATAAATTAATATTCCCTGGGTATCATCATTGGGGTTTTGAATAAAATTTTCTGCCTGTTTATTCCTTAAAATAACCAATTTGATTTCCTCTTTTGGATATATCAGTCCATTAATTTCAAATAATTAAGAGATAGTTGATTGGCGATGATACTTCCTGTTTCTTTTGCTATTAAATCAAATGTTTTTATTTCAGCTCTTGAGTTATTGTATTCTGACGTTGATAAAGTATATGTATTAAAAACATTTGTAGAGTTCGAATAAACTAATTCTTTGTAGTCAGTAACTCTAAATATTGAGTAATCAACTTTAAATTCAATCTGCATTCTTTTAGCTTCGCCAACTGAGTCAACTAGTAGAGGATTTTTATTTATTGATACTTTAAAAATTAGTTGAAGTGGATTATTCTGATTTCCAGCATTCTCAAAATATTTTATTAATTCATTTCTAACTATTTGATGATTTCGATCAATTGCTTCATCAATATAGATATTATTCATTACATACTTTGAATTGCTATTTTCTCCATACATTGGATTAAAAGAGCAAGCTGAAAGCATGGGTAATATTAGTAAACTTAGTAAAATATATTTTAATTTATATAACAACATTAATGATCCTATTAGGAATATATATAATCTTTTTTACTTCAGCACTGATTATTTTTTTAACATTATCTAAATCAAGCGCTGTATTCTCAATTGTACTTTGAGGTGTATCTTTTGGCATAACTATTTCACCTCTTTTTTTCCCATTAACTTGGACAATAATAAGAACGGTATCTTCCTCAATATAATCTTTGATAAAATTTGGCCACTCTTTTTCAGTAATTATACCATTACATTCAAGAATTTTCCAACATTCCTCTGCAAGGTGAGGCGCCATAGGGGAAAAAAGTTGACAATAAGTTTCCAGACACTCTCTTTTTGAGTATAAAGCACTGTTATCATTATATTTTTTATTATCTCCAAATATTAATTGAATTTGGTTTGTTAATTCATAAACATGAGCTATAGCTCTATTAAACCTTAAATTATCAAGTGCATCTGTTACATCTTTTATTGCTTTATGTGTAATCTTCCTAATTTCAAGTGCTTCATTTGAAAATTCATCTGGTATTTGGTTATCTTTTTTAGAGATTTTATTTTTTCCTTCATTTATAATTTTCCACGCTTTCTGGATAAATTTAGAAGAGGCATCTACGCCTTTATCTGTCCATTGAATATCTCTTTCTGGTGGGGTGTCTGATAGAATAAACCACCTTGCAGTATCTGCTCCATATGTCTCTACAATATTTTGAGGATCTATAGTATTCTTCTTTGATTTTGACATCGACTCTATTTGCCCCACAGTTACTGGCTTTCCAGAATTAACATGTGTTGGTTTACCATCACGATAAACAACCTCTTCTGGGAATATCCAATTACCATCACTATCTTTATATGTTTCATGAGTTACCATACCTTGGGTGAATAGACCTGCAAAAGGCTCATCTAATTGTAGGTGTTTGGTTTCTTTCATCGCTCTTGTAAAGAATCTTGAGTAAAGTAGATGTAGGATAGCGTGTTCGACACCACCAATATATTGATCAACCGGAAGCCAGTAATTTACAGCATCATAGTCAACAGGCATATTTGATTGAGGACTGCAGAATCTTGCAAAATACCATGATGAATCAACAAAAGTATCAAAAGTATCTGTTTCTCTTACGGCATCTCTTTTGCATGAAGGACATATTACATGTTTCCAAGTTGGATGTCTCTCCAGAGGATTTCCAGGGGATTTGAAATCAACATCATCTGGAAGTCTAACAGGTAAATTACTTTCAGGAACCTCTACGATCCCACATTCATCACAATGGATTATTGGGATTGGACATCCCCAATATCTTTGTCTTGAAACACCCCAATCTCTCAATCTATAGGTAATTTTTGGGTTACCTTGTGATCCACCATCTATAAATTTTGATGACATTTTTTTTACTACTGCATCTTTTGCTTCTGTTATGGATAAACCATTTAGAAAATCTGAGTTATAAATTTTTCCATCCCCAGTAAAAGCTTCATTATCTATTACAAAGCTGTCTGGACTTTCATTATCGGGGATGACAACGGGGGTTACTTCTAAGTTATATTTTCTTGCAAAATCCAGATCTCTTTGATCATGAGCTGGACAACCAAATATTGCACCAGTACCATATTCAATAAGGACAAAATTAGCTATAAATATATCTAGTTTTTTATTTTCTATAAATGGATGATTAACTTTGATACCTGTATTTAATCCAATTTTTTCAGCTTTCTCAATTTCTGCAAGAGTTGTACCTTTAGATCTGCAATCTTTGATAAACTTTTCAACTCTTACATCTGATTTTTCAAGTTTTTTTGAAATTGGGTGGTCAGCAGCTATTGCAACAAAGCTAGCTCCAAAGAGAGTATCTGGGCGTGTTGTAAAAACTTCAAGTGTCTTAAATTCTTTGAAGGGGGAATCCTTTATTTCAAATTTAAACTGTAAACCAGTAGATTTACCAATCCAGTGATTTTGCATAATTTTTACTTTTTCAGGCCATTTATCGAGAGTTTGTAACTTATCAATCAAATCTTCTGCATAGTTTGTGATGTTGAAGAACCATTGAGTGAGTTCTTTTATTTCAACAACAGCACCAGATCTCCACCCTTTTCCATCAATTACTTGTTCATTTGCTAGAACAGTATGGTCAACAGGATCCCAATTTACCTTTGATTTTTTTCTACTCACCAATCCACTTTTATGAAATTCTAAAAAAAGCTTCTGTTCGTGGACATAATATTCTGGGTCACAAGTTGCTATTTCTTTTGACCAGTCTATTGATAATCCAAGGAGTTTTAGTTGTTTTCTCATATTTGAGATATTTTGGTAAGTCCATTTTGCAGGATGAATATTATTTTGCATTGCTGCATTCTCTGCTGGCATTCCAAAAGCATCCCAACCCATAGGATGAAGAACGTTATATCCTAAGCATCTTTTGTAACGTGCTACAACATCTCCCATAGTATAGTTTCTTACATGACCCATATGTATTTTTCCAGACGGATACGGGAACATTTCTAGAACATAATATTTCTTTTTTGTGAAATCATCACTGGCTTTATAAGTATTTTGGGTTTCCCATTTTTCCTGCCAGAATTTTTCAACTTCTCTATGGTTATATCTATCCATAATACGCGATCTTATTTTTGTTTCATTTGTCTGGCTCTAGTTAAAATAGTATTTTCAAGCTGTATTCTTGAATCATCACCTATATTAACGTTAACCCACTCGCCGTTTTGCAAATTTTGGATAAATAATGTCACTCTTAAAGCATCCGCTCTTAACCTAGTGTCCAGAATATATACAGTTACTTTAGATCTTTCTAGGGGATTATTAGGGTTTACATACCATTCTGTCATGATAATACCTCCATATGGATCAGCTTCTTTTAAGGGCATGAAAGAGATTGTATCAAGAGAAGCTCTCCAAAGAAGAGCATTAACACCAATTAAGGCACCTGAATCTTTAACATCACTACCAAATAATTTTATTCCGTCTTGAATTTTTCCAGTTGGTCCGCCGTCTTTTTTCTGTTTTCTTGCTTCGTATCGATCTCTTGATTTTTCAGCATCCATCCAATCGGGCATACCTATGCCAGTTGTGCAAGCGCTGATAGAGAATGAAAGGAATAAGATTATTATGATATTGGCGAAATTGATCTTATGTTTTGAATATCTATTAAATTTTTTAAAATAGTGCATTTTTCATAGTTTAAATGGTTATGTTTAGCAGTAAAAAATAAAGCATATCATATGTCAACAAAATAAGGATTAACAAAATATTAACAAGTGTATCTTAAAAACAACATTAAGTATTAATCAACATTTACAGTCAGATAATCCATTGACTATTAAACAACTAACACTAAAATATAAATATAAAATTACTATATTAAAATAAGCGCACAAATTACAAATGAAAAAACTATTTATTATACTATCTTTGATGATATTTTCTGGATTAGCTAACGCAGCTGATGCTCCAGTTGACTCAATACCGCCAGTAAGTTTTAATATAGGTGGTGAAGTAGTTCTTGAAGGTCTTCAGATAAGTAAGTGCGAAGATCAGGCCTCTGCAGCAGATGTATTTGCAAATGAGCTTGATGATACGGATGATGCTTCTATTACTGCGGATCTCGTAACCTTAGGATTTGCTTCCGGTACATTATTAACTGATGACGCTTCTTATACTTTTGATGTTAGTCCATGTGGAGCTGATAATCTAAATGAAACTTTCCCACATTTTTCGACAAAGAAGAAATTAACATTTGATGCAAGTGCAACATTATATAATGGTCTCCAAGTTGCATTTTCAGATGAGTTAAATCTTGCCGATATTGATGATGAAGAAAGTGCGTTTGAACTTTCAGTGGGCGGTGCCTTTGGTACAGTCTTATTTAAAGATAATACATCTGCAGTTGATAGCATGCTAATTGGGACTTCTGGATCTGGAGCGGATACGGATATTACACTTACATCAGATGGACATATAAAAACAACATCTGGAGGTGATGGTGGTATTAATGTAGTTTATTTTACACCTTCATTTGCTGGAATGGACTTGGCCTTGGGATATAACCACAATACAGATAACCTGGGATTAGATAGCTCAGAATTTAAAGATACTATCTCGGTTGGGTTTGGTTATGAAACATATATAGGGGATGTAGTACTATCTCTGGGAGGTGGAGTTGAGAAAGCATCCAGTGGCACCGATACTCCTGCTAATTGTTTAACAACAGATGAAGCAACAGCTGAGAGCGCAACAAGCGCCGATACATTTTTTGATGGATTATATGGATCATCTCGTTGCGGAAATGAAACACTTTCTGCTATTGGGGCGGATCTTGCTCTTGGCAACTATACAATATCATCAGCATACTCTTCACTCGATACAACAGATGGAGGAGATACAACAGTTTGGTCAGTAGGCTTAGGTAAAACAATAAATGATACAGATTATACTATTGGCTACACTCTTGAAACATTAGATTATGCTAGAGAAAAAGTTAACGGTAGTGAGGTCGAAGACCAATCAAAAATATTAATGCTTGAGGCGGTTCGACCAATTGGTGAAGGTATAGACCTTGGTTTAAATATATCTAATGCTGAAGTGGATAATGCATCACAAGAACTCGGTAATGGAGTCAAAGATGCCTGGCGCGCTGGGGTATCTTTAACTCTCGGTTTCTAATACGTACTCTCTAATAATTTCATTATAAATAAAAATAAGCACATTTAATAAATCTATTAATTGTGTTTGTGACATTCGTCTATATGTAAATTATTAATACAATTACTAACAATGTATTAATGATTGTTGTATTTATGTTACACCAAAAAATAAAGTGACTTATTTTCGTTTTTCTTTCTTGATACACAATGATATTTCGTTAAATTAGACACATGTACACAGTGTGTGCATTGTGTACGTTATTTTATATAAGATAACTTTTTTATTAACTTACTTATTTACGATGAAAGGAAATATCATGGATAAGAAAATACTACTCGGTGGAGCAGCAGCGCTTCTTATGGCCGGTTCTTTTGTAGCCGCACCTGCTTCTGCATCTATCGAGCTTTCAATTGGCGGTGAAGCTAAATTGACAGCTCTTATGGACGACCATTGTAATGTCGATCAAGCTGATGATACAATTAATATACTAGCTGACTGGGTTGACACAACTTATGGTGGGAATGATAATGCGACTGCTACTACTAAAGTCCTTATCGACGCTATCATGGATGACGTTAACACTGATGTTGTTGCATCAGATGATGATTCTGACTTAGATGCTATCACTTACATAGATAGTGGTTGTGGTTCTGATGCAGAAGATAATCCTGTTCTTGGCTTTGGTAAAGAGCTATCAATTGGTGCTGAAGGAACATTAGCTAACGGTTTAACTGTATCATTCTCAGATACACTAGATCTAACAGATACTTCTGCTGAAGAAGGTGCCTTTGAACTATCACTAGGTGGTGCATTCGGTACTTTAACATTTAAAGACGGTGCTGACTCAGCTGTTGATGCTGCAATGGTTGGTGATACATCAGGCGCAGACGTAACTGGTTTTGACCTAGGTGGTCATGTTCTAGCTACAGCTGGTACAGACGGCACAGGTATACTATATCAAGCTCCTTCAGTAGGTGCCCTTGATCTTTATATCTCATATGCTCCAAATGCTGACGACTCAGGTCTAGATGATTCAAACTATCAAGACACATTTGCATTCGGTGTTACATACGCTGCTGACATGTTGACAGTTGGTGCTGGTTTTGAAAGTGCATCAGCTGAATCTGCTTGTACTTCAGGTGGTACACTTGACGGCGATACTTCAGCTGCCGATGCTTATGACATGATCTTCGACGGTGAAACAGACTGTGGTGATTTATCACTAATGGCTGTTGGTATGGAGATGAGTGCAGGCGATATCGCTCTTTCAGCTGCATGGTCAGAACTAGACACAGATGAAGCAGATCTAACAACAATGTCAATCGGTGCATCAACAGATGTAGGTGATTACAGTGTTGCTGCTGGCTGGGCTAATTCTACTAAAGCATATGGTTTAGAAAGCATTGAAGACGAGCAAACAGTTATTAATGTTGAGCTATCAACTGCATTAGGAGATGGCGTAGATCTAGGTCTAAACTTCTCAACTAATGATGTTAGCGTAGTTTCAGAAGAAAATGGTGCAGGTCACGCTGGTGATATGAACAACTATTTTGCTGAACTATCTTTAACAGTTGGTTTCTAATACTTAGTATTAAAAGCTAAGCTTATAAATACAGTCCACTGGGATAGAAATATCCCAGTGGCTTTATTTTAAAAACTAAGAGTGGTTCTGCCACTCTTTTTTTTATGGATAATCCACGAAATATATTATAGTTAATTCATGTATAAAAATTCGATATATGAATCATCTCAAATTATTGAAAATTATTATTCAGTGATAGAGAATATGAAGTCTACTGCTAAACAGGCAAATCGTGACCCTCAGTCAGTTAACCTTATTGTTGTAACAAAAACATACTCCATTGAATCAATAATGCCATTAATAGAAATAGGCCATAGGCACTTTGGTGAGAATAGAGTTCAAGAGGCTTCTGACAAATGGGCTGAGTTAATAAAGTCTTATCCTGATATAAAACTTCATCTGATCGGTCATCTTCAAACAAATAAGACGAAAAAAGCTTTAGAAATTTTTAATACAATACACTCAATTGACTCATTAAAATTGATTAATGAAGTTAATAAGAATATGAATAATCAAGATATTAGGTCTAAACAATTTTTTCTTGAGCTCAATCTTGGAAATGAAATTCAAAAAAATGGTATTCTAGTCAGAGATCTGCCAAATATTATGTCAGTATTAACAAAGGATATAGAATTTTGTTGCGAAGGCTATATGTGTATCCCACCGTTTGATCAAGAGCCGTCTCCTTATTTTGCGCTATTGAAAAAAATTGCCGATGAAAACAAAGTTACGCATACATCTATGGGAATGAGCTCTGATTATCAAAAAGCCATAGAATTTGGGTCAACATTTATAAGAGTTGGAAGTCAAATATTTGGGAAAAGAGTCTAACCAATGATGAAAATAAATGACGTAAGAAATATCTTAGAGAAAACACATACTTTTGGAGGGCAATCTCAGAATTTATTAAATATCTTAGCTTTTAGTGCAAAAAAGAAAGAATTTTCGACAGGAGATCTCATTATAAAATCAGAGGAAAAAATATCCAAGTGCATAGTAATGCTTAAAGGTAGAGCTTTTATTCAGAAAAGAGAAACATCTATTGAAATTGTAGCCGGGGATGTAATTGGTAATCTTGCCCTTGTAAATGATAATGCTATTCAATATGCAATAATTGGAGGGTCAAAAGGAGAAGTGCTTATTATTGATAGAAAACTATTTAACCAGTTAGCGATTGATTTTCCCGATTTTATAATTTTTTTAAAAGATAAAATAAAAAGTGATTTTAGAAAAAAGATAAATAAATTATCCAAAGTTGATCTCAAATAAATACTACGGTAGTTTTTTATCAATATATAGGATATTGGGGTGTCATAGTTCAATTAAAACGGGAACATGGTCTGACGGACGCTTAAAATCGCGTGCTTTTTTATAAATATGATGTTCTTTATAATAATCTAGCAGCCCTTTTGTAGCCCAAATATGATCTAATCTCCTGCCACGGTTAGATTTTTTCCAATCACGATTGCGGTAGCTCCACCATGAATATACTTTTTCTTCATCATCAACATAATGTCGCATAATATCTATTAAGGTATGTTCACGAATAATATTATTTATTTTATTTCTTTCAATATCTGTATGACTTACAACATTTATAAGTTGTTTATGAGACCAAACATCATTAACTTGAGGAGCAATATTCATATCACCAACGATAATGTGGTGATCATTTTGTATTAATTGTTCTTTGAGGTATGTGTTCATTTCATCTAGAAACTGTAACTTATGTAAGAATTTAGAGTTTACTCTAGGGTCTGGTTCATCACCGCCAGCTGGTACATAAAAATTATGAATTATTAGGTCACTTTTTATTTTAGGGAATTTAAATCTAGCACCAATATAGCGGCAATCATTTTTGTTGCAAAAATCTTTATTGATTACTTCAGTAAATTTTAAACGAGATATAATAGCTACGCCATTATATGATGGCTGACCTTTGATCGCGATATATTTATATCCAAGAGATTGAACATCTTTAAGTGGAAAATTATTATCATCACATTTTGTCTCTTGCAAGCATATTACATCAGGATCTAATTCACTTATGATTTCACTTATTTGATCGAGTCTTATCCTAATGCTATTGATATTCCAGGTGATAATTTTCACTAATTTTCTCGTTTAAATATTATTTATCTTTCTTCACAACAAAAAAACTATTTTCAGCAATAATTCCATGCTTAACATTAGAGAGTTTGACATTAGTTTCAAAACCTTGAGCATCTATAGTATACCATTCATATAACTCTAGGTTTGTATAAGATTCATTAATTTCATCTCTAATATGAAAATGAAGCGTTATTTCACCAATTTCTTCATCTGTTAATCCCTCTATAGATAAAATGAGAAATTTATCATAAAATTCAATTCCAAGAATACGTGCATCTTCCATTAAATTTACATTATCTTTAAAGATAACATAATGAGGTGCAGATCTAATTGGATAACGATCAAGTGTATCAAGATCTCTGTCTATAATTCCTAACCACACTCCATCAGAAACTACAAGGAGAGATTCAGGTTTAGTATAATCAAATCGAAATCTGCCAGGTTTTCTTATATAAAAACGACCATCTGATACAGAGTTATTTGGATTGATTTGAATAAAATCACCTTCCATATGTTCTATATTATTTAAGTATTGGCTAACTGAATTTACTGCCTCTAACTGCAGAGGGTCTAGGAAGCTAGCCTGAGATGATGTTGAATTATAAAAAAATAATATAAAGAGTAATAATAATTTTCTAAACATAAAAAAATTGCATTAATTGTTATTAGTTAATAGGTATTATAGATTACTTACATTTATATATTGTCAAAATTTTGTTCATTCAACAATATTTCTCTACTACCTGCATGATCAGCTTCTGAAATGATGCCATCGCTTTCCATTTTATCAATAATATCGGCGGCTCTATTATAGCCAATTCTCAGACGTCTTTGTATATAACTAGTGGATACTTTTTGGTCAGATAGGATCAAACGGACAGCATTTTCGTATAATTGAGGATCTATATTAGCATCTCCAATATTATTATTATTATTAGTTTCTTCTTCAGGATCTTTTGTTATTTCTTCTAAATATTCAGGGGCACCTTGTGATTTAAGAAAGTTTACGATACTGGCAACTTCATTTTCATCAACAAAAGCACCATGTATACGGTTAATTCTTGCGCCATCTGACATATGAAGCATGTCTCCTTTTCCTAATAATTGTTCAGCTCCAGATTCATTTAAAATTACACGACTATCTATCTTAGAGCTTACTTGAAAACTTATTCGTGTTGGAAAGTTGGCTCTAATCACTCCAGTTATAACATCAGCAGATGGTCTTTGAGTTGCCATTATAATATGTATCCCAGCAGCTCTTGCCATAGCGGCCAGTCTTGCAACAGAAACCTCAATTTCTTTACCAGCAACAGCCATCAGGTCTGCCATCTCGTCAACTACCACTACTATAAAAGGCATCTTTTTAAGAAGTATTTCCTCATTATGATAATTTGGTTGTCCTGTTATATCATCATATCCAACTTGAACTTTATGTTTAAAGACACCACCTTCTTTTTCAACTTTCTTATTATATCCGTCAAGATTACGTACCCCAATCTTAGACATGTTTTTATATCTCTTTTCCATTTCTTTTAGGATCCATTTTAGAGCAACAATAGCTTTCTTTGGTTCAGTTACTACGGGGGTAAGAAGATGAGGAATTCCTTCATAGATTGACAGTTCTAACATTTTAGGGTCAATCATAATCATTTTACAGTCTTCTGGAGAATATTTATAAAGTAGTGATAAAATCATTGTATTAATACCAACTGATTTACCAGAACCCGTTGTCCCTGCAATTAATAGATGAGGCATATTTGCGAGGTCAACAACTACTGGGTTACCGCCAATATTTTTACC
Organism: Hyphomicrobiales bacterium; assembly: GCA_029245795.1. Lineage (GTDB taxonomy): Bacteria > Pseudomonadota > Alphaproteobacteria > Rhizobiales > TMED25 > TMED25. The sequence goes on from JAQWOP010000010.1 coordinate 64,953, forward strand.
AAGCGCAATAGCAAGCTTATGATTTGAGTTTTCAAATTCATCAGATTTTATGATTTCGCTAAGATAAACTGTACTTCTATCTTCTAATGGGAGTTCAATTCCAATTAAATTTCTTCCTGGAATTACAGCAACCCTAGCAGAAACAGCTTTCATAGACATTGCTATATCATCCGCTAAACTTATAACTCGCTGTGATTTAGTTCCAATAGATGGTTGCAACTCAAAGAGTGAGACAACAGGTCCTGGTCTGATATTAACGATGTCACCAGATACTTTATATTTTAAGAGGATTTCTTTTAGTTCAATTGCTTTTTGATCCAGTTCATCCTGGCTTATTTTATTTTCGTAATTAACTTCATTATTTTCTCTTAATAAACTTACAGAAGGAAGTGAATATTTATCTTTTTCAAACAAATCAAGATTTGCTTTATCCTGTTCTCTTTGTACTACTTTTTTCCTTCTGATTTTTGGACGTATTTCAAAGTTGTTTTTTGTTGAATCTGCATTAATACTTTCTCCAACAATTATATTATCAATTATTTCCTTTTCATGGACAGAGTCACGTATTTCTTCGAAGCTTAAATCTTGCTTATCATCTCTGGACAGTAACCCTCGAATATTTTCTATTAAATTTCTGATAATTTTTGATATAAAGATTAAAAGAAATTGAAATGGATTCCATCTTTGTTTTACTATATTTTGATACATGTTATCTGACTGCAGAAGCTTTGTATCTTTTCTCTTTCTGTAGCGAAGTAGTATTCTATTTAACAGATAAATTACTGCTAGTAATATGGAGGAAAAAAAGAATATGAATTTTTTTTGATGGTTAACAGGTATTATATCAAGGTAAATATTTATTAGCCCTTGAGTAAACTGAACAAGTAAATCACCAAATAATCCTCCTCCACCAACTAAATATGGCCAATTTATTATATTTTTAAATAATCCACTATTAGTGATATCAATGCTAGATAGCATTAATGTGATTAAAATGAACGAAAATGGATATTTAATATATCTAGGTAGACCATATATTTTTCTATTTTGTAAAATTAAATCAGCACTAATTAATATTAATATTGATATTAGGGCAAAGGAGCTTATGCCAAGTATTTGTAACATTAAGTCAGATATAATTGCACCTAATGTACCCAATAAATTCTGTATAATTCCTGTACTATTATTGCTCAGGCTTGGATCATTAGGGTGCCATGAAAATAGGGACATCGTCAGATAGATAGCTAATAAAAACACAAATATTCCAAAAATTCTTTTGGCCTGTCTTCTTAGCAATTGTCTCAAACTAATTGGAGCAATGGTCTCAATTAAATTTAAACTAGATAATTTCATATCGATTTTACTATATTATTTAATATGTCTACAGCATCAGAGATTTCTCTAGTACTTCCAACAAGCGCTATGCGAATATATTTTTTTGAATCTGGAACGTCTTTATTATTGATTGAAAGATAGGAACCAGGAATAACTTTTATTCCAGAATTCCATAGTTTTACTGTAATATCTTCGTCATTTCCATATTTAGAGATATCTAACCAAGCAAAAAAACCACCTTTAGGAATTTCAAAATTAAGATCTCTATTGATGTTTTTACTAAAAATATCAAATTTATCGTTATATAATTTTCTATTTTCAATTACGTGTTTTTCGTCACTCCACAAATATTCAGAGGCTATTTGTATAGGAATTGGGACTGTTGGAGCGGCAACATTTCTTAGGTTAAATAACTCATTAATCAATTTTTTATCTCCAGCGACAAACCCAGATCTAAGACCCGGTGCATTTGACCTTTTTGAAAGTGAATTAAGTGAGAGAACATTTTTAAAATCGTATTTCTCAGAGATTTTTAAAATACTTTTTGGGGCCTCGTTTCTATATATTTCTGAATAACATTCATCTGAGATAATTAAAAAATTATATTCGAGCGATAGTGAATAGAGTTTTAATAAATAATTTTCATCAGCTATAGAACCTTGAGGATTAGACGGAGAACATAAATAAAAAGCAATAGTTTTTTCTAAAATTACTTTTGGTATTTTATCGAGATTTGGAAAGTAATTATCTTCTTTACTCACACTCATGGAATAGATTTCTTTTTCGGTATAATCAGCTGCAGCAGCATATACAGGGTAAAAAGGATCTGGAAGGATAAATATAGTCTTATCTTTTTTTATTTTTGTAGCTAATAGACTTGCATAAAACAAACCTTCACGAGATCCAGACACTGGTAAAATATTATCAATAGGTTCAACCTTATTTATTTTGTATCTTTTTTTTAGCCAAAAAGAGATATTTTCACCAAAATGTATATTCGCTTTTGACGATGGGTAATTAGCGTATTTATCAAAGTTATCATCAATAATTTTTTTAATAAATGAAGGCGTATCATGACGAGGAGATCCTATAGATAAATCAATTAAATTAGCTGGCTCAGGATGATCTCTAAGAAGATCTCTTGTTCTTTGGAATGGAGATATAGGTATCATTAACCCTCATACTAAAAATTTATCGTTTTTAGTATAAGTTAATCTGGTTAAACCTATCTTAATTATCAAGAAAAAAGGTGACAATTATGCCACCTTTTTCTTGGAGAACATAAGTCGAAATAGAATTATTTTGTGAAGTCGGGGTATGCTTCCATACCAAGCTCTGCTTTATCTACTCCAACTTGTTCGGATTCTTCGCTTACGCGAATACCAATTGTTGATTTTAATACAAACCAAACAACGGCACTTATTGCGCTAACAAATAGTCCAATTGATATAACACCTATAAATTGTGTTATTAAACTTGTGTCAGGATTTGACCACGGAACTACTAATGTTCCCCAAATACCTGCTAATAAATGCACTGGTATTGCACCAACAACATCATCGATTTTTAGCTTATCTAGCATAGGTACTGCAAATACTACAATAACTCCACCAATGCCACCTATAATTATTGCGGATAATGGAGAAGGCATTAGTGGCTCTGCTGTGATGGATACTAATCCTGCAAGAGCACCATTAAGGCACATTGTTAAGTCTACTTTCTTATACAGAATTTGTGTTAATATTACAGCAGCAACAACACCACCAGCTGCAGCTAGATTAGTATTCATGAATATCTTTGATACAGAAGATGCATCTTCTAGTGATCCTAACGCTAATTGTGAGCCACCGTTGAAGCCAAACCAACCAAGCCATAAAATGAATGTACCTAGTGTGGCTAATGGCATAGAAGAACCTGGCATTGCCGTAACTTTGCCATCAACGTATCTGCCAGCTCTTGCACCCAATATTAATGCACCCATTAAAGCTGCCCAACCTCCTGTTGAGTGAACGATCGTAGATCCTGCAAAATCACTAAAACCTAATTCTGATAGGAATCCACCACCCCATTGCCAGGCGCCTTGAATAGGATAAATAACACCACAGAGTAGTACAACAAAAATTAAGAATGGAATTAATTTTATTCGTTCAGCTAATGTTCCGGATACTATTGAAGCTGTTGTTGCACAGAAAACCATTTGAAAGAACCAATCAGATGCTGCTGAATAGTCACCAGCATCAGCCGATGGATCAGGAACACTAAATGCTGTGAAGCTTCCGAAGAATCCTCCATCAACACCATCATACATTAAATTGTAACCTAGGACCCAAAAAGCTATACCTGCAATTGCATAAAGACTAATATTCTTTGTACATTGCATAGCTACACTTTTAGATCTTACCATACCGGCTTCCAACATTGCGAATCCAGCTGCCATCCACATGACAAGAAAACCGCCAATCAAAAATAACAGTGTATTAAATACATATACTGTATCTTCAGCAGCAGCATTTGCTGGCTCGGTCATGGCGTAAGTTACTGAACTAAACCCTATGACCAAAAAAAGTAATTTTTTTAACATTTTTTTCTCCTAATATTAATTTAAAGGGCTTCAGCGTCTACTTCGCCGGTCCTTATTCTTATTGCGCTGTTTACATCAAAAACAAATATTTTACCGTCACCAACTTTATCTGTTTTTGCAGCCTCAACGATTGCGCTTGTTGCTGAATCAAGAATTTCATCCTTAATAACAATATCTATTTGAATTTTTGGAATGAAATTTACTTCATATTCAGCGCCACGGTACACCTCGGTATGACCTTTTTGACGACCAAAACCTTTAGCTTCAGTAACAGTCATACCTTCAATACCTAGGTCAACGAGGGATTTTCTTACATCATCAAGCTTAAACGGCTTAATAATTGCTGTAATTAACTTCATTAAATTTCTCCTTAGTAAGTTTCTTTTATACTTTTATAATTGCAAAAAGCGTGCCAACTATTACAGAACATATTGTAAGTTATTGAAATATATATATAATAAATATTATTTGAAAGAAGAAGAATATAGAAATATAATAATATGCCTATAAAATAGGCAATAATAAGAAGGTGATTAATTATTATGCAATAGTCTAATCATTCCCTCTTGCACAATAGTAGCTAATAGATCACCGTTATGAGAGAATATATGTCCAGTAGCAAAGCCTCTATTGCCATAAGTAGTCGGACTTCTTTGTGAATAAAGTAGCCATTGATTTATATCAAATGGCCTATGAAACCAGATGGAATGATCAAGGCTCGCAACTTGTAGATCCCTTTGAAATATAGATAAAGCATGAGGCATGAGAGCTGTATCTAGGATTGTATAATCACTAGCATATGCCAGAATTGCTTGGCTTAATGGAAGAGTAACTTGAATTTTATCGGCTGCTCTAAGCCAGATTAATTGTTCTGGCTCTTCTTTTTCTGTTCGGATTATATTTTTTGGATTAACGGGTCTGAATTCTATAGGTCTCTCTCGATTTCTAGTATCTCGGACATTTTTGGGATTATTTTTGAATGTTTCATTCAAAAGTTCTATTTCATTTTTTAGAGTAGAGGGATCTTTTATATCGCTTGGCATCGGATCCTGATGAATAAGCCCCTCTTCAGTTTTATGAAATGAGGCCATCATATAAAAAATAAGATGGTTATTTTGATATGATGAGACAATACGCTGAACAAAACTATTCCCATCTCTTAGTTTTTTTACTTTGTATATTATTGGAATATCAGGATCACCTGCTCTTAAAAAATATGAATGCAGAGAGTGTAATTGTTTTTGTTCTACAGTCTTATATGCGGCCATAATTGCTTGAGCTACGATTAATCCACCAAAGATCCTTCTCCACCCTGGCTCTTTTGCTGATACGGTAAAAGTTTTTTCATCAATAGATGTAAGATTCAGAATATCATTAAGTTTTTTTATAGCACTCATTATAAAATCAAATTAAATTAATAAACAAAGATGTTGAATGATACGTAATATCTAAATTAGAAAACAACTAGGAATCAAATGCAACATGAAAATAACATTATTAGTGATTTGTTAATTGTAGGAAACGGAATTACTTCACAGTTTTTATCTCTCGCTTTGTTGAAGTCGCTTGGAAATAATATAAAAATAAATGTAATAAATAGGGACATTACAGAAAATTATGCAGAAGAATACGTACGTGCATTATCCATTTCTCTCTCAACTGTAAATATATGCAAGGCTCTTGGTATTTGGGATAAGGTAAAACAATATTGCTATCCAGTTGAAAGAATTGATGTTTCAAATCCATCACAAAGTGGACCAAAAAAAGGATATTTGCAATTTGACAATAGAATTAATGATCAATTAGCGTCCTATATTATAAATGAAAGAAAACTTCGAGATATTGTTGCAGAAGAATTATCTCAATTTAATAACCTCACCATATTTAATGAGGATATTAAGGATATAAGCATTGATCAAAACCAAGCAAAGTTATTCGTTAAAAATAAAAAATTTATTGCCAAATTATTGATAGCAGCAGATGGACGAAAATCTATTGTAAGAGATATTTTGGGTATAAAGGCTATTAGTTGGGATTACAAGCAAACAGCTTTATCTTGTGTTGTAAATCATTCTAAAAGCAATACAAAAACTGCAATAGAAATGTTTTTAGACACAGGACCTTTTGCTATATTGCCATTAGATGAAAAAACATCCTCAATAATATGGTCATCAGATAATGATATCATGAATGAGATTAAAAATCTAAATTCAGAATCTCTAATAGAAGAATTAAATAAAAGATTTGATAATAGTAAGGGTAAAATACTTAAAATAGATAATATAGGTTATTTCAATCTATATTTTAGCATCACAAGAAAAATTATAGACCATAGATTGGTATTGGTTGGAGACTCAGCGCATGTCGTTCACCCCTTGGCAGGTCAAGGAATTAATATTGGATTGAGAGATGTAGCTCAAATATCTGAAATTATTGTAGATTCAATTAAGTATGGCTTAGATTTTGGTTCAATAAATATTCTAGAAGAGTATCAAAGATCTAGAATGGGTGATATTATTTCTTCAGCACTTATTTATGACGGAATTAATAAATTATACTCAAATAATATTAAACCACTTGAGCCTTTAAAATCTTTTGCAATAAGATTCGTAGATAAAATACCATTAGTAAAGAAAAATCTTGTGGAAGAAGCCTCGGGTATAAAAGAAAATTCACCTAAACTTGTTAAGGGTATACCTCTTAATTTGTAAGGGTTTATTTCCAAAAATATTCATTATTGGTGCAGAATATTTTTAATAGATAAACATATACAAATATTTGTTAATTATGTTGAATTTTTCTTCCTTCATTTGGGAGCATGATTGGAATACCGTCTCTGATTGGGTAGGCTATACCTGCTTTTTTGGATATTAGTTCCTGATTTTTTTCATCATAGACAAGGTGCTCTTTTGATAGAGGGCAAATGAGAATATCTAATAATTTAGAATCAAATGAGGACATACCAATTATTGCATAAAGTTATTTTTTTTATTATTTCTTGATGCAATTGATATTTCACTTAGAGCTATCAGTATTTCAGATCTATTTTCAATATTTGTTGCTTCTAAAAGAGCTTGTTTTTCTTTTGATGAGAAGGGGCTTAACATTGCAAAGGCATTTATCAATATTTCTGTATCTGTATCAGTTATTATGGACCAATCCGTTGTTAAATCGTTAACATTTAGATAGTCTGATATTACATTAAGCAATTTATCTCTATCGACAGATTTTATAGGATCATTCATTTGAAGATCACCTTTAAATAACTGATAGGAGACTTTCATTTGCTTATATTTTTTATTAGATTTTAATTTCTCAAGGATATTGAACCTACAAATTCCCGTTAATTTTACAATTAATGTGCCATCATCATTTTCAACATAAGTGGAGATTTTTCCAAGGCAACCGACTTTTTCGGTATCATTATTTTCTTCCTTGCTAATTGATGGCTGAATAATTCCTATATATTTACCAGACTTAATTGCATCTTCGATCATTTGTAAATATTTTGGCTCAAAAATATTTAAAGGTAATATAGCCTTAGGAAGAAGGACACACTTATCGAGGGGAAAGATGGGAATAATTTCAGGTAGTTCCTCAAAAATTATTTCTTTTGTCATAATTTGGTTTCCTTATGAGAATAGAATAGAAGATAAATTTTTTCTCTTTGCAATGGCAACTGGATCAGTAAAACCCCATACTTCAAAAAATTTAAGTAGCTGATTTTGAGCAGCTTTTTCATTCCATTCTCTATCAAGTTTAATAGATTCAATTAAAAGGTCAGCAGCTTCACTCTGATTTCCATTAGAATTATAATACAAAGATAATTCAATACGCGATTGATGGTCATTTGGATCATTATCTATCTTAGATTGAAGATCTTTAATTATATTATTATCTGATGGAGCATTTTGTGCTAATTCAATTGCTGTTTTAATCTTTCTTAATTTAGCATCATTTTGTATTTTTTCTGAAAGACTAGATATAAAAGTAGTTGCATTCTCAAGATTTCCCATTTTCACGTAACAGTCTGCAATCTCAATAATTGCATCAATATTTTCGTTTTCTTTTTGTATTATTTCATTTAGTTTTAATAGGGCTTCCTCATAATTTTCTAAATTTTTCATATCAATAGATTCTTGAAGTAATTCAGACACAGTTGAATCTTCGATTACAACGTGTTTTTCAAAAAATTTACGCAATTCAGTTTCCGTAATATTTCCCATAAAACCATCTATAGGCTTACCATCTTTAAATGCAAATACGGCTGGAATTGATTGAATACCCATCTGTGCTGCAATAGCCTGATTTTCATCAATATTTATTTTACACAGTGTAACTGAGCCAGCATATTCATTTGTAATTTTTTCTAGAAGAGGAGTTAATTGTTTACAAGGCCCACACCAAGGTGCCCAAAAATCAACTACAACCATTATAGAGCTTGACGCTTGAATCACATCGGTATCAAACGTACTTGTTGAAATATCTTTTATATTTTGATTAGTTTCTTGCATAAGTGCCAATAATATTAAATTTTAAATATACTCAATATAATCAGTAATAACACAAAATCAATCTTATTTATGTAATTATTTGCTAGTAAAAAAGAATAAATCCATATATATATTAGTTGTGAATTTTGCGGGCGTAGCTCAGTGGTAGAGCACAACCTTGCCAAGGTTGGGGTCGTGAGTTCGAATCTCATCGCCCGCTCCATTGTTAAGACTTTGAAGTAGGAAACTGCAAAATCTGGAGTTTTACAAATGCCGTCCCAGAAACTTTTGATCAAATACGGAACGGTAGCACATTCCAATAATTTAGAACCAATAGATATTCTAATTTCAGATCAGAAAATTGTTAATATTGGGAAAAATTTATCTGATAAAGTAGATAGAGTAATAAATGCAAAAGGTAAATTAGTTCTTCCTGGTGGTGTAGACAGTCATTGTCATATTGAACAAAAATCTGCTTCTGGTTTAGTTAATTCTGATACTTTCTACACAGGGACATCTGCTGCAGCTCTTGGGGGTAACACAACAGTAATTCCATTTGCTGCTCAATATGATGGAGACTCACTTTTAGAAGTCGTAGATAGATATCACAATTTAGCTAACAAAGGATCTATAGTAGATTATTCAATGCATATGATTATTGCTGGTCCAACAGATAATGTAATAAAAAAAGAATTACCAAAATTAATATTGTCAGGTCATAGCTCTATTAAACTATTCATGACTTATGATCGCTTAAGAATTGATGACGAGAATATACTAGAAATATTAAAGCAGGCTCGTAAATGTGGTGCCATGGTATCAGTTCATGCTGAGAACCATGAAATGATAACTAATAAGGTAAAAGAGCTACTCGAAGATGGTTGTTATCATCCCAAGTATCACACAGATAGTCATCCGGTTGAGGGAGAGGTTGATGCCTTCAGGCGGATAATTCAAATGTCTGATGAAACAAAGCAACCTGTAATGATTTTTCATGTATCTTCTGAACAGGGTTTAAATGAAATAAGATCAGGAAAATCAAGAGGTGTAAAATTTTTTGCTGAAACCTGCACCCAATATCTGACACTAAACTCTCATCTTCTTGATCAGGAACAGATCAATGATGGAGCCAAATGGATTTGTAGCCCACCAATACGTTCCATAAATGACTCAGAAGCTTTATGGAAGGGTCTTGAGGATAGAACTTTAGATTTAGTTACCTCTGATCATGCGCCATACAGCTTTGATAATAAAGGAAAATTTTTCAAAGATAATAGTCCAAACTTTAAGGAAATTCCAAATGGAATACCAGGTTTGCACTGGAGACTACCAATTTTATTAGATAGGGTACTTAATAAGCAATGTAATTTAGATATATCAGATTTTGTTAGAATGACTTCAACTATGCCCGCAAAGGTTTATGGATTGTATCCTCATAAGGGAGAAATAAAAATAGGATCAGATGCTGATATTGTAATTTGGGATACTGATCTAAATATTACTTTATCTGACGATATGGTTGTTGACGGATCGAAATATAACCCATACTCAGGTATGAAAGTAAGTTGTTGGCCAAATGAGGTTATATTGAGAGGAACTACTATAGTAAAAGATAATATAATTAAAACTGAGGCAGGTACTGGGCAATTTCTATCTACAAAACTTAGCGAGTATATTTAGTTTCTAGTGTTTAAAATGTCTTACTCCCGTGAATACCATAGTTATTTCTGCTTTATTTGCAGTTGTAATCACCTCGTCATCTCGGATTGAACCACCAGGTTGAATCACTGCTTCTACTCCAAAATCTATAGCTGTACTCAACCCATCAGAAAAAGGGAAGAATGCATCTGATGCAATAACGCAACCAGATTTTTCTTTTTCATCACTCAAATTTTCATAAAATTTTTGAATGGCAATTTTGGAGGAGTCAACTCTACTAGTTTGTCCAGCGCCTATGCCAATCGTTTTTCTATTTTTGGCGTAAACGATAGCATTTGATTTTACATGCTTAGCAATCTTAAATGCAAATATCATGTCATCTAATTGTTTATGATCAGGTTTTTTCTTTGTAACAACTTCAAGATCTTCTTTTTGGATTACAAACTCATCTCGATCCTGAACTAAATAACCACCAAAGACAGATTTGAGTAATTTCTTATCTAGTCCATCATTAGATATTTTATTAAATTTTATTATTCTCAGATTCTTTTTATTCAAAAAAATTTGTAATGCATCTTCAGTAAAATCTGGTGCGATGATTACTTCTGAAAATACTTTTATAATTTCTATAGCAGTAAGAGCATCAATAGTTTTATTTGCTATCAAGATACCGCCAAATGCACTTGTTGGGTCGCAAGAAAGAGCTGATTTATATGCATCTAAAATAGTATCTCTTTGAGCTACACCACAAGGGTTTGTATGCTTGATTATTGCAAAAGTTGGCATATCATCTTTGAAATCATCGATTAATTGAAGGGAGGCATCTATATCATTTATATTATTATAAGATAGTTCTTTTCCTTGTAATTGTTCAATTGATCCAAAACCATTTTCTGAATTAATATGAAGAGAAGCATTCTGATGTGGATTTTCACCATACCTGAGGACTCTTTCATTTGAAATTTCAGGAATTATATTTTCTGAATTTTTATTCCCTAAATATTTTTTGAACCAACCCGCAATTATCCCATCATAAGATGAAGTTAAATTATATGCTTCTGCAGCGAGGTCTGCACGATCTTCTTGAGATAGCCCACCATTTAATTTAATATTATCAAGGACCATTTGATATGAATCTATTTTTGTAACTATTGATACACGATCATAATTTTTAGCGCTAGCTCTTATCATTGAGGGCCCCCCAATATCAATATTTTCAATGATTTCATTTAAATTATCTGTCGTTTCAATAATTTTTTGGAAGGGATATAAATTGACTACTACGAGGTCAATTTTTTGGATTGAAAGCTTATCAATTATATTAGTATCATCAATATTATTTAATCTAGATAGTATACCGGCATAAATATTTGGATGAAGCGTTTTTACCCTTCCATCTAATATTTCTGGGAATTTTGTTATTTCTTCAATCTTTTTTACTGTAACACCATTCTCTGATAATAATTTAGCCGTTCCCCCCGTGGAAATTATTTCAATACCTGCATTTTCAAGGCTTTTAGCAAAGCTTACAATATTTGTTTTGTCGTAAACACTTATTAAAGCTCTCTTTATCTTAATAGTATTTTTTTTCATCTGTAATAGTCTTTTGACAATATAATCAATTAGAATGTTTAATTTTGATTTGCAAGTTTTTCTATTAATTCATCCAGATTTGTAACGCCAGTATAATCTTCACTGAGTCCACCTGTCCCACTTTTATTCTTGCAAGTGAAAAACACACACTCATCTCCAAGAACTTTGATTCCATGCACAGTATTTCTTGGGACATAGACAAGGTCACCAGATTCAGCGGTAGTTGTCTCATCACCCAGTAAAACAGCTAGTTTTCCTGATAATAAATAAATCCATTGCTCATCATTTGGATGGTAGTGTGGGGGAGGAACATCACCTTTTTTATAGTTAACTATCCCGACTTTAAGTATCTCACCAGCGAATTGTTTCATCATAATATGAGGTCTTGCAACATCTGGAGTTGCTTTCATTTCATTCTTTCTAAAAATTGGCATGGTCTTTTCTCCGGTATTTATGATTTTAGTCTCAATTTTATACTATTATTTTTTTTCGAGTATGGAAATAAAGAAACCATCATTTCCACCATCTGGTAATATACCTGGCAGTATTCTCATAAATCCTTCTTTTCGGATCGATTTTTTAAACTCAGGTAATTTTTCTAGAATAATTTTTCTTAATTTGATATCTGTTCTTTCTTTTAATATTCTATTTATTTGATCTTCACCCTCTTCTGGCTCTAAAGAGCATGTGCAATAAATCAAAATACCACCTACTTTTAGCATATTAATTCCATTATTTAATAGTTTCTCTTGATTGTGTGTGAAAAATTCCAAATTATTTATTTTCCTGCGTAAAATATCTGGATTTCTTCTGATTACACCCGTTGAACTGCAAGGAGCATCAATTAGAACACCATCCACTTTTTCTTTTGGGAACCAAATTGTTCCATCAGCATGAACAATTTTAGCTTTATATTTCAACCTATCTAAATTTTCTTTTAGTATTTTTAATCTTTCTGCACTTTTATCCACTGCCACAACTATAGCACCTTTAGATAATAAACTAGCTGTCTTTCCGCCCGGTGCCGCACATAGATCTACAAATAGTTTATCTTTCAAATTATCTTCAATTAACTTAATTGGAATTGAAGCTGACACGTCTTGGATCCACCATAAACCTTCGTTATAGAACTTTATATTTGGGATATATGAATAATCATGCAATCTTATAGATCCTGTCGATAATACAGAACCATTTAAATCTTTAATAACCTCTAGACTGTAATCTTTAAGACTAATGTCAAGGGGGGGGGATGATAATAGTGTATCTGATATTGTCTTTATTTCATCGTTAGTATAAAAATTCTTCCATCTATCTCTTATCCAATCTGGTAATAGGTCAAGAGGGTTCATTATTTGGGATAATATAGTATCTTTATCATCACTTATTCTTCTTAAAACGGCATTTACAAGCCCTCTTAGCTTCGATGATTTTTTATCATTTTTTGTTAGCTCAATTGCACTATTCACTGCTGCATAAGGGGGGGTATTAAGGTAAAGTATTTGGCATACGGATGTAAGTAATAGAAAATGAATTCTTCTAGAATGACTCTCAATTGAGTTCTTTAAGTATTTTGCTAAAATAATCTCAATATGACCCCAACGCCTCAAAGTTGTCATCATAATCATCATACAAAAAGCTATATCTTCTTTTGGTAGAGTTAGATATTTATCACTTTGTAATTTTTTTTTCAAGCTTTGGTCAGGATTAGCACCTTTTTCAATAATATCTATAAGTATATCAATAACAAGTTCTCTAGATTTTAACCCATTAGATTTTTTTTGATTTTCATTAATTATTATATTCATATTTAATTTATTTATTTTAATTACTATATTAATATTGAAGCATTATTTAGAAATATAAACTATGGCTAATAAAAAAGAAAAAAAACTTTCTCCTGAAGCAAAAAGAGCGCTTGCAGAAGCTGAAGAGAGAAGAAAAAAGAATAAAGATTCTAAGTCTGTCATGCCAAAAGAAATAAATGGCCCACAAGGACCTGAACCAACAAGATATGGTGATTGGGAAAGAAAAGGCATAACTTCTGATTTTTAGTTAGTTGTTCTTTCTATTTTTTATTAATTCTTCAACAACAGCTGGTTCTGCGAGAGTTGATGTGTCACCAAGATCAGAGTAATTATTTTCTGCAATTTTTCTTAGTATTCTTCTCATTATTTTACCAGATCTTGTTTTTGGTAAGCCAGTTGTTAGTTGGATATGATCTGGTGTTGCAATTGGGCCTATTATCTCTCTTACATTTTGAACTAATTCTTGCACTATATCTTTTTCTTCTATTTTTATAGCAGTTCTGAGTGTAACAAAAGCATAGATTCCTTGACCCTTTATAGGGTGAGGAAAACCAACTACTGCTGACTCAGAAACTTTCTTATTTGATACTAAAGCTGATTCTACCTCAGCTGTTCCAAGTCTATGACCTGAGACATTTATGACATCATCGACTCTTCCTGTTATCCAGTAGTAGCCATCTCCATCTCTTCTGCAGCCATCTCCAGTAAAGTACATTTCATTATATGTTGAAAAATAAGTTTCTTCAAATCGTTTGTGATCTCCATAAACTGTTCTCATTTGACCTGGCCATGAGTCACAAATTACAAGATTACCGGAACACTCTCCTTCTAACTTTTTCCCTTTTGCGTCTACAATTGCTGGTTGTATTCCAAAGAATGGGTAGGTAGCGGATCCTGGTTTTTGATCAATTGCTCCTGGCATTGGTGATATCATAATACCGCCAGTTTCTGTTTGCCACCATGTATCAACGATAGGAGATTTTTTTTCACCAACTATATCATAATACCAATTCCATGCCTCTGGATTTATTGGTTCACCAACTGTACCAAGAAGCTTAAGGGTGCTACGATTTGTAGATTGTACATATTGATCACCAGCCCCCATCAGAGCTCTTATAGCTGTAGGAGCTGTGTAGAAAATATTTACTCCATATTTATCAATAATTTCCCAACATCTAGAAGCACTTGGGTAGTTTGGTAATCCTTCATATATTACCACTGTTGCTGCATTTGAAAGAGGTCCATAGACAACATAACTATGGCCAGTTATCCAACCAACATCAGCTGCACACCAATAAATATCATTTGGCTTATAATCAAAAATATATTGATGAGTTATAGATGCATAAACTAGATAGCCGCCAGATGTATGTAAAACACCTTTTGGTTTTCCTGTTGAACCCGAAGTATATAATATAAATAGAGGGTCTTCTGCATTCATTTCTTCAGGGTGGCATATATCAGCTACCTGTTTTTTTTCTTCATGATACCAATGGTCAATTGAATCATCCCAAGAAGTATTGTTTCCTGTATGTCGGACAACTAAATTTTTTTCAACATTAGTCCCCATTTTTTTTGCAATTTCTATCGCTTTATCTACATTATTTTTTAAGGGTATTAGTTTTCCTCCTCTAATACCTTCGTCTGAGGTTATTATAATCTTTGACTGACAGTCATCAATTCGACCTGCTAAGGCTTCTGGAGAAAAACCACCAAAAACAACAGAATGTACTGCTCCAATTCTCGCACAGGCCAGCATAGCGAAAGTAGCTTCTGGAATCATTGGCATATAAATTGTGACTCGATCTCCTTTTTTTGTACCTAGTTTTTTTAGAACATTTGCAAATTTACATACATTTTTATAGAGATCTTCATACGTGAATATTCTAGTTTCTTTGCCATTATCACTTTCCCATATTAGGGCTTTTTTTTCTGGATTTTCTTTTACATGTCGATCAATACAGTTTGCTGAAACATTTAGTGTTCCGTCTTCAAACCAGCTAATATTTATATTATTTTTTTTATAGGAAGTATTCTTTATTTTTGTATAAGGTTTAATCCAGTCAATTCTTTTGCCATGTTCAGCCCAGAATTTCTCAGGTGAAGATATGCTCTCTGCATATAGAGTTTTATATTTTTCATTATTTATATAGGCATTTCTGGACCATTCAGAGCTTACTTTATTTCCTGTAAAATTATTCATATTATTTCCTACTGTAAGTGTATTTAATTATTAAATTTATTTATCATTGCGGATCGCCCATATTGCATATGATATTCCATTCATCATTTTTAACTGGTTGGACAGATAGTCTAGAATTTTTTACTAAAATCATTTCAGAAAGTTTGGGTTTATTTTTAATTTCTTCTAGGCTAACAGGATTTTTGAAACTTTTATGGTAGGCAAGGTCAACACAGCGCCATGTTTTATTATCTGTAGTTGTATCCATATGTGCTTCTGCAATTACTGACGTGATTCCAACAATAGTTTTTTCTTTAACAGAATGATAGAAAAAGCCTAAATCACCTAATTTCATTTTATCCATATTATTCCTAGCTTGGTAATTTCTTACACCATCCCATTCAGTGCCAGTAGCTCCTGCATGTATTTGATCTTGCCAGGACCAGGTTCCGGGCTCTGATTTAAAAAGCCAAAAAGCCATAATGGACGACCTCATTTCTTATCAAAAATTTTCTTTTTTAAGGGGTCTGTTAATTAACAAATCTATCACATCATCTACTGAATGACCATTATATAGTATATTGTATATAGCTTCAATTATTGGCAATGATAAATTCATTTCTTTTGACATATTATAAACTGCCTGTGTTGTATATATACCTTCAGTCAGGTTTTGTGTTTCATCTTTGTACTCTCCTGATAAGCCAATTTGGTAGCCTAATTGAGTGTTTCTAGACTTCATATTGGTGCATGTTAAAACTAAATCACCAAGACCAGAAAGTCCAAGAAAGGTATCTTTATTTGCACCCAATGCTAGACCAAAAATAATAATTTCATTTATTCCACGACTTATCAAAGATGCTATTGCGCCATCACCCAATTTTTTACCCATAGCAACCCCAGTTGCTAAAGCGATTATATTTTTTAAAGCACCTCCAACTTGTACGCCTATCAGGTCATTATTGTAATAAGGACGAAAATTATTATTTGCAATTATCTTTCCAACTTGCTCGAGAAGATGATTTGATTCAGAGGCAAGTGTCAATGCTGTGGGAAGCCCGTTTGCTATATCAATAGCAAATCCTGGACCAGATAGGATTAGCGGTTGTGAATTTGGTAGATTAATTTTGCATATTTGGTCTAAGAGTAGATTATTATTAGTATCTATACCTTTGGAAGCAATAATAATTGGAATCTTTAAATCTTTTATTTTATAGATTTCTTTTGTTATTTGATCAAAAACTTGAGTTGGCGCGGCATATATTAAAATATCACAATTTATAGCTTCGTGGAGTTGGCTTATAAAATTAATTTTTTTAGGAATATTAACGCGATCAAGAGCAGGTATTTGTCTTTTTTCGATCAATAGGTTAGCTTTTTTACTGTCATAATGCCATATATTAACATTATGACCATTTCTGTGGGCATTAATTCCTAGAGCTATACCCCAAGCCCCGGCACCTATTATTCCAATATTACTCATGCTTTTACACCAGCTCCACGCAATGTAACAGCCCTTTTATCAAGTGGCCATCTCGGTTTTACAATCACTGGACTTATTTCAATATTTTTCATTCTTAATCTTTCAATTCCACACCATGCAATCATAGCCGCATTATCGGTGCATAGATCTTGAGGTGCAACAAAAACATTAAATTTTTGATCTTTGCTTATTTTCTCTATTGATGAAAAAATTTTTTTATTAGCTGCAACCCCGCCTGCTATGACGATATTTACATTACTGATCTTATACTTATTTTTAAATATATTTAGTGCTAAAGATAGCTTACTCAAAATAACATCAATTACAGAGTCTTGAAATTCAGCACATATATTATAAGCTTTTTGATTATCTATAGGTTTAGAATTCTCAATTTCCCTTCTGACAGCAGTTTTTAGGCCAGAAAATGAAAAATTGAGATCCTTTGAATTTATTAGAGGTCTTGGAAATTTTATATCGCTTGGACTATATTTTTCAGCCATTCTTTCAACGATTGGGCCACCAGGATAACCAAGATTTAGAGATTTAGATACTTTATCGTATGCTTCCCCAAGTGCATCGTCTATTGTTGTCCCTAATATTTCATAATCACCAACATCTTTAACAATTATTAGTTGTGTATGTCCGCCCGTAACCAGTAACAAAAGATAAGGAAATTGAATTTTTTTAACCATTCGTATTGTAAGAGCATGACCCTCAAGATGGTTTATACCTAATAAAGGTATTTTTAAAACACTTGCCATTGCTTGCGCAAAAGTTACGCCAACCAATAACCCCCCCTTTAATCCAGGGCCAGAGGTTACAGCAATAGCATCTAAATCTCTAAGCTTAATTTTTGATTCACTTATAGATTTTTCTATTACTGTATCAATATTTTGTATATGAGATCTTGCAGCAATTTCTGGAACCACACCACCATAATCTGTGTGTTCTAAAATTTGTGAATGAACTATATTTGCTAAAATCTCGCATTGTCCATTTGATCCTTCTTTGACAATTGAGGCAGAAGTCTCATCACAGCTGGTTTCAATTCCAAGGATAATCATTTTTTTCGTTTGCTATTAAATTAGATTTGTTCTAAACCATGTATGATATGAATAATATCATCAATAATATTATTTATATAATATTTTATCAAATTTGAAATTTTCATGCCCAAATCGGATTCTAATAAGAAGCTAAGAATAGGTACAAGAGCAACTAAGTTAGCCATTAAGCAGGCTGAAATACTTTCACAAGAAATCATTAATAAAGGTATAGAGAAAAAAGATAATATTGAAATTATTACAATAAAATCTTCTGGGGACTATGTCTCCGCATCTATTGGACCTTATGATGGAAAGCTTCTTTTTACTAAAGAAATAGACCAAGCTCTTATTGATAATAGGATTGATATAGCAGCACATTCAGTGAAAGATATTGAGAGTAATTTATTTGATGGATTGGAATTATATGGTGTTCTTGAGCGGGAAGATCCTAGAGATGCATTAATTACCGCAAATAAAATTAAAAATATAGAGGATTTACCCCAAAACTGTCTTCTTGGAACCTCTTCACCTAGAAGAGAAGCAATTATAAGATCAATCCGAAATGATATAAGAGTTATAGAGTATCGTGGTAATTTTGAGACTAGAATTAAAAAATTGATAAATAATGAAGTGGATGCAACATTTTTAGCTATGGCAGGAATTAAGAGGCTGGGCTATGAGGGCTGTCATATTCTACCAATTGATACTAATAAGTTTCTTCCAGCAGCTGGTCAGGGTGCTATTGGTTTAATAGCAAGAAAAGATGACGAAATAATGAAAGATGTAATAGAAAAAATAAATCACCAAAAATCATACATTTCTATTTTAGCTGAAAGAAAAGTCCTTGAAAAATTTGGAGGATCTTGTTATCAACCAATTGCTATTTTTTCTAGATTCTTAAATGAAAATGAAGTATCTATTGATGCAATGATATCAAATAAAAGTGGGTCAAAGAATTTTTATTTAAGTAAGATTGGTACAAAATCCTCTATAATCAATATTGCTGGAGATATTGGTCAAAAATTGCTAGAATATTATAATAAATCTTTGTCAAATGATTCTATTAAGAGCTAATGAAATTAATTCTTACAAGGCCACTGGATGATTCAAGAAAAATATTAGATCTACCAAGAGATAAAGGTTATGAACCAATAATAAATCCCCTTTTAGAGATTCTATATTTAAAAAATAATCGTAATATTGATCAATTCACCTCATTACTTTTTACTAGCAGGCACGCTATTAGGTCTCTAAAGAAGAAAAAAAATCTATTTCTTTCAAATAAAAAAATTTATGTTTGTGGTAAATCTACATATCAAGAAGCATGTGAATTAGGTATAAATAATGAATATATATTATTTGAAGACAGTACAGATCTTATAAATAAATTACCTAAGATTAAAGATATAAAAAGAGAAAATATTCTATATCTTCGTGGACAACATATTTCCTCCAATATTATTGAATCTCTTAAATGTAAAAGTATATCTTTAGAAGAAGAAATAATCTACGAGGCCATAAAAAAAGACAGCTTTAATCAGGATGTAATTAATGCATTTGCAAAAGATACTCAATTAGCTGTTCTTATATATTCAGAAAGAACAGCGCAGATATTTATAGATACACTTGAGAAATATGAATTAGGTAATAAAACGTCAATCATTTTAGCTTATTGTTTGTCTAAGAACATTGCACAAGTTTTAAAAAGATTTGGTATAAGTACAAGATACTCAGAAAGACCAACAAACGAGGCAATCTTCGAGTTAATATAATAATGAATAAATGAATGAATATTAATTCTCGCAAAAAACAAATCAAACCAAAGGTCACTATTGACCAGAATAAAGATGATAGATCAGTCTTTAAAAAATTTAAGCAGAGATTCTTAGATATTCTTAGTATTTTTTCAAAAAAGAAATTATTTTTGTTTGGGGTATTATTGATTTCGATTCTTTTATTATTCTTATATATTCCAAATATTCAAAATCTAACTAGCCTCAGAATTATGGATAATTCTTTTATTGATGACCAAAAACAAAAAATTTCTGAAATAGAGAGTAATATAGTAAATAACAACGAAAGATTAGATCTATTGCAAGAAAAAGATCAGCACTTATTAAATTTAGAAGTTAAAATATTTGAACTAAATACAAAAATTAAAGAAATCTCAGAAGAAAATAATTTAATAACTCAAAAGAATAATGAATTGATTGAACATATAAAAATAATAGCTGACAAACCTTCAAAAGAAATCAAATTAAAAGAAGAGTCTTTCGGAGCAGGAGAAGAGTTAATAAATAATAATGAAGATCTTTCAAATATTGATGAGATAGATAATAATCTAAGAAAAATAGATAAAATTGAAGATAGCATAATTGATAAAGAAATAGATCCAAAAAAAGTAAATTTAGTTAGTTTGATTATTAAAAGAATTGAAGAAAGTGTAATATTTAAAGAAGATTTTGATGATGAAATAGAGCTATTAGTATCTCTTAATATTAATTATGAAAATATGGATGAATTGAGGGATCTTTCGACTAAAAGAATAGCAACTCCCGAGGAAATAATTAGAGACTTGGATGAATATTTGAAAGAAAATATAAATCTATATAAGGGAGATAATAAATTTAAATCAAAATTTTTCGAAATTTTATCAAAGGAAGTAAACGTAGCACGTTTGAATTATAGCGAAAACGTTTCTTTGATTGAAGAATTAAAGTCTAATATTTATAATGATGATCTAACCAATGCAATGAGTATAATAAGAAAGACAGAATTTAGTGAGGATTTAATAGATCTATCAAAGAATATAGAACTAAGAAGCTTATATCTTAACGAAATTAAATATTTAAAGCATAAGTTTGAAAATAATTGAAACCATCATAGGAACTATGATTAATGATTAAGTTATTTCTTTTACTCGGATCACTGATAGGAGTAGTTTATTTTTTCAATTGGCTGACGTCATATTCGGGACAAATATTATTCCAGATCAATGAATATGAAATTACAGTATCACTTGTATTTTTTATAACAGCATTAGCGGCAATAATTATATCTGCAATAATTCTCTGGATTATTTTAGCGTATTTCTTTTCTCTTCCAAAAAAGATTCAAAAATTTAAACAAGCAAAAATTAATCAAAGAATTCAAGAATCTATAACTAACGGTCTTGTTCACGCATCAACCGGAAATAGTAATGCAGCTGAAATTGAGATAAAAAAAATTGATCGTCTAATAAAAAATAAACCTGATGTTATGACACTGGTATTGAAAGCACAAAATGCTAGCCTAAAGAAAGATAACGTACAACTAAATAAAATATTTCAAACGATGAATGGTGTTGAGGCTACAAAAATGCTTAGTTATAGAGGTCTTTATACATTATCAAAAAATTCAAAAAATACACAGAAATCAATAGAAATTTTAAAAGATGCAGAAACTTATAACTCAAATGAACCATGGGTAATGGAAGAAATGTTGAAATGTTATTTGATGACTAAAAACTGGAGTGGAGCTGCGGACATAATAGAAAAAAAATATAAAAACAAATTAATTCAAAGAAAAGACTATAATACCCAAAGAGCTATAGTATTAGCAGCTCATGCAAAATCTATTGAAGATGAAAATCCAGATGAATCACTTAATTTAGCTCTTGAAGCAAATAAATTAGACAAAAATCAAATAATGGCAGCGTCATTAAGTGCAAAACTTTTATCAGAGCAAGGCAATAATTCAAAAGCTGAAAAAATTATTATAGATATTTGGAAATTAAATCCCCATGAGGATCTCGCTTATTTATATAGTCATGTATTACCGGGTATATCTCCAAAACAACGAATTGAAAGAATTAAGAATGTAATTAAAAAAACAAAATCAAATAATGTAGAAGGTGCTGTTGCAATATGTAGAGCTTATATGGATGATAAAAACTATCAGGAGGCAAGAACTGTTTTGGAGCCATTTATTAGTGAAAATTCTAGTAAAAGAATTTATCAACTATTGGCAGAGATAGAGATTGAATTATCTGAAAGTAGAACAAAATCTCGAGAATGGATGCGTAAAGCAATGAATTCAAAATATGATACAAATTGGTATATTGATGATTTTACTTCGCATGTTTGGCTACCTTGTATACCAGATACAGGTGAAATAAAATCATTCAAATGGGGGGATTGTCTAATTAAATCAATTGATATGAACCATCAATATTTAGATTATTTTGCAAATAATAAATTAATTTCTAACGATATTAATAAATCGGATGAAGTCATTGATGATATTGAAATTAAGGTTTTTGAGGAGCCTAAGATTATTGATATAGAACATAAACACTCGGTGGTCAAAAAAAGGAATACTAAATCTGTCAAAAAAGATGATAAAAAAAATACAGAAAAGATTCACGCTCCAGATGATCCTGGTATTATAGCTGAAGACGAAATCAATGAACTATAGGATGCAACTATAGAAATAATAAAATATAATATTTTTTTATTCTGTTTTTGTTATAATGAGTAATTACCACTATTTACATTAGCCCCTGTAGATCAGATGGTAGAGTATTACAAAAGTCTTATAAGTTGAGATAATCAAAAATCAGTGGCACCCAGATATGAGGATAATAGCATGAAGTATAACTTACTAGGTAAATCAGGATTAAAGGTTTCAAATTTAGCAATAGGAACTATGAACTATGGAAAGGGTGATGCAAATCAGCCACTTTTTTCACTTGGTGTAAAAGAAGCAAAAAGAAATATTGATTTATGTATAGACGAGGGAATCAATTTAATTGATACATCTGATGGGTATGCGAAGGGTGCATCGGAAGAAATTTTAGGAAACGCAATCAAAGATAAAAGAGAGAATTTATTAATTGCCTCGAAAGTATGGAATCCAATGGGTGATGGGCCGAATGATATAGGTCTTTCAAGATATCATATTATCTCAGCGTGTGAAGCAAGTTTAAGAAGATTACAAACAGATAGAATTGATATCTATTTAGCTCACAAATGGGATGGTATGACACCTATAGAAGAAATTGTCGAAGCATTTGATAATTTAATTAGAACCGGGAAAGTTAGATATATAGGGTGCTCTAATTTTTCAGGTTGGCATCTAATGAAATCTCTAGCTGCTGCGGATAGAGCAAATCGTGAGCGTTTTGTTTGCCAACAAATTCATTATTCATTGCAAGCTCGAGAGGCAGAAAATGAATTGATACCAATTGGAATATCAGAAAATATTGGTACTTTAGTATGGAGTCCTTTAGCAGGAGGTTTACTCACGGGGAAGTTTAGGAGAGGTGAAGCAGGTCCAAGTGGTTCCAGACATTTTGAACGTAAATGGAAAAATCCACCAATTTATGATGAAGAAAAGTTATATAATATTGTTGAAGTTATCATTGATATTGCAAATCAAAGGTCGATTGCTCCTTCACAAGTATCGCTAGCTTGGTTATTAAGTAGACCGACGGTGACTTCTCTAATCGTTGGAGGAAGAAGCGAAGAACAATTTAAGCAAAATATACCAGCTTCTGACTTGGTGTTAAGTGATGATGAATTAGAAAAATTAAATAATGTTAGCCGACCAAACCTACTATATCCATATTGGCATCAGCAATTTATGGGAAAAGAGAGATTTTCAGAGGCAGACTTAGGTTTACATAAGTGGCATTCAGGCTATTAAGTTAAGCATAAAAAAAACTTTTTTCTAAAATTATAGTAAGTGATTTTATGAATAAAGCTATTAAGTGAAAATTATGAGCTCTAGTATTGCTAGACTGGGCAAGACATATCTTGCCCACAGCACATTGGTGACTTTACTTTACCATGACCATTTGGGCATTCTGAAATATGTACGTTACTACCATCAGGTTTTGTAACTGTATTATGGACCAGCTCATCATCACATTGACCACAAGTCATAGTACCAACGCTCATTCCACATTTTTCACAGGTATATTTTGCCATTATCAACTCCCTAAGTTTAATTTAAAATAATAATAAATCAAAAAAATCATTAAGCCAAGTTTTTACATGATGATCATGCATAAATCTTCCTTCGAAGTGATTTTTTCTATCTTGTGCTCCATCTAAAATGAGTCGATGTTCTGCTTTAACAAGCCAACGATTTAACATAGCCAAGGTGAGCTCACTATGGAATTGTATTCCGAATGCATTATCAGCATAACGAAAGGCTTGAGGTTCCCCATCATTTCCAAATGCCAAAATTTTAGAATTTTTTGGTGGTTGCATCCATTCGCGATGCCATTGATGAACAAAAGGTGGCCATTTTAAAAGATGCTTCCCATATTCTGTTGGTGTTATAGGATAATGACCAATTTCTACATTATTTTTGATTTTAATAGAGCCACCAAGGCTACATGCTAATAATTGAGCTCCTAGACAAATTCCAATAAAAGGTTTTTTCTCTTTTAGAGGTATTTGTATCCAATTTTTTTCATATTTTATAAAATCATCATCATCATTGGCGCTCATAGGTCCACCAAACATGATTGCACCATCAAATTCATCTTTTAGAGTTTCGGGCAGCTTATCGCCTAAAGCCGGTCGTCTGATATCTAATTTATATCCTCTTTTTTGTAAAAGTATTCCTATTCTTCCTGGGGTAGATGTTGATTGATGTAATATTATTAGTATTTTTTTATTCATTGATTTTATTTTAGGAAATCTTTTTTAATCTGGACTCTTTCTCGGGTACTTATACCTATCAATTCAGCAACTCTCCAAACGAGGTTATTTTCGTAGGGATCAAAATTTTTGTCTGTAATGATTATTTGCCACATCATCTCTAATATTTTTTTTCTATCAGTTAGAGATAACTCATTTTTGATAACACTCGTATAACTATAGAGATCTATTGCATTTTTTTCTTCTTCTAAACCAACAGACATAAGTATTATTGAATCATTTTTATCAAGTAAGAAATATTCAACAAGCAAATCGATAATTTTATCTTCTTCTAATACGTGAAATTCATCATCAATTTTTGCAGTACGTACCAAAATTGTTGATATTGCTATTTGCAATGGACTTGGATTAAATTTTTTTTCTAGAGGTTCTTTTTTTTCTTTTTTAAAAAGATTTTTTATAAAATTCATTGTAATTCCAACTTTTATGATGAGTATATTAAATATAAATATAATATATTTAATTTATATAAACAAAAAATAAATATAATATAAAAATTATGAACCTACAAAAATCAAATATAGATAATATTCAGCTTGGAGTTTTAGGATTTCCCCTATCGCATACTCTATCGCCAGTAATTCATGATTACTGGTTAAAGAAATATGATATAAAAGGATTGTACGAAGTGGTTGAGGTCAAACCAGATGATCTAAAATCCTTTTTCAATAGAGATATTCATCTATATAGAGGGTTAAATGTTACAATACCCTATAAAATAGATGTATTTCAATTTATGGATGAGATAGACCAAAGTGCAAGAGTTATTGGAGCAATAAATTGTATCTCCATAAATAAAGAAGGAAGATTACTGGGAAAAAATACAGATGCTGATGGTTTTATATCTGGATTAATTGAATTTATTCCTGATATTGATTTTGAAGACGTTAATATAATGATCATTGGAGCTGGGGGAGCTTCGCGGGCTATTATTCATTCTTTGATTTTAAAATCTGTAAGAAAAATAACTATTACAAATAGATCTACAGATCGTTTAATTTCTATCAATAAAGATTTTCATAAAAAATTGACTACTATAGCATGGGGAAAAAAGGATAAAGAGTTATCAAATGCAGATATAATTATTAATTGTACAAGTCTTGGAATGCTCGGTAATGATAATCTAGAAATAGATATAAACCTATTTAAACCAAATGCAATTATAGTCGATCTCGTTTACAACCCGATTGAGACAGATTTAATAAAAAGAGCAAAAGTAAGGGGTCATAGGGTGTTGAATGGTCTTCCTATGCTACTACACCAGGCTGCGTTATCATGGAAAATTTGGTTTGATATTATGCCTGATATTACAAATGAGTTAGTCAAGATTGTTGAAGGTAAATTAGAAATATAAATGATTACTTATAATAAGTTTTCATATTTATTGCCAATTAAAATTTCAATCTGTGAAGCAATAGATAATAGTTTTCTTTCAGAATGCGCTGGTGTCACTAATTGAAGTCCAATTGGCATTTTATTATGATCTAAGGCAACCGGTATAGTAATTGCCGATAGACCAAGAAGATTTATAGGTGCGGTATTTCTTAACATTAGACCATTCGCCTCGGAGTATTTTTTTTGATCTTCTAATTCTTTAACAGTAGGAGGAGATATTGGAACCGTGGGAGAGATGATGACATCAAAGTCCTTAAACTTATCTTGAATAGATTTTTCCATATCTTCAAGGAGATCCTTACGTTGCAGGTATTCTATTGCTGAAAAAGTATGCATATCTTTTATTCTAAATGAAACATTTGGATCTAATGTGTCTTTCATTTCGATCATTTCACCATTTATGAATGAAGCAAATTCAGCTGCAGCAAGCCCACCTTTTGTAAATAAATTATAAGATTCATCTATTTCTTTGATGGATTGAACATTTTTGATTTTATTTTTTGTTTCAATCTTTTTTAATACTTGATGTATTTCTTCGTAAATACTAGCTTCACATTTTTCAAAGAACCAATCACATATTATTGCAGTAAATTTAAAATCATTTTGGATTTTTTGATTTTTTTCTGCGGAATAGTATAGGCTAGTTTTATCCAATTCTGCAAATGCATAAATAGCATCTTTAACAGTATTAGTAAGTATACCTGGGGTATCAAAACTTTTACTTAGTGGAACAATACCATTTGTTGACCATCTATTTTTTGTTGTTTTTAAACCAACGTTTCCAGTTACTGAAGCTGGTATTCTTACTGATCCAGCTGTATCAGTTCCAAGAGCAATTGATGCAGTATTCGTACAAAGACTGACTCCAGCACCAGCACTAGATCCTCCAGGAACTCTATGGTTTTTTGAATCCCATGGGTTTATTGGGGTTCCCCAATGTGGATTTATACCTACACCACCAAAAGCAAATTCTACAGTATGAGTTTTTCCAGTAATAAGTGCATGATTTTGATCTAAAATATTAATGATTGGGCCTTGAGATTCCCACTTCTTTGGGAGCTCTTTGGGAGTGCCTGCTCTAGTTTTGTAATGATTGACACCAAATAAATCTTTGGCAGAAATTGGGATACCACATAATGGAGGACATTTTATAGTTTTTAATTTTTTATCTATATTTATTGCAGATTCAATTATTTTTTTATCATCAAATTGAACAAAAGCGTTTTGGCTTGAATTAGATGATTGGAAGTTATTTATAACTTCTTCCGCAATATCTATAGCGGATATATTGCCATCACATAAATCTTTATTGATTTCAACAATTGATTTTTTATCCAAAATATTTTTTTTCATTTCACTTTGTGTATCTTTTAGCTAGTATGTATTTATTTTATAACATAATTGAATTTTAAGAGGGAATAAAATGTCGCACAGTGTAATCGATACACCTAAATTAGGTGATAGCTTGAATAGATACGGACCAACATCAGCAAGAAAAGTATCAACAAATAAAATAAAAATGGAATCTATTGCCATTGACACTCATGCCCATGTTCTTATTCCAGAAGCGCATGACTTTATAAGTCCTTTATATAACTTGGGAGACATTCCTTTTGTTCATAATTCTAGTGCAGAAACTCTAAATATTCAGCAAATACAAGATAGAGATAGAACTGTTGCATTATCAAGCATTCCCGATCGTCTAGAATTATTAGAAACTCAAGGTATTGATATGCAAGTTATCGCATCTGTGCCAAATCAATGTTACTATATGGCAAAGGGTGAGGATGCCAATAAAGTTTCAAGAATAGTTAATGATGGTATTATGAAATGGGTGGATGCTTATCCAGATAAATTTGTAGGATTAGGAACTGTTCCATTACAAGACCTCTCAATAGCCTTAGATACCCTAGATTATATAAAAAAAGAGACTGATCTAAAGGGATTACAGATACTTACTAATGTTAATGGTATGGAAATATCTGATAAATCACTAGAGAAATTCTGGGCAAAGGTTGAGGAATACGATTTGGCAGTAATGCTTCATCCATTAGGTTTTTCTCATGGCGAAAGGTTTGGTAACTATTATTTTACAAATGTCATTGGAAATCCTCTAGATACAACAGTTGCCCTTCATTATATAATTTTTAATGGTCTGTTAGAGAGATATCCAAATTTAAAAATACTAGGTGTTCACGGTGGTGGCTTCTTACCTGCTTACTCAGGACGTATTGATCATGCTTGGGGGGCAAGGAAAGATTCATATGGAAATCTTCCAAATCCACCTACTAGTTATTTAAAGAAATTATATTTTGATACAACAGTATTCACGCATGAACAGTTAGAATATCTAGTAAATAATTATGGAGATGATCATATTGTCATGGGAACAGACTATCCCTACGATATGGCAGAGTACTTCCCAGTTCAGCATATAGTTGATAGCAATCTCACTGATGAGCAAAAGAAGAATGTTGTAGGTCAGACTGCACTTAAATTATTTAATATTGAATAATATTATATACTTGTAAGTTTTCTATCTCTCTCTGTTGAGGTTTTTGATACCTCTTTCTTGGCATATTTTCCTGTGAGCTGAGGCGTGTGAGCGCCTTCAAGCCCTCTATCTTCGATATGAGTTTTTCTCGTAACTCTCTCCCAAGTGCGTTTTAATGGATCACTTACGTTGAAGTTTAGAGTACCAATTTTTTCAATTTCCAATTCAACTTTATCCCCATCCATAAATGGATTTAATCCTCTATGATTAGTGCCCGTAGCGATAATATCACCAGGCTCAAGAGCATGGATTGAGCTCAACCACTCTATACAACGGGGTATATTATGAGCCATATCATCGGTATTAAAGTTTTGCATAACTACACCGTTATTACGAAGAAGGATTTGGAGATTCTGCGGATCATTAATTTCATCTTTGGTAACTAAATATGGTCCAATAGGAGTATAACTCGCACGGGATTTCATTTGAAAAAAGAAGTTTGAAGCAATAAGACCCCTCGCAGAACCATCAATTAGATTTGTATAACCAAATATATAATCCATGGCATCTTTTTCACTTACATTTTCAGCCCTTTTACCAATCACAATGGCAAGCTCTGCTTCTCCCTCAAAAATTGTTGCAGGTATATCAGTTAATTCCATTGTGTCGCCATGACCAATAACAGTACTTGTTGCTTTGTGAAATGCATTTATTGGTGCAGCTTCTTTTCTTGTGCCATCTTCCATATAATTAACAGCCATACAATCTATATTAGATGGTCGCGGACATGGACTTCTAAGCCTCACACTATCGATATCAACTCCATCATTATTATTAACATAATTCTCAATAGGGTCTTTATAAGTATCGTACTTCTCAATCAGTCCATTGATTAAATCTCTAGAGTCTCTATTGGGTATATCAGAAAGTTGATCTGTTATATCAATGACTTTATTTTCTATTAAAACACCAAGTCTGAAGTCGTTAAAATATAGAAATTTCATTTTTTTTATTCTCCATAAATCTTTTTAAGATAAATCTTCTTCTGTTACGTCACCTAGATAGACATATCCGGTTTCTTCAACACTACCAGAACCAATATACAGACCGACAGCATGAATTGGCTCACTATCACTTATGTTATAAAGCCAGTGTTCTACTCCCTTTGGTATATAATGAAAATGTCCAGCTTCTATTTCTGTTTTTTCACCACCAGCTCCAGCTATTCCCCTACCAGAAACAATATAATAAATTTCTTCACAATTAGTATGCATATGTTTTTTATGAATGGCTTTGGGCATAAATCTTGCATTAAATACAGTTGTTGTTGAGCCATTCTTTTTACTTATTGGCAACCTAAAATCAGTTATTGACCAACCATCGCCTTTATTCATTTTTTCTGGTTCAACATCATCAATATGAACTAGTATTCCCTCACTAAAACCACTTCTTTCTGTATTTAAATCTTCTTCTGTAACGGGTCCGCAATATTGATATCCTGTATCTTCAACATCTTTAGCTCCAATATAGAATCCTATAACTTCTGCATTAGCATCTTGGGTTTCATTATGGAAAAAATGTTCAGAATTTGCAGGCATAACTCTAAAATGTCCAGCTCGCACGTTTGTTCTTCCAGCTCCTTGACCTACAACTCCATGACCTTTTAAATACATAGCAATTTCTGGACAACGAGAGTGAAGATGTTTGCTATGTGTTGATCCAGGTTTAAAAATAGAATGGAAAACTGTTGTAGAGGACCCACTCTCTCCGGTTATAGGTAATTTAAATTCAGATATATTCCAGCCATTTTTAGCTTCCATTTTAGTAATGGGAACGTCTCTAACATGAATTGGAGGATATTTCATTTCTTTCTCCTTTAGATAAATTTGTCAATAAGTGTAATTAACCAGCCATATACTAGGGCGCCAAGGATTGCGCCATAAATTAGGAACTGTCCAGGACCTGGTATTTCTCTTTTACCCCTATAGAGGATCCAAGAGAACTGCATAATCCCAAGAATTGCACCAAGTATAAACCACTTATAATTTAATAAATCCATTATGTAACTATAAATTCATTTGCAATTATAATCCAGACAGATAATAATAGTCCACCAATAATTGTAAACCATCCGTTCCAATTCAAACCAGCATGGTGAGGGGTAACCTTTCCCAATCTTGCTATTAATAGTGTGGATGCCGTGAAAGGAGAGCTAATACCTGTTATTGCCCACCCTGCTGTAAGAGCTACTATTATACTATTTGGTGAAATTCCCATTACTGCAGCCGAGGGTATAAGAGGGCCAATCATATAAACAGCTAATATAGGATTCATACCAATTTGACCACAAAGGGGCATAATCCATATAATAGAAATCAAAATAATAGAGGCAGGTAAAGCATCAAGGAAGCTCATACTATCTCCAGCAAGTTGATCAATTAAACTTGACCCCATGATTCCTATAAAGGCTGCCATAATGAGAACAATTAGCTCGGCTTTGTAATTATAAATATCATCATTGATAAATTCATCTACCCTATGTTTTGTGCTATAAAACATTTTTTTGGTATTGCCCATATTTTGATAAGCAACCCAAGCAATACTATAAATAGGCACAACTAACATAACTATGGGAACAGCTTTTAAATCTGTATAGTCCATTAATATAAATATCATTCCCAAAAGTGTTATAAAAATAAAGGCAAGCGGAATTAGAGTATGCCAAGTTCCGTTTGAAGAAAAATCTTCCAATTCTATTTTAGATTTTAATTTCTGGCTACTTAAATAATCAAGAGCCCAACCTAGTAAGATCAATATAAAAGCACTTATTATACATGATATAGCAGCACCTTTCCAGGAGGTGTCAGGTATAACAGATGTCGTTATAGCTATTGAGAATGTGAGAGGAGACCAACAGGTCATGGCAACAAAACCTCGTTGAACGGCAAGAAGCATAGACTTTCTTTTGATTGCCCTCATCTCAAGATTTTTAATATCACTACTTCCTTTTTCAGCTAAGCTGCCAAGAAGTGATATTGATCCAAAACTAAGAATAACTCCAAACATATGCCCACCAAAACTGAGAGTTAAATATCTTAGATTTGATTTTTGTTCTGCCAGATATTTACCACATTTTTCCATGGAAGGAGAAGATGCAGCAGCTTTTCTAAGACAGCACAAAGATAGAAAAAAAGTTGCTACAAATGTAGACTTTGTTAGTGCTTCAATCGATACAGAGAACCAATCTGGTAATAGGAATATAGAACAAAATGTTAAAAAAAGTCCAACTATGAGAAACAATTTTCTGGATAGAGATAAATTATTTAATGATAGGGATAAATATATAATAATTAAAAAAGCAGATATGATATAAGGTGCTCTGATTCCTGACCATTCAGAAAGTATTACATTAATCATAACAAATGGCATGAGTAATGTTGCAATTGTGCGAAGCTTTGACTCACTTTTTCGATAGGTTTCAGCGATATTCATTTATTTGATTTACGTATTTTTGATGAATATAAAATTTAATACGATTATTGTAATCATTGCAAGACTTGTTGTTGTTAATTGAGCAATACTAAAAACGAAGGAGGAGGTCATTTCAATATTAGCTAATATTACTGTTATTATTGCACCCCAACCAAAATGAAGAAACCCCCCTAATGCAGAGGCAGAACCTGCTATTTCAGGTTTAACAGTATTCAGAGCGGAAGCATAGCAATTACCAAGTAATAATCCTGTCCCAAAATTTGAGATAGCAAAAGCAATCAGAACTGGCAATGGTGTCTGTACTTCGATAATTCCGAAAAATAATTGCAATACCCCACCTGAGCAACTAAATATTCCGCCAATTATAATAATCTTATCGACAGTAATATAATCCATTAATTTTCTTGAAAGAAAAGTTGCTGCAACAAAAAGTGATGGCATAACCATTACATAAAAACCAAAAACTTCTGGACTAACTCCCATTATAACAATGAAAATAATTGGAGAAGCTACAACGTAAGCTTGCATCGCTCCACTTGCAAAAGCTGTAATCAGGCTATATGAGGTGAATTCTTTATTTTTTAAAAGTGTAATATAATTGCTAAAAAGAGTTTGTATTTTTGGGGGCTTACGTAGTTCTTTCGGCAAGGTTTCTTTAAGGTTAATGAATGTAAGAATTAAAACAACAAATCCAATAATGCTAGTGAAGAGGAATGTTGCTCTCCAGCTAAACCAACTTGTAAGGAATCCTCCTATGAAAGGAGCCATGATTGGACCAATTGCCATTGCAATCGCAACATAGGACATAGCTTTAGCAGCAGCTAATCCCTCAGATGTATCTCTAATAATTGCTCTGCTTATGACTAAAGTTGAGCAGGCACCTGTAGCTTGTACAACTCTACATAAAAGAAGGGTTTGAATATCATTGGCATTTGCGCATAAATAACTAGCAATTGTAAATAGTAATATACCCAACATAACAATTGGCTTCCTACCAAATTTATCGGATAAAGGCCCGATAATCAGTTGCGTTGAGGCGAATGCCGCAAGATATACAGGAACCATAGTTTGGACAATGGATCTAGATATGTTTAATTCAACCGCAATTGATGGCAAGCCAGGCAAGAAAATTGTAGATGCTACTTGCCCTGCAAATAACATTGTAAAAAGTACTGCAATTGGAGCTTGTTTTTTTACCTGCGTATGGGGCATTATATTTTATAAGATCTACTATATATAATTAGGAGTGCTTGAGTAATTATTACTAGAACTATTCCTGAAATGCCAACATAAAAAAAAGTATTTGATATTCCATAAATATCAGAAAAAACTCCATTCAAAATTGACCCTAATGCATTACCCCCTATTGCCGTAGCTAGCCACAAACTCGCGACTCTGGCTCTATAGGTATCAGTTAATTGCATTTGAACTGTCGATTGCATATCAATGGCAACATTTGTTACAGATGCGCCTCCTATAAAAGCCGCTAATAAAGCCATATTCCAAGTATCAGCTTGACCAAGCATTGTCACGGATAATAAGCCAACTATGAGAGAACCTTTTGCAATCAGAGGAATACCATTATCGTTATATGTTTTTTTTCTTGAGGCGATAAGGAAAGCGCTTATGAGAGCGCCAGCACCTGCTACCGCCATAATCTTTCCTAATCCCTCCGCTCCCATATTAAATTTACCATCAGCTAAAGCAGGAAGAAGTTCATGACAACCCCTAATAATTACCGAAGATATTAAAGTTAATATTATACATTCAAGGATTATTATATTTTTATATACAACTTTAGCACCATCATATAATTCATATAAGAAATTTGTATCCGTTGATTTCTTATCACCCTTTTTAGGGGTAAGTTTTATCAAAGATAGGGTAATAAGAGCTGGCAGAAAAAAGATTGTAGATATTAAAATTGTATATTTTGTACCAACTAACCCTATCATTATTCCACCAATGCTTGGGCCGACAATCCGAGCCACTTGGAAATTCATGGCATTAAAAGCAACAGCATTTGCAATTGTTGGTTTATCGACAATTCTTGGCACAATAGTTTGTCTTGCCGAACCATGCGCACTGTTGGCTGTCCCAATAATTAATGCTACAAAACAAAGTGTGGAAATTGAGAGTGTATCTGTTACATGCATCAGAAAAATTGTAAAAGCCATAAGAGCCTGAATTAGCTGAGCCAGAATTGCAGTGCGCAGAGGTTCTATGCGATCCAGTAAAACTCCAAAAAAAGGAATTGTTGTAATGTATGGAAGAAATAAGAAGAAAGATAATAATCCAACATATGTACTCGAACCGGTTAGGTCCCAGGCAATCCAGCTTATGACAATTCTTGTTATCCATACAGCTAGCATGGAAGGTGTCATACCAAATAAATAGTATCGAAAATACTTATTATGAAGCGCAGGGTATCGAATAATTTTTCCTTTTATGGACAAATCTTGTGGTGTTTAATTTATACGTGGTATTTTATATATAATTTACTATATTATTCTATACAAATTCAAATAAATTGTTTAAGAAATTTATATTGTGGAACAAATAAATAAACAAATAGAAACTATAAAAAATCTCTCAGAGCAGAAGATTATTCTCTCTAAGGAAAATACTAAGATCTCATTTAGAATCTGGGGTCAATCTGGTCCTATCCTTGTCTTATTACACGGCGGCTATGGATCTTGGATGCATTTTTTGAAAAATGTCGAAGAATTATCAAAGAATTTTCAGGTCATAGTCCCCGATATGCCAGGATTTGGTGAATCTGAACCTTTCCCAAAAGTACCAAATCTCGATGAGTATGCTCAAACTTTAGTTGATGCCCTCTACTCCCTCACTAATGGAAGTAACTATAATATTATTGGTTTTTCTTTCGGATCAGCAATTGGATCTCATATGATCAAGTTTGCTGGGGATAAGGTTAATAGACTGACGCTAGTTGGGTATAATAGAACAGGTAATATGCCTTTTAAGAGACCCAAAATGATCAGTTGGCGTGATGCAAAAACAGAAGAAGAATTAAATGCGGCGCAAAGACATAATTTATCGGTCATGATGATACATAAGCAAGAAAAGATTGATGAAATGGCAATTAATCTGCAGACTTTAAATACTCGTGGAACAAAAGTTAGAAGTCTTGAGATTGTTGCATCGCATGATCTACCAAATAGGATTCTAAACATATCTCAGCCTATTGATATTATATGGGGTGAATTTGATGTCACACTAATCAAAGGAATTGATGATGCTCAAAGCAGGATGAAAGAATTAATTCCTGATGTTAAATTTCATATAATACCAAACTCAGGCCATTGGATTCAATTTGAGGAGTATGACAAATTTAACTCAACTATTGAAAAGATTTATCTATAAAACGAGCTAATAATCAAAAATATATTGGTTAAAATATACTGAGACAATCACATATTATTGTTTCGACCAATCAATGAAGGATCCATAACCTGGATGTTTAAAATCGCAGGGCACTTCAATAAGAGTAGGTCCAACATTATTTAATGCAGCGCTAGCTGCCTCTCCTACTTTTGATAGATCATCAACACGAATAGCATTCGCACCAAACGATTTTGCAAGGCCAACAAAATCCGGAGATTTAATATCCACTCCGCTTCTTCTTCCATATAAGTGATCTTGGTGACGTCTTTCAACACCATAACCTTGATCATTGAATACAAAAAGAATTACTGAAATTTGATGTTCCACGGCAGTCATTAAATCTTGAATCGTAAACATCACTCCAGCATCGCCATGCATTGCAACGACTGGTACGTCTGGTCTTGCAACTTTGGCGCCTATTGCCGACGGAAGTGCAAATCCCAATGTTCCGAAACCAGATGGGACAAACCAAGTTCTTGGAAGGTATGTTTTCCAATAGGAGCGCATCCAA